>NZ_JALKAQ010000003.1 GCF_023016065.1 Marinobacter sp. S0848L | reverse complement strand
AGCAGGCGTTCTCGCTCATGGGTTTAGGTTGGCCGCTGGCGCGGCCAAAAAAATCACTATTGCCTATTGATTACGAGAAGGCTCATATGGGTTATATGATTTAGAAGTGATCATCGACTTTGAAGTCATATCTACGCTCAATGAATGCTATGAATTCGGCTATAGCCTTTTCGATAGCCTCAAGGATATGAATATACCCCTGCTGCGTCAGTGACCTATCTATTGCAAAATGGTGCACAATACCGTGTCTATACTGAATTATGTCTGCAATCCGATTCTCTAAGAAGGTCACTGAATTCCCGATTTTCTTCTTTTTATAAAGGATCTTTCTTACATCAATCCCCAGCCAATCTTTGTAGGCTTTGTTCAACTGATCAATGTTCTGAAATGTATAATTTCTTGCTATGACCCCCTCGACCGTTTCTTCTTTTCGCTCTACTTCAAGAAGAGTATCAAAATCGAGCTTCTGCCGATGGGACTCACGCTTCTCTAGTGCAAACTGGTCATACTTGATCAAAATCTGGAAAGCTTGTGAGAAAAAGTACTCAAACATAGCAACAGCAAATGGAACTAGGCCATTATATAAAACCCTACTGGGGTCTAATGTTTTGGTAAACTCAATAAAATCATCAACCTTTCCACCTTTTTGTTCAGGGAACTTCGCGGAGGGACCCGGTAGGGCGAACCGGACTGCTGATAACTCTCGTTGGACATGGTTATACGTTGCAGAAATTCCTCTGCTAACCGGGGTGCTATCATCCTCCCACAACGGTGCATAGCGATTGGTTCCGTAATCGCCTCTGATAATGCCGCCAAAGCGTTTCCGCGCTCCTCGGAGCACATCGTTTAGCATTTTTACGTCATGCCAACTAGCGCTATATAAGTTACGGACATGCAAAGCCCACTCGTTGCCAGTGACTTCCAACTCTTCACCCGAAACGGGGTAAATATCTGCTGAGACGCCATCTATTGACCGAAAATCTTCATAGTCAAACCAAGAATAGTTGAGAGTTCCTTTCGGCCAATCCCAAAAATGCTTACATTTCTTGAATCCTAGCCCTTCCAAATAGCCGTTCAGGTCAGTTCTGGTTGCCTTCTTTGGATATAAGGTTAGATCCCTTCCCATTTAGTACGATCCTCGATTCATATAACGCTAGCCAGCATGCGCGGCTACGGAATGGAGGCGAAGCCGCAATGTAGTAGACGTCGCCGCGCCTGGCCTTGTTATGCGGTTACCCTCAGTCAAGCACCGCGACCGTGACCAATCTGCAGTGACTATCGCATCTGCAATTTTGTTCTATCAGTTCGTTAATGCTCTGATTTACCGGTAGCTTCTTTCCATCCATTGACTTGCACCACGAACAATCTCGCTGATCCCGGCAGGCAACCACCTCATACTTTTTGAGCCCCATGCTTTTATAGTTCTGAATATTTTCGTCGTGGGACCGGGCAAAATTGGCCTTCATCGCAATAGATGACAAAACACTCTTGGGGTCGCTTTGAGCTCGACCCTTTTCATTTAAAACAGCAAGTAACTCATGGGTGATTTGTAGGCGAGGGTTTATTCCCAGCTCCTTTTTTTCATCTGCTGTGAGTTTGTTTCCCGTCTTGTTCAGATTGATCTCATTGTTGAGATGCTGAAGTATGACCTCTATCTGATCTTTGCGAATCAGATCGTTTTTCTCAACTTCTCGCAATAGATACTGGTCCGGGCCTTTCTGCTGACCCGAAATTTCCTTTGCGGGAGCTTTGCCGAAAAATCTCCGGATGAAAGTTAGCATCTTTGCTCCTCTTTTCTCGCATAACAGCTAGTTATACGAACGCGTTCGTATAACTCCGTCCTTTCTAATAAAAATCGGCGCCGCACACGGCACCCCGCCAACCACATTTGGAGTTATACGCCCTATCCCGACGAACTTATCCCTCAAGAAACCAGCACCCATATCAAAAGCTTACTAACAGTCACGCTTTTTCCCACAAAATTCCGAGAACCGCTTCCCAATCAACACACGATACACGAGGGTACAACCGTCGCTTTACCCCACCCCATTCAGAACCCCACCCAATCCCGCTATACTCCAAAGCCATCACCTCTCCACCCCGAGCTAAATCCCGTAAAGCCTTCAATGACCAACAAAACCACACTGCGGATTGCCACCCTTTCTCCGGTTCGCTCGCCCATCAGTGCCAACAGCGAACACCGCGCGGCCAAGGCGTTGCAGGGTGGTTCCGGTTGCGGTGGCAAGCGCTTGCTGCCGGCGGCAGACGCGCTTACGTCGTTCGATTGGCCATGGGCCAACGGCTACGGCACGCTGGCCCACGACAGTTTGCCGGTGTTCTTCCAGCCGTTTGATTGCTACGACATTGATCATTCGGCCGCTCGGGCGCGTTCGGAGAATCTGGCGCGCATTTGTGATGACTGGAACGGCGAAATCGACGCCTGCCAACTGTTTCTGTACGACGACACGGTGGCACTGCTGCGGTTGGATGTCATGATCCAGGTGGACGAGGCCACGCTGGCAACCTTGGTTGAATCCGGCCAGTTAGACCGCACCCTGTCGGATGCGGCAGGGGATGTTTACGGGGCGCTGATTTATCGGGCTTTTCAGACTTATTGCCGGGAGTTTTCGTCACGTTTTGGCAAGAGCAAAGCGGGCGATGAGCAACAACTGCGGGACCCGAACAAACTGACGGTTTTTAAAGATGTAGAATTCCGCGAAGCCACCGCCCCCGCCAGCCATGTGCTCTGGACCGGGCGCAGTATTGTGGCCAGCCCAGATGAGCTGGATCAGCCTGTGGGTGAGTTGTTACGCCAGTGGGCGTCTTACGCCGGTTCCCTCGACGATCTCAAACAGGCGCGCCACTATGTGGGCTCTGGCAACATTCTGGTGGTGGGTGACCAGCCGCAAGACTGCCGCGATGACTGGTTCCGGGGCTTGTCCATCTGCCAGCTCTACAACGCCATTTTGTTTATTTACGGCGCCATTCTGAAATCCAGTTATTCACAGCTCACCGATATGCTGGGCGCGAAGCGCACTCGTAACGGGGAGCTGAACCGGTTGATGGCGAACATTACCGTGAGCCTCGATCACCTCGAGTTCAGCCGGCTGGAGTTCAAAGAAGCGCGTGCCGGGGTGCAGGCCGACCGGGCCCGCATTGTGGAAGACACCTGCGCAGCCTGGCAGCTGGATACTCTGATCAGCAGCGCGCTGGAGCGTACGGATTTGATTCGTTCGCGCATTGCCCGACTGCTGGAAGCGCGCAAATCCCGTGTGGATAAAACCGTGGAGCTGATTCTGGCCGGCATCGGGGGCGTGGCACTGGTGGAGCTGTTTATCTCGCTGACCACTGCTTCCCGCAACCTGCCCCGAGACGATTTCCCCGGCATTCTGGATGTGTTCTTGTGGTTGCCGCCCAATGGGGCCATTGCGTTATCGTCTGCCTTGTTGGTGGCGATCTTCATCTATATTTATCTGGCCAAACGCTGATCCGCGAACAATAAGGTTGCAACCATGACAGACAATGCCCGTATCCGCTTTTTGGTGCTGTTCTCAATCAGCCCGGAGAAAATGGCCGAGGTTGGCGACTTTGTGGCGGGCCAGTTGTCGCGGCGGTTTGGTGGGGCCACGGTGCTGCATTCTTCCGACAGTGCGACTCTAACCGGGTTCTGGGCCGATGATGGTCAGGCGTTCAAAAACGCCTACGAAGGCGAAATTCACAAGGAGCCGGTGATCAGCCTGATGCTGTCGGTGCTGCCGGAAGATGAAGAAGAAGCCTACAGCCGGATAAAAGCCACGTTGGCACAGGCCGCCAAACGCTTTGAACTGGATTGCCGCCACGTGCATGTGGAAACCCTGCGCGCCTCGGCACGGCATTTTGATCTTCAGGCTGAGGCTTAATGCCGGCCTCCCCGCCGGCCCCATATTGTACCCAAGCCGGTGGGCTGCAATAATCCCCTGTCTGTTTGCGCCAAACCTCCGGCAATGTGCGCTGTGAATCGCGTTTATACACAGCACCGCCCGCATGGCGAACACATCCACTGCTAGAACATACGGTCCCGATCGCTATGCTGCTGATGATTGATAACTACGATTCCTTCACCTACAACATTGTCCAGTATCTGGCCGAGCTGGGTACCGAGGTTCAGGTGCACCGGAACGATGAGATCACCATTGAGGAAATCGAGGCGCTGAACCCGGAACGGCTGGTGATTTCCCCCGGCCCCTGCACCCCGAATGAAGCGGGCATTTCCATGGAAGCCATTCGCCATTTTGCCGGCAAGCTTCCGATTCTGGGCATTTGTCTGGGCCATCAGTCCATCGGGCAGGTGTTTGGCGGCGACACCATTCGCGCCGGGCGTGTGATGCACGGCAAGGTGTCCCCCGTTTACCACAAAGACACGGGCGTGTTCCGGGGTTTGAACAACCCGCTGCAGGCCACCCGTTACCACAGCTTGGTGATTGATCAGAACACTCTGCCGGATTGCCTGGAAGTGACCGCCTGGACCCGCAACGAAGACGGCTCCATCGAAGAGATCATGGGCGTGCGCCACAAGACGTTGCCGATTGAAGGCGTGCAGTTCCACCCCGAGTCGATCATGACTGAGCAAGGCCACGAATTGCTGCGCAACTTCCTCAAATCATAAGAAAGGACACCCACGCATGGATATGAAACAAGCCCTCGACCGCATTGCCGCCAATCTGGATTTGTCCCGTGAGGAAATGAAGGATGTGATGCGCATTGTCATGAACGGCGAAGCCACCGATGCGCAGGTGGGTGCCTTTCTGATGGGGTTGCGCCTGAAAAGCGAAACCATTGACGAGATTACCGGTGCCACCGAAGTCATGCGCGAGCTGGTCACCAAAGTTGAAATCAACGCTGAGCCTCTGGTGGATATTGTGGGTACCGGCGGCGATGGCGCTAACCTGTTCAACGTATCGTCTGCGGCCTCGTTCGTGGTGGCTGCCGCCGGCGGGTTTGTCGCCAAGCACGGCAACCGGGGCGTGTCGTCCAAGAGCGGCAGTGCCGATTTGATCGAGAAAGCCGGCGTGAATCTGACCATGTCACCAGAAGAGGTCGCTCGCTGCGTGGAACAAATCGGCGTCGGCTTTATGTTCGCCCCGTCTCACCACGGCGCCATGAAGCACGCCATTGGCCCCCGCAAAGAACTGGGTTGCCGCACCATCTTCAACATCCTCGGCCCCATGACCAACCCGGCGGGCGTGAAGCGCCAGCTGATCGGTGTGTTCACCAAAGCCCTGTGCCGCCCTATGGCGGAAGTGATGCAGCGTTTGGGTGCCGAGCACATTATGGTGGTGCACTCGAAAGACGGTCTGGATGAAATCAGTCTGGCCACCGAGACGTATGTGGCCGAACTGAAAGACGGTACCATCACCGAATACAGCATCACCCCGGAAGATCTGGGCATCAAGAGCCAGACCCTTGTGGGCCTGACTGTGGATTCCTCTGACGAATCCCTGAAGCTGATCCGCGCCGCCTTCGGTCGTCAGCACGACGAAACCACCGAGAAAGCCCGCGACATGATTGCTCTGAACGCCGGTGCGGCGATTTACATTGCCGGCCTGGCCAACACCCCACAGATGGGCGTTGAGATGGCGCTGGACGCCATGGGCTCTGGCCTGGCGGCCGGCAAGATGTCTGAGCTTGCCGATTTTTCCCACTGTTTCTGAGGCCGACATGACCAACAGGCACAATGATCGTACCCCCACCATTCTGCGCAAGATTGTTGACCGCAAATGGCAGGAAGTGGACGAGCGCAAACCGAAAGCTTCCATTGCGGACCTCAAGGCCATGGCGGGTGACCAGCCGCCGGCACGGGGCTTCGCCCATGCGCTGCGTTCGCGCATTGAGCAGCAACAAGCGGCGGTGATTGCCGAGATCAAGAAAGCCTCCCCCAGCAAAGGCATTCTGCGCGATCCGTTCGAGCCGGAGGCCATTGCCGAAAGCTACGAAAAAGGCGGTGCAGCCTGCTTGTCGGTCCTCACTGACCAAGATTTCTTCCAGGGCCACGAAGACTATCTGAAAGCGGCCCGAGCGGCCTGCAGCCTGCCGGTGATCCGCAAGGATTTCATGGTCGCGCCCTATCAGGTGTACGAAAGCCGCGCCATCGGTGCCGACTGTATTCTGCTGATTGCCGCCTGCCTGACCAAAGACCAGATGCAGGAACTGGAAGGCATTGCCCACGAGATCGGGCTGGACGTGCTGGTGGAAGTGCACAACGGCGAAGAGATGGACGATGCCCTGACCCTGAGCACGCCGCTGGTGGGCATCAATAACCGCAACCTGCACAACTTCGAGGTGTCGCTGGACACCACTTTCGACCTGTATCAGCGCATTGGTTCTGACCGTTTGGCCATTACCGAAAGCGGCATCATGACCCGCGCCGACGTGCAGGCGATGACCGAACGTGGCATTTACGGCTTCCTGATTGGTGAGTCGTTCATGCGCGCACCGGAACCCGGCGAGAAGCTGCAAGAACTGTTCAGCTGATTCATCCAGCCATGGAAGTGCCATGACCAGCCCCAGCTCAGAAGCCAACGACCCGATACTGGCCGGCCCTTATTGGCCGGCCTTTTTCCGCTATGCCCTGCCCTCGGTGGCCGGGCTTCTGGCGCTGACCACCGCCAGCATCGTGGATGGCATTTTCATCGGCAACTTTGCTGGGGCAGACGCGCTCGCGGCGCTGAACCTGCTGATTCCCTGGTTTACCTTAATGTTCGGGCTGGCGTTGGCTTTGGCCATTGGTGGCACGGTGCGGGCCGGTCGTTATTTGGGTGAAGGCAACCAGGCTGCCGCGTCTGCTATCTTCAGTAAATGCATGACAGCAACGCTGGCGCTGGCGTTAACCGGTGCGCTGGTCGGGCTGCTGTTTCACGAATCCATTTATCGATTGCTCGGGGCTTCCCCCAACGTCTTCCCGCTGATGTCCGAATACTATTTGGTAATCATCTGGGTGATAGTGGTGCAGCTGCTGACCATGGTGCTGTATTACTTTGTTCGGGTAGACGGTTTTCCCGGGCTGGCCACCACGGCGCTGGTGTTAGGTGCGGCTGCCAACATCGCACTGGATGCGTTACTGGTGGGGTATCTGGATTACGGCTTGCGCGGCGCTGCTATCGCCACCGGCATAGCCCAGGTGCTGCAGCTCTCGGTATTGGCGCTGTACTTTGCCAAACCCACGCGCAAGCTGGTGTTCCGGTTGCAGCAACAAAACTGGCGCGAAGTGCCCAAGGCCTTCGCCAATGGCGTGTCTGAGTGGATCAACGAGATGTCGGTGGGCTTGGTGATGCTGCTGATCAACTGGCTGCTGATGACCTCTCAGGGGCTGGCCGGTGTGGCTGCATTCACCGTGGTGAATTACCTGATTTTCCTCAGCCTGATGGTGTTTTACGGCATTGCCGACGCGATGCACGTGTTGATCAGCCACAATCTGGGCGCGGGTAACGCCGAGCGCATTCGCCGGTTCATGGGCTGCGGGGCCACGGTGATTCTGGCGCTGGCGCTGACGCTGGTGGGTGTTGTCTGGTTATTTGGCAACGACGTGGTTCGGCTGTTCCTCGACACCTCGGCAGACCCGGCCACGGCGCAGCTGGCTGATCAGTATCTGGCGATTCTCTGGCCGCTGTTTTTGGTGAACGGTATCAATGTGCTGCTGTCGGTGTACCTCACCGCCACCCACCAACCTTTGCCCTCAGCGGTGGTGGCCTTCTCCCGCAGTTTGGTGCTGCCGGCGTTGCTGCTGATGGGCATTGCCCGTTTCGCACCAGACTGGCCGCTGCTGTTGGCCTTGCCCATGGCCGAATGGCTGACCTTCGGGCTCGCGCTGGCGTTGTTTGTTCGTTTTCGGCCGCAGCGTTTGGTTATCTCCCCTGCGGCCTAGCGCCAAATGTAAAAGATGTAAATACATTTCAATTGAGGATAATTCTCATTTAGATTAACTCCAAATTCTGACTTTGGAGTTCGACATGGGACCGTCCGCCCGCGCGATTGCCGAACAGGCAAGCTTTCAGGCTTTTCTTCATGGTTATCTGCAGGAAATAGATCCCGGTCAGTGGCGTGAAAACACCCTCTCTGCACGCATGCCCAACCCGTGGACCTGCGAGCTGTCACTTGAAAGCCAGCGCTCCCGCCTTGCCATCGACATTGTGTATCGCTCTGATCTTGGCCGACATCGCTACGGCAAAGTGCGGCAATGGCAGAACGGCCGTTATTGCTGGGCCGAGATTGAACCCTTTCAGGCCATGTGCCTGCTGGTGCGGGAACTCTATGCCCGTTCTGCCGGCATGGTGCCGGAACTGCGCAAACTGCGGGAACTGGAACTGCTGCACCGGCTGACCGACAGCTACGGGGTGATGACCCGCTACGTAGCCAAACGCCGGCACGACCCGCGGCTTCATCAGAACTGTTTTCTTGAGGCCGAGCAATCCTTGCTGTTCGGCCACGCCAGCCACCCCACCCCAAAAAGCCGGCAGGGCATGCCGGAATGGCAGCAAGACGCTTACGCGCCGGAGCTGGCAAACCGGTTTCAGCTGCATTATTTCATGGTGCACGAATCCTGCGTGGACGAGGACTCAGCCACCGCATTGCCCGCCAGCACGATGGCGGAGTTTCTGATCAAGGGCGGCTACCCCTCATTAAACCTGCCCGACGATCACGTACTGATACCGACCCACCCGCTGCAGGCTCAGTGGTTGCTGCTTCAACCGGCCGTACAACAGGCCATTGAAGACGAAATCATTCATCCCCTCGGCGCGCTGGGGCCGGAGTTCTCCGCGACCTCTTCCGTGCGCACCTTGTACAGCGAGCAAGCAGACTGGATGCTGAAGTTCTCGATTCCGGTGAAGGTCACCAACTCTTTGCGCGTGAACAAGGTGCCGGAATTGCGGGCCGGCGTGGTGATGGCTCGGTTGATTCAACAAACCGGCTTTGCCGAGAGCGAGCCGGCGTTTCGCATCCTGCAAGACCCCGCCTACTTAACGGTGAATCTGCCCGGGCAGGCGGAAAGCGGGTTCGAGGTGATTTTTCGGGAAAACCCTTTCCTCAAGGGCCAGGATCACGGCGTGATCAGCCTTGCCGCGCTGACCCAAGACCCAATGCCCGGGCGCAATTCCCGGCTGCTGAGCCTGATCGAAGGCGTGGCGCTGAATGAAAACCGCAGCCTGGCGTCGGTCAGCCAGGATTGGTTTCAGCATTACCTCGCCTGCGCCATCGCACCCGCCCTGCGGCTTTACGACGAACACGGCATTGCGCTGGAAGCCCATCAACAGAATAGCCTGCTGGATATTCGCGGCGGCTATCCGGATGCCTATTACTACCGGGACAACCAAGGCTATTACCTGTCCGAGAGCCGGCGCGAATCCCTGACAGCGCTGTGCCCGGATGTGCGCCTTACGCCGGAGTTGTTCTATCGCGATGCGATGATTCGCGACCGTTTCTGTTACTACCTGATTGTGAACCAGCTGTTCTCGGTTATTGCCCGCTTTGGTGTAGACGGGCTGGTTTCAGAAGCCGTTCTGCTGCGCCAGCTGCGCGGCTTTTTGCAGTCGGAGCTTGCCCGCCTTGATGGCCCGGCCCGGCCGCTGGTGGCCATGTTGCTGGAAGACAGCTGCCTGCCCTACAAAGGCAACCTGCTGACCCGTGTGCACGATGTCGATGAGTTGAATGCCGAGCTGGAAATGGCGGTGTATACCAGCATCCCCAACCCGCTGTGTCGCCGTGTGCAATCGGTACTACCCAGCCAGCTACGCAAACAAGCCGTTGAGGTGCACCATGGCGCTGCGTAATCCGGTGACCGAGCCCGCTTTGGTGGCGGCACTTGCGGAAACCCCGCAGCAACGGGTGCTTCGACAACTGCTGGAAGCCTTGCTGTTTGAGGGCCTTGTGCCTTGCTACAAAACCGATTCCCACAGCGAAGGCTGGCAGTGGCTGAACTTTCCGGTAGGCACGTTGCAAGCCCGCTGCCGGGGCCGGGTGCGGGGCTTCAGCCGCGTGCGTTTGGACATCGACACCCTGAGCTTTTACCGCAATGAGCGGCCGGTAACGGTAGACCTGCCAGCGCTTGTTCAGGAGTTACCCGGTTCCCGTTCACAGCATCGGGTACTGCTGCAAGAACTGACCGCCACCATCGCGAACGAAGAACAGCTTCGCAACAGCCATCAAACCCGCCGGTTACACAGCCGGCGCTCGCTGCACGGCGAAGCGCTGGACCGGGCCATTCATGAAGGGCACCCCTACCACCCGTGTTTCAAAAGCCGGCTGGGCTTTGGCACCGACGATTTGATGCGCTACAGCCCGGAAACCAGCGCAAGTTTTCGACTGTATTGGGTGGCCGTACCCCGCCGGTATCTAGACAGCCAGCTGCCCGCGCCAGATCTGGCGTTCTGGCAGGCGGAGCTGGGCGAGGAACCCGCCTTTTTGCTGCGCGCAGCGTTTCATCGGGTGGGTATTGATTGGCAAGACTACGGCGCAGTGCCGATGCACCCCTGGCAATGGCAACACCTCAGTACCGGGCCGCTGGCCAAACAGCTTGAGGATTTCGCTATTCGTGATCTCGGGCCATTGGGCGACCGTTACCAGCCCAGCCAGTCCCTGCGCTCGCTGTTCAATACGAATCGCCCCGACAAGGCCAGCATCAAGCTACCACTGGGCATTCACAACACGTCTTCGCGCCGGCATCTGGAGCCGCATTCCGTGCCGTCGGCTCCCACCATCAGCCGCTGGCTGGAAAGGATTGTTGAATCAGACCCAAGGCTCTCGCGGGATTACCCGCTGCGGCTGTTGCCGGAATACGCCAGCCTGAGCTTTAGCGCGCAGCCCGGCACCCTGCCCGGGCAACACCCGCTTGAAGGCGAGCTGGCCGCCATCTGGCGCACCAGCCTCAGCGCCCGGTTGCACGAGGGCGAACAGGCGGTGCCGCTGAACGCGCTGTTTCAATGGCAGCCCGACGGCCAGCCGTTCATTGAGTCTTGGATCGAGCGGTACGGTCTTGAACCTTGGCTGAACGCCACACTTTCGGCACTGATTCTGCCGGTCTGGCACATGCTAGCCGCCCACGGCGTTGGTTTGGAAGCCCACGCGCAAAACAGCCTTCTGGTGATGCGAGAAGGCTGGCCCAACGCGCTCTTGCTGCGGGATTTTCACGACAGCGTGGAGTACGCCCGCAACTACCTGGCAGCCACCACGCCAGAGCCGAACTTGGGCGAACGCCAAGCCGGTTACGAGCAGGCGCCGGATGATCTCTATTACCGGATGACCGGCCCCGAAGCTCTGCGGGAGCTGGCTGTGGACACTCTGTTCATCTACAACCTGAGCGAACTGGCCCTGCTGCTCGAAGACGCTTACGGGTTTGCAGAAACCCGGTTCTGGGCACGGGTGCGCGCGCTGCTGGACCAATACGCCCAGCAACACCCCGAGCTTCAGCGCCGTCTATCGCGGCTTGGCTGGGATCAACCGCGGCTGAAAACCGAATCGTTATTAACCCGAAAACTGCAGCCGGACACCGGCACCCTGAGCCATTGGGTACCCAACCCCTTGGCGATCACTCCGACCGGCACCCCCACGCCTTTCACAGATCACCAGCAAGCGAGGTTATCGTGACCACACCTTTGTTTTACGTTGATAACACCCCATACAGCCAGGACGATTGCGACCGTATTGTGGCGCCACTGGCTGGCTCCGGCCCGTTTCAAGACCCGGCCAACTGCCGCTTGGCGGTGTGCCTGCAAGACACCGCCCACTGGCTGGCCTTATGCCTTTGGCTGAAACCGCTGGGGGCCAGCGTGCTGCCCATTCATCCCGGCACACCCCGGCAAGCGGCAAAAACACTGGCCATCGACACCGGCTGTAGCCATTTCCTGTTCGGTGACAATCTGCGCGATGCCGTTCCCGAAGCCCTTGAAGCCGCGAACAATCCGCTCCAGAGCGACGGAGGCGAGTTGATTCAACTCAGCTCCGGCACCACCGGTAAACCGAAAACCATTACCCGCTCCTGGCGGGATATCGACCGGGAACTGACCGCTTACGTTGACCACTTCACCGAAGCCCAGCCACTCACGCCGGTGGTGGCCTGCCCGGTTACCCATTCCTACGGTTTGATCTGTGGCGTGTTAGCAGCACTGGAGCGGGGCGCCACCCCGCATGTGGTGACCAACTTAAACCCTCGGTTCATTTTGTCACGGCTGCGCTCGGTGCCGGAACATCTGCTTTACGCTTCCCCAACACTGGTCAGTTTATTGATCCGGATACTGCCGCCCAGCGAGACGCTGCATACCGTGATGCTGTCCGGCGCGCCTTTGCCTGCCCCGGTATTGAATCAGCTTCGGGACCGATGCCAACGACTATGCCAGCAATACGGTTGCTCGGAAGCTGGTTGTGTTGCGCTCACGGCGAACGTAACGGAGCCCGACTTGCTGGGCACGCCCCTGCCCCATGTCTCACTGGATGCGGGCACCTCCGCAGAGCAGCCCGACGAAGTGCTGATTACCATCAAAGGCAGTGGCCAGCTTATTAATACCCGGGATTTGGGTTATTTCGACGCCCACGGCCAACTGCACTTTCTGGCGCGCACCGACGACACCATTAACGTGGCGGGGATCAACGTTTACCCCGGCGCGGTGGAAGACGTGTACCTAAGCTACCCGGGTATTCGCGAAGCGGTGGCCTACAAACAAGCCGACAGCTTTGCCGGTGAGCGGGTGTGCCTGCGTTTCGTGGCCGATGCCGAACTGGATATCGATCAGCTGAAACAGTGGAGCCGTGAACACTTGTCGCCTCACCAGGTGCCCGCGGTCATCGAGCAAGCGGAAACCATTCCGCGCCTGCCTAACGGCAAGGTCAGCCGACGGCTGCTGAGCGAAGCGCCCGCCAATACCCTTGCCGAGGAGGTGCCCGCATGAGCGCCAACCGCCACGCTGCCATCAAAGCGGTTGTTCAGCAGCACTTACCCAACGCCCGGCTATCGGCATTCAATGGCAGTGCCCGCTTGAATGCCGATCTGGCCATCGATTCCATCATGCTGCTGCAGCTGATTGTGCATCTGGAGTTGGAACACGGCTTCAATCTGCCGGAAGAAACTCTGCTAACGCAGGAGCTTGAAACCGTGGACGATCTGGCCCGGCTGCTGGTCGCCAACGACCACAAGGAGCCGTCGCTGTGATCAAGGTGCACTGTTTTGTCAGTTGCGTGTGCGAAATCATCAAACGCACACCCGGGGTGGACCACCGCCCGTTTTACTTTGGCGTTTGGGATGCCGATTTTTCGGTGAACGATCAAATGGAGCTTTCATACCATTCGCCCCACACCCGCCATAACGAATTCCGCAATTGGTACAAATTGCTGTACGGCATCAGCATTGAGCCCTGGTACGACCATGAGGCCGACAAGGAATCCAACATTCAGACGCTGGTCTCGCTGGTGGAAAACCGGCCCTCGGACCGGCAAGTGATGGTGATGCTCGACTTGTACCGGCTGCCCGAACGGGAAAACAAGTTTCACCAGAATCCGTTTCCGCACTATGTGATGCTGGAAACCACCGACAACCCGGACGAATGGTTCATGTCTGACCCGGATTTCCGCTGGGAAGGGATTTTGCCACAAGCCCGGATTCTGGAGTCGGTGCGTTCTCCGGCCGCTGCAGGCGGTTTCTATTTTGATGGCCTGAACATTCGCCATACGCCGGCAGAAACCGTGGCCGCTTATTTCGCGCAATGCATGAAGACCGACCACAACCCGTTCACCGATGCCCTGCGGCGCATTCTTCGTGCCCATACCGGGCCAGACGCCAGTCAACCGCTGGCGCACCTGCCCCATGCCTTCCGGGAAATTCCGGTGATGGCGATTCGCAAGTACGCCTATGAACACGCCTTCGCCTGGCTGCTGGAAGACCAGGGTAAACAAGCGGAAGGCGCGCCCTGGTTTGAAGCGATGTGTGAAGACATCGAGCGGCTGGTGAAAACCTACACCCAGATCCAGTTCCGGGCCTTGAAGCTGGTGATGTCTGGCAACAACACCCTGCTGGCCAGCGTTGAGCAACTGTTGGATGAACAAGATGAGCGGGAATTTGCGATCAAAACCAGTTTGCTGAGGTTATTCGACGACTGGCAGCGTTACCGCAACATCGATGTGCCACAAGCCGCTACCGACCAAGCCCCACTGGAGGTGCTGTGATGATCCGTTTTCACCTGTGTACCATCTCGTTCCGGCACCATCTGGTGTCGTTACCGGAGTTGGCCGACTGGGCCAAACGCAACGGCTTTGATGGTATTGAACTCTGGGCCGTGCACGCGCGCCACCTGGACCGGCAGCCCGCCTTGGATGGCCATTGGATAGAACGCCAGGGACTATGCATCCCCATGGTCAGCGATTATCTGCCGCTGGATGGCAGTGAAGCGGAAGCACTGCGCAAAACCCGCGAGGCCTGTCAGTTGGCCAAACGCTGGCACGCAAACAAGGTGCGTACCTTTGCCGGGCCCTTAGGCAGCGACGAGATTTCACCCAGCCAGCGCCGGGCGATGACCCGGCGGTTAAACACACTGACCCGATGCGTGGCCGATGAAGGCTTGTCGCTGATGCTGGAAACCCACCCTGGCACAATGGCCGACACCGTGGGTTCCACCCTCGAACTGCTGAGCGACATTGACCACTCGGCCTTAGGGATCAACTTTGACGTGCTGCACGTTTGGGAATCCGGTGCCAACCCGCTGGTTGCCCTGAAGCAGCTGGCGCCCTGGGTCCACCATTGCCACTTCAAGAATATTCAACAACACAGCCAGCTTGGCGTGTTTGCGCCTGCAAACGTGTATTCGCCGGCGGGTACGCGTGAAGGTATGGTGCCGGTCCTGGAGGGAGCGTGTGACTACCGGCCCATTCTGGCAGAACTGGGCGCCTGGCAATCAGAAGGCATCACTTTGGACGTGTCTTTGGAATGGTTCGGAGCAGACAGCTACCGGGTTCTGAACAGCGATCTCCGCCAGCTACGCAAGGTGCTGGCAGAGCAATGCACTCAGCCTCAGGCGGTCGCGGGGTTCCACTGAACCTCGGCCACCTCATCGCCAGCAAAACGGATGAGGTGGGACGCCACTACCCGCCCCAGTTCTTCCAGTTCTTCCACCGTGGGAGACTGGCATTCCAAGCCCAGCGCTCCGTTCAGGGTGCTCAACCGGCATTCTCCGATGGAGAAAGTCAGTAAGCCGTTGGTTTCGGTCCACTCGGCTTCGATCTTGTGGCTGAAATGCTTGCACAAGCGGTTGATCAAACGGCCGGGGTTGACGGTGGATACTTGCGCGCTCATAAACGGCATAACAATCTCCTTGGGTTCAGCGGACACTGGCGGGCAACGGGCGGTCCGCCAGCACAATGGGTTGGCCCTGCGAACAGCGTTCAATACGGGCTTCAATGCCGTAAGTGCGGGCCAGTAGATCCGGCGTTAGCACCTGTTCCGGCGTACCGAGTTCGGCCTGACCGCCGGGCGATAACACCAGCACCTGATCGCAATAACGCAACGCCAGGTTGAGGTCATGGCACGCCACCAGCGCAACTGAGTTTGCCTGGGTTGTGGCATCGCGCACGGCGTTAAGCACATTCAATTGCCAGTGCAGGTCCAGCGCACTGGTGGGTTCGTCCAACAGCATCAAAGGCGTCTGGCGCACCAACACCTGCGCCAATCCCACCATTTGCCGCTGACCACCGGACATTTCTGACAGCCGCCGCAGGGCAAGTTGGCGGATACCTAAAGTATCGAACACGGTTTCAATGGCCTGCTCGGTTTGTTCTCGCGTCCAGTCGCCCCGCGCCGAGCGGCAGGCACTGAACACGGTTTCGTAGGCCACCAGCGGTATGGCCTGCGGCAAGGGCTGAGGCAGATAACCAATGCGGCGGGTGCGCTGATGCGAACTCAGCGCCGCCAGATTTTCACCAGCAAAGGTCATGTCACCGGATATTGGCAACAAACCGGCAATGGATTTCAACAGGGTGGATTTACCCACCGCGTTCGGCCCGATCACCGCCACCAAGGCACCCGCCGGTATTTCCGGCAGCGACAGGTTGTTGAACACAGCACGGTTTCGGTAGCCGGCGGTTACGGATTGCAACTTCAACGTCACAACGCGACCCTCCGGCTACGACCAATAATCAGCAGTATGAACAAGGGGATGCCTACCAGCGCGGTGACAATGCCCACCGGCAGCACCACACCCGGCACCAGCAGTTTGCTGGCGATGGAAGACAACGACAGCAATACCGCCCCGGCCAGCGCGCTGCCCGGAAGCAGGAAGCGGTGATCTTCGCCCAGCATCAACCGGGCAATGTGCGGGGCCACCAAGCCGATAAAGCCGATTTCGCCAACAAAACACATGGCGGCGGCGGTCAACAGGCTAACTCGCATCAGCACGGTCAGGCGCAGCCGCTCAACGCGAATGCCCAAACTCCGCGCCTGTTCTTCGCCACTGCGCAGCAGCGTCATGGCCCAGGCGTTGCGCAGTGAAAACGGCACGCAGACCACCAACACTGCAGCGACGATCATGACCTTATCCAGACTGGCCCGGGCCAGACTGCCCATGGTCCAGAACACGATCTGCTGCACCGATTCGGCGTCTGCAACAAACTGGATCAACCCCACCACGGCGTTGATGCCGAACAACAACGCAATGCCGAACAGCACCACCGCGTGTACCGACGCACCCAAGGTGCGCGACAGCAGCAAAATCAACAAAGAGGCTACAGCGGCAAAGACAAACGCCGACAATGGCAACAACACATGGGCGGCCAGCCCCAGAAAGGAGATGTTGAAGGCAATCACCAGCGATGCGCCCAGCGTGGCCGCCGCGCCCACACCCAAGGTGAACGGGCTGGCCAGCGGGTTGTTCAACACGGTTTGCATCTCGGCCCCGGCGAGGCCCAGACAAGCGCCCACCACCACGGCCATCAAAGCATAGGGCAATCGAATGTCTTCAATGATGACCCGGGTGCCGGCATCAAGACTGTCCGGGTTCAGTAAGCCGTGAATCACATCGCCAAGGCCCAGCATCGACGGCCCGCTGGCGATGTCTACCAACAAGGCAATCACCGCAGTCAACGCCAAAGCGGCCAGACAAACAACCCTGCGCCAGACAAAGCGGCGGTATTGACTGGCCAGTGACCCACCGTTGGCAGAGTTATCCACAGCGGCAACAGACGACGGGACACTGCTCATTCGGTGGCCTCCTGCGCGTTAATCCAATACACACCCTGCAGATCAATGGGCTGGAAGCGCTGATAGAACTCCGCCAGCGTGGCCTCCGGGCTCAGATCGGCGAAGGCATCAGGATGAAACCACCGGGCCAGCGCCTGAACGGCAACCACGTTCATCGGAGTGTTGTAGAAGTGGTGCCAGATGGCCGTGGCCCGACCTTCACGAATGGGTTCTACGGCTCGCAAACCGGGGCGGTCAGTGGCTTGTGCCAGCGACGCTTGGGCCATGCCTGCGTCGATACCAGCACCGAGCATGACGTAACTGTAGTCAGCATCAGAGCGGGCGTAGTTGCGCGACCCGATGGCCGTGGCCACGTAGTAATCCGGCGGGTTGCTGATCAGGTATTCCAGATTCAATACTCCACTGACCCCGGGCACCTTGTCCCGAGCAATGTTGCGCGCACCCGCTGCCTGAAGGAAGTGCCCCATCATGCCTTCGACCATGGTTTCACAGCAGCTGTCGTGCAGGCCTAACCGGCTGTGCAGGAACACGGTGGGTTTATCCGGTTGCGGAATCTGCTCCACCACGTCGGTCACTTTCATCAGCTGTTGGCGGTAGAACTGATTGAAGGTTTGCGCCCGCTCTTGGCGGCCAAGCACTTCACCCAGCAAGGCCATGCTTTTCGGCGTGTTCACCAAGGGGTTCTGCCGGAAATCAATGAACACCACGGCAATGCCCGCCCGCTGCAACTGGTCGATCAGCTGGCCGTTATGCGCGCCAGGGCCGTGGCCTTCCAGACTGAAAACAGCCAGATCTGCGCCCATGGCCAGTACGCTTTCCAGACTGAAACTGTCGGCGGAGGTGTGGCCAACTCGCGGAACATCCGCCAGCTCAGGGAAGGCTTTCAGATACTGGGCGTAACCGCCCGGGTCGGTCATTTCGAAATCGGGCAACATGCCAGCCAGACGCTCGGGCAAGGCATCCCCCTCCAGAATGGCAAGGGCGGGAATGTAGCGGCTTTCGCCCAGCACAATGCGGTTGACCTCATCGGGAAGCTCAACCGAACGCCCGGCCAGATCGGTCACCGTGCGGGCCGCCAACGAGAGGTCGGCCCACAAACAGAAAAGGCCGCCCAAAAGGGCGGCGATTACTCGAGTGCGTAACATCAGGGGCCTCAGAAACGCATGGCCAGACCAAGGCGGATATCGCGGCCCGGGGCGGGCAAACCAACGACCCCTTCGTAACCGCCAACATGCTCATAGTCGGCGTTGCTGGCATGATCCAGGTATTGATTGTCGCCCACGTTTTTAACCGCCAGGGTCAGACGCAGATCTTCGTTGCCGGTGGGCAACCAGTTTACGAACAGGTCGTGCACGCCGTAGCCGGGCTTTTCGATCGTGCCCACTGAGGTTTCCAGTTTGTCGATGCCCTGAACGAACTGCCCCTGCCAGCCAAACTCCAGATTGCGGTTCAAGCGGTACGCAAGGTCGGCCACCCAGGTGTCACCGATGGTGTTACCCAGCAGGTTATGCTCATACACGGTGAGGGGCTGGCCATCCACTTCGGCATCGTTGCTGTGGAAGCTCAAGCCTGCGCTCAGGGCGTTCCACTGATAGCCTGCAGAAATTCGGTAGCCGTCGGATTCCAGATCGCCGATGTTCTCGTAGATAACCGGGCGTGGGTCCAACGGATCAGAAATCGCATCTTTGATTTCAGACCGGTACACCTCTGCCGACAGGCTGAAGTTCTGGTACACGTAATCGAAGCCGACTTCCGTGTTCTTCGCCTTTTCGCCTTTCAGGTCCGGATCGTTCTGGCCACGGTCAATCTTGAAGGCATCGTGCGGCATAGGTCCGCGAAACGCTTCTGCGTAGCCTGCCTTCAAGGTCAGGCCTTCCAGTACGTGCCAGGCCAAACTGGCGTTCGGGCTCACTGCGTCTTCGCTGAATTTCTGGTCGTTGTTGTCACGAAGGTTGTAATCATCGTAACGAGCCCCCGTGCTGAGCAGCAATTGCTCCGTGAGCCACAGATCCGCCTGCAAATACACGCCAAGCACATCGCCGGTTTCTTCTTCGGCACGCTTGTCGGTTTCGCCACCGGCGTTGATTTTATCTTCCCGGTAGTCAACGCCGTAAGTCAGGCTGTGATCGCCGAGCTGGCTGGTGTTGCGCAAATCACCACCAATGCTGCGGCTGAAACCGTAGTAGCGCCCCCAGCGGTCTTCTACGTTCTGCTCGATGTCCGATTCGCTCTGGTACAGGGTGAATTCAGCATCCAACCAGGGATTACCTTCCGGCGCGACAGCGTAGTTCAGGGTGGTGGTGTCGCGGCGGCCGTCCAGGTCGTAGAGTTTGTTGAAGCCACTTACAACCCACTGAGGGCGCTGCGGGCGCTCGCCTTCATCGGTACGCACTTCGTGGCTGAGGCGCAGGGTTTGGCCGTTGCCAAAATGCCCCACCAATTTCGCCATGCCCATTTGCTGGCGCGCATCGGTGCCCGGCACTTCGTCGCCGTTGCCATCTTTATAGCGCTCGTGGTCGCTCTGGCTCACGGATACCAAAGTGCTCCACTGGTCGTTCAGGCGGCCAAATATCGTGGAGTTCACGCTGTATCCTTTGGTGTTCGAGAAGGAGCCCAGTTTCACCAGCGCACCTACGTTCTCACCCTCACGCAACAGATCTTCCGGATCTTTGGTCACGAAGCGGATGGCACCGCCCAGCGCGCCCGCACCCGCCGTGGCTTTGCCGGCACCGGTTTCGACTTCGACACGCTTCAGCAAATCCGGGTCAACCGCAATCCGACCGGTGTGGTGGAACAACACGCCGGCCTGAGTAGCCCCGTCCACGCTGACGTTCAACAGCGGGTCTTCAAACCCGCGCACGTAAACTTTTTGGGCCACACCCACGGAACCGCCCACACTCACTTCCGGCTCACCGGCAAAGACATCCTCAAGATCGTCGGCTTGGTACCGCTCAAGAGCTTGAGCGTCTACCACTGCGTCTGAATCGGCCACGCGCTCGGCGGTTACCTGAATGGGGTCCAGGGTGACGGGTTCAGCGTGGGCCATTGGAGCGGCTAAAAGCGCCAGCGAGAGCGCGCTGCGGCGAAAGTGTATAGGTTGTGCGACCGGGGATGAAACTGCCATAACGACCATACTCCATTATGATAACCATTCGTATTTGGAATGCATTCTCGATAACTTGTGTCGCTAAGGGAACCGGTTTTACATTTGTTACATTTTGTCGTGAACCAATGCCGCAATCCGGCTTACAAGAAGCAATAGCCTTTGCCGTGCACTGTTTGCAGCCGATCGCCCGCCACGCCCGCCTCCATCAACTTGCGGCGAATGCGGCTCAGGTGCATATCCAGACTGCGGTCGTATCGGCTGAACTCTTTTTCAAGCACAACTTGGTAGAGGTAGGGTTTGCTCAGGGGCTCTCGTTGATGCAGCACCAGAATCCAGAGCAATCGAAACTGAATGGGAGTCAGGCTGACCGGGCGCTCCTGGTAGAAAACCTGCAGGGTTTGGCGGTCCAACGTCAGTTCACCCACCGAGAGGGTCGGTGGTTCGGCGCGGTGGTCCAGGGCACCCCGGGTGCGCCGCAGCAAGGCTTCAATTCTTAGAAACAATTCCGTGAAGTTAAACGGTTTGGGCAAACAGTCGTCCGCGCCCTGTTGATAACCCAGAATACGCTCATCTTCGGAACCATCGCTGGTCAGCATCATGACCGGTGTCTGGCAGGTTTTTCGAAGTCTCTTCAGCACTTCAAAACCGTTCATGGTGGGCAGAAGCACGCCCAGAAGAATCATATCCAACCGCTGCGCCAGTGCCGCCACCAACGCCTGATCTCCTTGATGGCTTTGCAACACCCGATACCCGCGGGACACCAGCTGGCTGGCCAGCTGTTCACTCAGGTACGGGTCGTCTTCAGCAATGAGAATTTTCGGGGTGTTGCTGGCAGGCTCGGCCATTTATTGACATCCAATATCAAATGATAATGAATATCATACTCAGCACTAATACCTGCCTCAAGTGTCGTAATTATTCGCCCGTTTCAGACAGCGCTTCCTGCAGCAGGGCCAGCAGATGGGGCGGCAGATTGCCCGCCAGCTGCAGCGCAGCCTCGTGGCCTCTCGGGGTCATTTTGGCCCAGGTACGGCGAACAATGGTGAGCCACTTGTCTTTGTCGTAATCCGGATTTTCTTCGTAGAACTGAGCGAAGTAGCGCTCCAAAAACACCATGCAGGCCACGTCTTCCAGCAACTGGGTGTCCGGATCGTTGCGCAACTCCCGCTTGGTGAGGATGGTTTCTACCCGCGCGCACTCTTCCTGCGGATAACCACACTCGGCCATGATTTCAGCCGCGCGCCGACCGTGCATGCGACCGCAGGCCTGCCGCCACTGGTAGTAATTCTTCCGGCCTTCGCCGAAATCGCTTCTGGGAATGGCCCAGCGCTCGATGTGCTGAGCGCGGCAGGCGATCTGCATCCGCTCGGACGGCTCTGCTTCCAGAGCAAACAACCAACGCGTCATGTGCAGGCTGTAGGCGTATTCCTTGGGCAGGCTTTCGCCCTCAACCTGTTCCCTGTTGGGATCGGCCCGGTTCGCGCGATCAATGGCTTCGAGGGCCAGCGTCAGTTTGGTGCTTTGCGTCATTTCAAATCCTTATAACAAGCGGATGCAGCCGCTGATCACTTATGCCTGGGAAGACGGCCGTGCCTTGATGCGGTCGTACCAGGCTTGCAGGTTGGTTTGCTCCGGTGTGGGGCGAATGTTGACCACTCGGGCGAAGGCCACGGTGGTGAAGGCATTAATGTCGGCGGCGGTAAATTTGTCGCAGCAAACATATTCCTTGCCTTCAAGGTGCTTGTTCAGGAAGTGCAAAAACTTTTCCACACCCTGCCCGCACTCTTCACCCCATTCCTTGATCGGGTTCATACGATCTTTGAAGTACCCGGTGGTGTGCTGGAAACACATGCCGGTAGGCATAAAGAAGTAGAAGTCGATCCAGCGCAGCCATTGCTCGATCTGGGCTTTCTCCAATGCGTTATCACCCAGCAACTTCGGCGCATCGGGGTAGTTCTCTTCAAAGAACCGGCAAATCGCCATGGTTTCTGCGATGCATGTGCCGTCGTCCAGCTCCATCACCGGGACTTTTTTCATCGGGTTGCGGGCTTTAAATTCCGGGGTCAGGTTTTCACCCTTTTCGATGTCTACCTGCACAAACTCGGCTTCATCCAGCAAGCCTTTCTCGGCCATGAAGATGCGGACGCGGCGCGGATTCGGTGCACTTTTCGTTTCGAAGATTTTCATATTGTTGTTACCTTCGGTTTAGGGGTTTTCGATATCCGATTTGAAGGCCTTGATGGTGTCTCCGGACTGCGTTTTCAGTAACAGTTCTCCGTGACGGCCAATCTGGCCGGAAACCACTTCAGACATCAGGGTCAGGAACTTGCGCTCCTGGTTCATCAAAGAATCGTGGCACGCCATCATGGTGCTGCCCATCTGGTCGAACGTCAGGTTCTCACCGGTCAGAGAATAGCTGCCCATGTAGCGGTTACAAGAAGCGCGGCCACTGATTCGGTTTTCATCATGGAAACGGATGGTCATCATGGAACGGTCAATGATGCCGTCGCCGGCCAGATCGTCCACAACCCATTCGGCGCCTTGAAACAGCCGTTCACGATCACCCCCGCACCCTTCGAAGGTATTGCCATCCACCGTCAGGCGTACCTGCGCCGGATACTGGGCGCCGGACATGGGGTTCTCACACAACTGGTGAGCGACCGACACTTCGATTTCGCGCTCTTCGACCTTGCCTTCGTAAACTCGACCGTGGCGGTTGGCAACGGTTTCACGCAGCCATACGCCTTCGAGAACTTCGCCATCGTAAGGCAGAGTCAAATCCATTCGGTTGTTTTCGATTTCAGCCGACCAGTTGGGCTCTGTGCCCATGGCCTTAAAGGTAGATTCGATCGCACCGGGCTCGAGGCATTCCGGCAGGGCATTGCCTTTCAGAGTCAGAGTTGCGCGCTCACCCTTGGCCCAGAATCGGGTCTGGGTGTCGCCCGGCGCAACATAGAGTGCGCCTTCGTCGGTCGGAGACGGCTTCAGCAGTACACGCCGGTTCAGGTATTCGATGCCCAGAAGCCCGCTTTCTTCAACTCCGGCAACCTTCAAATCCAGCTGACCACACTGGTATACCCCGTAGTCTGACAAGCTTTTTACTTCGGGTTTGGTGGCACAGGCTGATACCGCTAGACCTGCCGCGATGACAGCAGAAACAGAAAGGGCGCGACGTAACAACATAAAGACATCCTCTGGCATGACAGACTGTAGCAAGCTAGTTTAGTGATTCCCACGGATTTTCACCATGACCAACCAGGCAATTGGCTGGCCGGGCTCGGCGGTTGCCTTTGTGGCCATGGGAATTGGCTAAAAGTACGGGTAATCTTGGCCAAACATTTTACGGAAACCTTCTCATGGCCATTAAACTCTATCAGTTTTGCATTTCACATTACGCAGAAAAGATACGCTGGGCACTGGATTACAAGGGCATCAACTATCAGACGGTGAATTTGCTGCCCGGCCAACACGTTAAAACCATCAAACAGCTGACCAAAGCCGAGTCGTCGGTGCCGGTACTGGACCACAACGGGCGCATTGTTCAAGGCTCGTCCGCTATTCTGGACTATCTTGATGAAACCTTCCCCGAACAGCCCCTGACCCCCGAAGCCCCGGAAGCCCGCGAAGAAGCTCTGGCGTGGGAAAAAAAACTGGACGACCTGGCCGGCCCGGCGATCCGCACCTGGGTTTACCATTATTTCCTGCAGCGCCCGAAAGTGGTGGTTCCGCTGCTGGCCGCGGGCACTCCGTTTTACAACAAGATCCTGCTGAGCCTGGCTTTCAGCCGGGTTGATGACATCATGCGCAAGTGGATGAAGATCAACCAGGCCACGGCCGATGCCGCTCAGCAAACGCTCGAGGCGGTGCTCACCGAGTTGGCCGAGGTGTACGGCCCGCAGTCTTATCTTGCCGGCGACCAGTTCTCACGAGCGGATCTGACTGCGGGTGCCTTGCTGGCACCGCTGTTCCAGCCCGAGCAATACCCGGTGCCCTGGCCCAAGCCTGCGAAAATTCCGAGACCGGTTCAAGCGGTACTGGGGGAGTGGCACGACATAATCGCGCCGGTTGAGGCCATGTATCGCAAGCACCGATAACACAAAGCACTGTCGCAAAACGCCACTCACAATGACGCGATAGGACATTGGAGAAAACCGCGCACGTGCCATGATATAGCCTGAATAATAACCAACATGGGTTTTGTCATGGCTCTGATCGATATGATGCACTCGGTGCTTGAAAACAGCGGCCTGCTTGCACTTTGGGAGACGCTGGCCCCTTGGTTGGCATTGGATGAGCGGCAGCTGATTTTCGTTGTCGCCACACCGGTCTTTATTGCCGTGGCGGTTTGGGAATACCTGAAAATCCGCCACGATCCGAAGCTGATGGACGTGCCTGAGGCGATCCGCAACTTCATGTTAGGCGCGGGCTATCAAACCACCGAGCTGCTGTTTGCCGGGATTATTGCCTTTCCGGTGTATGCACTGTGTTACCACTACCGTCTGTTCGACATCGAGCTGAATGCCTTTACGGCGATACTGACCTTCATCGGTGTGGATTTCTGCTATTACTGGATGCACCGCTCCAGCCATCGAATTCGCTGGTTCTGGGCCGCTCATGTGGTACACCATTCTTCCGAGCGCCTGAACTTTTCCACCGCCATGCGCCAGAGTGCAACCAACATTTTCAACGGCAACTGGGCGTTCTATTTGCCCATGGCGTTGCTGGGCTTCAATCCGGTATGGATTGGCGTGGCCTACGCGCTGTCGCTGGTGTATCAGTTCTTCATTCACACCACGCTGATCCATCGCCTGCCGGCAGCCGTGGAATTTGTGTTTAATACTCCGAGCCATCATCGTGCCCACCACGGGCGCAACAAACGGTACATCGATCGCAACTACGGCGGGGTGTTGATCATCTGGGATCGTCTGTTTAACAGTTTCGTGCCGGAAACTGACGATCTGCCACCGACTTACGGCATTCCCCGCCAAGTACATTCGAACAATCTGCTGGTACTGTGGACCCACGAATATGTGGATATGTTCCGCGACATGGGTAAACCCGGCAGTCTAAGCTCTCGTTTAAAACATTTGTGGAAACCGCCGGAGTGGCAACGCCCGGTTACACAGGAACCGGCTAACGTTTATGAACCAGCACCCTCTGAACCTGACCGCCGCTGACGGCCACCAAATTACCGGCACGCTGTTCCAGCCTGAAGTGCCCCGCGCCTGCCTGATCATCAGCCATGGCATGGCCGAGCACGGCAACCGCTATGGCGAGCTTGTGCGGTGGCTGGGGCAACATCAGATTGCCGTGATCAGCTACCATCACCGGGGCCACGGCCCCGATTGCGAGCCGGATGATCTGGGCCACTATGCCGACTCTCAGGGTTGGGCCAAGGTGGTCGGTGATCTGGAGCTGGTGGTGGCTCATGCCCGAGCTACCTTTCCTGAGCTGCCGCTGAGCTTGCTGGGCCACAGCATGGGCTCGTTTATTGCCCAGAGTTATGCACAGCAGCATGGGGCCGCCCTCGATGCGCTGATACTGAGTGCATCCAACCGCATCAACAAAGCAGAATTGCTTCCTTCGCGCTCGCTCATCGGGCTGATCAAGCGGGTTTGTGGCAAACGCCACCAGAGCAAACTGATTGCCAAGCTGACCTTTGGCAAGTTCAACCGCATGTTCCGGCCTAACCGCACCGAATGCGACTGGCTCAGCCGGGATGAGCGGCAAGTGGATCAATACCTGGCCGACCCATTATGCGGATTCGAATGCAGCACCGGACTGTGGCATGATTTCCTCGGCGGCATGCTCACCATCAATCCGATGCGATGGCGCAAAGATTTACCGGTGCATCTTTTTTCCGGCAGCGAAGACCCCGTGGGTGAAATGGGCAAAGGTATCCGCCAGCATTTTCAAGCAATTCGCGAAGCCGGCATTCAGAAAGTGACCTTCCGGCTTTTTGACGGCGGCCGCCACGAGATGCTGAACGAACTCAACGCCGAGGATGTATGGCAACACCTGCTGCAGTGTATTCCTACCGCTCAAAGCGCATGCGCCGAGCCTTTGTCGGCCTGATCACCGCCTGCCTGTTGTTGGCCACCGGGCAAACCCGGGCCGAACAAGCCACGGTAGCCGTGGCCGCTAACTTTACCGCCACCATGGCGAAACTGATCGCACTTTTCGAGCACGAAACCGGGCATCAGGTGCGCGCCAGCTTTGGCTCAACAGGCAAGCTGTACGCGCAAATCCGGCACGGTGCACCCTACGATGCATTCATGGCAGCCGATGCCGAACGCCCTCGACTGCTGGCCGACCAAGGCCTAGCAGTGGCCGGTTCGCAGATTCCCTATGCCGAGGGCCGGCTGGTGCTTTGGAGCCGCGACCCGAATCTGTTCCGGGACGGCCGTGAATATCTGAACAGCCAGCCTCAGCGTCTGGCAATCGGCAACCCCAAAACAGCGCCCTACGGCATTGCTGCGATCGAGGTTCTGGAGAATCTCGGGCTCGCCGGCGCTCTCTCGCCGAAGCTGGTCAGCGGCGACTCCATCGCGCAAACCTTTCAGTTTATCGCCACCGGCAATGCCCGCGCCGGCTTCGTGGCGCAAGCCCAGGTACGCGCATACAACGACGAGGAAGGCTCTGCCTGGCAGGTGCCAAAAACCCTGCACAAGCCGATCAGCCAGCATGCGGTTTTGCTTAACCGGGGCCACCGAAACGCTGCGGCCCATGACTGGATGGCATTTTTGAATGGCGCAAAAGCACAGGCGATCATCCGTGAAGACGGGTACGATATTCCGCGACAGTCCACTCACTGAACCGGCGGAGATTTCATGAGCCCGGAATGGCAGGCCGTTTGGCTGACATTAAAACTGGCGGGCATCACCACGGTGTTGCTGCTGTTGATCGGCACGCCCATCGCGTGGTGGCTGGCTCGAACGCAACACTGGCTTCGCCAACCGGTTGCCGCGATTGTGGCGCTGCCGCTGGTGTTACCGCCAACCGTACTGGGTTTTTATTTGCTGATTGTGATGGGCCCGGACGGGGCCATAGGCCAATTAACCGAAAGCCTTGGTTTGGGGCTGTTGCCGTTTACCTTTGAAGGCTTGGTGGTGGCGTCGGTGATCTACTCCCTACCCTTTACCGTGCAACCCTTACAAAATGCCTTTCTGGCTTTGAACGAGAACCTGCTGGAAGCGGCCGCCACGCTGCGCGCCTCGGCCTGGGATCGCTTTGTGTCCATCGCAATCCCGTTAGCACGGCCGGGCTTTCTGACCGCTGCGGTGCTGAGTTTCGCCCACACCATTGGCGAATTCGGCGTTATTCTGATGATCGGTGGCAGCATTCCCGGTGAAACCAAAGTGTTATCGGTGGCCATCTTCGACCATGTGGAGGCACTGGAATACACGCAGGCACACTGGCTCTCTGCAGGCATGCTGGCATTTTCGTTTGTCGTGCTCGTCACCCTGTACAGCCTGAACGGGCGCTTTCAGCCGGGAGTGGTTCGATGAGCCATTCGGACCGCATTCAGGCCCGGTTTCAGTGCCACTTCGACAAGTTTGCCCTGGATGTTGATCTCAATCTGCCCGGCTCGGGCATTACCGCCATCTTTGGCCACTCCGGCTGCGGCAAAACCACGCTGTTGCGATGCATTGCGGGTTTACAGCCCACCAAAGGGCAGCTGTCGGTATTGGGTGAACCCTGGCAAACCGCCCACAACAGCTGGCCGGTGCATCGGCGGCCTTTGGCCTATGTATTTCAGGACACCAGTCTGTTTCCACATTTGTCGGTTCGCAAAAACCTGCTGTACGGCTACCGCCGGGTGCCGGCCGAACAGCGCAAGATCAGCCCGGAACAAGTCTATGACTGGCTCGGCCTGTCGCCGCTGCTGAAGCGCATGCCAGCAGGGCTTTCCGGGGGTGAGCGCCAGCGTGTGGCTATCGGGCGAGCCCTGCTGACCAGCCCTCGCCTGCTGCTCATGGACGAGCCGCTGTCGGCGCTGGACCAGCAAAGCAAACTGGACATCTTGCCATATCTTGAGCGCATGCGAGACACGCTCGAAATTCCGGTGCTTTATGTGTCCCATTCCACCGCTGAGGTGGCGAGACTGGCCGATCATATTGTGATGATGGAACACGGACGTGTGGTGGCCCAAGGGCCGCTTCAGGAAACCTTGGCGCGAACAGACCATCCATTCCGGCTGGAAGAAGACGCTGGCGTAATCCTCAATGGTGAAGTGGCGGAAGTGGATGACCGTTGGCAACTGTGCCGAGTAGCGTTCGATGGCGGTGAGCTGTGGCTGCGTCATCACGAACATCTCCACGCTGGCATGTCGGTGCGTGTTCAGGTGTTAGCTCGGGACGTCAGTATTGCTTTGCAGGAACAGCGGAACCAAAGTATTCAGAACCTGCTGCCGGCAACGGTTGACCACATCGCCAGAGAGGTCATGCCGGGCACCAGTCTGGTTCGTCTGCTGGTTGGGGACACTCCGTTTTTAGCGCGTTTGACCTCCCGCTCGGTACACCAGCTTCAGCTTTCTCCCGGGCTGCCCGTGTGGCTGCAGATCAAGTCGGTCGCTTTGGCTGACTAGCGTTCACAAAAAAACCGCTGCCAGGCAGCGGTTTTTTACGCTCTGAGGGTGCCTGTTAGCGAGTGCCGTAGACCACCATGGTTTTCCCTTTCACCTGAACCAGCCCCTGCTCTTCCAAGGTTTTCAGTACCCGGCCCACCATCTCGCGGGAGCAACCGACAATGCGGCCGATTTCCTGACGAGTGATCTTGATCTGCATGCCATCCGGGTGGGTCATGGCATCGGGCTCTTTGCACAAATCGAGCAACGTGCGCGCAACCCGGCCGGTCACGTCCAGAAACGCCAGGTCGCCTACTTTGCGGGTGGTCTGGCGCAAACGAGAAGCCATCTGTTCGCCAATGAAATAAAGAACCCGAGGATCTTGCTGGGCAATTTCACGGAATTTGGTGTAGCTGATTTCCGCCACTTCGCATTCGGTTTTGGCTTTGACCCAGGCACTGCGCGAATCCATGTTATCGAACAGCCCCATCTCACCGAAGAAGTCACCGGTGTTCAGGTAGGCCATAATCATCTCGCGGCCATCGTCGTCTTCGATAATGACGGTTACCGACCCTTTAACGATGTAAAAGAGAGAGTCACTTTTATCGCCCGCATAAATGATGGTACTTTTGGCTGGATAACGCCGGCGATGGCATTGGGAAAGAAAGTAATCCAGATGTTTAGTTTTTTGCTCAACCGGCTTGATGATAGTAGCCATAATGCGAGACGTGCCTCCTCAGCGTAATGCCGATCCTGAACTTTGTTATATCCCCGCTTTTCCCTGCAGGTTACGGGTTTTTCTGACTAGCCACGCAACTTATAACAAGATGGCTGGCCCGGGGCAACTCGAATGCAAAAGCACGGGTTTCCGAAAGTCTGTGCTAGCATCCGTTCTCATCACTGATCGAACAATGGAGAACCCTCAATGAAAGCAACCGTAGACTGGACCGGCGATGTCAGTTTCAAAGCCACCAGCGGCACTGGCCACAGCGTGCAGATGGACGGGCCACCCGACCACGGCGGGCAGAACCTGGGGCCGCGCCCGATGGAAATGTTGCTCATGGGTGTTGGCGGTTGTTCTTCCTTTGATGTGATGTCTATTCTGCAAAAAAGCCGGCAAGACGTAACAGCCTGCCACGCCGAACTGGAAGCCGAGCGCGCCGATGCGGTACCGGCTGTGTTCACGAAGATTCATCTGCATTTCGTGGTGACTGGTCGCAACCTGAAAGAAAAGCAGGTTGAACGCGCTGTGAGCCTGTCTGCCGACAAGTATTGCTCGGCGTCGATCATGCTAGGCTCAGCGGGTGTCGAGATTAGTCATAGCTTCGAAATCCGAGAAGCCGAATAATTCACTTTTCATTTCCTATTATCAAAGGGCTGAGCATGGAACCAAAACTCCAGCTGCACGGTTTTAACAATCTGACCAAATCCCTGAGCTTCAACATCTACGACATCTGTTACGCGCAGACCAACGAGCAGCGTGAAGCGTACATTGATTACATCGACGAGATGTATAACGCCGAGCGCCTGACACAGATTCTGTCTGACGTTGTAAAAATCATTGGCGCGAACATTCTCAACATCGCCCGTCAGGATTACGAACCTCACGGTGCGTCGGTTACCATGTTGATTGCCGAGCACGACGTAGAAGACTGCGAAGAAAACTACGACGAATCGCCGGGGCCCTTGCCAGACACGATCGTGGCGCACCTCGACAAAAGCCACGTAACGGTGCACACCTATCCGGAAAGCCACCCACACGACGGCGTGAGCACCTTCCGGGCGGATATCGACGTGTCCACCTGTGGCCTGATTTCACCCCTGAAGGTGTTGAACTACCTGATTCACAGTTTCGATTCCGACGTGGTGACGGTGGATTACCGGGTACGGGGCTTTACCCGTGACATTGATGGCACCAAGCATTACATCGACCACGACATCAATTCGATTCAGAATTACCTTACCGAAGACACTCAGAACGCCTATCAGATGATCGACGTGAACGTGTATCAGGAGAACCTGTTCCACACGAAGATGATGTTGAAAGAGTTCAATCTGGATAACTACGTGTTTGGCACCAACGCAGAAGAGCTGGACCCCGCCGAGGCCAAATCCATTGAAGACCGGCTACGCCGGGAGATGCTGGAAATTTTCTATTCCCGCAACGTGGAATAATCGCCTCGAGAGGCAGCTATGCTCAGCTGCCTCTCAGGCAAACGCCTTGCCTGCCATCAGCCTCTGCACCATGGGGCGCACAATCAAGTCCATCGCCAACGGCATTTTCGGGCCGGGAACCACCAGCGTGTCGTGCCGGGACAAGCGGCTTTGGGGAATCGCCTGCAGCAACCAGCTGAAATCCACATCCGCCACTTCACGAAAGTGGATCACGATCATGCTTTCATCTTCGCTCGGCACTTCCCGGGCGATAAACGGGTTGGATGTATCCACCAGCGGCACACGCTGAAAGTTGATATGGGTGTGGGAGAACTGCGGCACTATGTCTTTCACGTAGTCGTCCATGCGGTTAATGATGGTTTCCACAACCGCTTCCTGACTGTAACCCCGCTTGTTGGTATCCCGATTGATCTTCTGAATCCATTCCAGGTTCACGATCGGCACAACACCGATCAACAAATCCACATACTGCACCAGGTTGAAGTTTTCACTGACCACTCCACCGTGCAAACCTTCGTAAAACAGTAAGTCGGTATCCGCGGGCAAAGAGCTCCACGGCGTGAAGGTGCCCGGCTTATGGCCGGCGGCAATCAGGTTAATGTCTTCGTCGTGGACATACTGGCGGCAGCGACCATTGCCCGTGTGGCTGTAGTCGTACATCAGGGCTTCAAGCCGGTCGATGTGGTTGGCGGCAAGCGCGAAATGGTTGCGTTCACCAAACTGGCCTTTCGCGGCCAGCCGCGCCATCTGTTCACGGGTATAGCGGTGAAAGCTGTCACCACTGACCATCGCGGCATTGATGTCTTCTCGGGCGAACAAACGGGCAAAAATCTGACCGGTGGTACTGGTGCCCGCTCCGGAGGAGCCGGTCACCGCGATAATCGGGTGGCGCTTAGACATAAAAAGAAAAATTCCTGAGGGTCAGATCAAACTGTTGAGCAGCTTAGGTTTTTCGATAACAAAGCCCTGAGCATAGTCCACACCCAACTGCGTCAGCTTATCCAGAACCTCACGAGTTTCAACCTGTGTCGCCACGACTTCCCTACCCATAAAATGAGCCATATCGACCATCGATTTGACCATGGCCTGATCCGTGGCGTTGGTCGCCAGCTGATGGGTAAAGGCACTGTCGATTTTGATCAGGTCGATCGGCAGTGAGCGCATGAAGTCATAAGCATTCGGCCCAGTGCCAAAGTTACCCAGACAGAAGCGGCACCCAAGCTCTTTCATTTCCCCGATAAACCGGGCCACGGCCTGCACGTCGTGAATGGCCGAGGCTTCGGTTAACTCAAACCACAAGCGTTCGATGGGGGCATCTTTCTGGCTGAGTTTCTCGTAAATAAACTCCAGCAGAGCCTGCTCGTTCAGCGAATGGCCTGACAGGTTAATACAAATACCGCCCACGTCTCGGGCATCGGGCTTTTTCTCCTGCAGCCAATCCAGCATATGGCCCACAACCCAACGGTCCACCGCCTGCATTCGGTCATAGCGTTCCGCCATGCGAACAAGGTCGCGGCCGGTAACCAACTCGCCACTGTCGTCGTACATGCTGATCAGGATTTCATACTGGGCGGCCGACATTCGGGTTTCCGAATGCAACGGGATAATCTTCTGGCACCGTAACAGCATCCGGTCATCGGCCGGGTCTCCCAGATTGGCAACACGAGCCGCAATCAGATCTTGTCGCGCCTGATCTTCGCTATCTTCACTGTAAACCGACACCTGCCCCGCGCCTCCGCGACGGGCGGCCGACAACACCTGTTCCGACGTTCTCAGCCAGCGTTCAGCTGAGGTCACTGCGGCAACCGTCGGCACAATGCCAACATTGACGCTTAATTCATACGCTTTGTCATCAAAGCGGAATTCCGCCGACTCGACGGCGCCGACCAGCGACTGGGCCAAGGCCGCTGCCATATCATCCGGCGCCAGCATGGCAAATTCGGTACCGTCAATCCGTGACACGGGCATACCTTCTTTCGCGTGTTTGCACACAATGTCAGCCACTTGTTTCAGAGCTTCATCGGCGGCTTTGTGCCCTGCTACATCGCTCAGCAGGCGGAAACCTTTCAGGTCCAGATGCAGCAACGTACAGGTGCCGTCATGGTCGGCGAGGTGCTGCTCCAGCAATCGCTCGAATTCACGACGGTTCAGCAAATGGGTCAATTCATCGTGGGTCGAAACCCAGGACAGCTGGTCGTATACATTCCGCACCATGCGATCAATGCTTTCATCCACCAACGGCTTTTCGTACTGGCTGTCCAGTATCAGGGCACCTTCTCGCATTTTTCGCGCCAATGAGGTCGCGTCTAATTCGACCACGCGCATGCCCTGATGATTCACAAACACAAAGCGCGAGAAGTTCTCTGCCACCCAAACCAGCCGGATGTAATGCGGGTCATCCGATTTACTCTGATCTTTAAACCAGTCTCCGACCTGCAGCTGGTGGGCACGGTTGATCCATCGCTGAAGGCTTTTCATTTCCCGCTCGTCCGCATCTGACTGGGCGGGTTTGTCAGGCTTGGCCCTCGGCATTTCCACCAGATCAAGAGACTCACCGGGTTGCCGGACCATCAGCTGTTTCAGCTCATCCCGTATCTGGGACGACGGTGTTCGGTTGCTGGAAATGGAGGCCAAACCGTCTTGGATCAGGCGCAGAAGTTCCGGCAAATTGCTGCTGTTGCCGGGGCTTTCGGCGTAGGCCATCAACGAATCAATAACGGCCAGATAATCCTGCCACAACTGCCCTTCTTCGCCCTGCCGTATCCAAGTCAAAGACAGAAGATCACGCCAACCGCCATCCAGCAGGCTGACAACGGCCTTCGGTACTTTTCGGCCACCCAGTTTTGCCTCCAGCGCTGCCGCCACGGCGGCTTTGGATTCGGCCACTTTCTGGGCACCCTGAGCCGCCGCCGTCACCCGCTCGACATTGCGGCGGTAGGCCAGGTTCTGCCGTTCGATCAAGGTGTCGAGTTCCTCAACCGCTTCGTCGAAAATCACGGTGTCCTGATCGAAGTCGGTGGCTATGCGCTGCACCAATTCGTCAACTTTTCGTTGCACCACGGGGTTCGGGCGAGCGCCCTTCACACCAATCTGGGCCAGCCGGTTCATCACACTGCGGACCGGGCTGGCGTGGTCATCAAAAAAACCGGGATCCCGCATCACGACTTTCAGCACCGGCACTTGCAGTTGGCGCATTTTGTCTTGAGCGAAACGGCTGAGTTTGGGGCTTTCGGTCACACTGCGAAAGAATCGGTCCACCACATCCAGTGCGTCTTCGCTGTCTTCGTTCAGGCGCGCATTTTCAATGCTGCTTTTCAACTTCGCTACAACCCGTTCCTTCAACGGAACATCGGGTTCGTTCAGATCCGCCGCCTGTATCTGCAGCTCTTGCAGCTCCTGGCTAAGCTCACGGCTGGTCAACGGGCGCGCGCTGGGCTCGAAGGATTCGGATGCCGGAACATCCTCCGCTGAGCGGCTCAGCTTCAAGGATGATAAAAGGTTTCGAACCGTTGCAAAGGCGTTCTGCGCGTACCTGGCGTACCCCCGGAACTCACCCGAGGCCTTCGATTCGACTTTGTCTTCTGGCCGCGCTGGCGAGGGCTTTGGCGCCTCGGCCTCATCTTTGCTCGTCGGAGTAAACTCTGGTGTTTTGGGCGTAGCCCGCTCGGCGGCTTGTTCACTGAGGTATTTGGTCAGATCGAGGTCTGGCAGCACTCCGTGCCGGACCAGAATGTTGTTCAGCTCACGATACAGCGGGGCCAGCTGACGAATCACAGCTTGTTCGAAGACCTTCAAGCATACCTTTTCCACATCGCGGCTCACCTTCAGCTGCACCAAAGCATGATGGAAAGCTTCGCAAACCAGCGCCGGCCCCAAGGGGTTATGGTGACCGGTCCGGTTGGAGATCCCCAAGTGGTCCAGTCGCAGCTTGAGTTCGAGCAGGTCGCCCCGGTACAAGGTATCCGCCCGGGTGACCATGACTTTAACCGCCAGCCAATCTTCAAATTCGTCCTTATCGACAACGGACAACAGCGCTCCAGGAGCGCCTTTTTGTTCCGGCTTTAAGGGCGACTCCAGGCTGCGGGCCATGTGGTGCCACAAGATGCGCTGGCGGCTTTCGATCTGCCCCGACGCATCCATGTATTCGTTGGCCAGCTGATCGCTTGACGCTTTCTGAGCGGCCGCTTTCAAAGCATCTACAGTGTTTACAAAACAGGCATCCATCAAGGGTTCAATGAACTGGGTGATGGCGCGGGCACATTGATGCAGGACAAACTGAACTCTATCGCTGGGCGCTTGCAGTGACGACCGGCTTTGATTGTCGCTACTGCCACAGAGCCGTATTAGCGCGTCGATGGCCTCCGGGTTCGAGCGGACAAAGGAAACCCCCATAGCACGTTCAATTCGGCGTGCCGGGCGCACGTGCAGCTCATGGTGAATGTTGCTGTCCAGCCCCCGAAAGCGCACAACCACGTCTTTCGGCTCCGACCGCTCAAACACACGGCCCAATTTGAGGGAGGTCTGGCCGGAATAACGTATGTACAGGCCTTCGGCGCAGAAGTCCGCGATTTGGCAAGGTAATGACTCACCGCTACCCACATCGATTTGGGCCGCGAGTTTGATTGGCTGTCTGGGGCTACTGCGACGTTCTCTCGGATCCATCAATTAATAACCGGTTGTTAAGCCGGCTCCGCCACCGGGTGTTGGCCGCCCGGTATATGTCCCTGTTCAGGTGGAACGTACCACCCACAAAAAAATCGGCTAAAGTGGTTGAGGAAATAGCCTACAACTCTGCCCGTACAATGACAAAATATCGAATGCGAGCGTCCACTTCACCGTAACACAATGATTCATGAAACAGCTTAGTCAGGTATATCTCATATTGCTACTGTTAGCGGTACTTCCGGGCTGCTCATCAATGGCTTATTACACCCAGGCTATTTCCGGCCATGTTTCGTTAATGATGCGCAGTGAACCGGTAGCGGATGTTCTCCAGCAACCCGACACCCCACCTGCGCTGTCTCGGGCTTTGTCGTCCGCACAGTCGGCACGTACCTTTGCAAAGCACACGCTCAAACTCCCTGTTGGCGGTGCGTTTTCCAACTTTGTGGCACTTGAGCACCCTTGGGTGGTGGTCAATCTGGTGGCCGTGCCCGAGTTTTCCCTGACGCCGAATCAGTGGTGTTATCCGTTTGTCGGGTGCCAGGCCTACCGGGGTTATTTCAAGCTGGCGATGGCAAAGGAGGCTCAAAAGCACTTCGACAACCAAGGCTACGATACGTTCATTGGCGCGGTCACGGCTTACTCCACGCTTGGCTGGTTTGATGATCCGCTGCATACGGGGTTCACCAACCTGTCCGAAGACCGGATGATTGCTCTGATGTTTCATGAGTTGGCCCACCGGGTGGTCTATCTGAGCGGGGATACGGCATTCAATGAAAGTTTCGCCACCGCCGTCGAGCTGGAAGGCTTGCGCTTGTGGTTAAAACGCGAAGGCCAGCCGGAGGTATTCGAACGAGCTCTGCTGCGGCTGGAACACCGCAACCGGACGCTGGAACTGGTTCGCGACACCAGTGAGACGTTACAGCGGCTGTACGAGCAGCAAAGTACTCTGAGTCACGAGCAGTTGCGGCAGCGGAAGCAACAAATACTGGATGATCTGGCAAGCCAGTATGCCGCCTTGGCAGCCCATTACCCCGGGCCCGGCCCTTTAGGTGCCGCTCCGGTACAGCTGAACAACGCCAAACTGGCCCTGTTTCAGCAATACAACCAGCATGTTCCGGCTTTTCGGCAGTTGCTGAAAGACGTCGACTTCGATTTCGAACGGTTTTACGAGGCGGTTTCGCGGCTGGCCGAGCAACCGCAAACCGCGCGTGAGGACACCCTCAAAGCGCTATCAAAGCGGTTTCACGAACACCTTTGATTTGCGAAGCGGGTTATAGGTAGCCAATTTGGGGCCGGGCAGGTTTTCAACCGCGGTTGGCTGAAATCCTCGTTCCCGGAACCAGTGTTCGGTTTGGGTGGTCAGCACGAACAGTTTTTCAATGCCCTGCCCCCGTGCCTGTTTTTCGATCATCATGAGGATGTCGTCGCCGCGCCCTGCGCGCCGGTAGGAGGGATCCACCGCGAAGCAGGACAATTCACCGGCTGCCTCTTCCGGGTAATGGTACAGGGCCGCACAGCCCACCACGGTGCCATCTCGCTCGGCGACTACAAAGCGGCCTACTTCGGTTTCCAGCATCTCACGGGAGCGTCGTACCAGGATACCCTGCTCTTCCAGCGGCTGGATCAACTCCAGAATCCCGCCGATGTCTTCTACCCGGGCCGGGCGAATCTGTTCGTAATGGTCACCACTGACCAAGGTGCCGGAACCGTCCCTCGTGAACAATTCTTCGAGCAACGCGCCGTCTTCGGCGTAGCTGATTATGTGGGCCCGGCGTACACCTTTGACACAAGCATCGCAGGCGGCTTTAAGAAGCACCGCGTCGTGACCGGTAACGTTATTGGCGTTCAGCCGCTCGGTTGCCTGATGGGCGCCCAGTTCCCGGATCAGCGAGCCGTCTTCATCCAGCAAGCCTTCGTCGTCGATAAAGACAATCAGTTTTTCAGCCTTTAACGCGGCGGCCACCTGGCTGCCTACGTCTTCGTACGACAGATTAAAAGCGTCTCCTGTGGGCGAATACCCCATGGGCGGCAACAATACGATGTGGTCTTGCTCAAGCAACCTCTCGATGCCGGGGGCGTCAATTCGGCGCACCCGGCCGGTATAGCCAAAATCGATACCATCCAGCACGCCCACCGGCTTCGCAGTGACGTAGTTGCCGCTGCTGACCCGGATTCTGGCGTTGTGCATGGGGGAATTCACCAGCCCCATCGATAACTGGCTTTCCAGATAGGCACGCAAGCCACCGATGGCTTCCATGACGAGCGGCAGGTGATCGTCCGGTGTGACACGCAGGCCTCGCTCAAAGGTGGTTTCGAGACCGGCGTCTTCGAGGCGCGACTGAATTTGCGGACGGCCACCAAATGCCACAACCAAGCGCACACCCAGGCTGCTGAGCAACGCAATGTCATGAATGATGTTGATGAAGTTCCGGTGCTCAATGGCATCCCCGGGCATGGTCAACACGACGGTACGGCCCCGATGGGCATTGATGTACGGAGATGAGTGGCGAAACCCATGCAGCCAGTCGTTTGATTTCAATCCAGTCTCCCTTTTCAATTCTTCGCAGCCGGTGTTACTGACTCGCTCTCTATGACAAACAATACCGTTTTATCAGCCCGCTCAGAACCTCTATGGTCGGCTGCAACTGCGATAACTCCAGAAACTCATCGGGCTGGTGGGCCTGATCAATGGAGCCCGGCCCCATCACCAGAGTTTCCAGCCCCAGCTTTTGCAACCAGGGTGCTTCTGTGGCGAAGGCAACGGCGTGGGCCTTATGGCCGGTCAGCGCTTCACAGGCTTTCACCAGACCGGCATCCGCCGGGGTCTCGAACGGCGGTACGCCATCGAACAGCGGTTCAAACGTCAGGCTGAGTTGGCGGCGCTCGGCCAATGGCTGAATGCGGCTCAGAATGGCTTGGCGCAGGGTTTCCATGTTCATACCCGGCAACGGGCGCAAGTCAAAGTGCAGTTCGCACTGGGCGCAGATACGGTTCGGGTTATCGCCGCCGTGGATACAACCCAGATTCAGGGTGGGCACCTGTAGCGCAAAATTCGGATTCTGGTATCGCTGCTGCCAATCGGCTCGCAAGGCCAACAACTCGGTCATGGCTTCGTGCATGCCTTCCAATGCATTGCGGCCCAGATCCGGATTGGAAGAATGGCCCGACTGCCCTTGGAATTTCAGCCGTTCCATCATGATGCCCTTGTGCATCCGCACAGGCCGCAAACCGGTGGGCTCGCCAATCACCGCATAGCGCGCTTGGGGCTTACCCGCCTCGGCCAGAGCCCGGGCACCATTCATCGAGCTTTCTTCGTCTGCTGTTGCCAGAATAATCAACGGCTGTTGCAACGGTTGGTCGATGAAACGTTTGGCGGCTTCGATGGCCAGAGCAAAGAAACCTTTCATATCGCAGGTACCCAGACCGTACCAGCGGCCATCTTTCTCGGTCAGGGTAAAGGGGTCGGTTTGCCAGCGTTTATCGTCGTAGGGCACGGTGTCGGTATGGCCCGACAACACCAAGCCACCCGGGCCACTGCCCAAAGTGGCGATCAGGTTGTACTTGCCGGGCATGCCCGGCACTTCCAGAATTTCGATCGCGAAACCCAGCGCTTCCAGCCACTCGGCCAGCGTTCGCACGACGGCTTCATTGCTGTGATCCCAATCCGGCGATGCACTGCTGATGGAAGGCAAGGATATCAGCCGTGCCAACATGTCGTGAACGCCCGGCACCCGGCTTGTCGTATCCGTACTTTGAACCATGCCTGCCTCCCGGCTTTAGATCAGTTTGCCCGGCCCCTCCGCCAGACTTCGAAGCGCGCAACGGCGCGAATCAACATAGGGTACGCCACTTCGCCGCCGGCAATCAGGTGGGCCACTTCCAACTCCCGCTCACCAACACTGACCAGCCTGCCCTCAACGGATTTACCGTTCGAAAGCGTGACCCGTACCCTTTGCCCCTGCCACGCACTGGCGTTTTCCACAGGCTCTGCAAACCACTGGGGCCGGCGCGATGTTTCCGGATGAGTGACCGGTTCATAGGCTTCGGGAACCACATCCGGTTCCGTTGGCTGTATTCGGGAGAGATATACGTCCGGCACCTGCGCACCGTTATATTTCACCTGCCAAACAGCTTCAGGCCTTTCTTCGGCCCGCACTGGTACTCCGAATGTCTCACTGCCCGGGTTGACACTGAACTGAAGCTCTCCGCCTTCGGTCAGCCACTGTCGATACAGTGCAATCAACTGTTCACTCGCCTTATAGCCCCGCGCTTCCACCCCACGCGCCAGTGCTTTAGCGGCTTTCACGCTCCACTCATTGACGGTCAGGCCAGTTTCCCGGGAGCAATACGCGGAAATGCGCCGCATCAACCCGCCATCTCGAAAGGTAGCTTCGGCCATCTGTTCCTGACCGGTTACGTCGATGCCGGTTCGGGAAACCTGCAAACGCGCACCCGGCCAGTTCAGTTCGAGACTGCCTACCGCGGAGGTATTAAGTTCAGCCGTCAGGCCGTCCCGGCTTTGTGTCAGCCGGAAATCGCCACCAATCGAATCAATGCCCATACGCTTCAGGTCTCCGCTGCCCAGATGTTGTCTGGGGTCCGGCGCACAGGCCAACGCAATCAGCGGCGGGGCGCTGACCGACTCGTTCACGTCTTCGGTGACCCAGTTACGGAACATGGTCGGTTCCAGAATCATGCGGGCCTGTTCGATCACTAAGGACCAGTCATCGGTTTCGGCTTCGGGATTCGCCAAGCCGGTCACCAATTCAATCGGTGATCGCGCGTCCAACTCCACCACGCCCATGGTTAAGGGCTGGGTCAACCGGAAATCGAGCCAGCTCGCACCTTTCAGAAGCAGGCGCCCGTCCAGAGCTGAGCTGATTTGGCCCCGCTCGAGAACACCGACGCTCGACAACTCTGTTCGCGCTTCCGCCAACCGTTGATCCGCCAGCCACCAGACACCCGCTTTGTATCCAGCAAAAGCGAGCAGACTGAATACAACCAGAACAGACAGTAGACGCTTCATCCCATGGCTCCGGATCAGTCAGATCAGTTACGGGAAATCAGAGTACCGACACCTTCGTCGGTAAAGATTTCCAGTAAGCAGGCGTTAGCGACTCGGCCATCGATAATGTGCGACGTACGCACGCCGTTTTCCACGGCACTTAAGGCACAGCGGATCTTCGGCAGCATGCCGCCATGAATGGTGCCATCTTCGATCAGTTCGCTGACCTGCTGTGCGGTAAGGCCAGTGAGGACTTTGTCGTCTTTGCTCTTCAGGCCGGCCACGTTGGTCAGCAGCATCAGCTTTTCGGCCTTCATGGCTTCGGCGACTTTACCTGCCACCAGATCCGCGTTGATGTTGTATGAGGCGCCGTCCGGCCCTACACCGATGGGAGCGATGACCGGAATTACATCACTTCGCGTCAGCATATCAATGACATTCACGTTCACACTGGCAACTTCGCCGACATGGCCAATGTCGATGATTTCGGGGCGTTCAAGCTCCGGTGACCGGTCTACCACTTCCAGCTTGCGGGCGCGGATCAGATTCGCATCTTTACCAGTCAGGCCGATGGCCGTGCCGCCCTGAGCATTAATCAGCGACACGATCTCTTTGTTGACCTGACCGCCCAATACCATTTCCACCACGTCCATGGTTTCGGCATCGGTCACCCGCATGCCGTTAACGAAACGGGATTGGATATTCAAGCGCTCAAGCAGCCCGCCAATCTGCGGCCCGCCACCATGAACAACGATCGGGTTGATACCTACCAGCTTCATCAGCACGACATCGCGGGCAAAGCTGCTTTTCAAGTCTTCATTTTCCATGGCGTTGCCGCCGTACTTGATGACCACCGTTTTGCCGGTAAACCGTTGGATATAAGGCAGGCCACGGCTCAGTACCGAAGCGACCTGCATGGCTGTTTCACGATTCAGCGCCATGATGATGAGTTGATCCTTACTGTCAGAGAATGGTTAATGTCAGAAATTTGCTCCCAGATCCGGAGCAACCTTCTGCAGCTGTTCCCGGAACACGGTCTTGATCCGCTCCAGCGCCTCTTCGGTTTCTGCTTCAAAGCGCAGCACCAGTACAGGCGTGGTATTGGAGGCCCGGCACAGGCCCCAACCGTCGGGGTAATCCACGCGGATGCCATCGATGGTGCTGACGTTGCCATCACCGAAATCACCCTGTTCGCCCAAACGCTCAATGATCGCGAATTTATCGCTTTCCGTCACTTCGACATTCAGCTCCGGGGTGCTGATGTCTTCAGGAAAATCTTCAAATACTTCGTCACTGTGGCGGTCTTCGATGCCCAGTATTTCCAGCAGCCGGGCGGCTGAATACAGGCCGTCGTCAAAGCCGTACCAACGCTCGCCAAAGAACACGTGGCCGCTGAGTTCACCGGCCAGTAATGCCCCGGTTTCCTTCATCTTGGCCTTCATCAGGGAATGACCGGTTTTCCACATAACGGGCCGGCCACCGGCTTCGGAAATCACCCCGGCCAAACGGCGGCTGCACTTCACATCGTACAACACATCGGCCCCGGGGTTGCGCGATACCACGTCTCGGGCGAATAACATCATCAGCCGGTCTGGCCAGATGATTTTGCCTTTGTTGGTGACCACGCCCAGACGGTCCCCATCGCCATCGAAGGCGATGCCGATGTCGGCACCGACTTCCTGTACTTTCGCAATCAGATGTTGCAGGTTATCAGGCTGACCGGGGTCCGGGTGGTGGTTCGGGAAATCACCATCAATGTCACAGAACAGAGGCACCACTTCACAACCCAACTCTTCAACCAGAATAGGCGCAAGCTCACCCGCAATCCCGTTGCCGGCATCCACCACGACTTTAAGGGGAGCGGCCACGGCAATATCACCGACAATGCGATCCAGGTATGCCCGGCGGACATCTTCCTCGGCCTGCTCACCCTGCCCGGAGGTGAAATCCCCGGTCTGGATACGCTGATACAGCTTCTGAATGGCATCGCCGGAGAGGGTTTCACCCCCCAACATGATTTTCAGTCCATTATAGTTGGCCGGGTTATGGCTCCCGGTCACCATGACACCCGACCCTGTATTCAGGTGGTGAGTGGCGAAGTACAGCACCGGAGTGGGCACAGCCCCCACGCGAATCACGTTACAACCGGCCGACATGACACCTTTTGCCAGGGCATCCGCCAATTCCGGGCTGGAATGGCGACCGTCGTAGCCAATGCACAGCGACGCCACACCCCGCTCGGTTGCCTCCGAGCCGATCGCCTGGCCGATAATTTCCACAATGCCTGCTGACAAAGTTTCGCCAACGATGCCGCGAATATCGTAGGCCCGGAAGATCTCGGCTTCGACCTGAATGTCCGGCACGGTGTTTTCAAGCACGTCCGGAATGTCTTCATCAAACAAGGGCGCATCGGAACTGCCCAGCCCCAACACATCATCGTCGCCGTCGAGCATGTCCATGCCCAGGGTACTGTCGCTGTCGAACAAAGGTTCGTCTTTCTCGCCCTTCGTCGATGCGGGCGCAGCAGCGGCTTTCGGAGCTGCCGTGTTTTTCGCCTGTGATACCCGCTTTTCGACCACCTGCGACACCCGGGACAACACTTCGCCGGTCGATGCGACCATGTCCCACTGCGTACCGGGAAGTTTGTGGCGTTCGCCACTGAACACTTTATAAGCCCACTGGGTCATGGCACTGACATCTTCGCGTACGCTTCGCTGCGCTTTACCCAGCAATAGCCACACGACGGCCGCTGCCACCAGAACAGGAATAAGGACCAAGAGCGCTAACAGCACGGTGCTTACGGGAGGCGCCGGGGTTTTACCGGGCTGATACACCACATCCCAGTCCGGGTTCATCAGGCTGCGTGACACTTCCGCTCCATTGCCACTGCCGACACTGATTACCGGGCGTTTGCTGCCAGCCGCCGTCTGCACCAGTGCCAGACGACCGCCAATCGTTTCGTTTGTCACTTGCAGCAGAGGCGCCAAATGGTCCGCCTTGAACACCACCAAAACTGTGCCTATGACCGCCTTGCTGACAGAGCTTCTGACCGGTGCTGCAAATTGCAGATACCACTGGTTGTCCCGGGGAAACGCGTCGGGCAACATGGGCTGGCCGTTCTCAGCCCGCTGAGCCAACTCCAGCCCGGCAAACCCAAGCAGGCTATCGCTATTTCCGGTTCGGGGAATGCCCCGCCGCGGGAAGACAAACACCTCAGCAGCGCCGTTTACCGCCGACAACAATTGGCGAGACAGGGGTCGTAGATCAGACTCGCCAGACACTCGATCAATCACATACTGCTGGTTTGCCACGGCCTGAACCTGCCCCTGCAAAGCCTTCAAATAATGATTCAGACGGTGTTGCGCGCTGTTCGCTTCAACGTTTACTGCGCGTTCGAAATCTTTCGTGGCAACCGGGGTCGACACCAGAAAATGCAGTAAGGCCGCAGAGATCACACCGGCAAGAACTACCACCAAGGCCTGAGAAGCCGCAACTGAGCTGAGCTTTTTCAGACCGTTACTCGCTCGGCTGCGGTTTACTTTGGCTTTCGGGGCGTCCGTTACCGGCTGCTCTTTTGCGGCATCGTCGTTGGCCTTTTTCTTACCGAATTTCATAGCGCATCCCATCGTTATTTTCTTGTTCCGGACAAACACTTACCTTCGCAGTATAGTCGTCAGACTTGCTGCATGTCGCCCATCAGGCGGTTACCGAATCAGCGGCTTCCTGTCGAGCCAAAACCGCCTTCTCCGCGGTCGCTGGTGTCGAATTCCGACACCACTTCAAAATCCGCCTGAACCACCGGCACCAACACCATCTGCGCAAGACGCTCGCCAATCTCGATGGTGAACGACGTCTGACCACGATTCCAGCACGACACCATCAACTCACCCTGGTAATCCGAGTCGATCAGGCCAACCAGATTGCCCAACACAATGCCGTGTTTATGGCCCAAACCGCTGCGTGGCAGAATCATAGCCGCGAGCGCAGGGTCGGCTATATGGACCGACAAACCCGTTGGAATCAGGTGGGTTTCACCGGGAGCCACGGTAAGGGGTTCTTTCAGGCAAGCGCGCAAATCCAGACCGGCAGACCCTTCAGTTGCATATTCAGGAAACGGAATCTCTGAACCGATACGATCATCCAGAATTCTTACCTGCAGTTTTTTTCGAGTCATTACTTTTCGGCCTTTTTGCTGTGTTCTTCAATTAACGCCACCAGTCGAGTGGCAATGCTCTGTTTACTGTCGGGCCCGATGGATTCCTGGCCGTCTGGCCAGAAAACAGTGATCGCGTTCTGATCGCTGTTAAAGCCCAACCCGGGGGCCGATACATCATTAGCAACAATCATCTGCAGCTTCTTGCGCTGCATTTTGTCCATCGCATAACGGGCGACATCGGTGGTTTCGGCGGCAAACCCCACGGTAAATGGCGCATCGGGTCTGGCGGCGATGGTGGCCAGAGTGTCGGGGTTACGCACCAGGGAAAGACTCATCTCATCGTTGGTTTTCTTGATTTTGTCGCCAGCGCAGGTTTCAGGCCGATAATCCGCCACCGCAGCGGTGGCAATAAACACATCGCAACCCTCACTGACCGCCTGTTGCGACGCCTGCAGCATTTCTTCGGCAGTAACCACAGGGCGCACTTCCACGCCCTCGGGGGCCGACAAGGTAACCGGACCACTGACCAAGGTAACCTGCGCACCCGCAGCCACGGCCGCCCGGGCAATGGCGTATCCCATTTTGCCGGAGCTGTGATTGGAGATGTAACGTACCGGATCGATTGGCTCCCGCGTGGGGCCGGCGGTAATCACGAAGCGCTTACCGGCGAGCGGTCCGGCTGGCTGTGGCACCTGTTCGGTGAGAATCAGCGTGGCGAGCGCAGAAGGTTCCAGCATTCGTCCAGGGCCGGTGTCGCCGCACGCTTGTTCGCCCTGATCCGGGCCCCAAATCGCTATTTGCGGGTCTTCTGACAATAAACGGAGGTTGCGCTGGGTACGGTGATTTTTCCACATGGCCTGATTCATCGCAGGAGCCACCGCAATTGGCGCTTCGGTGGCGCAACACACGGTGGTGAGCAGGTCATCGGCCATGCCCTGCGCCAATCGCGCCAGAAAATCAGCAGAGGCTGGCGCGATTACCACCTGATCGGCCCATTTTGCCAGTTCGATGTGACCCATACCGGCCTCGGCCTCCGGGTCTAACAAGGAGGTACGCACCGGCTCGCCACTCAAGGCCTGAAATGTCATCGGGGTGACAAAAGCTTCGGCGCCCTGCGTCATGATCACACGAACAGCCAGCCCGGCTTTTTTCAGCTGCCGAACCAGTTCGGCGCTCTTGTAGGCGGCGATGCCACCGGTGATTCCCAGCAGTATTCGTCTGGCGACCATGAGGGCTCCGTAATCCCGTAAAATGAAAGACTTGTAAGATAGCATGCAAGCCCTGACAGCGCAGCCAGCACGCACGATAGTTCCGTTTACCAAATGTTACCTTTTCGAGTACCCTTTGTAACTTTGAGAACCACGTGCAGGACGCACGGGTTAATGACGCTTGCAAGGACGCACTATGAACGAACCCCACTGGCCCACCGACGAGCGGCCACGTGAACGACTGCTGGCCCACGGTGCCGAGTCTTTATCGGATGCCGAGCTTCTGGCCATCTTTCTGCGCACTGGTACCGCCGGCATGCCGGTCATGGCCATGGCACGCCACCTGATCGAGGAATTCTCGAGCCTGCGCGGGCTGATGACTGCCTCCCGCCGCCAGTTTTGCCAAGTAAAAGGTTTGGGCACCGCAAAGTACGCGCAGGTGCAGGCCGCCATGGAGATGGCAAGACGGGTGATGGATGAACCTCTGCGGCAAGGCGACCCCCTGCGTTCGCCCGCCGATACCCGGCGTTTTCTGACCAGCCGGCTGGCGACTTACCCGCACGAAGTTTTTGCCGGCTTGTTTCTCGATAACCGCCATCGCGTTATTCAGTATCGGGAACTGTTTCGCGGCACCATCGATGGTGCCGCCGTATACCCGCGGGAGGTTGTTCGTCAGGCTCTGGAAGATAATGCAGCGGCGGTGATTTTCGCGCATAATCACCCGTCCGGAGTGGCGGAACCGAGTCAGGCAGACATCTCTCTGACCCGCCGTCTGAAAGAAGCTCTGGGGTTGGTCGATATCAGGGTTCTTGACCATATGGTTATCGGTCACGGTGAGGTAATATCCCTCGCTGAAAGAGGGTTGATGTAACCGCCATGAAGTCGTCACCGAAAAACTGGCCAAAATCCCAACAATTTTTTGCGTTGGGCCCCCGGTTCTGGTATAAAAGCGTCCCTTTCTGGCGGTATCTGGCGTGTTGCGCCCAGTTTACAGGCGCGAACCGGTAGCAAAGTTAGCTCCGGAGCAACCAGAGACGCGTTAAATAACGAATTCGCATTGATAGACCAGTGCTCAGGTCGGAGGCATGTATGTCCAGAGTTTGTCAGGTTACCGGTAAGCGTCCGGTTACCGGTAACAACGTATCCCACGCGATGAATCACACTCGTCGTCGTTTTCTGCCGAATCTGCAGAACCACCGTTTCTGGGTTGAGTCCGAGAAGCGTTTTGTGAAGCTGCGCGTATCCACTAAGGGCATGCGCATCATCGATAAAAAAGGTATTGACGCTGTACTGGCCGATCTTCGTGCCCGCGGCGAGAAATTCTAAGGAGCTGCATCATGCGCGAAAAAATTAAGCTGGTTTCGTCAGCAAACACCGGTCACTTCTACACGACCATGAAGAACAAGCGTAACACTCCGGAAAAAATCGAGATCAAAAAGTACGATCCGGTTGTCCGTAAGCACGTTGCGTACAAGGAAGCCAAGATCAAGTAATTGGTCCTGCCTCCACGAAAAACCCGGCTCTCGAGCCGGGTTTTTTATTGCCTGAACTACCTGACGCACCTATGACACTCGGGCCTCACTTCCTGCTGTCGGCACCAAGGCCTTGGTCAGCTCCGTCATCGCAAGACGACCAACAGGCTGGCCGTTACGCACAACCCGGAATACCTGACTTACATCGCCGCCCGATTTCGCGAGCACCGTTTCCAGGTTATCGGTTTCCAGTACATCGCCCGCAAACGACTCGCCATCCTTTACCGGCTCCATGACCGAGCGCACCCGCAGCACCCGGGCGCGATTGATGTCACTGATGAAGTCGACGATGTACGGATCGTTGGGCTGCAGCAATATGCTTTGAGGGTCGCCCTGTTGCACCACTTCGCCGTCTTTGAGAATGACCAGATGGTCTGCCAGCTTTAATGCTTCATCCAGGTCGTGGGTGATGAAGACAATGGTTTTATGCAGCTCCCCCTGCAATTCCAGCAACAGATCCTGCATGTCTGATCGGATCAGAGGGTCTAACGCCGAGAAGGCTTCGTCCATCAGCATCACTGGCGAATTGGACACCAGGGCTCGGGCAATTCCAACCCGCTGCTGCATCCCGCCAGACAACTGATGAGGATATTGCTCCTCACTGCCTTCCAGGCCGACGCGAGCCAACCACTTGCGTGCCTCTTCTTCATAGGCCTCACGGCCCTGTCCGGAAATCTCCCAGGACATACCGGCATTTTCCAACACGGTTTTGTGGGGCAACAACGCGAACTTCTGAAACACCATGGACATTTTCTGGCGGCGAAGCGCCCGCAAGCCGTCTTCGCCCAACGCCAAAACGTCTTCACCATCGAACAGGATTTCACCGGTGGTGGGCTCGATCAGGCGATTGAGGTGGCGAATCAAGGTCGATTTCCCGGAACCGGACAGCCCCATGATGACGGTCACTTCGCCTTCGTGCACATCGACATTGATGTCTTTCAGGCCGAGCACGTGCCCATGTTCGTCTTGCAGTCCGGCCTTTGATGCCCCTTGCTTCACATGCTCAAGCGCAGCGTCCGGTTCCGGCCCGAAGATTTTATACAAATTGCGAATCGCGATTTTGACGTTCTTTGCCACGATACTGCCTCACTGTTTCTGTGCGGAATTAACCCGGGCCAGAGAGGCCTTGGTGACACGATCAAGAATAACGGCCAGCAACACAATGCCCAGACCAGATACCAGGCCAACTCCTAATTCCAGATTTCGAATACCACGCAGTACCAATACCCCGAGGCCCGGCGCCGACACCAGAGACGCAATGACCACCATCGCCAGACTCATCATAATGGTCTGGTTCACACCGGCCATAATGTTGGGCAACGCCAGGGGAATCTGCACCTTGAACAGTTTTTGCCGGGGCGTCATGCCAAATGCATCGGCCGCTTCAATTACCTCTTTATCTACCAGACGAATACCCAGATCCGTCAAACGCACCACCGGTACGATGGCGTAGAGAATAATGGCGATGCCGTACAACTTGGACTCGGTGACACTGAACAGGAAAATCAGCGGGATCAGATACACGAACGGAGGCAAAGTCTGCAGCATATCCAAAACCGGAATGGTGCTACGCTGCAACCAATCGTTCCTCGCCATGGCGATGCCAATCGGAACTCCGAGCAACACACACAGAAAGGCACAGACAAAAATAATCGCCAGCGTCTGCATCGCGTATTCGTAGTAATCAATAAACGCTAACAAGCCGATGGAAAAGGCCACAAACGCCACCAGCTTCCAGGACTTGCTGACCAAAAACACCACCGCGAGCATTACCGGGATCACAATCCACCAAGGCGTGTTGAGCATGACGTAGAGCGAACCGTCCAGAAACCAGCTCAAAGGCTGGGTAAGCGGGTCCAGAACCAGACTCAGGCTGTCTTTAACTTCCAAAAAGCCCTGTTCAAGCCCCTTGGTAAGATCCCGGGATTGCGGAAACGCGTCGCACGATTCGTTCAGCGCATCCATAGAGGGAAACGGTAAATCCCAAAGCGATTGGGGTTCGGCATCCTGCCCTTTGCTCTTGGCCAACAAATCCGCCATGGATAAGGGGCCAGAGTCTTTATTTTGGCCACACCACTCCTTCAGACCCAAGGTTGAGAATAACCAGTCGTATGTTGCCATCAGGTAAGCCTATTGTGTAAAACCGTCGATCAGAATGGGAACGTCAGAACATTCCCGGCCCACTTGACGGCGGTGAGCCGGGCTTAAGATTGGCGTATCAGTTGCCTAGCAGGCGGCTCAGACGCTTCCGGGCATCGTCGTTCAGCCACGACGACCACTCGTCACCATAATTGCTCAGGTAGTAAACCGCAGCTTCCTCAGCGGTGGCGTTGTTGGCGTCCATCCAGGCAAGCAACGAACTCATAGTTTCGGTTTCAAAGCTTAGCTGAGCCAGCATCTCTGCGACTTCCGGCTCACGATCTTCGAAGTCCGGCGTTACGGTCGTCAGCACCGTCGCTGCCGGAAACTCGGATACCTTGGGGTTGTCGGCATCCGGCGATTGGTTCTTCGCATGCACTTTTGCTTTGTATTCGCCCAGTTTGACCCGGGTCATGTCGAACTTACCGAGAGGAACCGTTGGCCCCCAGTAATAACCAAACCAGGGCTCTTGTTTCTGTACAGCGGATGCCATCGATGAGGCCAGAGTTTCACCCGAACCGTGGTTAAATACATCGATGCCTGACGCTTCCAGATCGAGCGCACGCACCAGATTGTCGTTAGCCACACGGCAGCCCCAGCCGTCAGGACAGTTGTTGAACCGGCCGCCCACCAATTCCGGGTTTGCCATGATTCCTTCGATCGTAGTCAGCTCGGGATGCTTTTCCGCCAGATAAGTCGGAATCCACCAGCCTTCAATGCCACCGGGCCGCAGCACTTTGGTCAGTGGCTTGATTTTCCCCGCGGCTTCCAAACGCTCGTAGGCCTCACCGGCCGAGTTTTTCCAGAGCTCAGTCACGATATCCGGCTCGCCATTTTCGGCAACCGAAGTCACGGCGGGCACGGTGTCTGAGGGCACAACCGTCACATCGCACCCATAGCCCTGCTCCATGATGAATTTGGCAACGCTGGTCACCACTGTGTTAGACGCCCAGTTCATCTCCGTGATTGAAACCTCGCCACAGTCGGCGCTCGCCACGGACGGTATCGTTAGGGCACAAAGTATTACTGAATAGGTAAGCTTTCTCATGACTCACTCCCGGTTTTTTATAATGTATCGGGCCGCTTAGATTAGGGACAACAATAGTCAATACGAACAACAAGATAACTTAGACTACCTAAGCAACCTGAGCTTGTATGGCCGCCGCCAGAAATGCTTTTCAAGCACCCGGACTGAATACAACCCATAGACTTCTAAGCATAAGACCTCAGCTCGAAGTTACAAGATTTTTACCAAAATCGGTAGCCTGAGAAGACACAGCCAAGGCTGATTAAAAGGTTTCCAGGTAACCCTTGGGCAAGGCAATATCGAGGGCGATAGGCAGATGATCGGAGACGGGATAGCTCACGACACCAGATTGGCGAATTTCCAAGGATGGGCTCACCAGGATGTGGTCGAGCGCTTTTTCCGGACGCCAGCTTGGAAAGCTGTGAGCAGTGGCAGGCAGTGGCACCAGATCGGTTTCACGGAGCGGGGTTTGGGTCAGCAACTGTTCGGCGTGGGCGTTCATGTCACCCATCAACACCACATGCTGATATTTACTGATCAGATCACGAACGAAGCCTAGCTGACGCTGCTGCGCTGACTTACTCAACGACAAATGCATCTGCACCAGCACCAGCGGGTCCTCTTCCAGACCGTAACGCGCGACGATGGCACCTCGACCCGGAATCAACCCCGGTAGTTTGTGCTCCGTCACGTCCAGAGGCCGGTAGCGACTCAAAAAACCGTTACTGTGCTGAGCAAGCTGACCCAGATTCCGGTTTAACTGCTGGTACCAATAAGGAATACCTGCGGCTTCGGCCAGATATTGGACCTGATTGACATAACCACTGCGCAAACTGCCGCCGTCGCATTCCTGCAAGGCAACAACATCGTACTGTTTCAACAGCGTTGCGATACGATCCAGGTTTTCAAAACGGCGGCGATTAGGCAGGAAATGCTGCCAGCTACGGGTCACATAGTGGCGATACGAAGAGGTGTTGATACCAACCTGTATATTAAAGGTCAGCAGGCGGATATGCCGATGGGGCTCGAACTCTGGCACGTGCTCGCTCCCCGAACACGCACCACGCGGGGCGGCTTCCTGTGATTTCAAAATCCCGTTGATCTGGCTACGAATCCGCTTATACATAATCACCCGGAGTCTTGGTCCAAACCCTGCTAGCCACGCCCATCAGCCTTCTCCTTTTACTTAGAAACTCCCTGCTCTTTACTGACCAGATAATCAACAACCTTCAGTACGTTTTCGTGACCTCGGGCCATGGTTGCTGTTACCACGTACTTCCCGTTAACCAGCATAGTCGGAGTCCCGGTAACTTGCGCACCCATAATTTTGGTTTGGGCCTGACGTACCCGAGAGCGAACCGCGAAGCTGTTGTAGGCTTCCACAAAGGCTTCAGCATCAACGCCGTGGTCCGCGACAAAATCAGCGAGCGCTTCCGCCGAGTTCAGTGGACGACGCTCAACGGCCAAGGCTTCGAACAACGCATCGTGCACTTTATCCAGCTCACCCATGGATTCCAGCGCATAGAACGCGAAAGCGTGTGGCGCCCAGCTCTCGCCAAGCACAGCCGGCAGGCGAACATAGTTCACGTAATCTGGTGCTTTTTCTGCCCACGCTTCTGACAATGGCTTGAAGTTGTAACAGTGCGGACAGCCATACCAGAACACTTCAGCCACCTCGACGCCGCTGTCGGCCGCGGTGCTGACCGGTGTACTCAAAGTGCGATAATGCACACCGTTTTTCCATGTATCGGCACTGGCGACGCCACTGACAGCCAGCGCTGCAGCCATGGTTACTATCAGGCTAAGGGTTCTGATCATGAAACTCTCCGAGCATTAAGGTTTTGAGTGGTTCTATTCAGGACGTTTGATTATGACCTAGCAACGCTAAAAAGTTCCACCGAGCGTCGCCGCAAATAATTACAGAAGGTTAAGGGCTTTCCCTACCCTAAAAACAAAAACCCCGCCGGAGCGGGGTTTTCTGATCTGACGGCGCTGATGAAATCAGTGCAAACCAGATACGTAGTTGGCAACCGCTTCGATTTCAGCGTCGGTCAACTTGGACGCTACATCCGCCATGATGCCGGCGTTTGACGTGGTGGCACGCGTGCCACCGCGGTACGCCTTAAGCTGCTTGGCAATGTACTCGGCATTTTGACCACCCAAAGCCGGGTAACCCGCAGGCTCATTACCTTTACCACTTGGGTTGTGACACCCTGCGCAGGCCGGTACGCCAGAAGCCATGTTGCCGCCACGGAAGATGGCTTGCCCTTGAGCGATGAGCTCTTCGTCATCGTTGGCCTGGTTAACCACCAGTTCCTGCTTATTGAAGTAGGCAGCCAGATCTTTCAGATCTTGATCTGACATAGCCGTCAGCAAGCCGGTCATCTCAGGGATCGAGCGGTCACCCGATTTGATATCCACAAGCTGGGTGTACAGATACTTCTCACCCAACCCCGTCAGCTTCGGGTAGCTCGCCATCATCGGCTTACCGCCACCCTGGCCGTGACAGGCAGCACACACTGCTGCTTTTTGTTCACCCGCTGCCGGATCTCCTGCCCCGTGAGCCATGGTTGTCAAGCTAACTCCGAGAACCACTCCTGCGATCAGTCTTTTCATGCCCGCTCCGCTTCTCTCATCTTAGAATCTTGAAAGTATTCTGGTTATTCGCCGGATGGCCCTTTTGGATCAGGCTCAAAACCGGGACTGACAGCGGAACGCGCAGCGTGCCGCCGGAATTTGGTGTAGCATTATACATTAATCGTCGATAACTGAAATCCAAAGGAACAGCAACCGTCGTGGACCCTGACCTGACTCAAAAAAGCGTCTCATTCAACAGCGCCCGATTTTTAATCAGCGCTTCCAAACTGGACGAGTGCCCGCCCGATTATGGTGCCGAGGTTGCCTTTGCTGGCCGTTCCAATGCCGGCAAATCCAGCGCCCTCAATGCCATCACCGTCAACGGCAAACTGGCCCGGACCAGTAAAACTCCGGGACGTACCCGGCTGATCAACTTTTTCAGCCTGAACAAAGAAAACATGCACCTGGTGGATTTGCCTGGCTACGGCTACGCCAAAGTCTCCCGAGACATGAAAGATGACTGGCAAAAACACCTCGGACATTACCTGAATGAGCGTCGCTGCCTGCGCGGCCTGGTATTGGTTATGGACATTCGCCACCCGCTGACTGAATTTGACCAGATGATGATCGAATGGTGCGAGCACAATAAGCTGCCACTGATGATCCTCGCCACCAAAGCTGACAAACTAAAGTTTGGTCAGGCCAAAACGGCGATGCTGGGCATTGCGAACAAACTGAAGAAATACGAATACGTGGAACATCTGGTGATGTTCTCCGCCACGTCAAAGTTGGGCCTTGATGAATGCCGGGCGGCACTGACCAATTGGCTGGAAGCGCCTGACGAAACCGAAGCCTGATGGCTACAAAAAAAAGCCGGCCCACGATGAGTAGGCCGGTAAAACGTCAGGGTTTGCGACGTGCTTGCCCCTCATAAGGGGCAGCCTGAGAACTCACTCAGGAACAACAGAAAAGTCCGGTTTTCTGCTGTAATACGTTCGACCGGCGCAGCTCTCAGAAGTTCAATTTCCGCTCAACCTACGCAACATCCGAATCGCGCTGCTCGGGTAAAACCGGTCGATATCTCTCTCTTAACGACATTACCTCATCGCGGTACTCTGGCATCAGGTACGGCATTTCAAGCGTCAACACCTGATAAATACCCTGCTTGAGCGCTGTCAGACTCAGACCCTCATCGCCGGTGCTGGCATGGGCCGTTTTCAGAAATGCCATCCAGTTTGTGACCACCAGCCAGATATTCAACGCCATAACTTCACGCAACTCTTCCGGCTGTTTTTGCACGATGCCCGCTTCCGCCAACTTTTCGAAAATGGTTTTCATGGCGGCCAGACACCGGTTGGTGAAGTCGCGATAATCGCTCCGCAACCGCGGATCGCAATCCAGCAAGTACTCAAGATCCCGATGGAAAAACCGGTAGCTCCACAGGCCGTCAAACACGGACTCGAGATAAAAGGTCATGTCCGCCACGGTCAGTGGCCGGTCCTCTGGAATATCCAGGTAGTAATCCACCAGCTTTTCATATTCCTGGAAGATTTCATAAATGATGTCCGACTTGTTCCGGAAGTGGTAATACAGATTTCCCGGAGATATCGCCAAATGTGCGGCGATATGGTTCGTCGTGGTGTTTCGCTCCCCTCGTTCGTTGAATAGCTCGAGGCTTGCCAACAGGATTTTGTCTCTGGTTTTCATGCTCACGCCGCAGTTTGTTGTTATGTCATAAACGATGGCCCGTTAGGCCACCCAGCATTTCTTGACTGAGTAGAGTATATACTCTAATAATAGCCGTTAGCGCAAATTTCATACACCGAGCGCCAACAACAACCGCTTCCAGCATCTTGACTGGATAGCTCAGGGAGATTGCACCATGGTAGCCACTGTCGTTCAGATGACCGAAAGCAACACGCAGATCCAACACACCCACCGTGTTTTCGATATTCAGAAAAAAGCGTTTCGGAAAAACCCGATGCCCTCTTCGTCTGAGCGCAAAGAGAACCTGAAACGCCTCAAGCGCGCACTGCTGGCTAATCAGGATCGCTTGCTGGAAGCCATAGACCGCGATTTCAGCTGCCGCTCGAAAGACGAATCGCTGATTGCCGAGGTCATGCCGTCCATTCAGGGTATCAACTACACCCTAAAGAATCTCGACAACTGGATGAAGCCTTCCAAGCGCCACGTCTCTGTGCTGTTTCAACCAGCCAGCAATAAAGTACATTACCAACCAAAGGGTGTGGTAGGCGTTATCGTGCCCTGGAACTATCCGCTGTATCTTGCCGTGGGCCCGCTGGTTGCGTCATTGGCCGCAGGAAACCGGACCATGGTCAAAATGTCCGAATTCACTCCGCACACCTCGTCATTGTTTAAAGAAATCATCGAGAGCATGTTCCCGGAGGATTTGGTCGCGGTGGTTACCGGTGAAGCGGATGTTGCCGCCGATTTCTCCCAGCGCCCGTTTGATCACCTGCTGTTCACTGGCTCTACCTCGGTGGGCAAGCTGGTAATGCGTGCCGCGGCCGAAAATCTGACCCCGGTCACTCTGGAACTCGGCGGCAAATCCCCGGCGGTGGTATCACCCGACGTACCCCTGTCCGATGCGACTCAACGCATCGCATTCGGTAAGGCGATAAACGCAGGCCAAACCTGTGTAGCCCCGGATTACGTGCTGTGCCCCGAAGACCGGGTGCAGGCGTTCGTGGACGAGTTCCGCACTCAGGCTTCAACCATGTACCCGAGCCTGCGCGACAACGACGATTACACAGCAATCATTAACGAACGCCAGTACGACCGGTTGCAGAGCTATCTCGAGGACGCTCGCGCAAAAGGCGCCGAGATCATCGAGATCAACCCGGCCAACGAGAACATGAAAGATGGCACCCGCAAGATTCCGCTGACCTTGGTGCTCAACCCCACCGAAGACATGAAGGTCATGCAGGATGAAATCTTCGGGCCGATCCTGCCTATCGTCACCTACTCGGACTTGGACGATGCCATTCACTACATCAACGAGCGCCCTAGCCCACTGGCCCTGTACTTCTTTGGCTACGATAAAGACGAGCAAGCGCACATCATCGATCAGACCCACTCCGGGGGCATGTGCATTAACGACGCCCTGATGCACGTTGCCCAAGATGACTTGCCCTTCGGCGGCGTCGGGGATTCCGGCATGGGCCATTACCACGGCAAGGAAGGCTTCATGACCTTCTCCCATCACCGGGCTATCTTCAGCAAACAGAAATTCAACAGCGGCAAATTCGTTTACGCACCTCACGGCACTGCCGCGCACCGGATGATCTACAAACTGTTCATTCGCTAATAAAGAGCCCAACTGGCACAAGTGCCCGGGACAAATACCCGGCTGCTGTGCCGACTCTGTAAGCCCGACCAATCTCCTCCATCTCCAGCAAAGGTGCCACATGCTCGATCAGCCAATCCACACTGCCGAGAATCCACCTCAACTGAGTCGTCGAAGCTTCCTGAAAACCGGCGTGGGCGGCGCTTTGTTCCTGGGAACCGTCAGTATGACCGCAGGCCTGACGGGCTGCGCCACTGCACCCGCAGGCCGGATCAGCCCAGTCAAAAGCCGGATGGATGCCAGCTACCAATTCCAGTTTTTAAGCAAAGACGATATCGCTCTGTTCGAAGCCTTGTTACCCGCCCTGTTTGCCGGAGCCTTGCCCGAAGAACCCAACAAACGCCAGTTCGAGATTGCCGCCACCATCGAGCGAATTGATCAGGGCATCGTCCAGTTCGGCGCACCTAATCAAAAAGAGCTACGCAAGCTCTTCGACCTGCTGAACTTCGCTCCTACGCGCATCACACTGGCCAGAGTCTGGTCCGACTGGCCATCCGTCAGCACCAAAGAAGCCGATGCCTTCCTGAAACGCTGGCGCAATAGCCGACTCGGCTTGCTGAACAACGGCTACATCGCGTTGAGCAAAATCGCCAACGTTGCTTTCTACGGCCACCAAAATCAGTGGCATCTGACCGGTTACCCCGGGCCACCCGCCTGGATGGTTGAAGCCTTACCGCAATTCAAAAACGCCTGATGACCCCGGAAAACGGAGAGCACTATGTCCATGAATGATCCCATCGCCCGGGGCCTGGCTTCCGGCTGGAACGTTGTCGATGCCAGCAAGCTGACGGAAAACCAAACTGCAGAAGCTGACGTTGTCGTGATCGGCACTGGCGCGGGTGGCGGCACCACCGCCGAAATCCTGTCCAAGCAAGGCTTTTCGGTAATATTGGTCGAAGAGGGGGGCCTGTATTACCAGAAAGACTTCAAGATGGACGAACAAACCGCCTACGCCACGCTCTACCAGGAAGGCATGAGCCGCACCACCGCCGACGGCGCCATATCCATTCTGCAAGGCCGCTGCGTGGGAGGCTCGACCACCGTGAACTGGACCAGCAGTTTCCGCACACCCGAGCAAACGCTGAACTACTGGAGCGAAACCTTCGGGCTGGAAGGACTGGCCCCGGATGTCATGGCGCCTTGGTTCGACGGGCGAGAAGAACGCCACACTATGGCCCCCTGGCTAACACAGCCCAACCAGAACAACAGCATCTTACGGGACGGTTGCGAAGCACTCGGGTACTCCTGGCAAACCATCCCCCGCAACGTCAACGGCTGCTGGAATTCGGGCTACTGCGGGGTAGGCTGCCCGACCAATGCCAAACAAGGCGCCCTGATGACCACCATTCCGGGCGCACTCGACAACCAAGCCCAAATGTTCCACGGCTTGCGTGCCGAACGACTGGTCATGAAACAAGACCGCATCGACCACCTGCAAGCCACCGCCATGGGCTCAGACGGCGTCACACCCTCGGGCGTGACCGTTACCCTGAAGGCCAAACACTTCGTGGTAGCCGCCAGCGCCATTGGCTCGCCCGGACTCCTGCTGCGCTCAGAGCTGCCCGACCCCTACGACCGCGTGGGCAAACGCTCATTCATCCACCCGGTCAGCGCCACCGTCGCCCGCATGCCGGCCAAAGTAGACCCGTTCTACGGCGCACCGCAGTCTATTTACTCCGATGAATTCAACTTCAAAAATGGCCACGACGGCCCGGTAGGCTACAAACTCGAAGTGCCACCACTGCACCCAGGCATGGCCGCCGGCGTTGTCCCTGGCCACGGCCAACAACAGCGCGACAACCTCGGCCAACTGCCTTGGCTGCAATCGGTCATTGCCCTGCTCCGGGACGGCTTCCACCCCGAAAGCCCCGGCGGCACCGTCAGCCTGCGTGACGACGGCAGCCCCGTACTCGATTACCCCATCACCGACTACTTATGGGATGGCATCCGCCAGTCCTACCTGGACATGGCCGAAATCCAATTCGCCGCGGGCGCAGAAGCCGTGCAAGCCATCCACATGGATGCAGCCTGGCACACCACTTGGAAAGAAACCAAAACCGCCATCAAAGAACTCCCGATGAAACCACACCGTGCCCGTATCTTCACCGCGCACCAAATGGGCGGCTGCGGTATGGGCAGCAACCCGGAGGAATCGGTAGTCAACGGCTTCGGTGAACACCACCACGTGGCCAACCTGAGCATCCACGATGCCTCCATCTTCCCCACTAGCATCGGCGCAAACCCGCAACTGTCGGTTTACGCATTGGCGGCAAGAAACAGCGTCAGACTGGCGCAGAAGCTGGCAGCGAAAAGCTGAGATCAAAAAAACATTGGATTGTGATCGGGGAGACGAGCACCCAAGCTGGGAGCGCCGGCCTGAAGAACCTTCCCGGGAATGTTGAGGGCCAAGGACGGCCCGAAACAAGCGCACATGGATGTGCTCGTAGCGGTTCCCGGGAAGGTTCTTCTGGTTGGCGCATGCTCCGCAGGCAGGTTCCCCCTCTCCTTCCGGTGCGGATCAAAAGCACAGGACTACAGCCCGAAAACCAATACTGATATGCTACCAAGCATAAAAACCAAGGAGCTGTGCATGCCAAAAGTAATCTACCCAGGCACCTTTGACCCCATCACTAACGGCCACACCGACCTCATTGAACGGGCCGGCCGCATGTTTGATGAAATCGTCGTCGCCGTCGCCTACAACCCCAAAAAACAGCCTCTGCTAAACCTGGACGAGCGCTGCGAACTGGTCAGAAAAGCCACTGCACACGTTCCCAACGTCACCGTCACCGGCTTCAGCAACCTACTGGCAGAATTCGTACGGGAACAAAACGCCAGCGTTATCCTGCGTGGCCTGCGGGCCGTATCCGACTTCGAGTACGAATTTCAGCTTGCTGACATGAACCGCCGACTGGCACCGGAAGTTGAAAGCGTATTCCTGACGCCATCCAACCACCTGTCCTACATCTCCTCCACCCTGATTCGGGAAATTGCCTCCCTGGGCGGCGATGTATCAGAGTTCGTGGATCCTGCGGTTGCGGAAGCACTGAAGCAGAAATTCAGCCAAGCCTGATTCTGCAAAGAAAAGAAAGGAAAAGCACCACCGGCCAGCGGTGGTGCCAAAACCGACTTAAAGCAGCGGCGGCAGCGGAATCTGAACGCCGTTAATATCCAGCACCAAATCTTCCATCTGGCCCTTCATCACCAACTCATCACCGTCGCGAACCAACAACCCCTGCTTGATCAATGGCGACAACTGCATGCGCACCGCCGGGTATTGCTCAGCCAGCGCCAACGGCACTGTCACATCCACCGAACCGACCAAACGCTGCATCACCATCAGCATATTGGCCCGCTCATCTTCCGACAGTTCAGGGTGTGAAACATCCAGAGAACCCTGAATCTCGCCCTCTGGCGTAGCCAGACTCAACTCCCGAACACCGACGGAAAAGCCGTTGGCCGCCAACCCTCGCACGGCTTCGTTGAACCGCTGCATTACTGCCATTTGCTGCTGATACGTCGAACGCGGATCGGCCCCCGCATTCATTGCCAGCAACTGCATATCCGTCATGGCCGAACTGAACTCGTTCCAGCTCGCAACATCCAAATGATCAACCGACACCGCCACCCGATGCGGGCCATATTCGGCATCCTCGATGCTGACAGAGTCCACCGCCAACACCGCCTCTGAATCAAGCGTCTGACCGCTGTTGCTGGCTTCACTACGGGTTTCAAAAGAAACATTGCTGACCGATACCGCGGGAAGTTCCGCGCTATCAACCACCAGAGCCCCCAGCGACATCGTGCCCGTACCGGTCCAGACATCACCGCTCAGCAGCGCCATGCTCTGTTCGACGTGCAGATCCTGAAGTTTTACTTCAGCCCGGGGGCCCAGCATGCTCAACTCCGGCCACACCACCAACACCTCAGCCTGCTCACCCATACGGCAAACTTCGACCCGGGCAAAGCCGCCACTGGCACTGACCGATTCGGGCCTGTCAGGTTGTTCAAACGACACCGGCGGAGCCTGAAACTCGACAACGGCGGCCCCCCAAAGCCGGGTTTCCAAAGTCAGGCTTGGCTCTTCATCTTCCAACCATCGGGTACCCTCATGCTGCCAGCCACCCTTCGGACTGAAAGCCAACAAACTTCCGGTTACGCCATGGGAAATGGCTACTTTGAACCCGATCTGGTCCGTTTCGCCGGTTTTCGGATCCATCAACGCCAGTGTGCCGCTGGCCTCGGCACTGAACACGCCCCGCTCGTAGCGATCGGTTTCTAATCGAACAAACGGCTGCGACTGGTTCACCTCCTCGGTTGCCTCCAGCCATTGCTGCTCCGTCACGTAACCCACGGCCCAAGGTGCCACACCCGCAACCAGCAATACGGCTGAGCCAATCATCGTCCATTTATTCAATTTCAATGTATCTTCCCTTTGTCGCACAAGGCGTTGTGAGTTACTGTTCGTTGCCTGAACGCTATGAGCCGGGTTTGCCCGTCAGCCGCTCCAGCAACACCAGCTGCGCTGCCACTCGCGGTTCGCCTTCGGCAGGCTGGTTCTGGATGTAACTGCCGTCGGGCTGCAACATCCATGACTGGCAATTGTCGGCAAGGTAAGCGTCCAGATCTTCCTGCAAGCGCGCGATCAACGCGGGCTCTTCAATCGGAAACGCCACTTCGATGCGGCTCAGCATGTTACGTTCCATACCATCGGCACTGGCACAATAGACATCCGGCTTGCCCTGATTCTCGAAGTAGTAAATACGCGTGTGTTCCAGAAAACGCCCGACAATAGAGCGCACCCGAATGTTATCCGACAGCCCCGGCACCCCGGGACGCAGACAGCAAATGCCGCGGATAATCAGATCAATCTGCACCCCCGCTTGCGAGGCTCGATAGAGAGCTTTGATCAGTTGCGCGTCGGTCAGCGCATTAAACTTGAAAATAATGCGGCCATTTTTACCGTAACCGGCTTCCCGCTCAATGAGGCTGATCAGACGTTTGTGCATGGAAAACGGCGCATGGAACAGCTTTTTGATCTTCAGCGCCTTGCCCATACCGGTCAATTGCTGAAACAGCTTATTCACATCATCCCCGATGGATTCATCACAGGTCATGAAGCTGTAATCGGTGTATAAACGCGCGTTTCCGGCATGATAGTTGCCCGTACCGAGATGCACATAGCGGGACAACTTGCCCTCTTCCCGGCGTACAATCAGCAACATCTTGGCGTGGGTTTTGTAACCCACCACCCCGTACACCACGATAACACCCGCCTCCTGCAACCGGCTGGCCAGCTCAAGGTTTTCCGCTTCACTGAAGCGCGCCCGCAGTTCAATCACCGCGGTCACTTCTTTGCCGCGACGGGCTGCATCAGCCAGCGCTTCGACAATTTCCGAACCCGTACCGGCCCGGTAGAGCGTCTGCCGGATAGCCAATACCTGAGGGTCTTTCGCCGCCTGGCGCAACAAATCCACAACCGAACTGAAGTTCTCGAACGGATGCGATAACAGAATCGGACGTTTGCGAATCGCATCGAACATCGATTCCTTACTGCGTATCTGCCGGGGAATGGCCGGGGAAAAACTGGAATAGGTCAGGTCCGGGCGCTCAACCAAACCGCTCACGGCCAACAGCCGGGTCAGGTTCACCGGCCCATTTACGCGGTAGAGGTCTCTTTCGCCGAGGCCAAACTCTCGCAGCAGGAAGTGCACCAGCTCTTCCGGACAGTTATCGGCCACCTCCAAACGCACACCGTCACCAAATCGGCGGCTCAGCAATTCACCCCGAAGTGCAGAGGCCAGATCTTCCAGATCGTCTTCCAGTTCCAGATCTGCGTTGCGGGTCAGGCGGAACTGGTAGCAGCCTTTCACTTCCATGCCTGGGAACAGCTCGTCGGCGTGGGCGTGAATCATCGATGACAAGAACACCAAGTTCTCGCCACCCTCACAAACCTCGTCTGGCAGGCGCACCAAACGCGGCAACGAGCGGGGGGCCGGCAAAATTGCCATTCCGGTTTCACGACCAAATGCGTCTTTGCCATCCAGCTCGACAATAAAGTTCAGGCTCTTGTTAACCAGGCGTGGAAACGGGTGCGAAGGGTCCAACCCGATCGGGCTGACCACCGGCAGGATTTCATCATCGAAGTAGTTTCGGACCCACTCAGCTTGCGCCGGTGTCCATTCCCGACGACGAATAAAGTGGATGTTTTCCTTTTCCAGCTCCGGAAACAGCACGTTATTGAGAATGTCGTACTGCTCTTCAATATACTCATGAGCGACACGACTGATTTCGGCCAACGCCTGCTCGGGCTGAATGCCATCAGCACCAACGGTTTCCCGCCCATACTTTAATTGTTCACGCAGGCCGGCAACCCGGATTTCGAAAAACTCATCCAGGTTGCTACTGAAAATACAGCAAAAAATCAGCCGGTTAATCAGCGGATGCGCCGGGTCCATGGCTTGCTTTAGCACCCGGTAATTAAACTGGAGCTGGCTCAACTCCCGGTTAAACCAGTTCTCACTAGCGTCCAGATTGACCTGTTCACCAACCGGCGGAACCTCAACCGGAGCGGGCACACTCAAGTCATCGCTTGTGACTGATTTTGCTTTTGTTATTTCAGTTGTCATCGCTCTTTGCTTCCCTATCAGACGCGAACGGCCTGCTTGTGCGTTACGATCGCTGACGATCTCTCATCAATCTGGCGGCACGCACAGCGAAATAGGTGAGAATGCCATCAGCACCTGCACGGCGCATCGCCATCAGGCTTTCCATCATCACCGCGTCGCCATCAAGCCAGCCATTTTGCGCAGCGGCCATGTGCATGGCGTACTCACCACTCACCTGATACACGAACGTCGGCACCTGAAGCTCGGTTTTGACCCGATGCACGATATCCAGATACGGCATGCCCGGCTTGATCATCACCATGTCGGCACCTTCCGCCAGATCCATAGCCACCTCGTGAATGGCTTCGTCGCTGTTTGCGGGGTCCATCTGGTAAGTCGATTTATTGCTTTTACCGAGATTGCCCGCAGAACCGACGGCGTCCCGGAACGGCCCGTAATAACTGGACGCGTACTTGGCAGAATAGGCCAGGATGCGGGTATTTACGCAGCCTTCAGACTCCAGCGCGTCGCGAATCGCCGCGACCCGGCCGTCCATCATGTCTGACGGAGCCACCACATCAGCACCGGCATCCGCATGGGATAGAGCCTGATTAACCAAGGCTTCAACGGTCACGTCGTTCAGCACATAGCCGTCGTTATCAATGATGCCGTCCTGGCCGTGGGTGGTGAATGGGTCCAGTGCCACATCGGTAATAACACCCAACTCAGGATGCACCGCTTTCAGAGCCCGTACCGCGCGCTGCGCCAACCCATCGGAATCCCAAGCGCCGGACCCGGACAGGTTTTTAAACTCGGCGGGCACCACCGGGAACAAGGCGATCGCCGGAATCCCCAGCTCCACCAGTTCGGCGGCCTGCTCAACCAGCAAATCGATGCTCAGACGCTCGACACCCGGCATGGATGGCACGGCTTCCCGCTGGTTCTCGCCCTCCAATACAAACACCGGATAGATAAGATTGTCCGGTGTCAGCTGGTTTTCGCGGACCATACGGCGGGAGAAATCACTGGCGCGATTACGACGTAGACGGGTAAAGGGAAAGCTTCGACCGGAAAGCGGCTGGTGCGGCTTTGACACAGGTAACCTCCTGAACATGAACCGTGGGAAGAGCCCCCATCATACACCTCAGAGGCGCTTTGGTGCAGGCCCGCGGTCATGTGCGTCATTGCGGGGGAGACAACGAAATGGGAATTCGGGCGGCTAGCCGAACACCGCCCGAATCGAAGCGCTTTAGAGCGTACGATTGTTGAAGCCCGCATCCACCTTGCGAGAAGCATTCGACTTCAATGTCGAATCAACCTCTTCAATTTTGCCTCCACATTGCAAAAAGGCTTCGATGTCCGCCTGCAACTGTGCCCGTACCCGAGCCCGGCTCGCCACCGAATGATTGTCATCGCCTTCCCCGACCCAACTTCCGGATTGATCCAAACTGCCTTCGTCGAATTCACTCATGCTTTTTCTCCATCAACGAAAACTCCGCCAACCGCGCTCTGAAGGCGCGCTGGCAGGCAAAACTACCTCGACGAACGCCCCATTAAGACCTCGTCTTGGCGTCTTTATAATCCGCTTTTATTAAACGCGCTATTTGCGTCTTCATTCTTTTTTGTAACATTTTGTAATTTATATTAACTTATTGATTTTATAGCCCATAATTAAGAACCATCTAAGCTGTCATTGATTGACACAAAGAATGAACAGTGATTCACTACTTAGGAAGGCAGCATGGCCTATCGTGAAACCGACAAAATGCGCCAGCGAAAAGCCGAGGCACGCCAAAACATTCTTAAATGTACGGCTCAATGCGTCGCCGAGAACGGCTTTCGCAGCGCTCGAATCACAACGATTGCCAGTTTGGCGGGCGTCGCAACCGGCACCATCTACCGCCATTTCGAGTCTCGGGAAGAGTTGTTTGCCGAAATTTTTCGGCTGGCTACACAACGTGAAGTCGACAAAGTGGCCGAAGCATTGGCCGTAGAAGGCAATGCCGTTCAGCGTCTGAACCACGCCCTGCATCACTTCGCCAGACGCGCGCTGAAAGGGCCGACGCAAGCCTGGGCATTGATTGCTGAACCCGTCGATCCAAAGGTTGAAGAGGAACGGCTGTTATACAGAAAGGCTTACGCCAACCTATTCGAGAAAATCATTCAGGAAGGCATAGCAGACGGCTCCATACCCGACCAAGATGCCCGAGTAACAAGCACTTGTCTGGTAGGTGCCATATCGGAATCACTTGTCGGACCGCTGTCACCGGCACAGACAGCCTCTTTGCCAACAACAAAAACTGATCAAGAAGCGCTGATCAACACCATCGTTCGCTACTGCGTAAGGGGGTTGACCGGCACCAGGAGCTAACTATGAGCAAGCCGCTAGACACCGCCCGCGATCACAACACCGACGCGCCTCAAACCGATCGCTATCTGGCCGCAACCCACGAGGTGATCAACCAGCCGAAAGCGCTGGCGGATTACAACCTGTTCGAACAAGACATTGCCCTGCGTGAAGCCGTATTACGCGAAGGGGCCGGCCACGCCAGCGAAAGCCTGACCCACTTTGGCGCCTGGGCCGGAAAAGCCGACACCATCGAACTGGGCCATCAGGCCAACCACAACAAACCCAGCTTCCGCACCCATGACCGCTACGGTCACCGAATCGACGAAGTCACCTTTCACCCGGCTTATCACCAATTGATGACCGCCGCGCTGGAAAACGGGCTACACAGCTCCCCATGGGCAAACCCGGGACAGGGCGCCCACGTAGCCCGGGCCGCTAAATACTACATGCACTCCCAGGTAGAAGCCGCCCATTGCTGCCCAATCACCATGACCTTCGCCGCTATCCCGTCGATCCGCAAACAACCGGAACTGGCGAAGCTTTGGGAACAAAAAATCCTGACCAACGCCTACGACGGCCGCAACCTGCCAGACAGCGAAAAAACAGCCGTCACCATCGGCATGGCGATGACCGAAAAACAAGGCGGCAGCGACGTACGCGCCAACACCACCCGCGCCTATCCAATCGGTGCCGAAGGCCCCGGCCAAGCCTACGAACTGGTGGGCCACAAATGGTTCGTCTCCGCCCCCATGTGCGACGCCTTCCTGGTACTGGCGCAAACCACCAACGGTTTGTCCTGCTTCCTGATGCCCCGCTGGCGCCCCGACCGCAGCAAAAACCCGTGGCAGATCCAGCAACTGAAAAACAAAATGGGCAACGTCGCCAACGCCTCCAGCGAAGTTGAACTGCGCGGCGCCATGGCCTGGATGGTCGGCGAAGAAGGCCGCGGCGTACCCACCATCATCGAAATGGTCGCCATGACCCGCTTCGACTGCATGATCGGAAGCTCCGCCGGCATGCGCCAGGCCGTCGCCCAAGCCGCGCACCACTGCCACAACCGCAGCGCCTTCGGTGCCCGCCTGAGCGACCAGCCCTTAATGCAAAACGTACTGGCCGACCTGACCATCGAAAACGAAGCCGCCCTCGCCTACACCATGCGAGTCGCACGGGCCTTGGACAACCAGAACAACGAACACGAACGCCTACTGGCCCGCCTGGCCACCCCCGTCGGCAAATACTGGATCTGCAAGCGCACCCCCAACCACGCCTACGAAGCCATGGAATGCATCGGCGGCAGCGGCGTGATGGAAGACTGCATCATGCCCCGACTGTTCCGGGAATCCCCCGTCAACGCCATCTGGGAAGGCAGCGGCAACGTCCAATGCCTGGACACCCTGCGCGCCATCCAAAAAGAACCCGAAACCCTCGACGTCTTCTTCAAAGAAGCCGCCGAAGCCAAAGGCACCGACCGCCGCTTCGACCAATTCCTGGCCCAACTGCAAGCCGACTTCTCCGACATCAGCGACTTCCAGTACCGCGCCAGAAACCTCGTCGACCGCCTTGCCCTAGCCATGCAGGCATCCGTACTGCTGCGTTTCGGCAACCAACACGTAGCCGACGCCTTCTGCGCCTCCCGCCTGCAAAACAACGGCGGCATGAACTACGGCAACCTGCCTTCCGGCACCAACGCCGCGGCTATTATCAAACGAGCAACGCCTATAGTAGGCTAGGGGGAAATTAGAGGAGTTTTCGTCCGGCCTCATAAATTCTGCTTGCCACGAGGACTCCCCCTCAAAGTTTGAGAACCGACGGGGAAGAGCTTTCCAAAAATGTGCGGAGCCAAGGATGGCGTAGCAGAAGCGCCACATGGATGTGCCGCAGGAGCGGTTTTTGGAAAGCTCTTCCCCGGCGGTTCCTGCACCGCAGAACGGAATAAGCATGCCTGACTCCCTAAGAAAACTACTCAAAGAAGGCAAAACGCCACAACAACAGCCACACACCATCACCCCCCATGTAGGCCTGCTAACCCTGCACTTCCAGCTGTACGGCTGCGAAGACCTGAAAGCCAAACGCAAAGCCTTCACCCCCATGAAAGCCATCTGGGGCAAAGAGCCCGATCTCGCGGTCAGCGAAACCGCCGACCACGACGCCATCGACTGCGCCACCTGGACCATCGCCGCCCTAGGCGACTCCGCGCAACAAATCACCCAACGCCTCGACCAAGTCGAAAAAGACATCCAGGACCGCATAGACGCCGCCATACTCGACATCCACCGAGAAATACTCTGAACCCAAACCAACAAGGCTAAAGTCCAACCCCCCAAGGCATGGCATCAACGCAAATCAAGCCTTATACTACGGCTCCTCAGGGACATATGACCTAGTACCAGACAGGTCTGCAGTACATGTTGCCAGGCCACGCCTGGCCCCTCATCCGCAGGGTTTCCGGAACCAACCCTCGGATAATCACTGAAAGTGTGTGGCTCTATGACCGGAAACAAAAAATCCGCCCAAGCCTCAGTAGAGGCCATGTATCGCGTATTTACGGTGCCAGAAGCGCCGGAATCCACGCTGAGCCGCATAGACCAAAACATCTCCCGAAACCTCGCCGGCTTCCTTCAAGAACACATTGTCGCCGTCGAACGGGACCTGTCTGACGTCGAAAAGAACTTCGCCGATTCGGCCATCCCGGAAAAACCCGTATTCGTTTCCGAGCAAGCCCAATTCCTGCTCGACAAACTGGTTGCCAACTCCGTACACACCGCATCCCCGGCCTTCATTGGACACATGACCTCGGCACTGCCCTACTTCATGCTGCCGCTGTCCAAAATCATGATTGCCCTGAACCAGAACCTGGTCAAAACCGAAACCTCCAAAGCGTTCACACCCATGGAGCGCCAGGTACTGGGAATGATCCACCGGCTGGTGTACGACCAGGACGGCTCCTTCTACCGGAAATGGATGCACAGCCCCCGGCACTCTCTGGGTGCCATGTGCTCTGGCGGCACCGTCGCCAACCTGACCGCCCTCTGGGTTGCCCGCAACCGCGCCTTCCCGGCCGAAGGCAGCTTCCGGGGCCTACACGAAGAAGGGCTGTTCAGAGCACTGAAATACTACGGCTACGAAGGCGCGGCTATCGTCGTGTCAAAGCGCGGGCACTACTCCCTGCGCAAAGCCGCCGATGTCCTGGGCCTGGGCCGCGATGCACTGGTTGCTGTCGAAACCGACGAAAACAACCGCATCCAGACCGACGCCCTGCGCGACAAATGCCTTGAACTGCAAAGGCAGAAAATCAAAGTCATGGCAATCTGTGGCGTTGCCGGCACCACCGAAACCGGCAGTGTTGACCCCCTCGACGCCATGTCGGATATCGCCCGCGAGTTCGGTGCACACTTTCACGTGGATGCCGCCTGGGGCGGGCCTACTCTATTCTCCCGCACCTACCGCGGCCTATTACGCGGCATCGAAAAAGCCGACTCGGTCACCTTCGATGCCCACAAACAGCTATACGTACCGATGGGCGTGGGCCTGGTGGTATTCAAAGACCCCAGCCTCGCCAGCGCGGTCGAGCATCACGCGCAATACATTATTCGAAAAGGTTCCCGCGACCTGGGCAGCACGACGCTCGAAGGCTCACGCCCGGGCATGTCCATGCTGATCCATTCCGGCCTGAAGATTCTGGCCCGCGAAGGCTATGAAATCCTGATCGATCAGGGCATCGAAAAAGCCAAGCTGTTCGCAAACATGATCACCAACGAACCGGACTTCGAACTGGTCACCGAGCCCGAACTGAACATCCTGACCTATCGTTATTGCCCGGATATCGTGCAGGAGGCTCTGGCAGTAGCCGACGAGCTGCAGGCCGAAAAAATGAACAGCTGCCTGAACCGCATCACCAAGTTCATCCAGAAAACTCAACGGGAACACGGTAAAGCCTTCGTATCCCGGACCCGACTGGAACCCGCGCGCTACTACCATTTTCCCTGCATAGTGTTCCGGGTAGTACTGGCCAACCCATTGACCACACCCGAAATTTTGGAAGACATTCTCAAAGAACAAAAGGAACTGTCGAGCTCAGAAGGTATTGCCGACGAGATCGACATTCTGCACCAAATGGCAAATGCCGTGCTGAAGCCGGCTCAAGCTCAAATCAGATGAAGCATTAAAACGAAAAGCTGTCAGGAACGGTACCTGACAGCCTTTTCCGGGCGAACCGGGGCGGGGAATCAGTACAGCGCGTCTTCGTCATCCAGCACTTCGTGCAGGATCTCCAGAAACATCTTATCCGCATCGCTCCAGGCTTCCGGTATACGGATGGTCGTATTGGCGCTGATCTCGCGCGCGATCAGGTCATCAGCATCGGCCTGACCTTTGTATTTGCGGGCGATATCGACCGACTTAACCGCAATCGTCGGATCGCTCAGAACCTTCTTGATGAAAACTCTCAGCTCTCCAATCATCTTCGCCTGATGACTTTCAACAGATGAACTCATTCCTAACTCCCGAAAGTAGATGGCTGCGGAGTAAACCGTCCCCACAAACGTACCGCCTATAGTATGGCTAAAGCGCGGGGCACTAACCAGCCCCGCAGGCCATCAGATCATCATGCCCCGCAGCGCAAAAAACAGGAAGGCGGCCATCAGCGCAGAAGCCGGCACCGTAATGATCCACGCCGCCGCAATGCGGGTTAGATGAGAACGCTTGACCATTTCTTCTTTGTAGATCTTCTTCAGGCGCTTACGCTCGGACTTGGACAAGGGCACCTGCTGTTTTTTCTTTTTCGCGCGCTTCAGCAAGCTCTCCATCTCTTCGAGCGTGGCATTGCGGAAGTCGTCCAAAAAGGGCTTCAAACGCTCTTGGTCCTCAGGCTCATGGGCTTCAATGATTTTGTGCAGCTGGGTCGCGTAATTGGATTTCAAATACTCCCGAAGGAAGCCCACCCCAAAGACACCACCAATGGCGATGTGTGTCGAGCTAACGGGCAGCCCCAGCTGGGAGGCCAGAATTACCGTCAAAGCAGCAGACAAAGCGATACAGAAGGCACGGGTCTTATCCAGCTCGGTAATCTCGCTACCCACGGTTTTGATCAGGCGCGGGCCAAACAACATCAAACCGACCGCAAGCCCGAGGGCGCCGACCAACATAACCCAAAGCGGGATACTCGCCGAGGTGACCACTCCGCCACCGGCCTGGATGGCATCGTTAATGGCCGCCAGCGGGCCAATCGCATTGGCCACGTCGTTGGCCCCGTGGGCAAAGCTGAGCAAGGCAGCCGCGCAAATCAGCGGCCAGGTGAACAAGGTGTTCACACCATCGGTGCTGTTTTCCATGGTCGCAGCACGGCGGCTCACCAGATTACGCATGGCGAAGAAGACCGCAGCGGCCACCGCCAAGCCGATCAAGGACGCATCAACAATGTCGACCTTGACGATTTTCTTAACGCCTTTGACCATCAGATAGGTGGTGAAGGCCCACGCCATAATCGATACCAGCCAGGGCACGAAGGTGCGCGCTGATGACACCAGATTCTGACGATATAGAACGGTTTTATTAATGGCGTACAAGAACAGCGCTGCCAGCAGACCGCCCAAGACCGGCGAAATAACCCAGCTCGCGGCAATTTTGCCCATCACCGCCCAATCCGCGATCTGCCAGCCGCCCGCCGCAATGCCCGCACCCAGCACGCCACCAACAATCGAATGAGTGGTGGATACCGGTGCGCCCATCCAGGTGGCCAGATTCAACCAAAGAGCGCCCGCCAGCAGCGCCGCGGTCATCAGCCAAACGAAAGCGCGGGGGTCGTCCAGGGTTGTCGGATCAATGATGCCGCCTTTGATCGTTGAAACCACATCACCGCCGGCGATGAGGGCACCCGCTGCTTCGAACAACGCCGCCAGAATAACGGCTGCGCCTAATGACAACGCCCCGGAGCCAACTGCGGGCCCCACATTGTTTGCCACATCGTTGGCACCAATATTGATGGCCATGTAGCCACCGATCACGGCTGCGGCCATCAATAACATGCCATTAGGAAGGTCGTGGGCGAACGAGCCAACCACCAACCAAACACCAAGCAGAAAGAGCAAACTCAAGCCCACGCGATACCGTTCGGTCGTCGGGCTGCTAAGAAGGGTATCCAGATAACCGCTGGAACGTGCCATAAGCGCTATGCTCTCTTTAACCATTATGGGTTTGACAGATCACCGGGCGCGCACTATAAAATTTTTGCTGCAAAAATGAAACAAAAGTGCGATTCCGGTCATCCTTCACATTGTAGTCAAGTTACACTCCAATCTTCAGTTCTTTTGGCGCATACTGGCCGAAAATGTGTCAATAAGTACAACACAAATGTATGAAGATCTAACACTTAGCCAAGCGCTCTCGACAGAACATGAAGAGCAACAGGTTTCTCGCCTACTGACCGGTGTGTCAGTGATGGCTTTGTTGTTTTTATTCGGCATCGGCGCCAAAGCCTGGTACTCCGACAACACCACCCATGGCGTTATACTCTGGCTTTTCAGCGTACCCATTGTCCTGAACATGATTTGGTTCGCTCGCACCGGCAACCGCGACACCCAAAAAGCAGGCCTGCTCACCTTTGTTGCCATTTTAATGTCGTATCTCATTGCCACCGGCGGTGAAAGCAGTACCGGTCCGCTCTGGTTTTATGCCTTGCCACCGTTACTGTTTTTTCTAACCAGCCTTAAAGCCGGTACCGCCATCCTGTTGTTCTGCTATCTCGCCGCGCTGATCGTCTTCCAGTTTCCGGACCTCCCCGGCATCACCGCAAGGTACAACACAGACTTCAAAATTCGCTTTTTCGCTACCCTCACCTTTGAATCCATTTTTTGTTTTGTCCTTGAAGCAACACGCCAGTCCGCGCGAAATAAACTGGTCAGATACGCACAGGCTCACGAGCATGCCGCCCGTACCGATGAGTTGACCGGTTTAGCCAACCGGCGGGAAATGCTGAACCGGCTTGCCGTCGAATTTTCACGTTACCAAAGAGCCGGGCATCATTTTTCCATCGTTCTGATTGATCTGGATTTTTTCAAACAGGTCAACGACAACCACGGCCACGACGCCGGTGACAAAGTACTCCAGCGTTTTTCAGAAGTGACCCAAAGCGTCATTCGGCAAACCGATGTGGCGGCCCGTTGGGGCGGCGAGGAGTTCATGCTGCTATTGCCGGACACCACCCTGCTGCAAGCGCTTGCTTTGGCCGAACGACTGAGATCCAAGATAGCAAGCACCGCGTTTACCCATAACGAAACCACGGTGCCGGTCACTCTCAGCGCTGGTGTGTGTTCGATTTCCAACGCAGCCTCCATCAACGAACTGCTCAAGCAGGCCGACGTGCACCTTTATTCTGCCAAGAAGGGTGGCAGAAACAGAATATCGCCTCGCGTTCGTAGCCAAGAGAGCGTGCAAGCCTCCACGACTTGAGTGCATTCTTCACCACCGCTATGATCTCGCCTCGCATCAAGCTCCTACTCGCAAATAAAGGCAGGATCATGGCAGCAATTCGCATCTTAACCGGTAGCGTCTACGGCGGCGCACTCCAAACGGCCAAAGCCATTAAAGAAACGCTGGAGCCCGAAGGCCATCAGGTGGCTGTGCTGGAAACGCCCAATCTTGAAGACATCACGTCCAACGACGATGCCCTCTTGGTTTGCACATCGACCACCGGCCAAGGCGAACTGCCCCCCAACCTTCTGCCGTTCTACATCGACCTCAAAGACCAGTTACCGCAACAACCCGGGCGGCCGTTTGGCATTATTGTGCTTGGCGACAGCTCTTACGGCGACACCTTTTGCGGTGCCGGTGACCTGATGGAAGAAGCGCTGTACGAAACTTGCGCTCGCAAAGTCGGCGATACACTGAAAATCGATGCCCTTGAAACGCTGGACCCCGAAGTCGAGGCTTTGGAATGGGCCAAACACTGGGCAAGCGGGCTCTAAACGCAGCTCTAAAGCAGCAAATCGCTACATATTCCGGCTTGAGCCGCCACCCTCTTGCGTCCATACTCGATGCAGTGTGACAAGAATGATAAGAGCGGCAGCGCGTGAAATTACTGAACTCGGCACAATGGTTGGCAATTCTGTTGTTAATGCTGGTGAGCATATCGTCAGCATTCGCAAGCAAGTCGCCTTATATTCCGGATATGGACTACGTGCGCCTGGCACCGGATGCCGACGTTTCAGCCTCAGACATTCTTGCAACGGGTCGCTGGCAGCGACTGCCTGAAAAAACCGCCAATTTTGGCTACACTCAAGATCAAATCTGGCTGCGGTTCACGGTGTCCAACCCCACAAGCGACCAGATGGTTGAGATCAGCTACCCTGCCCTCGATTACATCGACCTTTACGTCTTTGAAAATGGCCAATTGATTCAGCAGGAAAGCACCGGCGATCAAAAGCTGTTCGCTGAGAGAGCCGTGCAGCACCCGCTTTTCCTGTTCCCGCTTCGCCTGCAAAGCGATGGCCAATACGACGTCCTGATTCGATCGCAAACCCAAGGCGCTCTGCAGATCCCCCTCAAGTTGTGGGATCGTCAGCAATACTTCGAGCACGCATCGATTGAAACCCAGTTGCACGCAGGCTATTACGGCATTCTGTTAACCGTCATCTGCTTCAACCTGTTTGTCTTCCTAGCGCTGCGGGAATCGGTTTACCTGCTGTATGTGCTCTCGACATTGGGCTACCTGATCCTGATCGCCAGCCTGAATGGCAGCACCTATCAACTCCTGTGGCCCCGCAGCCCCGACATTCAGAGTGTGGCCATGGCGGTGGTGGTGCCTCTGGCCGTCGCCTTTTCTTCGATGTTTTCCGCGGTCTTTCTGCGGCTGAAGCAATCGAGCCCGTTTCTGAACAGGATTCTGATGCTGGTTATCGGGCTGAATCTCGGGCTGGCCGGTTTCAGTTTATTTGGTGACTACAGCACGGCAATCCGGCTGTGTGTGGCGTTCGCGATCCCCAGCTGTCTGTTCCTGACCATTCTTGGGCCTATCCAGTGGTACAAAGGCAATCCGCAAGCGTCTTACTACACCTTGGCCTGGGGCGCTTTGACGCTGGGCAGCGCGATCACCGGCGCAAACAAAATGGGTTTTATCCCCAACAGTTTCATCACCGCTTACGGCATGCAGATCGGTTCCGTTTTGGAAGCTTTATTGCTGAATCTGGCGCTGGCCTCGCGGCTGTATCAGGAGCGGCAAGACAAACTCAGCGCCCGAGATGCTGAAATTAACGCGCTGGAAGCCCGGCGTACCGCAGAACTGAAGCTGATGGAGCAGGCCCTGCATTATCCGCTTACCGGACTGCCCAATCGCAGCAGCTTCGAGATGCTGCTCAACGAACTGATTCAGCAAAACCCGGCCAAACGCTACGGCGTGGTGCTGCTGCACCTGAACAACCTCGATCCGGTCACCAAAACACTGGGTCACCGCAACACCGATGCCATTCTTGTCAGAGCAGCCAAACACTACAACGCCGTTGCCCGCGACGTACCGGGCGCCCAGCTGCTTGAAACCAACAGCAACGCCAATTTTTTCATGGCGCATTTTGATCCGCAGACGTTTGCCTGCATCGTCGATGCCAACCAATCGGCCGCGGCACAACGCAAACTGATCCAAAGTCTGGACGAGATTCGCTGTCCGATTGAATTTCTCGGTATGGAAGTTCCCCTGCAACCCCGCGTCGGCATCGCGGTGCATCCGGAAAACGGCAATGACGCCAACACCCTGATCCGCCGGGCGGCCATTGCCGAAGGCTCTGGCCGCGCCACCGAGCGTGGTCTGGCCTTTTATAAGCCTTCACGGGACTCCTACAGCGCCGACCGGCTCACCTTGGTTTCAGAGCTGCGCCATGCCATTAACAACGACGAGCTGACGCTTTACTTGCAGCCAAAACTTGCTCTGAAAACTCGTGAGATCATTGGCTTTGAAGCGTTGCTGCGATGGAGCGGGCGGGAGCAAAGTGTATTCGCGGATGAAATCATTGCGGTCGCGGAGCAGAGCGGCCTGATCAAACCGCTGACGCGCTGGGTGATCTCTGAAGCACTAAAGATGAGAGAACGGCTTGTCGAGCTCGATATTACCGCGAGCATCGCTGTGAACATTTCACCAAACAACTTGCGGGAGTCGGACTTTGCGCTGTTTGTTCGCCAGCAAATGAAACACTACCCGTCTCATCTCGGCGCGATCATTTTCGAAGTTACCGAAACCTCGATGATGCAAGATCCGGCCAACTCCCTGAAAGCCCTGAACTCCCTTAACCAGGCCGGCATTCCGCTGTCTATTGACGACTTTGGGTCCGGCTATTCATCACTGTCGTACATCAAGCAATTGCCGGCAAAAGAAATCAAGATTGACCGGTCCCTCATCACCGACCTATCCGATCGCAAAGAAGACCGGGTGATCGTGCAAACCACCATCAACATGTGCCACAGTCTGGGGTACAAGGTTGTGGCGGAAGGGGTCGAAGATGAAGCCACCCTCAACCTGCTGTCAGATATGGGCTGCGACCAGATTCAGGGATACTTCCTGAGCCGGCCGCTGCCTTTTGAAGAGACCGTTGAATGGCTGGCAGATCAGCCCTGTCGCTCACGGATCAGTGCTTCCTGAGTGGTCGATGCCACCAGCACCCCGTCCCGCGTGTAGAAGTTACCTCGATTGAAACCGCGACCGCCTGACGAACTCGGGCTGTCTTTGTCATACAGCAGCCACTCATCCATTCGAAAATCCCGATGGAACCAGATCGAATGATCGAGGCTGGCCACTTGCATATCCGAACTCATAAAACTGCGGCCATGGGGATCAAGCGAGGTCCCCAGAAAGCTGAAGTCCGAAGCATAGGTCAGCAAGCACCGATGCAAGACGGGGTCGTCAGGTAGCGTACCGGCCGCGCGGAACCAGTTCTGCCGGAAGGGCGGGCGCTTCTTCGGGTTGAACGGGTCCCCGGGATCAACCGGACGAATTTCAATCGGACGATCACGGGTCAGTACGTCCCGAAGCTTTTCCGGCACCTTATCGGCAATCATTTTGCCCCAGTCCTGCTCGGATCGCAGAGTTTCCGGCTCTGGCGCGTCCGGCATTTCAAACTGATGGCTCAAACCCTCTTCAGCAGTTTGAAAAGACATGGAGCCGGTCAGAATCTCTTTTCCATCCTGCCGGGCGATGACCCGGCGTACCGCAAAAGAACCGCCATCCCGAACCCTCTGCACTTCGTAGTCGATGGGCATACGGTGGTTACCGGGGCGCAGGAAATACGCGTGCAGTGAGTGGCAAAGCCGGTCTTCAACGGTGCGGCTCGCCGCCATCAAGGCTTGCCCCAACACCTGCCCGCCAAAAACATGGGGGAACCCCAGGTCTTCACTATCCCCTTGAAAATGATCATCCCCAATCGGCGATAGATCCAGCAATTCCACCAGCTTTTTGGTTACTTCCAGCATGCCCGCTCCTGTCACGTCATTCGAGAGCTTTTTGTAGCTCCTTAGCTTACGAATAGTTTTCTACCTCAGGCGCAGGCTTTACGCAATGCTAATCGGGAAAAGAAACTTGCCTGCCCGGCACTGCCGCTGCCCTATTCCCGATGGATCGGCGGCACCTGTTTGGCCAACGCCTGCTTTTCAACCGCAAACCGGCCAGTCACAGCAAACCCTAACAGGTCGCCCGAGGCAGTCTTGAACACAGCCTTCACGTCGGAGCCCGCTTGCTCGACCTGCCATTCACCTTGCGCATCTTTTGGCGGCGGGCACACGGCGGTTGGGCAGCACGGTGTTTTGATCATAATCGGCATGGTGCCGTAGCGCACTTCCGTTCGCTGGCCCGTCAGCGTTTTCGCCAACGCCCGCGCACTCGCCATCAACGGGAGCACGTACAACAAAACCTGGCCGTCTACCTCTGCGCAATCTCCCAATGCGAAAACATCCGGTGCAGAGGTTTCCAGAGCACGGTTCACCGTGATACCACGGCCAACGTCCAGGCCAGCCGCTTTTGCCAATTCAACTCGCGGACGAAGGCCCACGGCTGAAACCACCAGATCGGCATCCAACTGTTCCCCGTTGGCCAGGGTCAACCGAACCCCTTGCTCTTGGCGATCAACACGCTCAACCACCGTGCCCAAATGAAAACGCGCGCCCAACTCGGTCAGTTCATGCTGCACCGCTTTTGCCGCGGCCTCAGGCAGCAAACTGGGCATTACGTTGGTATCCGGTGCAATCACATCCACCTCATAGCCACCGTTACGCAGGTCGTTGGCAAACTCACAACCAATTAACCCTGCCCCCATAATGGCGACGCGCTTACCACCGTGAAGGGCTTTTCGGAACGAGCGGTAATCAACCAGGTCGTTAATGGAATGGATATGCTCCTGGCCATCGCCTTCAATGCCTAAACGAATCACATCTGCGCCCCAGGCCAGCACCAGCTTGCCATACGCCAAGCGCTCGTCGCCCAGAATCAGCTCACGATTCGCGGTATCGATCCCGGTCACCGTGGTAAAGGTACGCACGGTAACGTTCAGTTGTTCCGACATGGCGGCCGTTTCGGCCTGAGCCAAACCTTCGGCGTCTTTACCTTTGGTGAACCCGGTCGAGAGCATCGGCTTGGAATAACTCACGCCATCGTCGGCGGTAATCATAATAACCGGTGTTTCTTGATCGAGCTTGCGCAGCTCTTTCGCCAACGAATATCCGGCGAGTCCGGTTCCGACAATAACAATGGGCGCTGGATGTGACATGGCGGTGCTCCGTTTATCAGCTGATTTCGATCATCTCGAAGTCTTCTTTCCCTACGCCGCAGTCGGGGCACTCCCAATCTTCTGGCACATCTTCCCATAGCGTTCCGGGCTCGATACCGTCTTCCGGCCAGCCTTCCGCTTCGTCATAGATCAACCCACAAACCACACACTGCCACTTTTTCATAACCGCTTCTCTCTCTAAACATTCAGGTAAAACTTGTCAGACAATACATCAATCATCCATATTTTCAAAACGCTTGCCTGCGCAGCATTGTCTGAGTCAGAAAACAGCCGTCATCATAACCGCCTCACCCGCACCAACCAATGCCGGATCCGACGAGCTTCGTCACTTTACCGGCCAATAGCTGTAATTACACATAAGGATCACGCTATCCGCACTCCCTTCAGGCCTCTCGGTTCGGTATAATCTGCCGTTTTGAGACAGGACCGACCGTTATGACCGATACCGTCGCCGAAATGAACCAAGTCATGGCTGAAGCTGACTGTTTAGTGAATGACCAACAAGTCAGTGCAGCGATCGACAATATGGCGAAAGAGATTACTGATCGCCTGAAAGACAGCAACCCGCTGTTGTTTTGCGTCATGAATGGTGGCCTTATCCTGACAGGCCAGTTGCTACCCAGGCTCAACTTCCCCGTTCAAGCCGAGTACCTGCACGCCACCCGTTATCGGCAGGAGACTACCGGGGGCATTCTGGAATGGAAGCTTCAGCCCGAAGCCGACATGAAAGACCGCACCGTGTTAATTGTTGACGACATTCTGGATGAAGGCACCACCCTGTGTGCGATCGCCGATTACTGCAAAGCACACGGCGCCCGCGAAGTTCTGACCGCCGTACTGGTCGACAAAGACCACAACCGCAAGGCAACTCCTGACCTGAAAGCCGACTTCACTGGCCTGTCAGTCGAAGATCGCTTCCTGTTCGGCTACGGTATGGACTACAAAGGGTACTGGCGTAACGCCCCCGGTATTTATGCTGTCAAAGGACTTTGATACAGCGACCGGGCTGACCATCCCCTCTACCCAATGGTACCAATCACTGGCGGCTGCCGGACTCCAGAACCCGGACGTTTACGGCCCAGCTCGCCACTGGTTGCAGGTGGAAGGCTCGTTTACCAAAGCGCTGCAGAAAAAGTGCCGGTCCGGCGTTCAGGTAGACGTTATCCGGGAAGGGTTCGCCGAGCCTTCTGACGAAGAAGCCCGGCGTTTGTCGATTCCGCGCCGGCAAAAAGCCTGGATTCGGGAAGTACAGCTGTGCGGAGATGGGCAGCCCTGGGTTCTCGCGCGCACCATCATTCCCGTCAGTTGTCTTGAAGGCCGTGGCCGGCGCTTGCTCAACCTTGGCAACAAACCTCTGGGCGCTTATCTGTTCAGCAGCCCGGACTGGGCGCGCGGACCGCTGGAAACCGGGCTCTGCCAGACGGAACTCGCCCATCAGCCCCAGCTGGCCCGCCGCTCGCTTTTCCATTGCGGACAATCCGCTCTCATGGTCTGCGAGTTTCTTTTGCCCGCCCTGTATCAGCCGGACCATCCGCTTTAACCCGCACCACACTGGTGGCTATAATCAAGCCTCCACCCCCATGTTCGACGAACGGATGACCACCATGTTGCAGAATGCTCTGCCTGAGCAGGTTCAAGCACGTTTAACCGATTACGCCAAATTGCTGCGCATCGACCGCCCCATCGGTACATTGTTACTGCTGTGGCCGACCTACTGGGCGTTGTGGCTGGCGGGCAACGGCAGCCCTTCTGTGGCCAACATCATTATCTTCACGCTCGGTGTGTTCATGATGCGCGCCGCCGGCTGTGCGATTAATGATTTCGCTGACCGGGAGTGGGACCGGCACGTCGAACGTACTCAAGCCCGCCCTTTGACCACGGGGCGCATTCAAGCCTGGGAAGCCATAGCCCTGTTCGGCGGCCTTTGCCTGATCTCCTTCCTGATGGTGGTACTGTTCACTAATTCCCTCACCTTATACCTGTCGTTTGGCGGCGCAATTCTGGCGTTCATTTACCCGTTCATGAAACGCTACACCCACCTGCCGCAACTTTTCCTCGGTGCCGCTTTTAGCTGGGCAATTCCAATGGCGTGGGCTGCCGAAGCTAATGAACTCAGCCAGCTCACCTGGCTTCTGTTCACAGCAAACGTACTCTGGACCGTCGCTTACGACACCTTCTACGCCATGGTTGATCGCGACGACGATTTAAAAGTGGGGATCAAATCAACCGCTGTTCTGTTTGGTGACGCCGACCGCGCCATCCTTGCAATCCTCCAGACGCTCGTGCTTCTGGTACTGATCATGGTGGGCCGGCAGGCTGATCTCGGCAGTTTCTATTATCTCGGGCTGGTGGTGATGGCCTGTCTGTTCGTTTACCAGCAGTATCTGGCGAAGGATCGCGCCCGGGACGGTTGTTTTAAAGCCTTTTTGAACAACAATTGGGCCGGGCTGGCCGTGTTCGTCGGCTTAATTCTGGACTTAGCGCTGTAACCACCCGCTCCTGTCATAAACTTGTAACCTAGGCACGTTGTAATGGGTCGGTAACAAATCTGGGAGCAACGAATGGACTCCCCTGCTTGATACAGGTTGAAGCTCATGACTGGAAAAACCGTGCTGATCGTTGACGACGAAGCGTCAATTCGTGAAATGATTGCTGTTGCGCTGGAGATGGCCGATTACAACTGCCTTGAGGCGGCCGATGCGCTGGAAGCGCATACCCTGATCGTCGATAAACAGCCCGATTTGATTCTGCTTGATTGGATGTTACCCGGCACCAGCGGCGTGGAACTCGCCCGGCGCCTGAAGAAAGACGAAACCACCGCCGACATTCCCATCATCATGCTTACGGCAAAAGTCGAAGAAGATAACAAAATACAGGGGCTTGAAGTCGGTGCGGACGACTACATCACCAAGCCTTTCAGCCCGAGAGAACTGGTCGCGCGACTGAAAGCGGTGTTACGCAGAGCAACGCCGGCCGGCGTTGACAGCCCGATTGACGTCGAGGGCCTGATACTTGACCCCGTCAGCCACCGCGTGTCTACCCCTGCCGGGCCTTTGAATATCGGGCCAACCGAATACCGGTTACTTCAGTTTTTTATGACGCACCAGGAGCGGGTTTATACGCGCGCTCAACTGTTGGATCAGGTCTGGGGTGGCAACGTTTATGTGGAAGAACGCACCGTTGATGTTCACATCCGGCGGTTACGGAAAGCCTTGGGTTCCGACTACGACCATCTGGTTCAAACCGTGCGTGGCGCCGGCTATCGTTTTTCAACCCAGGCGGCCTGACATGTGCGGCACTCCCATTCATCAGAAGCAGCAATGCCGGGCGGGTATGGATGCGGTATAACTGGTCCCGATATTTACGTCTGATTCTCGCGGGCATCGCCGGCAGCACACTGGTTGGCTGGTACTTTGGCTTTCCGCTCTATGGTTTGCTTACCGGGTTGATACTCTATTTGTGGTGGACGTTACTGCAAGCCCGCCGCCTCTACCAATGGCTAGGCAACCCCAGCGGGTCTGACGAGCCGCCTCAGAGCATCGGCATGTGGGGCCATATTTTCGACAGCCTGCACAAACTGCATCAGGGCCACCTGAGCAAGCAAGACTCGCTGCGCTCACGCATCAACCGGGTACAAGACTCCACCAACTCCATGCGGGAGGGTGTGATCATGACCAACACCCGGGGAGAGATGGAGTGGTGGAACGATGCCGCCGAATACCTGCTGGGCTTTCAGCGCAGCACCGACCGGGGCCAGTACATCCAGAATCTGATTCGCTCCCCGGCGTTCAAAGCCTACTTTGAAAAAAGGGACTATGCCGAACCTCTGGAACTGAATTCGCCTGCCAGGCCGCACATTCATCTGGAGTTTCAGATCAACCAATTCGGAGACGACGACCGGTTACTGGTGGTCAAAGACGTGACTCGCCTGCACCAACTGGAACAGATGCGCAGAGACTTTATTGGCAACGTCTCCCATGAAATGCGAACGCCGCTGACGGTCATCAGCGGATACCTTGAAACCATGGTCGATCACGGCGACGAGTTACCCGCAAAGTGGCGCAGAGCCATCCAGACCATGGCGACCCAATCGTCCCGCATGGAAGCCCTGATTACAGACTTGATCTTGTTATCGATGATAGAAACCGGTGAGCACAGCGCCGATCAGGAACCCATCGACGTATCGGCAATGATTGGCCAGATCGGTAACGACGCCCGCGCCCTCAGTGGTGACAACAACCACCAGATTGAGATCAACGTGACCGGCCAGCCTCTGCTGAAGGGGGATCAGAAACAATTGCGTAGCGCATTTTCGAATCTGATTTTCAATGCCGTAAAGTATACGCCGCGGGACGGGCAGATTGTCGTGTCTTGGCGCGCCGACAAAGACGGCGCTCAGCTGTCGGTCAAAGACACCGGCATTGGCATAGACTCGAGCCACATTCCCCGGTTAACCGAACGCTTTTACCGGGCCGATCCCAGTCGACACAAAGACACCGGTGGCACCGGCTTGGGGCTGGCCATCGTTAAACACGTTCTGATCAACCACGACGGTCATCTGGAGATCAACAGCCGCATTGGCGAAGGCAGTGAATTTACCTGCCACTTCCCGAGAGAACGGCTGATTGACGGCGGGCCGGACCAGGCCGTGCGCTAAACCGCTCCGGAACGAAACCGCGCAACAAACCGGGACAGGTCTTCCAGCTTTTTGGGATCGTCGTCAACGAAGCGGATGGTCACGCTGACAAAATCGGTGTCCTGACGCTTGTCCACCGCCTGCAACTGATGAACGTATCCGTTCAGGCGGGCCACAGCCCCTTCCCCAATATCGATATCCACAACGGCCTGATCCAGAATGCCCGGAAAATCCTGATCCCGCTTCGCAATCACTCGCACGTCGGTCAGACTGATATCCTTCACCACTGACTTTAACGTACTTTCAGCAAATCTGACCGCAGCCACATTAGCCGCACGGGTCGACGATTTCGGGCTCGGCGCCGCATCTTCCGTGACTGGCTCGGGCCCGCTTCGCTTCTGGGTCAGCAAATCGGCAGATTCCGACAACGCGCCCGCCGAAAGACCGGACAGCGAGGCCTTCTGTCCCCCTACCGGCTGCAACCGCCGGCCCATCACTTTCAAGATCTTTTTGCTAAGCCCCTCCGGACTGAACGGCTTACCCAAATACTCGGACACACCCTCTTTCACCGCCTCGACCACGTGGCCTTTATCGCCGCGACTGGTGATCATTATGAAGGGAATCTTCTCGTATTGGGGTTGCTGGCGCATCCATTGCAGCAACTCCAAACCCGACATTTCCGGCATTTCCCAATCACACAGCACCAGATCAAAGGTGGTCCGCGACATAAGCGATTGTGCCCGGCGACCATTCTGGGCATCGGTTGTTTCGATCATCGGAAAGCGCTGTCGCACGGTCCGCTTTATAAGATCCCGCACGAAACTGGCATCATCCACTACCAGTGCCTTTAAACTTGCCATAAACGCCATTGCTCCGGGATTGCTGAATGCCTTCAACTATAGAACATTCACCACTATCTGGGGCCGGATCAACACAAAAAGACAACAATCCCTCGCCTTTCAGAACCCCATTAAACAATTGTCACCTGCCTGGCCTTGTGGCGGCGTTTCCTTATCGAAAAAACACGCTACCATGGCTTCTCCGATTTCATTATTTGGTTTACGAGGTTCACTGTGGCACAGCTTATGACACGGACGACATTACGGCGCGCAATGACCGCCCTAACCTTCTCTGCTTTGTCCTTTTCCGCGCAGGCGGAAACCGTGTCGGCAGACGAACTCTCAATAACCGGAACCGCCTTCGCTGAGTGCAAAGAGACACTGCACGATAAAGCGGTTCAGGGGGGCGTAAGCGAAAAAACGGCAACATCGGTGTTGGCCGATGTCGAGTATCTGGAGCGCGTGATTGAACTGGATCGCCGCCAGCCCGAGTTCACCACGACCTTTGCAGACTACTTCAACCGCAGGGTCAACGAAGCCCGGATCACCAAAGGCCGGGAACTGCTGCAGGAGCACCGCGACCTGCTTGCGCGGGTAACCGAGGAAACCGGCGTACCCGCGCCCTACCTTCTGGCATTTTGGGGCCTTGAAACCAATTTCGGCAGTTATTTCGGGAAAATGCAGGTACCCAGCGCCTTGGCCACCCTGGCCTGCGACCCTCGGCGTACCACTTTCTTCACCGAACAGTTTGTTGCGGCACTACAGATCATCGACGAAGGCGCTATTCCGCTGGAGCAGATGGAAGGCTCCTGGGCCGGCGCCATGGGCCACGTGCAATTCATGCCGACGGTCTTCTTGAAGCACGCAGTTGATGCCGATGGCGATGGCCGAAGAGATCTCTGGAACAGCCTTCCAGATGCCATGATGTCCGCAGGCCGCTTTCTCCAGTCCATGGGCTGGGACGGCGACTATCGTTGGGGACGCGAAGTGTTGATCCCACGCGACTTCGATTTCAATCTGGCCGATGGCCGCCGCCTGCTACTGAAGGAATGGAACCGTCTGGGCATCACCGACGTGTTCGGCCACCCTCTGGATGACGAGCCCATCAACGCGTCGTTAGTGGTTCCGGCGGGACATCAGGGCCCGGCGTTTCTGGCGTACAACAATTTCCGCGTCATCATGGGCTGGAACCGATCGGAGTTCTACGCCATCGCCGTTGGCCACCTTGCCGATCGCATTGCCGGTGCCGGCGGGCTGGAAAACCCGCCACCAGAGGACCAGCCTGCGCTGTCTCGGGACCAGGTGATCCAGCTGCAAGAAACCCTGAGTGAAAAAGGCTACTCCAGCGGGAAAGCCGACGGCATTCTGGGCTCCAACACCCGCAAAGCCATTCGCGCCTACCAAAAAGCTGAAGGCATGATCGCGGACGGTTTCCCCTCGGCGCAGTTGCTTGAAAAGCTGAAGGTCGAGACTAGCGGCTGAAGTCCTGACCGAATCCGCGCATAATATCGGCATCTACAGCAACGATGTTATCCGGGCCTCATGGACTCAATTACTCAAATAGCGTTAGGCGCTTCTATTGCTGGCGCTGTGGCAGGCAAGGCACTTGGCCGTTCGGCTTTGCTGACCGGCGCGGTTCTGGGCACTCTGCCCGATTTGGATGTGCTGATTGACTACGGCACAGCGGTCGCGAACTTCACCCAACACCGGGGCTTCAGCCATTCGTTGTTGGTGTTGGCCCCTTTATCGTTGCTGATTGCCTGGGGATTGTCCCGCTGGCAACCGAAGGTGTCGTACCGGCGCTGGCTGGCGCTGGTAGGGCTGGTGCTGCTTACCCACCCTTTGCTCGATACCTTTACCACCTACGGTACCCAATTGTTCTGGCCTTTCGGCAGGCCGCTTGCCATCAACAGCATTTTCATCATTGATCCGCTCTACACCTTGCCCTTACTGCTTGGCTGTCTGGCGTTTCTCGTTCGCCCGCCGGCGACAAAAACGCTCGCGCTGAGCTTGATGTTATCCACGCTGTATCTGGGCTGGAGCGTTACCGCTCAGCATTGGATCACCGAAAGGGTCAAACCTGCCCTTGCGGCTGCCGGTTTCGGTAATGCCGCCTTAATGGTGCAGCCAATGCCATTCAACACAGCACTGTGGCGGGCAACCGCCATCACCGATGAGACGCGCGTGGAAACTGTAACGGGCTTTTTCGACGGCGATAATGATCTTACGCTGGAGCGCTTCGCTCGCGATCCAGAACTCGCCCAGTCGGTTTCACATCTCCCCGAAGCCCGACAGCTGGATTGGTTCACAAACGGTTTCCTCCACTATGAGCTTAGAGGTCAGCAGATAACCGCGACCGATATCCGCCTGGGTATCCCCGGCGCACACCCATTCACCTTTGCTCTGGCCGAAGTTCAGGGTTCAGATCTGACAGCGCTTCCCAGCGGCCAACTCCCTCGCCCCGCCATGAACCCGGATGCTCTGCCGGTGCTTTGGTCGCGGCTCACCGGAAAAACACCCGCGCTTTGCCTTCGCACCCTCAGTGCGCCTCTGGAAGGAGGAAACTGTTAATGCGGCTGGACCAGTACCTTGCCACCAGCACAGAGTTATCACGCAAAGATGCCAAAAAAGCCATTACGAAAGGTCGGGTGCGTGTCGATGGCGCAGCCGTCCGGTCAGCGAATACGCAGGTCGCTGGCAACGCCGTCGTCGAACTGGATGGCTCCGTGCTTCATTTGCCGGGTGAAATCTACGTGATGATGAATAAGCCTGATGGCGTCATCAGCGCCACCACCGATAGCAGCCAACCGACGGCTGTTGATTTGCTACCGCCTCGGTTGGCCACCCGAGTGCACATTGCAGGCCGATTGGATAAAGACACCACCGGCTTACTGCTGCTCACCAGTGACGGCCAGTGGTCACACCAAGTCACCTCCCCCAGACGGGATTGCCCAAAGACTTATCAGGTTATGTTGGCGGAGCCGCTTTCAAACGAGGCCAGAGTGAAGTTAGAAACGGGGGTGCTGCTCAGAGACGAGGAGAAAGCCACGCGACCGGCAACCGTGGTCATTTGTTCAGAAACAACAATTGAATTGACGATCAACGAAGGCCGTTACCATCAGGTAAAGCGTATGCTGGCCGCTGTCGGCAATCACGTGAAAGGGCTGCACCGTTTGCGAATCGGTGAAATCACACTGGACCCGGCACTGGCGCCTGGCCAATACCGGGAGTTAACCGAAGACGAATTTCGCTCTATTGTCCGCTAGAGCGACCTAAGGCCGCGTTCTTTTCCTGTTCATAGCGCTTCGCGGCTTTTGCGACCGAACCGGGTTCGCCTGTCGCCATCCATCGCTTAATGCGCCCGGCATCCCCCATGGGAGAGCGGGTACCCAACGAATCCAGCAGCACGGTAATCACGTCTTTCCCGTCCATCTCGGACACCATAACCAAACACCGCCCCGCTTCTTTGAGATAACCGGTTTTACTTAAACTTACCCCCCACCGTTCACTTTGCACGAGGGAATTCGTATTGCCATAGGACAAGCTGTAACGGGGTTTTCGAAACTCCGCACGGAAATATCCGGTGGTAGAGTACTCCCGAATTTGCGGATGTTTTAACGCGGCTCTTGCCAGCAATACAAGATCGGCGGCCGACGAAGTATTCTGTGTCGACAGCCCCGTGGGATCAACAAATCGAGTATCGGCCATCCCCAAGATTTTAGCTTTACGGTTCATAGCTTCAACAAAGCCATCAAAGCCTTTCGGGAATGCTCGGGCCAAGGTATAGGCCGCGAAGTTCTCGGAGGCCATCAGGGCGATCCGCAAAACATCTTTTCGGCGTAGTTGGGAGCCGATTCGAATACGCGTCCAGGCATTTGCAGCAGCGGGCCGGTGCCGCTCTTCAAAGGTCAGCCATTCGTTCATATCCAAACCCGACTCCACAATCACCAAGGCCGTCATCAGCTTGGTAACTGACGCCACCGGTACGGGCCTATTCGCGAACTTGTCCACCAATAAGCGGTTGTCATCGACCAGAGCAACTGCTGCACTCGCGGAAGCGAGGTTGGGTTTTTCTACGGTTTTACCGTGGCTTACGACCGACACCAAAACAAGTAACAACAACCACCATTTCATGGAACAAGCCATACCTCTGTGAACCCGCCTTCTGCAGCATTGAAAGGGTGGCTACTATAACAGCGCAGCCGTTTGAGCGCAGGCACGAGTCACGGTTATCCATAACCCTCTTAAGCATTATCGGAAATCCTTGTTTGTCTTGATTTTCGACAAGCCGTATTATTGCGCACCCTTTTGGTGCAATGGAACAAGCATGGGTATTCGTAACGAAAGGTTGCGCTGGCAGCTCGCGATCGGGCTTCTGAAGGCGCTTCATCTGGAAAATCTGGCACAAAAATACAGCCGCAAAACGGTGCTGGCCGGCTTCAACCTGATTAATGGTGGCCTGAGCATTGCGCTGGTGTCGTTTGTCGCGCTGGTTACTCAGGAAGCGTTCATATTCCCATCCCTGGGTGCGACCGCGTTTATCCTTTTTTACGTACCGATGGCTCAACCTGCTTCCCCCAAGAACACCTTATGCGGTCACTTGATTGGCGCGTTAATGGGGTTGCTCAGCCTTTACCTGTTTGGCCTGCAAGAACAATCGTCAGCCTTTCTAACGGGCGTGGACCTGCCTCGTGTCGGTGCAGCAGCACTGTCGCTCGGATTAACCGGGTGCTTGATGGTGCTCTTCAATGTTGCACACCCACCCGCCGGTGCAACCGCATTGATCGTATCCTTGGGATTGATGCCCGACCCAGCCCAGCTGCCTGTGCTTATGGCGGGGGTTGCGCTGCTGATTGCTCATGCGTTTGCCATGAACCGGCTCGCAGGTATTCCCTACCCACTCTGGTCAACGGAAGCCGACTCAACTGCGCCAGCCGCATCGTCGGTGGCGCAGTAAAACCCTCAACCACCAATGATTACGGTGCCGCTACCGATGGTCACGCCGCCACAGGACACGGCGCTGCCGGTAATTGCGGCTGGCTGCCCGTTGATCATGACGGTCGCTGAGCCTGCAGCAATTGCACGGGGATGGGGAGGATGTTTTGGTTTGGAGTGCGGTGCCAATGGATCCCCCAGCCGGGCGACGGGTTTGCCGTCAACCAAGACATCGGGAGAGCCTGCAATTACGGGGGTTGGGGGGAAGCCGGCGTGATCCATACCCAGATCACCAAGTAAAACGATGGGCTTACTCATCATCTGATTCCTTTCAAAGTTGAGTGCGAGGCTGACATCCTATAACGATTTCAGCCCCAACCCAAGTCAGCACCTCCATCCTTAGAAGTGCTACACACTATCCGTCAAAAATCAGCCGCTGATGAAGACCGGGCCAACGCCCAGATTCCACAGAATAACCGATCCCCCACGGGTCGAAACCAGAATGACCAAAGCAACCGTTAACAGTGCTCCGCCGTACATCACGGCCCGCTCTTTCTCGATCCCCATGACGATAGGCAGTCCGTCGTACATCAGCCACGCGCTGTAGGCCGCTGCTGCCAGAAAAACAAACGCATTAAACCATGGAACCGGATACAGCAGAGCAAAGCCTGCCAAAAACATGGGCGTGCACGAATAAGCCGCCAGCGCCACACCATTGGACGGAACATACTCTTCTTTCGCGCCATAGGTCTTGGCCATCCAGTTAATGGCATAACCCAGAGCAAACACGCCCACCAACATTGCCAGGTAGGTCAGAATGCTCAGCTGAAGCGCGCTGATTTCCGTTAATTTGATTAACCTTTCGTTGCCCACCGTCCAACCAAAGTGGGCTGTGGATATATAGGCGCAAACAGGCGCAATGGCGGCTAACGCCAGCACATAGGCCACGTAGAGTTTCATCGGACTTTCATGTTCTTTACGTATCGATGCCCATTCCTCGCCGGGATGGGTAAAGAGACCGAACGCATGAGACAGCAGCATAGACTACCCCGCATTTTACTGTTGTTAGTATCGGGACACACGGCGCCCGAGGTGGCTCGGGTTTCTGCCGTTTGTTGTCTTAACTATAGTCAAGAACTGCGGGTGCAACAGGAAGATTTGATTCTATTTCGTTCATAGCATCGCGCGCTCAGATCATTTGGTTCTTGGCGGTCAGCGGTTTTTCTCTTTCCCCAAAAACGCAAAAAGGCAGCCGAAGCTGCCTTTTCATGTTGTGCTTGAATCTTTACAGATTACAGAGCAACAACGTTCTCCGCCTGAGGACCTTTCTGGCCCTGAGTCACGGTGAACTCTACCTGCTGGCCTTCGGCCAGAGTCTTGAATCCTGAGCCTTGAATGGCGCTGTAGTGAACAAATACGTCCGGGCCGCCTTCACGAGTGATAAAGCCAAAACCTTTAGCTTCGTTGAAGAACTTAACAGTACCGGTAACAGTAGACATACGTAAACTTCCTGAAATCAATCATTTTATCTGCTGCCACACACCATTCTGATGCTGGTCAGCGTGTATACGGAAAAACTGAACTCGCGGGATCAAAAACAGGACGGCACTACTAACTGCGGAGGTACGTCTTATTCATGAACTGCTTTGCTAATCTTTCCTTCAGTAAACACTCTACTCTGGAATATCGGGCTTGCCAAGAGTCTTTGTAAGATTTTGTGTAGGTAAAGATACACAGGCCGAAATCGGCGTGTTTTCGAGCGTTAACCTTTAAGCAACGCGAAGGTCCAGAACCCCAAAGCGGTCATTAATATTGAGCCCACAACGTGTAACAGTATCCCGGTCAAGGCCGCGGCCCACTTGCCGCCCTGCAGCGCGGCAAACATTTCCAGGGAAAACGTCGAGAAGGTTGTCAGGGCACCACACAATCCGGTTATCGCAAACAAACGCCATTCCGGTGCCAGCGAGCTATTGTGTGTAAAGTAACCAATCAATACACCCACCAGCCAGCCCCCAAACAAGTTGGCCGCCAAGGTGCCCCAAGGTACAACGTGGTAGGACGCGTTCAACCACATCCCCAAAGCCCACCGAAGGTTGGCACCAATAACGGCGCCAACACTTACAGCAAAGGCAGACAGCCACATTTCAGCTCACGCCCTCACGCCGGGTTGTGGTCGATAAGCGTGTCCTTGTTACTGGCAAACTCATCAAACGGGAAGTCGTCGACGGTCAGCATTTCAAGCACCAACGCTTCATACTCACGCATAAAGTCGGCTTCTTCCTGGGTGAACACGTCCGCCTTCAGAGCCGCTTCGAAACGTTCTTCCGGGTGCAAGGCCGTCATCGGCAGATCGCCTTTGGCGTAGGCTTTGGTGGCCTTTCGATACAATTGTTCCGCCTTGTCGTAATCCTTGAGCAGGTGATTGTACTGGGCGACTGGATTGGGCACATCGCCGTCACCGTCAGTGGTCCAGGCACCCGCCAGCAACTTGTTACGCAGCGGTGTATCTTTGGAGATGGCCTGCGCCAGGGCCCGGGTCAGTTTGTCGTTAGGTTCTGCCCAGCAACGGCCCAGCGGCAGCGTGACAACCCGCAGTGCCATGGCCACCGGACGGTTCGGCAAATTCTTGAGGAACTCGTCGAGGGCAGTCTCGGTGCGGTTCAACAGCAAGGTCATGCTGTATTCCATCAGTTCTTTCTCGCCTTCAGCCGGCTGTTCTTCGTGCCAGTTCTTCAGCACCATGGACCCCAAATACAGGTTCGCCAGCATATCGCCCAAACGCGCAGACAGCAGCTCACGCATCTTCAACTCGCCACCCAGGGTGGACATAGCCGCATCGGCACACAGGCCAAATGCAGAGCTGAAACGCGCCAACGCCTGAGCGTATTTGCTCGAAGCACTGTCGAGGGGAACATCCGCTTTACCGATACCAAAGGCTTGGGTGAAGGCACGTGCGGCGTTGCCGAAGATCAGCCCGGCATGGCCAAAGAAGGCTTCGTCGAAGGCTTTCAGGTCGTCGTTGTCTTTGGCGGCCAGCTCTTTAAGCACATACGGATGACAACGAATGGCACCCTGCCCGAAGATCATCAGGCTGCGGGTCATGATGTTGGCACCCTCCACCGTGATCGACACCGGCATACCGCTGTAGCCAATGCCCAGATAGTTACGGGGCCCCAGTGTGACTGCTTTACCACCGTGTACGTCCATGGCATCGGTCAAGACGTCACGTTGGAATTCGGTCAGGTGATATTTCAGGATTGCAGACGGCACTGCCGGCTTCTCACCCCTATCAATCATGTTCGCCGTGTGATTAACCGCAGATTGTGCGATGTAGGTCTTACTGGCAATGCGCGCCAGAGGTGCCTGCACACCTTCCATTTCAGCCACCGGGGTATTGAACTGGCGACGAACGCGGGTAAAGCCACCTGCGGTGCCAACCGAGTACGCCGCTGCACCAGCCGCGCCGGACGGCAGTGTAATGCAGCGACCAACCGACAGACATTCAACCAGCATACGCCAGCCCTGGCCGGCCATTTCCTGACCACCGATGATGAAATCCAGCGGAATGAAGACATCTTTGCCTTTAATCGGCCCGTTCATGAACGGTGAACCAATCGGGCAATGACGACGGCCAATTTCCATGCCGTCAGTATCACGCGGAATCAACGCGCAGGTAATACCATGATCTTCGGTGTCGCCCAGCAGCCCATCAGGGTCGAACATCCGGAACGCCAGGCCAACAACGGTGGCAACCGGGGCCAGAGTGATCCAGCGCTTCTCGAAGTTGAGGCGGATACCCAGCACTTCTTTTCCATCAACTTCCTGTTTGCACACGATACCGGTGTCAGGCAATGACGTGGCATCGGAGCCGGCACGTGGGCCGGTCAAACCAAAACAGGGAATCTCGCGACCATCGGCCAGACGCGGCAGATAGTGCTTTTTCTGTTCTTCTGTACCGTACTTCAGCAGCAGCTCGCCGGGCCCAAGCGAGTTTGGCACCCCGACGGTCACCATCAGCATTTCATTGGCGGCCAATTTCTGCAGGACGGCCGTCTGCGCTTTCGCCGAGAAACCCAAACCGCCGTATTCTTTCGGAATAATCATGCCGAAGAACTTTTCTTTCTTCAGAAAATCCCACAACTCTTTGGGCAAATCGGCACGCTCAACCGCCAGATCCCATGCGTTACACATGCTAACGGCCTGCGTGCACTGGTTATCCACGAAGGCTTGCTCTTCTTCATTTAAACCACTGTGACGATTGATCAACAGGTTGTGCCAATCCGGGCGGCCGGTGAACAGTTCACCGTCCCAGCCCACGGTGCCTGCTTCCAAAGCGACCTTTTCGGTTTCCGAGACTTTCGGCGCCACTTTTTTGAAGATGGCAAACACCCGCGGGGTCAGCCAGTTAATGCGGAATTGCGGCAAGCCGGCAGCTGCGGTGATGGCGGCGCCCACGAACAGCACCAAGCTTAACCAGCCGGAGCCAACGAAAAGGGATAGCACGCCCACAACCAACATCACGCCAATAGCGTGCTTGGCGCCCGATTCCCGACGCATTACAAAGAGTAAGCCGGCTATTGCCGCCAGAAAAAGAATCAAGGTCATTTTAGGTTCTCTCTGTCTTCCATGGATTAAAGCCTTGGTCGTATTGACCCAAGGCTCTGGCTAATGATTCGTTTATTCAACTTACCTTAACAGGTGTCCTTGCGCTAGATAACCACGAGAGCAAATTCACGGCTTTTGTCACGATGTCACAATCACCCGAATACCTTCCAGCGCCAGGCTGGCATGCCCCACCGCTTCACGCGCGGCGGCCAGTTGGTCACGCAGGAAGTCGACTTCCTCATCGCGGATCGCCGGGTTAACCTTTCGCAACGCCTCCAAGCGCCGGATTTCTGGTTCGAAACCCGCTTCAACCTGAGCAAGCGCCTGCTCTTTAAGCGGTGTCAGGTGCGGATCAGACAGCCGCTCTGCGTGATCCACCATGGTTTCCACTTCAGCCCGGATTTTAGGCACGATCGCCTGGGCCGTACGCCGACGAATGTTTGAGCACAATTCATTCAAGCGGTCATGAGGCAAAGCCTTCGACAAATCACGGCCATTAACGTCTACCACCAACCGCAGCGGCGACACCGGCAAGTAACGGGTTAACTGCAGGCTCTCAGGGGCTGGGCAATGCACAGCAAAAACCGCTTCCAGCAATAGCGTTCCCGGGGGCAGCGCTTTGACGGACAAATTGGCAAGGGCTGCTTTACCCAAACCAGAGCTAGTGACTGAATCCATTACCCCCGTCACCATCGGGTGTTCCCAGCTCATGAACGCCATATCTTCACGCTGTAACGCTTGTTCGCGTTCCCAGGTCACCGTCAGGCCATCTTCCGGCAACTCAGAGACGTGGCCAGACTGATACTGCTCGCCAGGCTTAAGTACGTCGGCGTGTTCGCTGTGGTCTTCGATATCGACACCCAATATATCGAAGGCCTGCACCATGTAATCGCGCACCTGCGCCGAACCTTCTTCTTTCTCGATCTCGGCGATCAGAGCTTCTGCCTCATCCCGGCGGCAGGAATTTAATTCGATCAGTGCATCCCGCCCGTTGTGCAACAGTGTTTTCAAGCGCTTGGTTTCGTCGGCGCTGGCCGCCAGCAACGGCTCCAGTGCCGCCTGATCTCCGTCGAGGGCCTTCTGCCAATCGTTACTGACGTGCTCATGCACCGCAACGCCCACAGCACAGCTTTCCGTAAAGGCATTCAGGCCGTCTTCGAACCAACGGTACTGAACCTCCTGACTGGTGCCCTGCAGGTAGGGAATGTGAATCTTGATTGTTTCAGTCTGGCCAATTCGGTCCAAACGGCCAATCCGCTGCTCCAGCAAATCGGCGTTTGCCGGCAAATCAAACAACACAAGGTGATGAGCAAACTGGAAGTTACGGCCTTCACTGCCGATTTCCGAACAGATCAACACCTGAGCGCCCTGCTCGGTGTCGGCAAAATACGCTGCAGCACGATCCCGCTCGACCAGACTCAAGTGTTCGTGGAAGGCGGCACTACGAATGCCTGCCCGTAGCTGCAAATAACTTTCCAGCGCCATGGCCGTATCGGCCCGAGCACAGATAACAACGACTTTCGCCGGGCGCAGACTGGCCAGTTTTTTCTCTAACCAGGCCACGCGTGGATCTTCGGCCAGCCATTGTTCTTCCGCAGCGGTTTGCTCCGGTGCCAGCCCTACATCGCCGTATCGGGCGTCGTCATAGAGTTCCGGGCAAGGCAGAGGTTCTGGCAGCGGCTGGCGTTCGGGGAAACCTTGAATCGCGGCACGGGTATTTCGGAACAACACTCGCCCGGTTCCGTGACGGTCCAGCAATGCGTCGATAACAGCTTGGTGCGCCTCGCCCTGCTCCAGTAATTCGTCGAGCTCATCGCCTAACCAGTTCGCCAGAGCGGCTTTATCTTCCTCGGCAATTTGATCCGGCGATGCCTGCAGGCGCCGCACTACCGAGTTGATGGCTTCGTACTGTTGTTCTTCCGAGCGAAACGTTTCCAGATCGTGGAAGCGGGCCGGGTCCAGCAAGCGCAAACGGGCAAAGTGGCTGGCTATCCCGACCTGTTCCGGAGTTGCAGTCAGCAACAATAGCCCTTTACTGGCAGCCGACAGCTCTTCCACAACCTCGTATTCTGAACTTGCTTGTTCTGGCGCCCAAGCCAAGTGGTGAGCTTCGTCTACCACCATCAGGTCCCAACCCGCTGATAAAGCGTGGTCACGGGCTTTTTTACTATTCACCAGAAAATCCAGGCTACAAAGAACCAACTGGTCCGATTCGAACGGGTTTTCGCCATCATCTTCGTCACCGAAAATGTGGTTAACCAGCGCATCAACATCGTCTTCCTGAGCCTTGATGTCGTCGTAACGGCCTTGATCAACAATCGAGAACCGTAGATTGAATCGACGAAGCATTTCTACCAACCACTGGTGCACCAATGAATCCGGCACTACTATCAGCGCTCGACGCGCACGGCCAGTATGCAATTGGTAGTGCAGAATGAGGCCGGCCTCAATGGTTTTGCCCAAACCAACTTCATCAGCCAGCAACACTCGTGGCGCGTGGCGGCGGGCCACTTCATGGGCGATGTACAGCTGATGGGGCAAGTGTTGAGTACGGGCACCAATCAGCCCTTGCGCCGCCGAAGCCCGAAGCCGGTCTTGGTGTTCTAGCGTGGACACCCGCAAACGGAAAGCGCCATTGCGATCGAACTGGCCGGCAAACAAACGCTGGTGAGGCGCCGAAAAGTTGACCGAGCCCGCCAGTTTTACTTCAGAAACCTGCGCAATCTCATCGCCGTCATCGGCGTGGTACATCAGAATTCCGCCCACTTCTTCCACGGCACGCACGGTATATTTGTTGCCATCAAAGGTTTCTATGTCCTCACCTAGTTGATACACAATTCGCGAAAGAGGTGCGTTATCGATGGCGTAAGTGCGCTCTTCATCGGCCGCAGGAAACCCCAGCGTGACTCGGCGACCGGAGATGTCGGTAACAATACCCAACCCCAAAGCCGTATCACTGTGGCTAACCCAACGCTGACCGATGGCAAATTCCGATGTTTCCAAGAAACCTCCGCTAGAAATTACTGATGTTTTGAATCGTTTTCGCGAACCCAATAGGCTGTTGCACCGCACACGGCGGCCGGAACAACAATCAAGTTCAATATGGGCACCATGGCTGCCAGCGCGACCGGCAAGCCAAATCCCAGAGCCGACAGCCGGCTGGCCGCAAGATCTCTGCGCAGTTTGGGGAAACTGACCTTGTGGTTATCGGCGGGGAAATCCACGTACTGCAGGGCCATCATCCAGCTATTGAACAGGAACCAAAGCACTGCTGCTGCCAGGTTGACCACAGGAATCAGGCCGATGATGAACAATCCTAAGGCTCTGGGAAGGTAATAGGCGATCTTCTGCACCTCACGCCAGAGCGCCCGGGGAATATCTTTCACAATCGCCGCCCAACTCCCCTCGGTGCTGACCTCTTGGCCGGTAAGATGTTTTTCCGTTAATTCGGCGAGATAGCCATAGAAAGGCGAGCCAATCAAATTGGCGATGATGACAAAACCGTAGGCCAGCATCAGCAAGATCACCACGCCATACAGCAGCCAGAACAGCCAATCCAAAGCTTGCAGCCAGGCCCAATCAGGCAGCCACGCCATGGCGCCGGCAATCATCACCGCAAACAATTCAGCCAGGAAGTAAAATAAGAGTCCGAACAACAGAACGTTGATCACAAGTGGAATGATCACGAACAGCCGAAGGCCGGGTTGGCGAATCAGCCTGAACCCCTCTCCCAGGTAGCCCAGTCCTCGAAAAAAGTTTCCCTTGAGCATTGCTGGTGGTCCTCCGCTGCCATGACAATAACGGGGCGCAAAGCATATCATGTCACGCACAATCCCACAGCCCGCAACTACACTCGGATTTCCCTATGCGTCGTTTTCGACAAACTCTTCATTCACTCCTGCACCTGTCCCGGCTCTGGCAAACGGTGCTGTTTCTGTCCCTTGCGGCTATTTTATATCTGGCGACCACCGACCAGAGCTACCCCATTCCGTCGTCCGCCAATGACAAGATCAATCACTTGATCGCTTTCGCTGAGCTGACCATCGTCACGCGATTGGCCTGGCCGCGCCTCGGTTTCTATTGGTACGTACCGGCATTACTGGGTTTTGGCTTTGTGCTTGAAGCGGTTCAGGCCACTCTGCCCTATCGGGATTTTTCTCTCGCCGATGTACTGGCCGACGCCCTCGGCATTGCTGTCGGCATGCTGCTTTGGCCGGGCATCCGGCGCATCGGGACAACCACGTAAGATAATTCCGAACGGCCTTGTGCGACATATCTCACAAGCCCGTAGGAACTTTCGGCTTCATGACGTACGCAGCTCTTCACCGAGCACCCAAAAAGACGCGTAAGCCATTAATTTTACGTAATTATCACCAAAATCATTCAAAACAGATCCAAGTTTTCGTGCCAGGGTCACAGGTTTGCAACAGAAGCCTTGGTATAGTGTTTCTCGTCAGGGATGACAGGGAAATGGACGACGCATTGGACGCACCCCCACAAGGATTGAGGGGGGAGGCAAGGACACATGGACGCCTCGCTTAAGGGAAATCGAATTGGATTGCCGGCTCGGACGCTGGCACCAGGGAAAGGCAAAGGATCCAGCAACAAGGCTGTTGCTCACCGCGCAAGGACGCGCTATTTGTTCCGACTGTGAACTGCTCAGGATGGCGGTTCAGTACCTGTAAAGGGCGACTTCCGGGTCGCCCTTTATTTTTTTCGCCTGTTAACCCTCGCCTTCTGCCAGGTAAATTCGCACCTTATTAAACTCTTCGAATTCGTTCAGGTCTGGCCAAGTTCGTGCCTCAACCATGCCTTGGCGCACAAAGGCCGCATTGCCCAAATCCTTAACCCGGGAATCTGCCAGCAGCACCTGCTTCGCCGCGGCCTGAAAGGCTGCCAATAACGGCCGGTTTTCAGGGTCGTAAAGCACATCAGCTGCCGTAACCAAATCCAGATTTTCTGGCCGGTTTGCCCAATCGTCACACAACTCCACGTTCACGCCGTTAAGGTCGGCATTTGCGACTGCCGCATCCAAGGCTGCAGGATCGATATCACACGCAATCGAGCGAGCGGCCCCCGCCCTCGCGGCTGCAACCGCCACCACCCCCGAGCCGGACCCGAAATCCAGCACCGATTTACCACGAACCAACTCCGGGTGATCAAGAATCCACTGTGCCAGCACCTGACCACTAGCCCAACAAAATGACCAATAAGCAGGCTCGGCAACAACCGCCTGCGCTTCATCATGGCTGAGCGGACCTTCCAATACCGAAGGATCAAACAAATAGAGTGGCATACTCGGGCAGCCCGCGGGTGCAGATTCGGCGACGCGACCCCGACTCAAGGTCTTACGAAGGTGCTGATTGAGATGTTCTGGCGTCATCATAGGTCCTGATCAGGTACATAAACGAGCGACATTGTACCCTTAGCCAGGATGCCGGGATAATAGCAGTCCGGTATACTGCCGGCTCACTCAAAACCACAGTGACCCGAGGACATGGCCAGTAGACCCGATACCGATGATTATCTGAACCTGTTCCTGAACGATGTGCCGCTAATGGACGTGCGAGCACCGATTGAGTACGACAAAGGCAGCTTCCCCGGTGCCGTCAACGCGCCCCTGATGAACGACGAAGAACGTCACCGAATCGGCATCTGCTACAAAGAAAAAGGACAGGACAAGGCCATCGAGCTCGGTCACCAACTGGTTTCAGGCGACCTCAAGGCACAAAGGATCGAAGCCTGGAAACGCTTTGTCACCCGGCATCCGAACGGCTACCTGTTTTGCTTTCGTGGCGGCCTGCGTTCCCGGCTGACTCAGCAGTGGATCAAGGATTCCGGCATCGACTACCCACTGGTTAAGGGCGGCTACAAAGCGCTGCGCCGATTCCTGATCGACAGCCTTGATGCGCTCATCGAGAAGCAAGATTTTCAGGTTCTCAGTGGCCGCACCGGCACCGGCAAAACCCGGGTTCTGCTCAAGCTGCCCAACCCGGTGGACCTTGAGGGGCTGGCGAATCACCGCGGCTCAAGCTTTGGCCGGCAAGTCAGCCCGCAACCGTCCCAGATCGACTTTGAAAACCGCTTGGCGGTCGCCATCCTGAAAGCCCACCATAACGTGGGCGGCCCCGTTTATCTGGAAGACGAAAGCCGCCTGATTGGCCGCTGCGCCATGCCAGAACGTTTGCGCGCCAGAATGAGCGAATCCGGCCTACTCATACTGGAACAGCCGATGGACGAACGCATCTCCATCATCCGGGCCGATTATGTGGAAAACATGCTCGCTGATTACGTTGCGCGCGATGGTGAAGAAGCCGGCTGGCTCAATTTCCGGGACTACCTGCTAAGCGCCCTCGACCGCATCCGCAAACGCTTGGGTGGCGAGCGACACCAGCAGCTACGCGCCCAGATGGAGCAGGCGCTCGAGCAACAGCAAAGAGGTTCGATTGAAGCCCACGACCTCTGGATCGAAAACCTGCTCACCCGTTATTACGACCCGATGTACGACTACCAACTCAGCCAGAAGCAAGGCCGGATCCTGGTACGAGGCGGCCCCGAAGAAATCGTCGAGTACGCCCAAGCCCATCGCAATTAGCCGTCAACGCAAACTTGATTTGCGTCATGCGGTTCGCTGACTCTAGGATACATGCCTATACTGGTTCAGGTTAAACCTGTTAAGACAGCAAGTTACCCCGCTTGCACATCCACCAAAAACATCAAGGAGCGTTTCTATGGAAGAGCTATTCAGCGATAGCGGCAAAGCTTCCGAATTACTGGAGCAAGGCATCACGATGGTCATGGCCTATGCCCCCAAGGTATTGCTGGCGATCATTACACTCGTGATCGGTTTATGGGTGATCAATCGTTTTGTCACCGTTCTGGACAACAAACTCGGCAAAAAAGACCCGACTCTGAATAAATTCCTGTGTGCCTTGATTGGCGCGCTACTGAAAATTCTATTGCTGATCTCCGTTGCCTCAATGGTCGGCATAGCCACCACGTCGTTCGTGGCCATCATCGGTGCGGCTGGTCTGGCGGTAGGTCTTGCACTACAAGGCAGTTTGGCCAATTTCGCCGGCGGCGTGCTGATTCTGATCTTCAAACCGTTCAAAGTCGGCGATGTTATCGAAGCGCAAGGCTTTTTGGGCTCGGTACGTGAGATCAGCATTCTCTACACCATTGTCGATACCTTTGATAACCGTCGTATCGTTATCCCTAACGGCGACCTGTCCAACTCCAGCCTGACCAACATGAGTGTTTACGAAACACGGCGTTGTGACATGACATTCGGTATTGGTTACGACGATGACATCGATAAGGCCAAGGCCATTTGTAAGCGCCTGATCGAAGAAGACGAACGTGCCTTGAAAGACCCCGAACCGCTGATCGTGGTTGGTGGACTGGGCGACAGTTCTGTTGACCTGAAGGTTCGTGCGTGGACCAGCTCTGCGGATCTGTGGCCGTTCTACTGGGACATGCAGGAACGTGTGAAAAAAGCATTCGATGCGGAAGGCATCTCTATTCCGTTCCCACAGCGCGATGTGCATATGATCAAAGCCGACTAATCGGAACCCTGTCACACAGGACGAACGATTATTCGCAAAGCATAAATCCTGGGCTAAGCTGACGGTATGGCGGGCGAACAATGCTCCGCCTGCTACCGGAGCCAGCCCGGGATTTTTTTCGGAAGGCTCTACAACCCTGTCCGTACTGTCAGGAGGTTGTATTTATGCCAGTACAGCAGCTTAAAGATTTCCTGGACAAAACCGGCACCGAATACATGTGCCTCACCCACCCTCCGGCCTTCACCGCTCAGGAACTTGCTCGCCACGTTCAGATTGCCGGTGACAAAGTAGCTAAAACCGTCATTCTGGAACTCGATGGCAAAATGGCCATGCTGGTGATGCCCGCGACTTGGCGCATTCGCTGGGACAGCCTGTCCAGAATTCTCGATACGGACTTCGTGGATCTTGCCGACGAACAAGCCTTTCAGGATCGCTTCCCCAACTGTGAAGTCGGCGCCATGCCGCCTTTCGGCAATCTTTTCGACATGACCGTTTACTGCGCAGAATCGCTTACCGAACAGGAAGATCTGGCATTCGCCGCCGGCAGCCATACCGAAACCCTGCACATGAAAACCAAAGACTTCCTGAGCCTCGTGCAGCCTCTGGTGCTCACGCACGGGTTCAAAAAACCGGGCACCCAGAAGCCGGCATGGCTGGCAAAAGGCCGCCAGCAAGCCACAGAACCTTCACGCCAGCGGGTATCCGGCATGACCGGCTAACTGCTCCCTCCCACCAACGGAGTCGATTGAGTTCCATCGCTTGTCAGTTCTTTGCCTTCGCGTAAACTGTGGGCATCAGACAGGAACCCGATATGACTCAAGTTTTTGATATTGTGATCGTCGGCGCCGGCATGGTCGGCGCCGCCCTCGCCACCGGTCTGGGCCGCGAGGGCTTCAATGTTGCCATGGTAGACCGCGCCCCTGCGCCGGCGTTCAACCCGGACGCCGCGCCCGATATTCGGGTATCCGCATTAAGCGCAGGAAGCGAAGCCTACTTGCACAGCCTTGGCGCCTGGGAGCCGATTCTGGCGATGCGTGCCACCCCCTACCGCCGCCTGGCCGTTTGGGATGAAGCGCCCCACCCGCTGAGCAAACTGCTTCCCAGAACCGTCAATCAGGTTGAGTTCACCGCCGATGGGCTAAAGGCCGCTCATCTGGGTCACATTGTCGAAAACTCCGTCACTCAAAAGGGGCTATGGCAAGCGGCAGAGGCCGAGCCGACCGTCTCAATTCTGGCCGGTCACGGTGTTTCCAGCATTTCCCAAACCGAGGCCAGCGCCACCGTTACACTTGAAAACGGTCAGGAACTGACTGCCGCTTTGGTGATCGGTGCCGACGGTGCGCAATCCCGGGTGCGGGACATGGCCGGTATCGGCATCACCAAAGACCAGTACAGCCAGCAAGCGATGATTATTTCCGTGCGCTATCAGGGCGAGGTGCAGGACATCACCTGGCAAGGCTTTTACCCCTCCGGCCCGAGAGCGTTTTTACCGCTGTACAGCGCTGGGGCACAATACCCGGGCGAGAGCCGCGGATCCCTCGTCTGGTACGACGCACCGGCCGAGATTGCACGCCTGAAAAGCCTCAGTGATGAAGCTTTGATGACGGAAATCCAGAAAAGTTTTCCACAAGAGCTGCCGCTGTTGACCCATATCGAAGACCGTGGCAGCTTCCCCATCGCCCGCCAGCACGCCAAGCAATATTATTCGGGCCGTGTTGTGCTCACCGGCGATGCCGCCCACACCATCAACCCGCTGGCTGGCCAAGGGGTGAATCTGGGCTTTCAGGATGCGGAGTGCTTGCAAGGTTTATTAAAAGAAGCGCGCCGCGGCGGAGATGATCTGGCCAGCGCCCATTGGCTGGGGCTTTACGAACAACAGCGCCGACCGGCCAACCGGCGCATGATGCTGGCCATGGACCTGTTCTATCACTTGTTCAGCAACACCATTCCGCCGCTGCATCTGGCCCGCAACCTCGGGCTTGGTGCGGCTCGCGCTCTGCCCTTTGCCCGCAACAAAGTGGCCCGTTATGCCATGGGGCTGGACAGTCAGCCGCCGGCGATATTTCGGGAAATCACCAACCGGTTACCTATGCCAAACTGGCTATAAGCGAACACTCAACGGATTCAAAGAACAACCAAGGAGCCATTATGTCTGAAACACTCTTTACCAAAATCATCAACCGGGAAATCCCGGCCGACATCGTTTACGAAGACGACCTGACCCTGGCGTTCAAGGACATCAACCCGCAGGCACCTGTGCACCTGTTGATCATTCCGAAGAAACACATCGCCACCATCAACGACATCGAAGAAGGCGACCGCGAGGTGGTCGGGCACCTTTACTGGGTGGCCGCCAAGCTGGCCAAAGAGATGGGCTTTGCCGACGATGGCTACCGGGTGGTTATGAACTGCGGCGAAAACTCGGGCCAGACGGTTTTCCATATCCATCTGCACCTGCTGGCAGGCAAGCCGCTGGGCTGGCCGCCGTATACCGACAAGATGAAGCAGGCCTGATTTTCTACACTCAAGGTCTCGGGAACCGGCAGCCCCACCCAAGCCAGATTGGCCGATGTGCGGAGCTGCCTCCCAGCTCGATGCCCCAGACTTCAGCGCCCAACCACCCGCTCGGCTTCTTCCATGGGCGAGTGTCGAACGTCTTCGCCTTTGGCCATGAAAATCACGTGTTCGGCAATGTTACAGGCATGGTCACCGATACGTTCCAAAGCACGCAAGACCCACATCACCATCATGCATCGCGTGATGTTACGGGCATCTTCCATCATAAAAGTCAGCAACGCGCGGGCGGCAGCCTGATACTCCTCATCGACTTGCTTGTCTTCTTTCATCACCCGTAACGCCTGATCGGAATCCAAGCGGGCAAAGGCATCCAACGCGTCGTGCAGCATGCTTTGCACGTGCTTGCCAATGTGGCGGATTTCCACGTAGCCACGGGGGGCCTGCCCTTCTTCCGACAGTTTGATGGCCATCTTGGCGATCTTTTTCGCTTCGTCGCCCACCCGCTCAAGGTCCGCAACCATTTTGATCACCGAGATCACTAAGCGCAGATCGCGTGCCGCCGGTTGGCGACGGGCGATCACCAGAATAGCTTCTTCGTCGAGATCCATTTCCATCCGGTCAACGGTTTTGTCGTTCTGCCGAACATCTTCGGCCAATTGACTGTCGTTATTGGTGAGCGCCTCAATCGCCTGCTCGACCTGGCTTTCCACCATACCGCCCATGTTCAGGAACTGGGTTTTCAGCTCGGTCAGTTCGTCGTTGAATCGGGCGGAAATGTGATCGCCGTATACATCATCTTTTGTGTTGGACATGCTTTCTGTCTCCAGCGTTGCCAGACCGGTTTAACCAAAACGACCGGTAATGTAGGACTCGGTCAATTGGTGATCAGGGGCGGTGAATACTTTGTCGGTGTCGTTTACTTCCACCAGATGGCCAAGGTGGAAGTAAGCCGTGCGATCTGAAACCCGGGCCGCCTGCTGCATGGAGTGGGTCACGATCACGATGGTGTAGCTTTCCGACATTTCCGCAATCAGTTCTTCAACCTTCGCCGTCGCAATAGGATCGAGCGCCGAGCAGGGTTCGTCCATCAGGATGACTTCCGGGCTGACGGCAATTGCACGGGCAATGCACAACCGCTGCTGCTGACCACCGGACATACCGGTTGCCGTAGCATCCAGGCGATCTTTTACTTCATCCCACAAACCGGCTTTGCGCAGGCTGTTTTCAACAATGTCGTCCAGGTCGGACTTGCGATTCGCCAAGCCGTGAATCCGGGGGCCGTAGGCCACGTTGTCGTAAATCGACTTCGGAAACGGATTCGGCTTCTGGAACACCATGCCAACCCGGGCGCGCAGTTCCACCACATCCCGCTTGGGGTCGTAGATATCCTGATCGTCCAGCATCAGCGACCCTTTCACCCGGCAGATGTCGATGCTGTCGTTCATCCGGTTCAGGCAGCGTAAAAAGGTGGACTTACCACAGCCGGACGGCCCGATAAACGCGATCACTTCGTTGCGGCCGATATCCAGACTGATGTTCTTGATGGCCGGATTCTCGCCATAGAACACTTCCACATTTCTCAGTTTGAACTTGGGGTCATCCGCAAACGGCTGGCCTACAGTGGAGCCTTCGGTAATCACTGCGGTTTCCGGTTTTTCATCAATCACGGGTTTAGCCACCTTTTCGGACACATTCTGTGCAGGCATTGCTGCTGTATTCATACTGTTCATTAGTGTACTCCTTACCACCGGCGCTCAAGACGTTTGCGCAGCCAAATGGCCAAACCATTCATGGAAATCATAAACGCCAGCAGAATCATGATGCCGGCAGAGGCCAGTTCGACAAACCCTTGCTCGGCGCTGCTGGCCCACTGGTATATCTGCACGGGCAGCACGGTGGCGGAGCTGAAGAAGCCTTCCGGCACTTCGACGATAAACGCCACCATCCCGATCAACAGCAAGGGCGCGGTTTCGCCCAGCGCCTGGGCCATACCAATGATGGAACCGGTCATCATGCCGGGCATCGCCAGTGGCACCACATGGTGCATAACCACCTGCATTTTTGACGCGCCAATACCCTCGGCCGCCTCGCGAATGGACGGCGGCACACTTTTTATCGCCGCCCGGCTGGAAATGATGATGGTGGGCAGGGTCATCAGCGCCAGCACCAGACCACCCAATACCGGCACCGACCGGGGCATCCCGAACACGCCGATAAACACCGCCAGCCCGAGCAAACCGAAGATGATGGAGGGCACCGCCGCCAGGTTGTTGATGTTCACTTCAATGAAATCGGTCAACTTGTTTTGCGGGGCGAACTCTTCCAGATACACCGCCGCCGCCACACCGGTCGGGAATGCAATCACCAGGGTCACCAGCATGGTCAGCAGCGACCCGACAATCGCCCCCAGAATGCCCGCGTTGGAGGGCTCCCGAGAATCTCCGCGACTGAAAAATACGTCGTTGAAGCTGGTGGTGACCACGCCCTGCTCTACCAATTCATCCACCCATCGCTGTTGCTGCTCGGTCAGCCGAATGCTGTAGGCCGGGTTATCCGCATGTTTGACGTAAACCGACACGGTGTCGTGGACCAGAAACTCCAGAGTTTGAGTGGTGCCCAGCCGTTCAGGCTGTGCTTGCAGCAGATCACGAATCTGATTGCTGGCGTAGTTGCCCGATAACCGACTCAACTCACGAACGTCTTTGCGAGACTGCGCCTCTGGAAAATAACGCTGCAAGGCGGCGATGATCGGTGCCTGGAAATCCGCCATAGAGATCTGATCTTTATCGGTCGGATCCTCCAGATACATCTGCTCACCATCCAGCACCACCTCCAGCGTCATCGTGGTTTTGATGAATCCGGTGTAGCCCTTGCCAATGATGTCGGTGAACAACACCACCAGAGACAGCAGGGCAACGGCAATCGCGGTCATGCCATAGAGCCGGAACCTGCGCTCCTTACGGTATCGCCGCTTCAGCGACTGGCGAACAATCTCCGCCTGTGTGCGTGAGTTAGTCATATTGTTCCCTATATTTGCGAACCACTTTCAGGGCAATCATGTTGAGGGCGAGGGTCAGAATGAACAGCATCATGCCCAAGGCGAAGGCTGCGAGGGTCTTGGCGCTGTCGAACTCCTGGTCACCGGTGAGCAACGTGACGATCTGAACCGTGACCGTGGTTACCGAATCCAGAGGGTTGGCGGTCAGGTTGGCGGCAAGGCCCGCGGCCATTACCACAATCATGGTTTCACCAATGGCCCGGGATGCCGCCAGCAAGATACCGCCCATAATGCCGGGCAAAGCGGCCGGGAAAATCACGTTTTTCATGGTTTCAGACTGAGTCGCGCCGAGGGCGAGAGAGCCATCACGAAGAGTGCGAGGCACGGCGTTGATCACATCATCCGACAGCGACGATACAAACGGGATGATCATAATGCCCATCACCAGGCCTGCCGCCAGAGCACTCTGGGACGACGCTTCAAGGCCGACCATTTCAGCCAGATCCCGGATAAACGGGGCAACGGTCAAAGCGGCAAAGAAGCCGTAAACGACAGTGGGTACACCGGCCAGCATTTCCAGTAAGGGTTTGATCACGGACCGAGCCGATTTCGAGGCGTATTCAGAGAGATAGACCGCTGACAGCAAACCGGTAGGCACCGCCACCAGCAGAGCGATGGCCGAAATCAGCAAGGTCCCGGTAAACAGAGGAATGATGCCGAACGCACCATCCGAGCCCACTTGATCGGCTCGAAGTGCCGTTTGCGGACTCCAGGAGGTGCCAAACAGGAATTCAGTAATTGGCACCTTGCCGAAGAAGCGGACGGTTTCGAAAATCACCGAAAAAACAATGCCTACGGTGGTCAGTACCGCCACCGCCGCGCAGGCGAAGAAGATCCACCGAAGCGTGCGTTCAACGTTCTCGCGGGCATTAATCTGGGGCTGCACCCGGCTCCACGCGAACGCCGCACCGAGCACGGCGATCAGAACCACCAGAACCGTCTTGAACTGGCTGCTCTGGGCATTCAGCGCACCCAGTTTATCAGCCGCGCCCACCACATCTGCGGGCACGAAATTCGGGTTCAGCTTACCCGCCGCCACGTTGTTGATCTGCGACATCAGCAAGCTGGCTTCGCCCGCCGACTGAGGCAGCAACTCTGATGGCAGGGAGCCAACCACCAGGTTCTGAATCACTTTACCTTCAAACGCCGCCCAAGCGCTCAACACAATCAAGGCAGGAATGGCACACCACAACGCTGCTCGGGCAGCGTAATAAAATGGCAATGCCTTGAGGTTACGGATACCACCCAAAGGGCCGGCAACCGTTCGCGACCGCATGTACGCCAATCCATAGGCTATGACGGCAATCACCAGAATCAGGGGCAATAGATTGGCCGTTTGCATAGAGTTCTCTGTGTTAAGTGAATAGTTAGCGCAAATCAGAAACAACAAAAGAACGCGAACCTTCCGGCTCGCATTCTCTCATCGTCCCTGATGATTCTGGATGTTGCTCAGAGCTCGTTACCGGTCATCGGTGTCAGATTACGCACCTTCTTAGCCACGTCCATGCGCACGTTACGCGGGTTGGGAATCAGGCCGACATCCACCAGATAGCCGTTGTCACCCCATGCGCTTTCGCTGGTGAACGCTTCCGCGTATTCCTTGATGCCGGGAATCACGCTCACGTGCGCACTCTTAATGTAGAAGAACAGCGATCGCGCGACCGGATAATCTTCATCGGCAATGCTGTCCGGAGTCGGTTCAACACCGTTGATGGTGGTGGCCTGAATCTGGTTCGCATTTTCCATCAGGAAGCTGTAGCCGAAAATACCCAGTGTGTCTTTGTCCTGAGCCAGACGCTGAACGATCAGGTTATCGTTTTCACCGGCTTCAACGAACAAGCCATCTTCACGCATGCTGTGGCACACGCTGCGCATCTCTTTTTTATCCATCGCCTTGATGAAATCAAAGGTCTTGCAGCCACCCTCCATGGCAATTTCAACAAACGCATCGCGAGTGCCGGAGGTGGGAGGCGGCCCCATCACGCTGATTTCTTTGTTCGGTAAACTGGAATCGATGTCACTCCACTTCTGGTACGGGTTCGCAATCAGCTTGTCGCCGCCTTTCGGATCCGGGACTTCTTTGGCCAGAGCCAGAAACACCTGACGCAGGCTTAGATCCATCTGATCCGCGTCTTTCGAGTTAGCGATCACGATGCCATCAGCGCCAATTTTGACCTCGGTGATGTCTTTCACACCGTTGTTCTGACACATCTCGAACTCGCTTTTCTTCATGCGACGAGAGGCGTTGGTGATGTCCGGGTGCTGAGTACCAATGCCCGCGCAGAACAGCTTCAAGCCACCACCAGAACCGGTGGATTCAAGCTTCGGGGTCGGGAAATCGGTGTTGCGCCCAAAACGCTCGGCTACCACGGTCGCAAACGGGTAGACCGTAGACGACCCGACAATGTTCACGGTATCACGGGCCATGGCCGGTACCGACACAGCGGCAAGGCTTCCTGCCAAAGCAACAGACGTCAAAGCTGTTTTCAGTTTCATCACGTATTTGTCTCCAATGTGGGTGGACGCTGTTTACGTATCTCGTTCTTCGATAAGTGCATCCTAAGGAGACTCTGTGACAACTTTGTTACAGCGTTTAACAAAGATTGCGGCAAGCTATGCCTATCATTAGTCGAATTTGCTTGCAGACCGCGCCGGCCCCGCTACCATGCAGGAAAACAATTCATAACATCAGTAGTAACAGGCTAACCAATGACAGCGTTTGATGATGACAGACCGAACCCTCGCGGCGAACTGACCCTTCAGATAGTGCCACTTCCTTCCGACACCAATGCTAACGGCGATGTATTTGCCGGTTGGCTGGTCAAGCAGATGGATCTCGCTGCCGCCACCATGGCAGGGCGTATTTCCCGGGGCCGCAGCGCGACGGTCGCTATGGACCGGATGGAGTTTCTATCGCCTTTGCGCGTTGGCTCCCAAGTCAGTTGCTATTGCGAACTGGTGGACATTGGCCGCAGCTCCATGAAAATCAACGTGGAAGTGTGGATGCTGGACCGCTTCGCCAAAACGCCGAGAAAGGTCACTGAAGGTTTGTTTGTGTACGTGGCTATAGACGAACAGGGCCGCATCCGGGAAGTGCCAGACCAGCGGTAAAATCCGATCAGGCGCCTTGTTCGGCGGTGAGCAATTCGTTGATCAGCGTTCGATAGCGGTGCGCCAACTCGGAAGATTTCCAGGCGTCCGGCGTACGTAACGCCGGTGGTTCGTTCAGAATGCCCTGCAGGCAGTCAAGCGCTGATGCGGCTTCTGCTTCGGCGTCTTGTTCGAGGCTCTGGTATCGGCAGCCCTTGGGCACGTATTCGCGGTAGGCCAACCGATCCGGCGCCAAGGGCACACACCCGGACGCCATGGCCTCCAGCATCGAAAGGCCTTGGAAATCATGCAGGGCCGTGGAAAGCACCACATCCGCCTGACGCAATAAAGCATCGTACTCGGACCGGCTTGCCAGAAAGCCCCAATGTTCGAGCCGATGGGCGAACTTTGCCTGAATTTCACCAAACGCCTTCGGGTGGTTGCGAAACCCTTCCCCCACCACACTCAACTTGTAGGACTGGCGGCTCTGTTCCAGCCGCTCCAGAAAGTTCAGCAATCGATCCGGGCCTTTGTCGTATTCCCAACGGTGGTTCCACAGTATGTGCGGGCAGGCTCGGTTGATAGCGCGAGGTTCGTCTGTGAACAGGCGGTCTTCGATCGGCACCGGAATTACGTCGGATTTTTGCTGAATACGTTCGATGATCCCGCCGGGCACGGCATCCGGCAGTTTATTCAGCAAGGCTTGAGCGCCGTTTAAAAAACTGTCCCGATTCCAGGCACTGTTGAAGGCCACTCGATCCGCCGCCACCACGCTGTACAGATTCACCATCTGGGGTTCCACGCGATCCTGCTGCTGTTGGCTGATCGGGAAGGCAAACTGATTTTCGTGCATGTAGAGCACGCAGGGCGTGCGGGCCAACTGAGGGTTCAGCCCCCGCAAGGTTGCGAGGTCCACCATGGAAGTGGCAACCACCAAGTCCCAGCGCTCTTGCAAACAAGGCTCGTCGAGCCAGCTCAGGGCGTTACCCCGGATTCGCCACTGAAAAAAGCGCGGGGGCAAGGTCAAGCTTTGCCAGTGGTACTCTGGCAATAGATCCGTCAGCTGCTCCCGCCAGCGCTTATGGCTGGCTGCATCGTAGGCTGACAGGAGCAGAACGCGGGGTTTGGAATCACGCACTCCCTTGCTCCGCCGCCGGGTGAGCCGTTCGTTCGGGTAGCCAAACCGACAACAGGGCAGCAACGGCCACCAAAGCAGAAGATATCCACAGGCACGCTTCCAAGCCGTATGCCTGATAAACCCATCCGGACAACACGGTGCCCAACAGCCGGCCAGCGGCGTTGGACATGTAATAGAAGCCCACATCCAGCGAAACGCCATCACCCCGGGCATAGCTGACAATCAGGTAGCTGTGCAGGGATGAATTGATGGCAAACAACACGCCGAACAGCAGCAACCCCCCGATGACCACCAACTGAGCCGACCAACCGGCCATCAAAGCGCCGGCAATCGCGGCCGGAATCACCGCCAGCAACGCAGCCCACAGCACCGCGCCGGATTTACCATCAGTATGGCCGGTAATTCGGGGCGCAATGGTCTGAACAAAGCCATAGCCAATGATCCAGCTGGCCATAAATCCGCCCACCTTCCAGTGATCCCAGCCGAATACAGTCGCCATATACACCGGCAGCGCCACCACAAACCAGACATCCCGAGCGCCAAACAAGAACATCCGCGCTGCCGAAAGCACGTTAATCGCTTTGCTTTTGGACAGGATTTCGCGGAATTTGGGTTTTGCTTTGCTCTTACCCAATTCCTGTTTGAGCAAAAACAAGCTGGCCAACCACACCAGCCCGAGTACCGCAGCCATCAGCACCACGGCTCCCGTGAAGCCAGCTGACATCAGCAGCACACCACCCAGGAAGAAACCGACGCCCTTCAGAGTGTTCTTGGAGCCGGTGAGTATCGCCACCCACTTATACAGCGTGCCCTGCTGTTCATCCGGCACCAGCAGCTTGATGCCGCTCTTGGCAGACATCTTGTTCAGATCTTTGGCAATGCCAGACAACGCCTGCGCTGCCATCACCCAAGGTACCGTCAACATGGCGGCCGGCACCGCCAACATCGCCAGAGCAACAATCTGCAGGAACAACCCGATGTTCATGGTGCGATTCAGGCCCAGTCGGGCACCGAGATAGCCACCAACCAGATTGGTCACCACCCCGAAAAACTCATAGAAGATGAACAATAGGGCAATGGCTAACGGCGAGTACCCCAGCTGATGGAAATGCAGCACCACCAACATGCGCAACGCGCCATCGGTCAGGGTAAAAGCCCAATAGTTTCCGGTGATGACCAAATACTGACGAATGGCGGCAGTCATATCAGGCCAAGCCCACCTTGCGCGTCAGTTCTACAGTACGGTTCGCGTAACCCCATTCATTGTCGTACCAAGCGTAGATCTTTAGCTGACTGCCATTAATGACCAAGGTGGACAGGGCATCAACAATGGAAGACCGTGGGTCAGTTTTGTAATCGATAGACACCAGCGGGCGTTCTTCGTAACCCAAAATATCCTTCAATTCCCCTTCGGCGGCTTCTTTCAACAACCGGTTGACGGTATCGCGGTCGGTGGGCGTTTCCACCTCAAAAACACAATCGGTCAGCGAGGCATTGGTGAGCGGAACACGCACCGCGTGGCCATCCAACCGCCCTTTCAGTTCCGGGAAAATCTCGATAATCGCCGTAGCAGAGCCGGTGCTGGTCGGAATCAACGAGCTGCCACAAGCCCGGGCCCGGCGCAGGTCCTTGTGGGGCGCGTCGATAATGGTCTGGGTATTGGTCAGGCTGTGAATGGTGGTGATTGAGCCATGCTTGATGCCAAGCTTCTCGTGAATCACCTTCACCACCGGCGCCAGACAGTTGGTGGTGCACGACGCTGCGGTCACAATGCGGTCGCTAGCCGGGTCGAAAATGTGCTCGTTCACGCCCACCACGATGTTCTTGGCACCCTTTTCCTTCACCGGTGCTGTGACCACCACCCGCTTCACGCCCTGATCCAGATAAGCCTGCAACACCGCGACCGTTTTGTTCACGCCGCTGGCTTCGATCACCAGATCGCAACCGGACCAGTCTGTGTCGTCGATGGCCCGGTTGTGGGTAACGGCAATGCGCTGGTTTTCAATGACCAACGCGTCCCCGGAGGCTTCGGCTTCATGATTCCAACGCCCGTGGACACTGTCGAAATTCAACAGGTGCGCCAGCGTCCCGGCGTCTGCGCCTGGATCGTTGATCGCCACAAACTCCAATTCCGGCCACCCCCACGCCGCCCTCAACGCCAGTCGGCCAATGCGGCCGAAACCGTTAATACCTACTTTGATCTTGCTCATGGCGATCTCCTTTTATGAATGGCCATTCGATCAATCTTCAGGGACACCTGGGCGCCGGGCGCTCAGCCAATGCCCTAAGCTTCGCCAGCGGTGCGAAAATCAACGCCTGATTGTGCGCCGCCGTTTCATCGAGAACCCGCAGGACCCATATGGGCAGACCAGGGTTAATAGAATAATAGACCCACTGCCCCCGCCGTTCTGTTGCTACCAAGCCGGAATCCCGCAATATCGCTAAATGTCGACTGACTTTCGGTTGGGATGCCTCGAATGCTTCCGTCAGTTCACAGACGCAGAGTTCCTTCTCACGCCGAATCAACAACAGCGTGGTCAATCTCAGCTCATCACTTAAAGCTCGGAACAGGCTGACAGGGCTGAACTCGGCCGATCGTTCATTGGTTTCAGGTAATGGCACAGTGCTTTTTTTATCCATCAGGCGAGCGTGTCACGCTATTGTATATTCGATTATCCATATATATGCTTTATACGATATTAGGGGTGAAAAATGTCAAAGTAAAGACACCAGCCCGCGCTTTTGCTTATCCAACTTTCGGGATTTTCTAGCTGCCTTATGACATCAACCAACCTACCCAACATCGATGCCGACCTGTTCCAAGCACCCAGCAAAGATCAGCTGTTCGCGAACGCGCCTTCAGAGCACGCGCCACGCATTCTTTTGCTGTACGGCTCACTGCGTGAGCGTTCTTTCAGCCGTCTGGCTGTAGAAGAAGCCGCGCGACTGCTGGAAGCGATGGGCGCAGAAACCCGCATATTCAATCCCCGCGGCCTGCCACTGGCCGATGCCGAAGATGCGTCGCACCCGAAGGTACAGGAGCTAAGAGAGTTGGCCGAATGGTCTGAAGGCATGGTGTGGTGCTCTCCGGAACGCCATGGCTCTATGACCGGCATCATGAAAACTCAAATCGACTGGATTCCACTATCCATGGGCGCAGTTCGCCCCACCCAAGGCAAAACCCTGGCCGTCATGCAGGTATGCGGTGGTTCCCAGTCTTTTAACGTAGTCAATCAGTTACGGGTGTTAGGGCGTTGGATGCGCATGGTGACCATCCCGAACCAGTCCTCAGTGGCCAAGGCCTTTATGGAATTTGATGACAACAATCGCATGAAGCCATCGTCTTACTACGACCGGATTGTGGATGTGATGGAAGAACTGGTGAAATTCACTATGCTGGTGCGCGACCGCAGTGACTATCTCACCGACCGCTACTCCGAGCGCAAGGAAAGTGCGGAAGAACTGTCCAAACGTGTTAACCAGCGGTCTATCTGAGGAACAGGCATGAACATCGATACCGAAGCGACAGCGAGTGAGACGGGTGCCGAGGGCATGGATCTATTCGGCCGCTATCTGTCAGTCTGGGTTGCGTTGGCCATTGTTGCGGGTGTGGCGTTGGGCCAACTGGCACCGTCTGTACCCGAGACCCTGGCCCGCTTTGAGTACGCACAGGTTTCCATTCCCATCGCTATCCTGATTTGGGCCATGATTTTTCCGATGATGGCGCAGATTGATTTCAGTGCCGTGGTCGGTGTGCGCAAGGAACCCAAGGGCCTGGCGATCACCACAGTCGTGAACTGGCTGATCAAGCCCTTCACCATGTTCGCCATCGCTTGGTTTTTCCTGATGGTGGTGTTCAAGCCCTTCATTGCACCTGATCTGGCCAGCGAATACTTGGCAGGTGCCATTTTGCTGGGTGCGGCCCCCTGCACCGCCATGGTGTTTGTCTGGAGTTACCTCACCAAAGGCGATGCAGCTTACACGCTGGTCCAAGTGTCCCTGAACGACATCATCATGCTGTTCGCTTTCGCGCCCATCGTGGTGTTTCTTCTGGGCATTTCTGACATTCAGGTGCCTTGGGATACGGTGATTCTTTCTGTCGTGCTGTACATCGTCATCCCGCTGACTGCCGGCTACCTGACTCGCCGCGCACTAATCGCCCTCCACGGCCAGCCGTGGTACGACGACGTGTTTATGAAGCGCCTCAGTCCGGTCACACCGGCGGCGCTGATCGTGACACTGGTGCTCCTCTTTGCCTTCCAAGGCGAAGTGATTTTGGAAAACCCGCTTCACATTGCTCTGATTGCCGTGCCGCTGATCATCCAGACGGTGTTTATATTTCTACTGGCCTACGGCTGGGCCCGCCTATGGAAAGTTCGCCATTGCATCGCCGCGCCGGGCGCGATGATTGGTGCCAGCAACTTCTTCGAACTGGCTGTGGCCGCCGCCATCGCCCTCTTCGGCCTGCAATCCGGTGCAGCACTGGCGACCGTCGTGGGCGTGCTGGTGGAAGTGCCGTTAATGCTGGCGCTGGTTAAAATCGCCAACAACACTCGGGACAAATTCCCAACCTAGTCACCATGATCGCTCCGGGTGCTAGTAGAAACAGCACCCGGAGACTACACCTGTTCAGCCAACGACCACCCTGCTAATATCCCGCCCATCCAAATCACCCTGAACAGCAAACGCTGCCCCGAACGGAACCGATACCATGGATTTTTTTCAGGCCCTTTTCCTTGGCCTTCTCCAGGGACTGACTGAATTTCTCCCCATCTCCAGCTCTGCCCACTTGATCCTTACTCCCGCGTTCTTCGACTGGGACGATCAGGGCGTAGGCTTTGATCTCTCGGTTCACATCGGCACTCTGTTGGCGGTAGTCCTATACTTCCGCCGCGACGTCTTCGGCATCGCCAGAGACGGTTTGCTCTCCGTTGCTCAACGCAAAATCGTCGGCCAAGGCGCCCTCGCCTGGTATCTGGTCATCGGCACCATCCCCGCCGGCTTGGCGGGATTGGCGCTGTTGGACATGATCGACAACGAACTGCGGGCGGTGGAAGTGATCTTCTTCACCACCCTGATCTTTGGCATATTGCTGGGCATCGCTGACTGGCTGCCAAAACGCCAGCGCACACTGGATTCCCTGAACTGGAAAGACGCCGTTCTGGTGGGCATCGCCCAAGCCATGGCCTTGGTACCGGGCACCTCCCGCTCGGGCGTGACCATCACCGCCGGCCTGTTCCTGGGCATGAGCCGCGAAACAGCCTCTCGCTTCTCGTTTCTGCTGGCTATTCCCATCATTGTGCTGGCATCTGCCGTGAAATTGCTTGAAGTAGCGACTTCTGATGTCATCGTCGATTGGAGTGGTTTTCTAGTTGGCGGGGTTACATCCTTCTTGATGGCCATTACCGCGATCCATTTCTTCCTGAAATGGCTCAACAACGTGGGCATGTGGCCTTATGTGATCTACCGGATTGCGTTGGCTGGGGTTATTTACGCGGTTTTGATGTGATTATTTTGACTTGGGAGCTCTGATCTTCGGGGCTTCTGGGTTTGGGGGTGGCAGGTATCGGGGACGGCTTTCCAAAAAGCGCTCGAGCCGTCCGTGGTCGCTTGTGTTCCGCCATCCATGGCTCCACAAATTTTTGGAAAGCCGTCCCCGACACCTGCTCCAAACTTCCGAATAGTCTTTAAGAAAAAGCGGCCTGCACAATGCCTGCCGTGTTGGGGCGCGAGGGCCTGTCCAAAAATGTGCGTAGCCATGGATGGCGGAGCAGAAGCGTCACATGGACGTGCCGAAGGAGCGGTTTTTGGACAGGCCCTCGCGCCCCAACACACATGCACCAAATCTCAAAGGCTAACAGGCCTCCAAAGGCGCATAAGCCAACACCAGCCACTTGGCACCTTCATCGAAGTTCACCTGAACGCGGGTGTGATGCCCAGTACCCTCGGAGTTCATCACAATACCCTCGCCAAACTTCGGATGACGCACCCGCTGCCCCAAACTAAAGCCAGACTGGGCAGCTGAATCCTGCGCGAACATACTCTCGTTAGGCCGCCCCACCATCGCCGGACGCGTCACCGTATTCCGTAACCGAACCTCCTGCAGACAATCCGCCGGAATCTCACGCACAAACCGCGACAACGCATGAAACTTCTCCTGCCCGTACAAACGGCGGGATTCTGCGTAAGTGAGTACCAGCTTCTTCATGGCCCGCGTAATCCCCACATAGGCCAACCGGCGCTCCTCCTCCATACGCCCCGGCTCTTCCAGCGACATGCTGTGAGGGAACAAACCTTCCTCAACACCGGCCAGAAACACCAATGGGAACTCCAGTCCCTTCGCCGAGTGCAAGGTCATCAACTGCACACTGTCCTCATGATCTTCGGCTTGAGACTCACCGGCATCCAACGCCGCCTGCGCCAGAAACTCCGCAAGCGGATCAACTCCGTCTTCCACTTCATAATCCGACAAGGCATTAACCAGCTCTTCCAGGTTTTCCACCCGGGCCTGGCCCTTCTCGCCTTTTTCGCTGGCGTGGTAATCCTTCAAACCACTGACCTCAATCGCGTGTTTCATCAAACCCTGCAGGGAGGCATCGCCGGTCATTTCAGACAAGCCATTAATGATATCGAGGAACGACTGCAAACCGGTTCGGGCTCGGCCTTTCACCTGACCCGCCGCCAGCAGGCGCTCGGAGGCTTCCCACAACGAAATACCCTGCTCCGTGGCGTAAGCGCGAATTTCCGCAAGACTCTTGGCGCCAATGCCGCGGGTCGGGATGTTCACCACCCGCTCAAACGCCGCGTCGTCCCGGTGGTACTGTACCAAGCGCAAGTACGCCAGTGCGTTGCGAATTTCCTGACGGTCGTAAAAGCGCAAACCGCCGTACACCCGATACGGGATGCCCTGGCGCATCAACGACTCTTCCAGCACCCGGGACTGGGCGTTCGAGCGGTAAAGAATCGCGGCTTCGCTGCGTAAATTGCCCTGATTCACCCAGTCGGTGATGGAATCGGCAATGTAATTGGCTTCGTCTTGCTCGTTAAACGCCGCGTACAAGCTGATGGGATCGCCATCGGGACCGTCCGTCCAAAGCTCTTTGCCCAACCGGCCCTGGTTGTTGGCAATCACCGAGTTGGCGGCCTTCAGGATCATCTGTGTCGAACGGTAATTCTGCTCCAGCCGCACCATGCGAGCGTTAGGAAAATCCCGCTGGTACTGCTGAATGTTCTCGATCTTGGCGCCACGCCAGCCATAAATTGACTGGTCATCATCACCCACCACCGTCAGTGGTACACGATTGCTGGCCAACACCTGCAACCAAGCGTATTGGATGGTGTTGGTGTCCTGAAACTCGTCCACCAGAATGTGCTGGAACCGGTCCTGGTAATGGGCCAACAACTCGGGCCGGTGCAGCCAAAGCTCGTGGGAGCGCAGCAGCAATTCACCGAAATCGACCAAACCGCCCTGCTGGCACAGTTTTTCGTACTGGCGGTAAATCTTCAGCATGGTGTTGGTGAAGTGGTCGCCGGGGTTTTCCTGAATGTGATCGGCCCGTAAACCTTCGTCTTTCTGGCTGTTGATGAACCACTGGGCCTGCTTGGGGGGCCACTGGCTTTCATCAATCTGGAACTCCCGCATCACCCGCTTGATCAAACGCAGCTGGTCGTCGCTGTCCAGCACCTGGAAGTTTTCCGGCAGACCGGCGTCTTTCCAGTGGGAGCGCAACAAACGATGAGCAATACCGTGGAAGGTGCCAAACCAAAGGCCGCGCGCGGGAATGTTCATCATCTGCTCGATGCGCGAGCGCATTTCCTTGGCGGCTTTGTTGGTAAAGGTCACGGCCAGAATGCCCGTCGGCGGCACCCGGTCTACGGTCATCAACCACGCCATCCGGTGAACCAGAACCCGGGTTTTGCCACTGCCGGCTCCAGCCAGCACCAACAGGTGGTCGTTCTGGGCGGTAACGGCCTCGCGTTGGGCATCGTTCAAGGGATCAATGATGTGGGAAACGTCCATAGCACCTGGCTTTTTACTGGTTAAATAAACAGGCCTGGAAGTATAACAGGAGATAACGGGGATTTCTGTTGGGCCTGATGATCCGACTCAGCCTCAGATGCGGACGCCCACGAGCGGGGAGGCCTTTTCAGGACTATTGAGGGCCAAGGATGGCCCGAAATAAGCCCCATGGATGGCTCGTAGCGTGTCCTGGAAAGGCCTCCCCGCCCGTGGGCGTTAACTCCAAAAGCTAGAGGCTTCAGAAGCCCCGAGGTACCGTCTGCGCTTCCACAAACTCGAACAAACCTTCCAGACCACCTTCGCGGCCAATGCCAGACGCCTTCATCCCCCCAAACGGTGCTTCCGGTGTGGGGCCGGTGCCGGTGTTCCAGCCTACATGACCAAAACGAAGCCCTGCCGCCACACGCTGGGCACGCTCGGCATCCGCGGTGAACACATACGACGCCAAACCAAATTCGGTGTCGTTACCCGCTTCGATCACCTCATCCTCGCTGCGGAACAACGCCATGGGCACCAGCGGGCCGAAGGTTTCTTCCTGGTAGCAGCACATATCCCGGGTAACGCCCATCACGGCGGTTGGCGGGAAGAACAAACCGTCACCCAGTTCCTCTGGTTGCTTGCCCGCCACCAGTGTCGCGCCTTTGCTCAAAGCGTCTTCCAGATGGCGTTTCACTTTGTCGAAACCAGCCTGATTTACCAGCGGCCCGATATCGACACCGTCTTTCATACCATCGCCGACCGTCATACGGCCGATTCTCTCAGCCAGCTTTTCGCCAAACGCTTCAGCTACGTCCTCATGGATAAACACCCGGTTGGCGCACACGCAGGTCTGGCCACCGCCCCGGAATTTATTGGCGATCAGGTTGTCCGCCGCGGCATCCAGATCGGCATCGTCAAACACAATAAACGGTGCGTTACCACCCAGTTCCAGCGCCAGTTTCTTCACCTGGTCGGCCGTATCCACAACGAGTTTCCGGCCGACCTCAGTAGAACCGGTAAAGCTAAGCATCGGCACCTCTTTATGCTCGCACAGCACCTTGCCAATCACGCTGGCTTTACCCATCACCAGATTCACCATCCCCTCGGGTAAGTCGAGTTTATCCATCAGCGTGAACAGCGCCACCATGGTCAGCGGGGTTTCACTAGCGGGTTTAATCACCGACGGGCAGCCTGCCGCCAGCGCCGCCGACAGTTTTTTCGCGATCATGCCAATGGGAAAGTTCCAGGGAACAATCAGGCCAACCACGCCCACCGGCCGGTAGTGAACCGTCCAGGTGCAGTCTTTTGGTTTTTCCGGAATGGTGTGAGCGTCCAGCGCTTCGACATGTTTGGCACAGTAATCAAAAAAACCTGCCGCGTATTCCACTTCGCCCTGCGCCTCGGCCAATGGTTTGCCGTGTTCCATGCACAGAATTCGACCGATTTCGTCTTTGCTTTCTTTCAATGCATCCCGAATGCCTTCCAGCCACTTTCTGCGGGTTTCGATGGGCCACGGGTTGGTCAGCCTCAGCGCCGATTTACCCGCATCGACCGCGGCCAGAACATCGCTTTCCGGCATGGAGGGCACCTCGGCGATCCGCTCTCGAGTCGCTGGATTGAACACCTCGAAGGTATTGCCCCCGACATTATCTACCCAACGTCCGCCAATATAGCCTTTAACATTTTGCAGCAATGGTGACTCAATCATCTCGGCTCCTTTTGGATCACGGATACTGCCCCGGTAAAGGGCAGAACGGCTTGTTCATCTATGCCCTTCATAGTGGTAGCTGACAGCCAGCCTGTAAAGTTCTCCCGTGTTTTTGACGCAACCCAGTTCGTGCCTATACTCGAAGGAGCTAACCAAGGAGGCCGGATATGAAAGCATTCTTCCATCCCTCGCAGGATCTGCACATTCCCAAGACCTACTTTACGCGAGGACAAATGCGCCAGCCCCAGGAGGTGCCGGATCGGACCGTACAGATGCTGGAGGGTTTGAAGGAACTTGGCATCCTCGTGCTACAGCCGGCGGACCAAGGCACTGCGCCCATTTCCCGGGTACACGATCTTGGTTATCTGAGATTTCTGGAATCCGCCCACCGCCGCTGGCAGGAAATGGATGACTGGGGTGACGAAGTCATCTCGAACATCTTTGTGCGCTCACCCAACGCCCTGCGCGGGGTGCTCGCGGAAGCGGCTCGCTACCTTGCTGATGGCAGCTGCCCGATCGGCAAGAACACCTGGGAGGCCGCTTACTGGTCGGCGCAAACCGCATTGGGTGCTGCTGATACGTTGATGGCGGGCGAACGCACCGCGTATGCGGTTTGTCGACCACCCGGGCACCACGCTCGCAAAGATGCCGCCGGCGGGTTCTGCTATCTGAATAATGCCGCGATTGCCGCCGAACACCTGAAAAGCCGTTTTCCACGCACGGTAATACTGGATACCGACATGCATCACGGCCAAGGTATTCAGGAAATTTTCTACGACCGGAGCGACGTGCTTTATATATCAATCCACGGCGACCCCACTAACTTCTATCCCGTGGTGACAGGCTTTGAAGATGAACGGGGCGAAGGGGATGGCCTGGGTTACAACATCAACCTACCCATGCCTCACGGTTCCAGCGAAGAGGATTTCTTTACCAAACTGGACGATGCGCTTGCCGCGATCCGTCTGTATCAACCGGACGTACTGATTCTGACGCTAGGCTTTGACATCTACAAGGACGACCCTCAAGCAAAAGTGGCCGTTACGTCAGAAGGTTTTTGCCGCCTCAGCACCCACATACGCCAACTGGGATTACCGACACTGGTCATTCAGGAAGGAGGATACGATCTGGACACGCTCAGCGAGAATGTCCAGCAATTCATGAGAGGGCTCACCGGCTAACGCGCCGGCGTGTAGACCTTCACATTGCCGTGCCCGTCGGCCTTCAAATGGCCGGCGTGCATGCGGCTCATAGTGCCTCGGTCGCAGTACAGCAGGTATTGGCCATCCGCCGGCAGATCCGCCAGCTTTTGATTGATTTCATAGAAAGGAATCTTCAGCACGTCATTACTGGTTAGCGTCAGGGGTGCCCGCTCTTCCTCGGAAGGATGGCGGATATCGATAATGACATCGCCCACTGCCGGGGTTTCTACCAGCTCGACTTCTTCCGGAGTCACCACGCTGTCGAGCAACTGGCTGACCATCACATCCGTGCGGTCCTCAATGGCCTTGGCCAGAACCTCCGGGTTCATTTTCTCTTCTTCTTCCTCAACCCGGTGCAGCTTGGCCCGGGTAACCGGCTTGCTGGAAATCACACCACAATATTCCGGCATGGTTCGGGCAAACGGCTCAGTGCCAATGTCCTTGGCAATCTGAATGATATCCTGCTTGTCCATAGCAATCAGCGGGCGCAGAACGATTTCGTCACTAGCACGGTCAACCACGTTCAGGTTGGTCAGGGTCTGGCTCGACACCTGGGCCACGGCATCGCCCATCACCAAGCCGCCCACGTTGTAGTACTGGCCAATCTCGGCCGCGGCTTTCAGCATCATCCGCTTGAGAACCACGCCCCAGTGGCGATGGTTCACGCTGCGCATGATTTCTGCCACCACGCCTTCAAACGGTACAGAAATAAACTTTACGTTGTGAGACGACGCGTACCGGTCCCACAGATAATGGCAGACCTGACGCACCCCCACCTCGTGAGCGGCACCGCCCAGATTGAAGAACAAAAAGTGGCTACGCATGCCCCGACGCATCATCAGATACGCCGCAACCGAGGAATCGTAACCACCGGAGATCAACGTCATCACGGTTTCAACGGCTCCGATCGGGTATCCGCCCGCGCCTTCATGACGACGATGGGCGATATGGAACTGGTCGTCTTTAACCTCGATGCGTACTTCGATCTGCGGATTCTTCAAATCAACGCCGCGAGCGTTGGTGGCTTGCAACAGCATGCCGCCCACCGTGCGCTCCAGATCAATCGAGCGGAAAGCGTGATTACCGATTCGCCGGGCCCGCACTACGAAACTCTTGCCTTCAAGCCGGTCTGCAAAGGCCGCAATGGCTTTAGCGCCCACATCCTGAATATCCACAAACGGGAACACGCCGATTTCCTGGATAGTGGAAATGCCCGGAATACGCACCAACTCATCAATCACTGGCCCGGCCAGACCACGCTCCTCCGGCACATCCACATCAATGCGGTCCCAGCTGCCATCCACCCGAATGTCCGAATCCAGCCGTGACAGGATTTTCCGGATGTTCTGCCGCAAATGTCGCATTTGCTGCTTACGAACGGGTTTACTCTTGATGGCGACTTCAGAGGCAGGGCGAATCAGCAATTTCATAAGATAAGGACTTCAAATAGATAGAGACGTTGGTTGGAGAAACGTCGGGTAGCGAATTAGCGGGAAAGGGCTTAGTGTAACCTTAAGACCGTTATGATCAAAATCCGTCATAGCCGAAACACTCAGGAGCTCTCCAAACGATGACAGAATCCACCATGAATGCACTGGTTTCCCCCGAAGGCAGCCTCGAGATTCTATCCAGTCACGAGGTCAACAGGCTCAAGGATAAGAGCGAAGGAGGACTGTATCGATTATTCCGTCAATGCGCGCTGGCGGTTCTGAATACCGGCGTGGAAACAGACGACTGCAAAGAGTTAATGGAAACCCACGCGGATTTCGACGTACATCTTGTGCCCCAGCCCCGAGGCCTGAAGCTGGAACTCATTAACGCACCGGCCCACGCTTTCGTGGACGGTGAAATGCTGCGGGCCAACCGGGAACACTTGTTTTCTGTGCTGCGAGACATTGTTTACAGCCATTCTCTACCTAACTTCGTAGAAGGCTTTCGCAAAGACAACCCGGAAGACCTCACCAATTTGGTGTTCCACATCCTTCGTAATGCCCGGGTACTGGAAGCCGGCAGGCAACCGGATATCGTGGTTTGCTGGGGCGGGCATTCCATCAGCCACAATGAATACCAATACAGCAAAGATGTCGGGCACCAATTGGGTCTGCGCGGGCTGAGTATTTGCACAGGGTGTGGTCCGGGAGCCATGAAAGGCCCCATGAAAGGCGCCACCATCGGCCACGCCAAACAACGCATTAAAAACGGGCGCTACATTGGCATCACTGAACCGGGCATTATTGGCGCTGAAGCCCCCAACCCGATCGTCAATGAACTGGTGATCATGCCGGATATCGAAAAACGCCTGGAAGCGTTCGTGCGCGCCGGCCATGGCGTCATTGTCTTCCCCGGCGGCGTCGGTACAGCGGAAGAAATTCTGTATTTGCTGGGCATACTGCTGCACCCGGACAACGCCGACCTGCCGTTCCCGGTGGTGTTCACAGGTCTTCAGGAAAACGCGGAGTACTTCGAGATGATCGACCGTTTCATCCGCGATGCACTAGGCGACGAAGCCGCCAGCAAATACGACATCATCATTGATGACCCTGTGCGAGTGGCCCAGACCATGAGCCAAGGCATGAAAGACGTAGAAACCTTCCGCCGGGCCATGCAGGACGCCTATTACTTTAACTGGATGCTGAAGATCGACCCGGTTTTTCAGTTACCGTTTGAACCCGATCACGACAACATGCGGGCTTTGGAGCTTCACAGAAATCAACCACCGCACATGGTCGCCGCCAATTTGCGTAAAGCCTTTAGCGGAATTGTGGCGGGTAACGTGAAGGAAAGCGGTATTCGGAAAATTCAGGAAAAGGGGCCGTTTGAGATTTCGGGGGATCCGGCGCTGATCGAGCCGTTAGAGGAAATGCTGGCGCAGTTTATCGAACAAAATCGAATGAAGCTGCCAAGTTCATCCGCATACAAACCCTGCTATCGGATTGTCAGTGGCGCAGCCTGAGCCGCACCACTGCCATGGCTTGCAAGCTGCAGCTTACTTACCGCCGGCCGGCAGGCTGGCGTAGTAGGCGGCCAGGTTGGCAATGTCAGCATCGCTCAAGCCTGTTGCCTGACCTTGCATTACGGGCGCTTGGCCACCTTTGCGCTGACCCGCTTTGTAGGCCTTAAGCGCGCTGACCAGATACTGCTCATTCTGGCCCGCGAGGTTCGGGTAAACAGGTATTTGAGCAATACCGTTCTGGCCGTGGCAAGCTGCACAGACAGCCGCTTTCGCTTTACCTGCAGCAGCATCACCTGCCGCCATAGAAGCCGCCGGCGCCACCGCGCCCAGTGCAAACAAACCAGCAACTGCGAAATGTTTCATATTCATGGGGATACCCCTCTCATCTTTTCGTTTTTTAGTTGGCTAAACGCCGAGCCAAAACCTAAGACTCAGTTATAGCACAGCAAACACAAGTGACAAATGCGATAGATCAAGGACATTGAAAGCATCATAATGTCCTTTGTACCCCCGAATATACGAAGCCACAGTAAGAACAAACCACAAGACAAACACAAAACGTATCATCCGCCGATTACCGGAGACAGTGCTCATGCCAGTAAAGGTCCAGGAACTCGCCTGCCGGGAAGGCCACATCGGCCTGCTGACCCTGAATTCGCCAAAAACCCTCAACGCGCTGACCGAAGAAATGGTGGTGCAGGCACAGGCAGCGCTTGACCGCTGGGCAGACGACAGTCGCATTTGTTTGGTCATTTTACGCGGCAGCGGCGACTGCGCTTTCTGCGCCGGTGGCAACATCCGCGCCCTCTACGAAGACATTCTCTCTGACGGCAACAGCGATGCCGCGGAACGATTTTTCACCCAGGAATATCGCCTCAACTACAGTTTGCACCGCTTCCCCAAACCGGTGATCGGATTGGTTCATGGCATTGTGATGGGTGGAGGCATGGGGCTGATGTCTGGCTGCCGCTATCGTCTGGTGACACCCGACGTCACGCTGGCCATGCCGGAAATCAGCATTGGCCTGTTTCCAGACGTTGGTGCCAGCTGGTTCCTGAACCGCCTTCCGGGCCGGCTCGGTTTGTTCATGGGCCTGACCGGTGCGCGCCTGAACGCTGCCGATTCCCTGCGCGTGGGACTTGCCGACATGATCATTGAACCCGACCAGATCGAGACGTTGCTGCAAAAGCTTCAAGAAGAGTATTGGCGAGGCGAGCCCGCAGCCGACGACAACCGCCTGTTCCGTTTGCTAAACCAAGTGGAGGCTGTGGATTATCGGGCTTTGCCGTCAGGCCATCTGGAGCAACACGAACAACACATAGCCAAACTCACCGCCGGTACGGAACTTCCCGCCGTGGTTGAACAACTGCTTGGCAGCGACAGTGACGATCCGTGGTGGCAAGGCTGCATCCAATCCCTGCGCAAAGGATCTCCGGTTACCGCCTGGCTCATTTGGCATCAGCTGCAAAAGGGGCAGCAAATGTCCCTGAAAGATGTGTTTCGGATGGAGCTGGCCATGGCACTGGAATGTATCCGCCGCCCTGACCTGGCCGAAGGCATTCGAGCTTTAATGGTCGATAAAGACCAGGCTCCGGTATGGAGCTACCCGTCGGTGGCGGAGGTGCCGGTAGAGGTTGTGGAGCAACACTTCCAACCGGAATGGAACGATCAGACCGACCCCATGGGGCTGGAGTAATCGCGTTTGCAGGTGCTACCGTGTGGCACCCGCATGCACCAGCAACATTTCGAGGTCGCGATTGTTCTGAGCGCGGGCCAGATCCAACGCTGTGCGGCCGTCATCGCTTCGGTAATTTACATCGGCACCGGCCGCTAGCAGCATTTCGGCGGTCAGAAGATCACCGCTACCCACCACTTTCATTAACAATGACTCGCCGTTCTGGCTGACATTCACATTCGCGCCTGCCGCCAACAACGCCCGTACCACCGACAAATAGCCATTTTCAGACGCATGGATCACGGGGGTATAACCGGCAGCGTCCTCGCCATTCACATCAGCGCCAGCCGCCAACAACAGCCGCACGATGCGCCGATTACCATTTGCTGCGGCTATCATTAAGGCAGATTCGCCCGCGGCGGTTGTCGGATTGGGGTTTACGCCTTGCGTCAGCAGGTTGAGCACCTCGCGGTCTTCGTTGTCCGCGACCGCATTCATCAACGCATTGGAGGGTTCGTTTGTTTTCGGCTCCGGCTTGGTGTCCATCGAGCTACAGCCAACCAACAGCAGCACAACGAAACCCCAGAGGTACTTCAATTTGCCTACTTCCATGACCATTGCTCTGAATCCCTGATTAACGTTCGGCTATTTTGAGCGGCAACCCGTGCCATTTAAATCGAACCGATCACAACTCCGGGCCATTTTTCAGGAGTTCACCGACCAGCTTTCGCAGCCGGCTTTCACCGTCTTTCTGCCCGGAACACTCGCCGGCAATCCGAACCGCGCTCCAAGACCAACCCTGAGTGACCATCCGGCACCACAAGGCCAAATCCGACTGCGCCTGAAGCCATGCAATTACCCCAGAACATTGCTCTAATTGCCGCAACACCGGAAGCGTTAGTTCAAAGCCCCGATATCCTTCGGAAAAATTCACCAAATCCCGGCGATCATGGGCATCCAACCGAGCCGAAGCAGGAAAACTCTTAGCAATAGCCGCCAACAACTCAGACGCCAGCCCGGCCCAATGCCGAGGCACCAGCACCGGCCAGTGCCGGGCAAACCGATCACACAGGCCTTGCGCCAGCTGCTTTCCGGGCCCGGACACGCCGCGCAGCATCTGCACCGGAAACTCCCCGGTACTGGCCTCTTGCCGCACCCCCAAACGCACCACACGCAAACCGCACGCTTGCCAGAACGCCAACAACCCCGGCTCGCCACCAAAACTGGTACCCAAACCATCTAATTTTTGTTCCGCACAGGCTCGTTCAGCCTGAGCAACCAACTGTTTACCCATGCCTAACTGGCGATATTCCTCGGAAACCGCCACTCGCACAACCCTGAGCGTGCGCTGCACTGCTGCTTCCGGAAAACCACCATGAGTCGCCAGCGATTGAGCAAGCAGATGACCACGAGGCCTGCGCACCCCCTGCGCCACCTGCTCCGCCAGCTCCGGTGCCAAACCGCCTTCCACCGAAGCCCACAGCACCCCCACCGTTACCCCGTTCACAACGGCACGCCAACTTTGCGCACCCGGATCATCCAGCCACTGCCGAAGATCCGCCGGTGTGGTCCGGTAATGAGCATCCACCAGCAATCCGAAGGCTTCAGAGAGCGCCCGCTCGTTCGCTTCGGCCGGGTGCCAACGCTCAATCACCACGCCATCTTCAGACGGGCGAGCACCCTTCGGGCTATCCGCCGACAATAAAAACAACGCCGAAACCAGACGCTCCAGCGGATCACCCGCGGCCCAACGCACCGGCTCTGTCACATGAACCGACTGCCAATGAGGCGTTTCCCGATCCAGTACCTGCCTAAACCGAATGGCGAAGCCCCGGCCCGTACCTTCGTATCCATGCACCGTGCTGGCAAACGCCACCCGCGGCCATCCCAGCAGAATCACCCGCAACCAATGCGCCGGCACCCCGGCGGCCTCATCCACCATCACCACCTCGGCATCGGGTTTGTCGGCCAATAAATCCTGCACCGACAGATACCGAATAGACGCGCCGCCTTCCATCACCAATTCATCATCGCGACACTCGGCCAACCGCTCACCCAGCGTTTCGGCCGCATGCCGGAAAAAACTCGTTAAATTCTCCACCGAAGGCGATGTCACCAACACCCGCTGCCGCCCTGCAAGCAACAGCTCCGCCGCCGCCATACCCAGCGCCGCCGACTTCCCTCGCCCCCGGTCCGCCGTCACCACCAGCGGCCGACGCCGCCGGCCCAAACCAAACCGTACCAACTGCGAAACCAACTGCGCCTGCTCCGGCGTAGTCGCGGGCTCGAAAACCGACGAACCCGGCTTCACCACAGGCAAAACCGGCGCCTCCTCATATCCCTGCCGAACCCGAATCGCATCCTCATCAGACACCAAAACACCGGCCATACGCATCGCAAAGGCATGGTGTTCTGCTTGATCGAGCCCCGTACGCACATAATCCGGATCATTAAACGTGGCCCAACTCTCCAACGGCGGCATCAACCAAAACAACAAACCACCCGCCTGCAAGGTCCCCGACAACGCCGCCAACCCATCCGGCGGATTCCCCTGCCAACCGTCCCAAACCAAAACGGACGTTTCCTGTCCCAACCAGCGTTTGAACTGCTTCGACGCAATACCGGTCACACCCGCCAACCTCACATTCTCTACACGACCCACCCAAAGGGCCTGAGACGAGTCCAGCGTTTCAAGACATTCAGTTACCCACGAACGACACCACTCCGGTTCACCCTCGACCATAACCAGACGGCGTTCACCGGCAGCACGCAGACTTTCAGCGAGCGCTTGCCAGTTCCTTTTAGCAACAGATGTCATCGTCAAAAGCAGACTCCAAGATAATGCGAGGCATAAAACCCGTCTGAAGTAGTGCCTTGCCGGGTAGCCCTTTCCAAAACTGTGCGCAGCCATGGATGGCGGAGCTCAAGCGCCACATGGATGTGCCGCAGGAGCGTGTTTTGGAAAGGGCTACCCGGCAAGGCGCGGGGCGCAAGGCACCCATACTCATGCTAAATCAAACAGGGCAACCATTATGGAGCCCAACTACCCCCACCGCCAGTTGCCAAGTACAATACCCACCATGCCAACCAATCCCCAAACACCCGACACTAGCTTCCTTCCGGACTACCTCACCGACGAACAGCGGAACATCATCACCGCCGGTTACGAACACTCGGTGATCACCGCCGTCGCTGGCAGCGGAAAAACCTCCACCCTGGCCTGGCGCATCCGCTACCTGCTGGCACAGGGCCACGACCCCAACCGCATGCTGGTCCTCATGTTCAACCGCAGCGCCCGGGTCGATTTCGAACGCAAACTCCAACAAGTCTGCGACCAATCCGGCTTGGCACCACCCGAAATCCGCACCTACCACGCCATGGGCTACCGGCTCTACAAGCGCTTCGTGCGGGAAGGCTACCTGCCGAACTTTTCGGACAAAATCCTGACCGAACAGGAAATCGGCTACCAAGCCTGGATGCTCACCCGAAGACTGGCCCCCGAAGATCTGGCCGACGAAATCCGCCGCAACAAAAAAGACTATGTCGAAACCGCCACCGGCTTCATCGACCTGGTCAAAACCTGCTTGTCACCCGCCGAAACCGTCTTCGAAGAACTCGGCTACTCAGACAAGCACAAATACCTGATCGACCTGTTCCACAGCTTCGAACAATGGCGCAAAAGCCAGGGCCGAATCAGCTACGCCGACATGATTTACGAGCCGGTTATGGCCATCCACCAGAACCCGCCATTGCAGCGGCTGGTCGGTAATAAAATGGACCTGATTCTGGTGGACGAATACCAGGACACCAACGAAATCCAGCACCTGCTGCTGCGCTACGTGGCGGGTGATCGGGCCAGAGTGACCGTGGTCGGCGACCCGGACCAGACCATCTACGAATTCCGTGGCGCCAAACCGGAATTCATTTTGCGCCGGTTCAGCGACGAATTCGAAAGCCCACTTGAACAAACCCTGAGCTTCACATTCCGCTATGGCAATCAGGTTGCTCTGCTCGCCAACCACCTGATCTGCCACAACACCGGCCGGAAAGATGTGCTCTGTCATTCTCATCCCTCAACCCCGCCGACCCGTGCCGAATTGCATCGGGCCGAAAACGATGGCGATGAAGTCCTGAAAATTCTGCAGAGCCAAAGCCCGGAAACAAACAACCAGACTGCCGTACTGTTCCGGGTCTGGAGCCAGAGCGTGCCCATTGAACTGAAACTGCTGGCACGACACATTCCTTATCGGATTGATGCCGGCAAAGGGGCCTTGTTCAGCCGGGAAGTTCAGGCCATCACCTCACTGTTGAAGGTGGTCAGCGGCCGCATCAAACAGCTGCCCGATTCTGACCGATTAGACATCGCCCGGCAGCTGTTGCGTTTCCCACACGTGGGCCTGAAAGAACCGGAACTCGAGAACCTTGCTCAGTTTTTGACGGGTTTTGGCGAAAACTGGCACGAGCGCTTATTAGCCATGGACTTCGACGTCCTGCAGCCGATGCCTGCCCGCAAACTTCGGAAACTCGGCGAGGCGCTGGCTCAGCTAACCAACTACCAGGGCCCGGTTGCAGGCCTGATCCGAATTTACGCCGAACACACCGACCTGTATGACGGTATCCGCAGTCTGGCCCTGACCCATGACAGCGCCGAAGAACGCATCGACACTATCCAAGGCTTCCGGGTTTATCTGAAAAGCCTGGACACCGATGCCAGTGGCGCGCTGGATCACCTAAAAGCCCTGAAGCAACAAGCCGGTGAAAACGCCGACAGCGGCGTACTGCTGTCCACCATTCACCGCACCAAAGGCTTAGAGTGGCCGGTGGTGATTATTCCCGGTTTGCAAGAGAAGTACCTGCCCTACAGCCCACGCCCGCAAGACAGCGCACAAGCGCTGCTGGAGAGCGAGCGGCGGCTGTTGTACGTGGGTATGACCCGCGCCCGCAACGCCTTGCATTTGATCACTCGCCCCGCCAGCCAACGGCCTCATCTGGACGGTGACCAAGGGCCCAGCCGGTTCGTGTCGGAACTCTGCTACGAGCTGTCGCACGAACTGGGGTCGCACCTTGACGAGCACGCGGCTTCCAGCACAGCTCCCTTGACCTTGAGCCGAGCCACAACCGCCGTCAGCGTTCGCTATGCAGCCCGCGCCGGGCTGACACTGGAAGGCACCAACCCAGATGATGACTCCGATTTAATGGAACCAGTCTGGCATCATCGTCGTATTACTCATACGGTATTCGGCGCCGGAGAAGTGATCAGTGAGGACGAAAGCTCTTTCGAAGTTCGCTTTGACAATGCAGATACTCTGAACTTCAGTAAAAAGAGTGCACACCTGTACTTTTCGACGAGTAAGTAACAGCACTATCCGTAAAACTCCGAAGGCGTTAACACCATTATCTTTTTGTGTTTTTGTGGCGGCTACTCTACTCTTTAGAGGACTAAAGGTATCCGCGCAGGTATATTAATATCCGGGCATTAGTCGGACTCAAAAAAACGAAACAGGAGGTTCCGCATGAAGTTTATGCGTCCGGTGGCTTTGGCTGCCCTTGCTACAACCCTTACAGCACCCGCCCTGGCCGAAAGCCAGCAAACCATCTATCTGAACCCGTTCGCCGGTTACCAGTACTTCGGTGACAAGCGCGATCTGAGTGAAAGCGACACCTACGGTGTGGGCATTGAGTACCGCTTCCGTCCGCACTGGGCGGTAGAAGCCGTATACTCACGCGCCGATGTCGACCGCAAGTACAACTCAGGCGAATCCGAGTTCGATGAAGTCCGTGTGGATGGCCTTTACTACTTCGCCGGTCAGGACAAAGCCTGGAACCCGTACGTTTCTGTAGGTGCCGGCCACGCAGACTTTGGCTCAGGCCCGGCAGGGCTACGCACGCCAGGTACCGACCACGACGAAACCCGGGTTAACGTGGGTGCCGGTGTCCGTTACAACATCAGCGACATGATCTCTCTGCGTGCAGACCTGCGCGAATTCCACGGTATCGATGAAAGCACCTTCGACACCATGGCTTCGCTGGGCCTGAGCTTCGCGTTCCATCGCACGACTGAAAAACCGGCTCCTGCCGACGCTGATAACGATGGCGTACCCGATACCCGCGACCAGTGCCCGAACACACCGGCCGGTGTTCAGGTCGACAGCAACGGTTGTGAGTTAGACGACGACAACGATGGCGTGGTCAATAGCAAAGACCAGTGCCCGAACACCCCTGCCGGCGCTCAAGTAAACAGCCGCGGCTGTGAGCTGGACAGCGACAACGATGGCGTGGTCAACAGCAAAGACCAGTGCCCGAACACCGCTGCTGGCGTTGAAGTGGACGAAAACGGTTGTGAAGGTGTTACCGACACCATCGAAACCATCAACCTGCGTGTTCAGTTCCCGCTCAACAGCTCGGTGATTGACGATGCCTACGATCTGGAAATTCGTCAGGTTGCCGAGTTCATGGAAGAGCATCCGGGCACCACGGTTGAGATTGCCGGCCACACCGACAACACCGGTAAAGCCGAATACAACCGCTTCCTGTCTCAGCGTCGCGCTGAAGCCGTTGCTGAGCGTCTGGTATCCGCACTGGGTGTTGATGCCGACCGCGTCAGAGCCGTTGGTTACGGTGAGGTTGAACCGATTGCCACCAACGACACCTCCGCTGGCCGTGCCCAGAACCGTCGTGTAGAAGCCCGCATCCAGGTGCTCCGCTAAGGCACTTTGATTCGGCCATACCAAAGAAGGCGCCTGAGGGCGCCTTCTTTGTTTCTGTTATTTATTATGCGTTCGCGTGAACCGCATCCAGCAGCAAATTGCGTGGCGTCAATGAACGCTCGCAGAACGTTCCCAGATTCACCTGATACCCCTGCTCTTCCAGATACACCGCATAATCGAATACCAACCACAGCTCCAGCGGCCGTCGAAACAGATGCCGAAGCAGCTCATGCCGGCGAACCTGTCGGGACCGTTGCTGCCCCACCGCCAGCCAGTATGACCAATCCGTGCCTGGCGGTAACGCCACGCGTTTATTGTCTGCAGCCCATTGGCAAAACGCTTCAAAACCAGCGCTGTTCAAATAAGAAGGATGCGACGGCACCGGCAAATACCGCCTATCCGCCGACACACTTCGCTGCAACGCATCGAAGCCTAACCGCCACACGCGCACGCGGGCCGACTGAGCGCGTTCCCTCGCCGGGGCTGTCACCGTTTCTTGCACTGCTAAACGAAGGCCCGCCCGGTCCATACTAAGCGCATTCACCGAATCCCGGGTCTGTCGCGAAAGCAAACCATAAGCCCCGCGCCCACCCAAATGGTAGCAACAAGGCGACACACTCAACCGCGCCAGCTCTGCTGCACTGCCTAAACGCAACAACTGCCGGTGCAAATCACCACACGCGTGCAACGCAGCGCCGTGATCAACGGCGGGCCATTGCAAGGTGTCAGCCATCACATCCTGCTGCAACACATGCACCGGTTCACCGTATTTTTTCGCAAGACGATTGCCGTCCTGCACCAAGGCCGCGTCCCACTCGAAGCCGATCACGGCCTGCGCGCCCTGCCCCAGCATCGTGCGAGCCAAGTGGCCCTTGCCGCAGCACCAGTCCAGGACGGAGCCGTTCAACGGCGAAATAGAGGCAGCGAAGGCACCGGCCTGCAGGCGCTTTCGGCCCGGCATATCCACGGCCTGAACTTCCTTTAAGGCGGCCTGCGAGCCACGATCATGGCCGGACAATGTTGGCAGCGCGACTAACTCGCCATAAACCGACATGGCCGGGACAAAGCGAGCAACCTCCTGCGCAAACGCTGAGAGCTGCTCATCCCATTCATCGCATTCGGCGTCTGACAGTTGCTCCAACCAAGTCGCCAGATCCGGATACCGCTGGCTCCAGCCGGGCTTCGGCTCTTTAAACGGCACCGGCCGCCACAAAGCTTCATGGCGAAGCAGCCAATCATTGACCGCCTGCCACCGCTGGAAGAACGATGCGTAGATCTTACAGTCCTCCGGCAAAGCGACCCGGGCGGAACGCATCCAGCGACACCGCAGGCTCCTCACCGTCAATCACCTGGGCAATCACCGCGGCGCTGCCCGCGGACAATGTCCAGCCAAAGGTGCCATGGCCGGTGTTCAGGTACAGGTTGTCGCGCGGCCCCTTGCCAATAATTGCCGGGCCATCTGGTGTCATCGGGCGGAAACCGGTCCAGGTTTCCGCCGCGTCCAGTTCCGCACAACCGGGGTAACGGGATTGCACCGACTTTTTGATGGTAGCAATTCGGGCCTCGGGAATGTCTCGATTGAAATCGGCCAGTTCAACAAACCCTGTCGCTCGCAAACGATTGCCCAGCCGGGTTGAAACCACTTTGTAGTTATCATCGTGAACCGTTGCCGTGGGCGCTTTGTCGGGGTCGCTCAGGGGCACAGTAATGCTGTAGCCCTTAATCGGATAAATCGGCAGCGTCAGCCCCAGCGGCTTCACCAGTTCCGGTGACCAGCAACCGGCAGACACCACCACCGCATCCGCTTCCAAGCGTTCAAGTTTGCCGCTCGCAGTACGAAACCGCACCGCGTCAACCCGCTGGTGATCCGCCAAAAGAGCCTCTACCTCTACCTCATAGCGGAAGTTGACACCCAGCTCCTCGCACACCTTTGCCAGCGCTCGGGAGAACAGGTGGCAATCGCCGGTGCCATCGGTGTCGTAGCGTATCGCACCGTATAGTGGCCCGTTGCCGGTCATACCGGGCTCCACTTCACGAACCTCTTGGGGCGACAGCAAATGCGACGGAATACCAACCTCGTTGAGAAGCTCATGTGTCTTGTGCAATTCATCCAACGCTTCTGGCGTGCTGGCCAAATGCATCAACCCGTCATGGGCCCCGTCGAACGCCAACTCGTGTTCTTGCTCGAGCGCCAAAAAGCGCTCACGACTGTAGGCACCCAACTTCAACATGGCTCGCTTGTTAAGCCCGAACAACCCCGGAGACCAGGCGTAACGTAGTGTCGCCAGCAAAAACCGCGTGGCCGCTAGCGAGGGCGGCAGCCGCATCTTCAGAGGGCCGTCGGTTTTCACCAGCCAAGGCAGCGCCTTGAACACCATTGACGGGTCCGCCCAAGGATAAACCACGCCGTAGGAACGCTGCGCCGCATTGCCTTTACTGGTTTCGTTTCCCGCCAGTGCGTGGCGCTCCAAAACCGTTACCTGATGACCGCGCCGCACCAGTTCCCGGGCTGTCGTTATACCAACGACACCGCCTCCAACAACCACAATATGCATGGTGTTCTTCCCCTAATCACCGCTACTGAATTATCGCCCTACTCTCTTCGCTCGGTGCAAACTGGTAAACTCGACCATAGTCGCTCTCAGCATAGCACCCACTCAACTTCCGAGATGGAGTCAGGACACCGGACATGAGCAAAAAACGCCGCGAAATTCCCGTATTTGACCACCCGATCATCGAGACTCACTGTCATCTGGATTATCTGAAAGATCGTCCTCTGGAAGACACGCTCGAACAAAGCCGACGGGTGAACATCGAAAAAGTTATCACCATCGCCGTATCCCCAGACAACCTGGCGGCGGTCCGAGAACTCAGCCAGGCCAAAGACTGGGTGTATGGCACGCAGGGCATCCACCCCCATGAAGCCGAAAAATACAACGATCAGGTAGAGGAAGAAATACGTACCCATGCGCAAAACGAGAAGATCGTTGCCGTGGGCGAAATCGGTCTGGACTACTTTTACGACAAAGCCGACCGGGCCACCCAGCGCGATGTATTTCGCCGCCAGCTTCAAATCGCCTGTGACAAGGATAGGCCCGTGGTGATCCACAGCCGTGAGGCCGATGATGAAACCATCGAGATTTTGAAAGAGTTTGAAGCCTCTCTCAAACGCCGCGGCGTGATCCACAGTTTCACATCCGGGCCGGGTTTAGCTCAATACGCATTGGATCAAGGCTGGAACTTGGGCTTTAATGGTATTACCACATTTAATAAAGCGGAGAACGTCAGGGACATCGTTCGTATGACGCCTATAAGCCAGATTCTCCTTGAAACGGATGCTCCGTTTTTGACCCCTGTGCCGTATCGCGGCAAGGAGAACGCGCCGTTCTATCTGCCGTTTGTCGCTGAAAAAATTGCGGAGGTGAAAGACTTGGCACTGGAAGACGTAATCGTTCAAACCTATCAAAACAGCCTGAGAACGTTTTTTCCTGAGCGATGATCAAACGCATTCCAATCGCCGCGCTGAAGGTCGGGATGTACATCACCGACCTGAACAACGACTGGATACCTCACAACACCCAGAGAAAGCGCGGTGTTATTCGCGACGAAGCCACCATCGAAAAGATTCGCGCCATGGGCGTGCAGTTTGTCTACATCGATGCAGACAAAGGCCTGGATACCCAAGACTACGAAACTGCATCAGAAGTAGACGCGCGCAATGAGGAAGCGCTGCAAAACGTGGGCGAACACAAGCCCGGAGCTTCCGCCAAAGTTCCCCTTGAACAGGAAATGGAAACCGCTCAAGGCATCCATACTCAGGCGCAGCGACTGGTGGACAGCTTCATGAGCAACGTCAAAATCGGTGCTGCTGTGGATGTCGCGGCCATCCACCAACTGGCCGACGATCTGCAGAATTCCGTGATCCGAAACCCCAACGCATTGGGCTGCCTGGGGCGTATTCGCGACAAAGACAATTACTTACTGGAACACTCCGTTAACCTCAGTGTCTTGATGACCCTGTTCGGGCAATACCGAAAACTGTCCGCGGATGTTCTGCACCAAACCGTAGTGGGCGCCCTGCTTCACGATCTCGGCAAGATCTTGACCCCAGACGACATACTCCACAAAGAGGGCAGACTAACGGCAGAAGAATTCGAAGTGATGAAGCTGCATGCCCGCCAATCCCGGGACATTCTTCTGGCAACCGAAGGCATCGGTGAGCTCACCGTTGTCACCGCCGCACAGCATCACGAGCGCGTGGATGGCACTGGCTACCCGGAAGGCCTGAAGGGTGAAGAGATCTCGATCTACGGGCGCATGGTGGCCATAGCGGATGTTTATGATGCCATCACCGCGGACCGTGTTTACCACAAGGGCATGACACCCACTCAAGGCCTGAAGAAACTGCTGGAATGGAGCGACTCACACCTGGACGCCACCTTGGTTCAGGACTTTATTCATTGTGTTGGTTTGTACCCGGTCGGCTCTCTGGTGTTGCTGGAAAGCGGACGGTTGGGTGTGGTGACCGAAACCAACGAGGACGATTTACGGTTGCCGGTGGTGCGGGTTATGTACCACAGCAAATTCAGGGCCCCCATTACCGTCACCGATGTTGATCTTGCCAAACCGGGCAATCAGGACCGCATTACACGAGCGGTTGACCCCGGCTTATACAAGATCGATGTGGGCAAATTCCTAAGCTACTAACCCAGAGACAAAAACACCCCCATCAGCACGGGCGAGAGGAACGACAACAGAAAACCCGAAGCAATGGCGACCGGCACACACGCCAAGCCACCGCTGCTGCGAATCACTGGCAAGGTAAAGTCCATAGACGTAGCGCCTCCGTATCCGATGGCCATGGCCGGGCGGGCGCTGATCACTACAGGGATCAACGCCAGAGCAATAATTTCGCGCAACACATCGTTCAAGAAAGCAACGCCACCCCACGCTGGCCCCATGGCGTCACCGATCATGATGCCGGATAAAGAGTACCAGCCAAATCCCGACGCAATCGCCAGTGCCTGATTCCAGGTTACGTCTAACCAAGGCGTGAGGGCCAGCCCGGCAATCAGCGAACTCGCTCCCATCGTCAGCGCTATCCCAAGACCCTGACGGTTCATCAACAGCTTCCGCAGCGACAAGCCGGCATTGCGAAGCTGAAGACCAATCAAAAACAACAGCAACATCAGCGCCCAGGTGGCCACATCTTCAACCATGGGCAGCTCGGAAAACCAGAGGTAGCCCAGAAACCCTCCCACAACCACTGCCAGCAAGGGTTTCAGGCCGGCCATAAATAACCGCCGATAGCTCGGCTTGGCACTGTCGTCGGTGGGCCCGATGTCTAACGGCAGAAAGTGATGAAATAGCCAAAGCGCCGCGAGGTTTGCCACCAGCATCGCAATCACCAAACCCGAGACCTGATAAGCCATGGTGCCCAAATGCGAAAGCAATCCTTCCATTTGCCCCAAACCAAGGCCCAGCAACACCAGAATGAAGTACACCAACCCTTCTACGAGGTAGTGAATCACCGTCATCAGGCGACGATTGGAAAGGGCGAACGCAAAGCCCAAAAACAACGGGGCCAGAATCAGCAAAGCGCCGGTCAGCATAACAGCCTCTGAAAAACAGGTATCGAAGAGAAAGCCGGCAGACGAATGCCTGCCGTCGGAGAAAAACTTAGTGGAGTTTACTCGCAGAGCGGTCTTGCACCAGCACCCAAGGTGCCACCACAACAGCCCAGAGTTCGCTGTTCTTTTCGTACCAAGCACGGGCAAGATCCGGCGATACATCGCCCACCGAGCCGCTGGCTAACCACTGCTCAAACTGCGCCTTGTTATCCGCCGTCAGCTGCGCCGCCACGTCGAGAAGATCCAGCTCTGACTCTACCCGCACCACGTGGCCGCGAGCGTAATAGGTCTGTAGTTCATGCCAATGAATCCGGGAGGTTTCCAGATTGAGTTTGGCTTTCAATTCGTCCGGCGATGACATGCAATCCTCGTTAACTCGTGCGCGTAATTTAAAGCAGACAGCCTATCTCAAAATGCCGTTGTTCGCACCCGAGACAATGAGCCAAACCCGGCTCAGGCAAGCTCCTGGTATATTCTCCGTATTTCATCGGCCAGCGTCATCGGGTCAAACGGCTTCGGAATCACGCCCAGCGCACCCAACGACAGGTATTCATCAATCTCTGTTCGCTGAATTCGGGCGGTCATAAAAATAACCGGCGTCGTTTGAGTTGCCTCAATCTTGCGCAGTGCTTTCAAGGTTTCCGGGCCGTCCATTTCCGGCATCATCACATCCAGGAGGATCAAATCCGGCTGAAAACCCGGCGCAACCTCAACAGCTTCCGCGCCGGAGCTACATAGCTTGGCGGAAAATCCGCCAACGTCCTGCAACGCCAACTCCGCGATGGCCCGTATGTCGGCATCATCCTCCACGTATAACACTTTATTCAACTCGTTTCCCTCATACGGCATCGCTCGGCGTCTCCTTGGTAAGCTCCGTTGCATCCAAACCCAATTGACGCAACAATCGCTGGCACTCTTTTTCTTCTTGTCGGCTTTCAGCCATCAACGCGGCAGCCCGCATAATGATTGGCCCTTCCCGGTGGTTGTCGGGCGATAAAAAATGCACAGCGCCTATCAACTCCCTCAAACCTAACGGAAACTTCCAGTGTACTTTCAGGCGGTTGCCGTATTCCTCAGACCAGCGCGCCAAACACTGCTCAATCTCGGCCTCGGCAAGGGTTCCGCCAGCCGCATCAAACTGATTCAGCACTTTAAGCACCGCCATTTCACCCAAACGACTCAGTAACCCGGCGCTTCGATACATCGTAGAGGCTTTACCAACACGAAGGGCTATTTGATTTGCATCCCGAGAAACCCGAAGCGAGATATCCTGATAACGGTCTGCGACCGCTTTCAGTTCCGGGCGAGTCAGTTTTGCGGTCACATCCAGCGCAAGCGCCAACGCCTGGTTCAGTGCCATGGAAACACCGATGCTTCCGATAGCCACTCTAAGAGACTCAACCGGTTTACCCGTTCGCCTGAACGAACTGCTGTTGGCCACATCCAGAATGCGGGCGGTCAAACCGATCTGCTCCCGCCAGCGCTCCGCCAGTTCCGAGGCAGATAGGGTATCAGCACGACCGATCAGCTCGATGATCTCGGCCGGGTCAAGTTCGGTCGGCAGTTGGACCACCGAATTCGAAGCTTTGGCCATGAATTCATGCACGGAGGCGCTCTCAACAGTGGGCGCGGGAATGAGATCCGTCAACCGTTGGTGCAGCAGTTCGACATCCAGCGGTTTGGTGATATACCCGCTGATGCCATGATGCGCGGCTTTTATTACAGACTCGCGGTCCGAGCGCCCGGAGATAATAACCACAGGCACCACCGAATCCGAACGCCGTATTTGTTTCACCAGTTCCAGACCAGACCCGTCCGGCAACTCCCAGTCCACCAGATACAGCCCAAAGGCATCGCCGGCCACACACCTCTTGGCTTCGGTTAGCGACCGGGCCAGCGTGACTTGCTGCACGCCGCCAAGACCCGCAACAATCGACTCAATCAGCTCACCCACAAGCTCGTCGTCTTCCAGAACCAAGGCCTTCAAGGGGCTACTCCTCAATCATCCTGATTTTCGTCTTGGCGCTGATAAACGGACACACCGTTACGCCCTGCCTGCTTGCGCTCATAAAGTGCCTGATCTGCTGCTTCAATTGCCTCGCTGGCCAGCGGGAAATCATTGATAGCTGCAATACCCGCACTCATAGTCACCTGAAAACTGTCGTCGCCTGAGGTGAACACCAATTCCGAGAACCTGGCCCGAATGTCGTCGATCAGCTCTTTGGCTTGCTCGGTCGGGCAATCCGACAAAACCACCAAAAACTCTTCGCCGCCATAGCGCCCGATGGTATCGGATTCTCTGAGACGGTTACGCAACAGATGCGCAAGCGTTCGAATGACAATATCACCCTGCCCGTGACCCCAGGTGTCATTCACTTTTTTAAAGTGATCCAGATCCAGCATCACCACGCAAGATAAATGCCCCGAACGCCGGCAGCGAGCCAGTTCACGCTCCACTTCCTGCTTGATCAACGAATGTTTGAGCAAGCCGGTCAAACTGTCACGGTTCATCAAATCCGACAATTGGCGGGCGCGGTAGCAGCGAATACGGACCGAGCGAATCAGATACTCGTCGGTGACCGGCTTTACCAGAAATTCGTCGGCCCCTTTGGCCAACGCATCCAACTGGGTTTCCGGGTTGTCTTCCGATGACAAATACACAATCGGCAACCCGAGCCAACGGGGCTCGTACCGTATCATTCGAGCCAGAGTCACCCCGGAATGGGCTCGTAACTGAACATCCATCAACACGATATCCGGTTCAAACGCCGACAAGGCAGACATCATCTTCGTGGGGTCAGACACCAGCTTCGTTTTCATTCCGGCATTGTTCAACACCAAACAATAACGCTCGCCCAGTTCCTTATCATCATCCACAATCAACACTCGCCCCTGGGGACGGGACCCGCGCTCCAGCGCCAGCGACTCAATCCGTTCCGCCAATGCGGGCATATCCAGAGGTTCACTGAAGTATGCGGTCGCGCCCTGTTCGGCGACGTGATAAAGGCTTTCGAAGGTATTTTGACGACCAATGCCGACGACCGGAAAACGCCGGTGCTCGTTCTTTTCGATATGGTCTGAGCGAAAGCCGAGCACATCCGCCAGATCAGAATCCTGACACAACAGAATGGTGGCCCCCGAGCGCTTGTTCAGGCTTTTGATGGCCGCCTCTGATTCCTGCAGCAATATCAACTCACAGGCAAACCCGTATCCTTGCAAATCGGCCATCAAATTCGACAAATAGCCGGTATTATGGGCCAATGCCATTACCTGGACTTTCATGCCGTGAGAACCTTCATAGGCATTTTCTGCTTGATGAAGACGGGGGTGTGCATGTGTCGATTCCGGCTTCGTTTCATCGGTGCCCTTTTGCACCAACGCCGTCAGCTCATGGATCTGCATGGCTATGTCGGCCGGTAACGCGACTGGGGCATCCTGCCACTCCGCGTGTCTGGCCTTTGCTTCTACAACCGTCCTGAGCTGATTCTCGATCGAGCGCGCTGCGGCACCCAGTTCCGGGAGCCCGAACGTACCCGCAGACCCCGCCATACGGTGCAGCAACTGATAGCATTCCACCAAGTCTTGCCGGCTTAACTGTTGTTGTTCGATCTGCCGGGCAAAATGACCTAGCGTTTCTACGTCACTCTGGGCGCGTTCGATAAAACGATCCTGCAACAGTTTCAGGCGTTTCTGGAGTTGATCATGGGCTGCGGCGGTCAAAGCACTTCCTCACCAGTTCATTCAGCAGAAGAAATCCACTATCCTCACCTTATGTAAGCATGTTTTCATCATTACGACCACAACCACAAGAGTCTTCCTTGAAAACACTAAACCTTGGCACCCGTGTTGTCCTGATTACCGGCCTGAGCATCATTTTCAGCGTTTTCCTGATTTTGTTTGTGGCGTACGGTCGATTACTCCACGATTTCGAAGAGGTGTTGAGCGAACGCCAAGCCCTTCAGGCCGATTCAATGGCCAGCCGGGTCAATGAAGAACTCTCGATTCGGCTGAATGCTCTGAGCGCGTTTGCCAGTACTTTGACCGATGGCGAAGATCTGCTTCCGATGGACCAGCTCAAGTTCGCGATGGCGCGACAACCCGGGTTGGAAAACCTGTTTCAGGACGATCTGCTAATTTTCGATAACAACGGCGTGGCGATTACTGAAAACCGCTTCGTACCGAACCGGATCGGAACCTCCTATGCAGATCGGCCCCATTTCAAACGCGCCATGGCCGCCAATACTCCCATTGTCAGTCGTCCGATCATTGGCCGACGAACCGGACTACCCTTGCTCTCGTTTCTGGCACCGATACGGAGCGACGACGGCGATTTGTTAGGGCTGGCAGGTGGCACTATCAACCTGACACAAAAGGGCATTCTTCCTGACGACCTCAATCCTGAACCCGGTACTCTGCTGAAAGTACTGGATACCGGGCACTTCATTCAGGTGGATGCGCTGCAACCGGGGACACCCGCGCCGGACCTGCCGCCACCGGGTGAAGACATGCTCATTGATGCCGCCTTATCCGGCGTTAACGCGGGCGTTGTATCCGACGGGTCCGGTGAGGACTGGGTGTACGCAACCCAACATCTTGACCGGCTAGGCTGGCTGTTTCTCAGCGCAGCGCCATACGCTCTGGCTACCCAACCCGCCAAAGCGTGGTTCAAGAGTTTCCTTTGGGCCAGCGTTGCGGTCATGGTGCCATTGCTGTTTTTCGCCTATCTGATGACCCGTGCCGCTACTCACAGCCTCAGCAGCATGTCTGAAAAAATCCACGAAATGACCACCGGCAATGCACGCAACACCCGGCTAAGTATCACCGGCACAACCGAAACCCGAAATTTGGCCAATGCTTTCAACGCCTTGATGGACGAGAGAGAAGCGTTGGATGCTCTCAAAAGCCAGTTTGTCTCCAACGTCAGCCATGAACTTCGTACTCCGCTCACCTCGATCAACGGGTCGATGAAGCTATTGGATTCCGGCGCAACCGGTCAGCTTCCCGACAAAGCCAGCGCCCTGATCAAAGTTGCCCTGCGCAACGGCGAACATTTACAAGCCCTGATTACGGATCTGCTGGACTTTGACAAGGCGGTGTCGGGGAAGCTGAGCATTCACACCACCACAACCCGGATAGACGAAGCCATTCACCAAGCCTGCGAAGGCAACCAAGCCATGGCAAACCAGTACGGCGTTCGCCTGACCAGTAAACATGCAGAGGGTTTGGCAGCCTGTGCCGATCCCGAACGATTGCGGCAAATTCTCAATAACTTCATCAGCAACGCCATCAAGTATTCACCCAGAGACGGGTTGATTACAGTAGAGGCTGAAGCCACCCAGACCGGTTATATCCGCATTACTGTTAGCGACGAAGGCGACGGTGTTCCTGAACATTTTACTCCCAACTTGTTCCAGAGATTTGCGCAGGCAGAGGTCGGATCTTCTCGGGCGAAATCCGGCACGGGGCTGGGTTTGGCTATTTGCAAAGAACTTGCCGAGCTCATGAACGGTAAAGTGGGCTATTTTTATAATCACGGTGCCCACTTCTGGCTTGAACTACCGACATCACCTTGTACGCAAGGAAGCCTTCATGAAAACACCTGATTTCCCGTCAAACGAAGCCAGCAGGCTCGCCGCGCTTCAATCGACTCTTTTACTCGACACACCGCCAGAAGAGCGCTTTGATCGGGTTACCCGCCTCGCTGCGCAGTTATTCGACGTGCCAATATGCCTAGTATCTCTGATAGATTCAGACCGGCAATGGTTCAAATCCTATTATGGCCTGGATGTAAGGGAAACCGGTAGAGACATTTCATTCTGTGGACACGCTATTCTCGGCAGCAATCTGTTTGTCGTGGAAAACGCGCTCGCCGATGAACGCTTCGCCGACAACCCCCTGGTGACCGGAGCACCGGACATTCGGTTCTACGCCGGCGCGCCCCTGACCGATCTGGAAGGTTATCGCTTGGGCACTCTGTGCCTGATTGACAGCGAACCCCGAAGCTTTTCCGCACAAGACCGACAATCTTTACGAGACTTTGCGGATATCATCGAGCGGGAATTCCGGTATCAGGAGCTCAACAGCTATTACACCGACCGAACTCGAGCCCTTAACATTCTCAATGATATCGCCCTGGATACGAGTGGCAAAGTTGATCAGCGCATTGAACGCGCCCTGGCAATTGCCTGCCAGTACCTGAACATTGATACCGCCATTGTCAGCAAAATCGAAGGCGAGGCGTACACCATACTGTGGCATCACGAGCGGCAAGCTCCCTCGTTGCAAAACGGTTTGACACTGCCTCTGGCACAAACCTACTGCGCTATATTAATGAGCCAGCCCGATATACTGGCCATCGACCACATGGCAACATCACCCTATCGCGACCTGCCCTGTTACCAGATGTTCGGTCTGGAAAGTTATTTGGCCGCCCCCATATGGGTTGATGGCGAGGCCGTGGGCACCCTGAACTTTTCGTCAACCGCGCCCCGGCTACCGGGTTTTTCCGAAACCGAAAAAACCTTCGTCAGTCTGCTCGCCCGCTGGGTTGCCGACATTATCCAGCAACAAGAACAGGCCGAGACCCTCGATAAGCTGGTGTCCAACGCCCCGGGAATGCTTTACCAGTACCGGCTGTGGCCCGACGGCCACGCCAGCTTCCCTTACACCAGCGAAGGCATTGAAGATGTTTACCATCTATCGCCAAGCGACGTTCTGGAAGATGCAACTCCGGCATTTGAGCGCATACACCCCGATGACTTGCCGAAGGTTGCCGAATCTATAACTCAGTCCGCAGAAACTCTTACCCCTTGGGAGGCACAATATCGCATTGTTTCCAGAGACGGTCACTGGCTCTGGATTGAAGGCAAGGCCAACCCGGAGAAGCTACCCGACGGCAGCGTCTTATGGCACGGCTATATCGTCGATATCGATGAGCGGCGGAAGAATGAGGAAATGAAAAACCAGTTCGTATCGACTGTCAGTCACGAGCTGCGCACGCCACTCACGTCTATTTCGGGTTCTTTAGGATTGATTCTTGGAGGCATTACCGGGGAGATTTCCGAAAAAACCAGACAAATGCTGAACATTACTCACCGTAACGCGGATCAACTCCGGGCGCTCATCGACGACCTGCTGGATATCGACAAACTGATCAGCGGCAATATGGTGTTGGTTATGGAGCTCCACCCCATTGCCAAGGTTGTTTCAACGGCCGTTGAACACATTCAGACCTACGCCAATCAGAAACACGTTGAATTGCGCCTGAAAGAAACCTCCACAGGCCTTGAAGCAAATATAGACCCACAACGCCTTCAACAGGCTGTCGCCAATTTACTGTCCAATGCCGCCAAGTTCTCACCCGCTCATGAGGATGTCACGATCGAAATCCGCCAAGCAGGCGATCAGGCCGTGATCGAAGTTTCCGACAAGGGCACAGGCGTTCCCGAAAGCTTTCGAAACCGTATTTTCGAGAAGTTTGCACAGGCAGACGGCTCATCCGCCCGAGCCAAGGAAGGCACAGGTCTGGGCCTTGCAATCACCAAGCAACTGATGAATGCGATGGGGGGCGAGGTCGGTTACGAATCGGCGGAAGGGGCCGGCGCCACGTTCTGGCTTTCGATACCAATTCAGGGCAAGGCCAATAACAAGTAACCGAAGCAGGCGACTTGCCTGCTTCGGTTCAGGGTCATGCCGACTTCAGCATTTCCCGCACGACGTAGTGCAGGATGCCGCCATGCATGAAGTACACCGCCTCATTGGCGGTATCAATCCGTGATTTCAAATCGCAGGTTTTGGTGGAGCCATCGGCATACGTCACCGTCATGGTCAGTGTCTGGCCCGGTTTGATATCACCAGCCAAGCCTTCAATGCTGATGGTTTCTTCCCCGGTCAGCTTCAACGATTGTCGATTTTCGCCTTCCGGGAACTGCAGCGGCATCACGCCCATACCAATCAGGTTGGAGCGGTGAATCCGTTCATAGGACTCTGCCACCACGGCCCGGACACCCAACAAACGCGTACCCTTGGCCGCCCAGTCCCGGCTGGAGCCCGTGCCGTATTCCTTACCGGCAATGACCACCAATGGCGTACCTTTCTGTTGATACTTCATGGCGGCATCGTAGATCGGCATCTGCTCGCCGGTCGGTACGAATTTGGTGAAACCGCCTTCAACACCGTCCAGCATTTCGTTACGGATGCGAACGTTGGCGAAGGTGCCGCGCATCATCACCTCGTGGTTACCCCGACGGGACCCGTACGAGTTGAAGTTCTTCGGCTCTACACCGCGCTCCTGCAGGTATTTCCCGGCAGGACTGTCAGGGCTGAATGAACCCGCAGGCGAAATATGGTCGGTTGTGACGGAATCACCCAACATGGCCAGAATGTGCGCGTCTTTGATGTTTTCCACGGCATCCGGCTCTGGCCCCATGCCTTCAAAGAACGGCGGGTGCTGAATGTATGTCGACTTATCCGACCAGTTGTAGACCTTGGTTTCCGGCACATCAATTGCCTGCCAGGTGGCATCGCCATCGAACACGGCGGCATACTCGCTGCGGAACATGTTGGTTTTCACCTTCTCCACCGCCTGAGCGATTTCCTCCTGAGACGGCCAGAGGTCCTTCAGATACACCGGATTGCCATCTTGGTCGTTACCCAGCGGATCTTCGTGCAGGTTCACCCGCACGTTCCCGGCTAGCGCATAGGCCACGACCAAGGGGGGCGATGCCAACCAGTTGGTTTTCACCAGGGGATGAATGCGGCCCTCAAAGTTACGGTTGCCTGACAACACAGAGGCGACGGTAATATCACCATCTTCGATGGCTTTCTCGACCGCATCCGGCAGCGGACCGGAGTTACCAATACAGGTTGTGCAGCCGTAACCCACCAGGTCAAAGCCCAGTTTGTTCAAGTCATCCTGAAAACCGCCAGCGTTCAGGTATTCGGTCACCACTTTGGAGCCGGGCGCCAGCGACGTTTTTACCCAAGGCTTGGTCTGCAGGCCTTTTTCAACGGCTTTGCGCGCCACCAACCCGGCGGCCATCATCACGCTGGGGTTGGATGTGTTGGTACAAGAGGTAATGGCGGCAATCACCACCGCGCCCGGGTCCAAACGGGTTTCCTGACCGTTCAGTGTCAACGACCGGCTGCACGGATGGTGATAACTCTTATCCACACCGACCGCTGTTTGGCCGCCTTCAGATTCCAGTTCGGCATCACGCTTTTCAGTTGCATCCGGGCCACCTTCGTTGGTTGCCATAAGCAGCTCAAACGCCGACTTCATGTTTTTCAGGGCAACTCGATCCTGCGGCCGTTTCGGCCCTGCCATACTGGCTTCCACGTCGCCCATGTCGAGTTCCAGCGTTGCGCTGTAAACCGGTTCGTGGCCCGGCTCGCGCCACAAGCCTTGTGCTTTCGAGTAGTTTTCGACCAGATCGATCAATTCGTCGTCCCGGCCAGTCAGGCGCAAGTACTTCAGCGTTTGTTCGTCAACCGGGAAGAAGCCACAGGTGGCGCCGTATTCCGGTGCCATATTGGCAATGGTGGCGCGGTCTGCCACCGGCATGTCTTTCAGGCCATCGCCGTAGAATTCCACAAACTTGCCCACTACACCCTTCTCACGCAGCATTTCCACCACGGTCAATACCAGGTCCGTAGCGGTGATACCTTCGCGCAATTTACCGGTCATTTTGAAGCCAACCACTTCCGGGATCAGCATGGATACCGGCTGCCCCAGCATCGCGGCTTCGGCTTCAATACCACCAACACCCCAGCCCAAGATGCCGAGGCCGTTGATCATGGTGGTGTGGGAGTCGGTGCCCACCAGCGTATCGGGGTAGGCGATGGTTTTGTCGCCGTCCTGTTTCTGCCAAACGGTTTTGCCGAGATATTCCAGGTTTACTTGGTGACAGATACCGGTTCCGGGCGGCACCACACGGAAGTTATCAAAGGCTTGCTGGCCCCAACGCAAAAATTCGTAACGTTCCTGGTTACGCCTCATTTCGATTTCGACGTTTTTGCCAAACGACGACGCGGAGCCGAATTCATCCACCATGACCGAGTGGTCAATCACCAGGTCGACCGGCGACAACGGGTTAATGAGGGCCGGGTCGCCCCCTGCTTTCTTGACAGCTTCGCGCATTGCGGCGAGATCCACCACACCGGGCACACCGGTAAAGTCCTGCATTAGCACCCGGGCCGGGCGAAACTGGATTTCGGTATTGGACTTTCGGTCTTTCAGCCACTGCACCATGGCGTCGATGTGGGAGCGATCAACGGTTGCGCCATCTTCGTTGCGCAGCAGGTTTTCCATCAGCACTTTTAACGAGAAGGGCAAGCGCTGCAGATCGCCCAAGGATTCTTCGGCCTTTTTCAGACTGTAATAATGAAACGTCTTGCCACCGGCCTCGAGGGTGGAGAGAGTACTCAGACTGTTGGAACTCGACGATTTATTCGACATACGTTGCCTCCTCTAATTACGCTCTCGATTTGGTCCTTATACTTAACTATCGCACCGAAAACGCAGACTTCAACCATTGGTCGGTAAATACTCATACATGATAGCCGGTTGCCATGCCGGGTTGCCGATATGAGAACAGAGCTGATGCGGGCTTTTAGCACTTCTGTCATCATTAACTCTGATTTCTGACGGACCAGGACTTTTGCCATGAAACACGATTGCCATTACCACCCGGGCGACCCCGCCAAGTGGCACTGCGGTGAGTGCCAGATGCACTATTGCAGCCGCTGCATGCCCGATGCCGATACCCGCCAGCGCCAAGGCCTGTGTCCGAAATGCAGTAAGGCCATGCGCTATCTGGGGGCGGCCACCGAAGTCGTGCCCTTCTGGCAAAGAATTGGCGCCTTCTTCCGCTATCCGTTTCATAGCGACCCGCTGATCGTTATTGCTATCTGCACGCTGGTGCCGATCGTTGCACCTGCCAATCTCATTGGATTGATCATCTGGGTGGTGTTGGCGCTGGCGCTATTCAAGTACACCTACGCCGTCATCAATCGAACAGCGGAGGGGCACTTGAAGCCACCTCCGGTGTCAGAAGCGTTTTCAGGCAGTGGTTTCAACATCGTGATCCTGCAATTGCTGGTGTTTGTGTTGATGGGTGCCTTGGTGACCGCCGCCGCCATGCTCGGCGGTTCGATTTTAATGATGTTGGCCATCGCGTTTGTGGTGCTGGGGCTGCCCGCCAGCATTATGGTTCTGGCAATGGAACGCTCGGTGGGTGCGGCGGTGAACCCGCTCAATCTGGCGGTGCTTATCTCCCGTATCGGCACGCCTTATTTCTTGCTGTACGGGTATTTGATCCTGCTGACACTGGCCTCAGGGGCGGCCCAGGATTTTGCGGTGACTCACTTTCCCTTGTGGGTGGCGCAGCCTTTGGCGGGCTTTTTGAACAGTACGTTCACACTGATTCTGTTCCACATGCTCGGCTACCTGCTGTTTCAGTATCAGGAAGAGCTGGGCTTTGCCTCGGATATTCAGGATGAAGACGATCTCGCCGGCCATCAGCACCGGGACCGGTCCAGCCGGTTGGATGCGGATCTGGATATGAACCTGAAAGACGGCAACTACGATCGCGCTCAGGCGATCCTCAAAGAAGCGCTCAAGAAAGACCGGAATGACCCACGTCGGCTGGGGCAATTGTACCAACTGCTTACCGCTCGCAACGATGTCTCCGACTTGTACCGGTATCATCCGCGGTTGATGGCTTGGCTTGCCGACCGCAACGACGGCGACGGGCTGAACGAGCTGATCGGAACGCTGCAAACACTGGAGCCGAACTTTCAGGTAGACGATGCCGATCTGGCGCTGGCCTGCGCGACGGCTTTGTACCACCGGCAGCATTTCAAGCCTGCGCTTCGGCTGCTGCAGGACTTCCACAAGCGCTTTCCGGACAGCGAACAACTGGCACCGGCTTATCTGTTGGCGGCACAAGTGTTAGCGAACGGCCTGCAACAATGGGAAAAGGCGAGTGCGTTTGTTACCTATGTTCAGAAGCGGTGTAACGGACACCCTACCCACCAGCACATTGAAGTCTGGTTAGATCAAGTAAACAACAGGGAGCCTCTGAAGGGCCCGAAAGCCAGTTTCCAAATCGCTGAATAAGCCTGCAGAAGAGGGGCCTAATGCTTATTAGCTCAGGCCCTGCAGCAATTGCCGGTAATGTCGGGCTTTCGGCTCCATTTGCAACTTATCAAACTCGCTCACCAACAGTTGGCAGGCCTCGTACACCATTTCAGGCTCCGCCCGCGTGCGCATCCGCTCGAACGCCTTCTCAGCCGCTTTCAGATCATTGTTCTTCAGGCTGGCAAACAGTACCCGGTTGTGGTCTTCGCCGGCCAACGGGTGATGGGCTTCGCCCTTGCTGAGATATTCCTGCCAAACCGACACCAGCTGTTCAGGTTGGCGCCGAATCAGCGCATCCGCCATCAACTCGGTGGTTCGCTCCCGATACGCTGGAAGATCGGGCCGAAGTTTGGCGAGCTGATACAGGTGTTCGAGCAAGACCGGGCGCTCAGGATAATGCTCTCTAAGCGCCTCAAACTGGCGTCTGGCCTGTTCAAATTCCATCCGGCCAAGGCTGGCCATGGCCTGCGCGTATCCAGCGGTAAAACGGGCATCCTGTTCATCGGGCTCTGGCTCGTAGAATTCTTCTTTCACCTGCAGCCAGCTTTTGCCCAACAGCCAGACCAAACCGGCGCCAGCAACCAACCCGCCCGCGTGGGCCATGTAGGCAACACCGGTAGCACCGGCAAACCAGTAATCGTAAATTTCCTTACCGAGCCAAACCGGCAACATGGCAATGGCCGGTGCCCGGAAGTAGTTGAAATAAACGCCTAGGAAGTAGAAAAAGCGAATTTTTTGCAGGCCGTAAATGGCCACGTACATGCCCATCAAACCAGAAATGGAACCCGATGCACCGACCAGCGGTATCTGGCTGCCTGAAGAAAACGCGGTAAACACCAAGCCCGACAGCGCACCACACACCAGATACGCCACCAGAAACCGCCCCGGACCCAACGCCCGCTCTACCGTGAACCCCAGTAAAAACAGGAACACCAAGTTACCTATGATGTGCCCCCAGCCACCGTGCAGAAACTGGTAGCTGATGAGGGTGTAGAGCGACAGTTCGGCCGGCACTAACCCCAGCTGAAACGCGCTCATCTGGCTGATCCATTGCTCTTCTATGGCCGTGCGCTGCTGCAGCCATACCCGACGTTCGGCAGGCGCCCAGATGATGTCGGTGTTGTCCTGCAGGTATTGGTAATACTCCCGGTCCATCAATAAGGTAATCGCTTGCCAGAGCTCATTGTTTTGCTCCTGAAGCTGCTGGAAGTCTTGCAGTTCCAGCACGCTCTGCTGATCACCCTCAAAGCGGATCTCCCGCTGCAGATAATCTTCGTAGGCTGGCGCTTCCAGTTCTAACAAACCGCTGTTGATGTACTGTTCGAGTGCGTGTTCCAGCTTCTGGTCGTCGCCGCCCTGATAGAAAAGAAACACCAGCAGGCAGGCCATGATCAGACTCAGCGTTACCCAAGGCGGGCGTTTCCAATTAACGGTATTCTCGGCGGGGATAATCAACATAGGCGGTCACTATTCATCACAATCGGTCCTTGATAGGCTGCTTTTTACCACAGCGGTGCCTTATTTTCGCGGTGTAATGTCATCAGGCGGTCATATAAGCGCTCTTCAATGGGTAACCGTACCCGCGGATCTTGTATCGACTATTCGCCAATTGCTGTTATTGCTCTATAACTAAATAGTACCTGAGCAATAACAAAAAGAACCTGACTTTGATTGCAAGGATACTGCAGATGACGACTCTCGTTTTAGATAACCCTGAAATGCTGGCCCAAGCCGCGCTGATGTCCGGATTGAATGCAGCACAGCAGTGTCAGGAGGCAGGTCGCCCGCACCGCACTCGCTTTCATTACGGTTTCAACAAGCACACGCTGGATGAGGCAGATAGCGAGATTCTCAAACAGCATGCGGCCTATCTGAAGCGGAACCCGGGCACACGGGTAAAAATTCACGGTCACTCCGACAACTTCGGTTCTGGCGACTACAACCAGTTTCTGGCGCGCCTGAGAGCCCACTCAGTGGCGCGATTGTTAACACAGGAAGGGGTTTCGCCATCGGCTATGATCATGGCGACTTGGGGCGCTGAGCGGCCACTGGCGCGGCCAGAAGATCACGCGGCCAATCGCAGGGTTGAACTGGAATACCTGTCGATGGACATCGCACAGGCGCTTTAACGCTTACTTTCGAACCTGAAAGATACAAAAACGGGGCCTGACAAAGGCCCCGTTTTTGTTTGACCGGTGTTCGGTATTAACCGTATACCGTGCCTACGTTCCACAGCAGTAAAACCGCGGCGACCAGAATCGACAACCAGGTCAGTACCATTCCGAACAATCGGGCCATGTGGGTTTTGCCCTTACCTTTAATCATGCCGAACGCATGCAGGATTCGCCCAACCACCAGCGCCATGCCGGTCCAGTAGATCAATGTTGATGACACGCCATTGAGTTCAGCGATGGCCAGCATAATCAAGCCAACCGGCGCGTACTCCACCAGGTTGGCGTGAGCCCTCACGGTGGCCTGGAATACAGGGTCGTCGTTTACCCCCATGCCAATCTGGTACTTCAGGCGGAATCTGACCGCCAGCACGGACAGAACCAGCAACAAAATGCCTAAGACTGCAGCGAAGACAGCCGTAACGGGTATGATCATGTCAGCCCTGCTTTATCTTGTTAACAACAGCGAGTAGCAGTACCGCACCCGCCGTTGCTGTGACCAGCTCTCCGACCATGCTTTTTACCGCAAGTCCGAGCAGACCAAATACCACTCCGCCAATGACCGACCCCACAATACCGATACCAATATTGGCCAGCACGCCGAAACCTTTGCCTTTCATAATCAGGCCGGCTAACCAGCCAGCAAGACCACCAATAATCAGAAACCAGATCAGACTCATCTATCGGTTCTCCTGTCGTTTAGTCGTTCAACCGTATGTGCCAAAGACTGCCCTGTTTGTTAAGGCTGTTCAAGCAGTTCTGGGTGTAGCTGGAAGCTCGTTCACCGCCTCAGCCATTTGCTTGTGACAACGGTCCATCAACTCTGTGACATCAGCATTAGTCAAACCTGCCGTTTCGATCGGTGGAAGGATGCGTACCGGCACGGATCCGCGGCGGCCAAGTAACCCTTCGGTTTTGCCGTGGTAGTTGGCCACACACACCATGGTAATTGGCGCGCCCGCAGCAATGGCCATGTGAAACGCGCCTTTTTTGAAGCGTCCAAGTCCCTGGCCCCGGCTGCGGGTGCCTTCGGCAAACACCCAGATACTCTTGCGGTCTTTGTTAATGGCATCGCTGGTGGCCTTCATGATGGCCACCGCTTTATGAGATTGGCGTCGGTTAAGAATGATGTTGCCCCCTAACCAGAACACCTGACCAAAGAAAGGAATCCACAATAGCGCTGATTTACCCACGGCAACGGTTCGCGGCGGCAACAAATCGCCCACCACCATCAAATCATCGTTTTCCTGATGGTTCGCCACAATGACCGTAGGCCGGTCTTGCGGCATGTTCTCGGCACCGTACAAAGGGCGCTCCATACCCAGTACCCGCCGGCAAAAGCGGGCAATGAATCCCGCCAACAAACGGTTATTGTCCGGGTTAAAAGGCCGTGCCAGATACAACACCAATGACAACAAACAGAGAACGGCAACCGACACCCAAGCCAGTAATTTTCGTACGACACCCATACTGTGTTTCCGGATCTTAAAATTTTTGGCGCACAAGTGTACGCCAATTTATAAAATCGCAACAGCATTGTTTGGCCCCTTCTGCGTGGTGGGGCGCGCCTTTACAACATAGCGCAAAGGCCCTCTGGCATCCAAGGTATCAAAGGGGTAACAGGTAATCAGAAGCACCGAATCCTGCGGGAGCTGGTGGGTATCTATCGACTCCGTACGACTGTCTACTATGGCCACATCGGTCACCTCATATTCCTGCCAGCGCCGGCTCTGGTCTTGCACGCGTAGCTGATTACCCGGCTGCACGTTCTGCAAGTGACGGAAATGGGTATCCCGGTGGCCCGCCAGAATAAGCGGGCCATGCTCACCGCCAAATACCCGGCCGGGTCCAAAGGCCAGGCTTTCGCCATGGCCGCCCTCCAGCACGATCATGGAAACCCCGAATTCCGGTAGTTCAAGCCTGGCCACGGGCCAGGTATCAGCCCAGGGCCAGGGCCGCTGCTCGGTTTGTTGTGCCTGGCTCTCAGACCAGGCTTGCTCCAGCAACTCCTGAGCCACCAGCGCCTTCAACGGAATCCATAATCCGAACATCAGCACAATAAGCGAAGCACTCGTCAACAGCACCAGAAAACGTCTCATGCGGTTGCCCTCCGGTTCAGCATGGCTAACGCCAGCGCAAACATCAGTCCCACCAAACCCAGCGCACTGAATAGCGGTCCAAAGGTAGCCGTCTGGGGATAACGCAACATACCTGACCGGCTGCCGGCGGGCAGCAAGGTCGGTAACTGCTCACTTTCAAGATTCTCAGCGGCGGGTCGAACCGGTTGTTCCTCCACGGCAACAAAGCTGGTAAACGGCGACATCACCCGGTGCGCCATCGACAACCGGATAATCCGGGCTTGGTCGGGCGATTCTCCATTCAGGCGCGCCGTATCCATCAGTTCATCAATCTGGCCTCTGGCCCAGTGTCGGTTCAAGCCGGTTGCCGGGGCCGCATGATTAAGGTTCAAGCGTGTGCTCCAGCGTCGGCCACCCGGAAGTTTGCCTGACACGTCTAACTCACCAGCTGCGGGCACGCCTTGGATCACTTGTACCAATGGTCGGCCAAGGAATAGATCACCGGGTTTGGACGGTACAGGGTTCGACTCTGAGCCTTCCGAGGGCCAGCGCACTTCAAGGTCGGTCAGTACCGGCGCCTCCATAGCGGCGAAGAGTTTTTTCAGCGCCTGATTCACCTCTCCGCTGTTGTGAATGGCGGTGTACTCCCCGCGGCCCCAGCGGGCCGCTTCCCGCAGAAAGTGCATATTGGGCGCCGAGCCAATACCCACCGTAAACAGGCGACGCTCATCCAGTCCTTGGCGAATCTTCTCGAACAACGCGGATTCGTTACCCACGGCACCATCGGTGATGAACACCATTTGCTGAACCAATGCCTCGACCGGCGCCCTGTTCATACTCATCGCCAGCGACAAAGCACCCGTCATTTCGGTACCACCGTCTGCCTGCAGGTTGTGCACATAATGGCGGGCACGAGCCAGATAATGCCGCTCTGCCGGCACCGGTTGAGTAAACAGTGCGTGGGCCTGGCTGTTGAACTGGATGACATTGAAATAGTCGCCCGGGCGCAGGGTATCGAGTCCACGCAACAAAGCCTCCCGTGCTTGCACCATGGATTCACCCGCCATAGAGCCGGAGGAATCGATCACGAATTGCAGTTCACGGCGCAACACCGGACCGGTACTTTCCGGCGGCAACACCATCGCCATCAGAAAATCCTGGCCCTGCCATTGTTGATGAAACACCGCCGCGGTCGGTTCCCGACCTGCCAGGGCACGCCAGCGCACGATCACATCCTTGTTCATCAACACCCGATCACCTTCGGGGGTCACGGTGGCCCGGGTACCGTCGATATTCGTGTGCAGGCTATGGCTCGGGCTGGTGACTTCGGCCAGCGGAAAACCGCCTTCAATGTCCAGTGCAATGGTTGCTCTGTGGCTATGCGGCGATACATCGTCGGCACGTACCGTGAACGGGCTGATATCTCGGGCATCGGGCACCTGATCGGTCGGCGTCGCCCAGCCAGACTGCCAGTGCTTCGGAGCATCGGCGATCGTTTCCCCCGGCATGTAACGTGGCGTTAGCGTAGTAGGGAGACGCAGCTCAAACTCGCCGTGCCGATAGCTGACCGGCTGTTGGTAACGAATGTCTACCCGAACCGTTTCACCCGGTGGAATGTTGGCAATCCGACTGGTGAACATATTGGGGCGCTGCTGCTCAACCGTTGCCGCATGCTGTCCGGCAGCTTTGGCTTTGTCATAGGTTTTGCGAGCTTGCGCCTTCGGCTCAAGCCGCCCGACGACCCGGCGCTCACCCACCGTCATCTCCAAACCGTAGACCGTGGCTTTTTCCGGCAGCGGAAACACAAACACACCTTCTTGCCACTGATCGCTGGTGTTTTTAAAGCTTCTGGTCAGCCGGGTTTGGGCCAGCAAGCCAGAAACCTGCACTTTAAAATCACTGTCCAGAACCAGCGCCGGTTGTTGCCACGAGCGTTGTCCATCCATCAGGTACAGCTGCCCTGCTCTTTCTTCATTGCCCTCGCTGGCTTCGGCATACAAGGGGTGCACAAACAGCATCATCAACACCGCCAGCCAAAGGCTGACACCTTCGGCAATACGCAGCCTTTTGCGGGCATCCAATTTCGGGCTTAACCGGCGGGAGGCATTGAAACCGGCTCTGGCGGCCGGATTGGCAAACAGCGTTAGCAACATCATCACGTCATCCTTTTTTTGGCAGTGAGTGATGCTATTGCAACAGCCGGATACGACCTCGCCGTGGCAAAAGCAGGCAAACTGGCGGAAAACTATGATGAATTGTGGCAATCAGGCAGCCCTGACTTGAACCGGCCCTTGAGCGTGCTTTAATGGGGCGACATATCGCTGAACGACGGGTTATGAAAAAACACATTGCACTGATAGAAGACGAACCAGGCATTCGCGACAACTACCGGGCGGCGTTCGAACGCCGGGGGTATCAGGTATCTGCCTACGGTGACCGGCCCTCGGCCTGGCAGGTACTGCGCCAGCGGCTGCCCGACCTTGCCATCATCGACGTTGGGCTGGGCGACGAACCGGAAGGCGGTTTTGAACTGTGCCAGGCGCTGCGTGACCAATCGGCAACCCTGCCGATTATATTCCTCACCGCTCGGGACAGCGACATAGACACCGTTCACGGCCTGCGCTTAGGGGCCGATGATTACGTCACCAAAGACATGAGTCTGGACCACCTGTTGGCCCGGATTACAGCCCTGCTTCGCCGTGCCGAGGCCTGGGCCGAAGCCCTGCAAAAACCCGATGAAGTGGTGCAGCGAGGGCGCATGGAAATGAACGTGGACCGCATGACGGTGAGCTGGGACCAGCAACCGGTTGACCTGACAGTGACCGAATTCTGGATGCTGCATTCGCTGGTGCAACACCCCGGCCACGTTCGCAGCCGTGAACAGCTGATGGAAGCGGCCAGCACGGTACTCGACGACAACACCGTAACCTCTCACATCAAACGCATCCGGCGTAAATTCATACAACTGGATGCCAGTTTCGACGGCATTCAAACCGCCTACGGCATGGGGTATCGGTGGAACGCTCGTGAGGTTTAAAGCGTGAGCCTCAAACGCCAGTTATTTCTCGCCAGCGTGCTGATGCTGCTAATCCCGTGGGCCGGTCTGAAATTCGTGCTGGAGCTGGATAACGCCCTGCGGGCTCAAGCACTGCAGCAACTGGAAGAAAAAGGCACCCGACTGGCAGAGCTGGCTGGCGATTTCATGCTGGGTTTGCCTATGGTGACTGACAATGATGCTCTTTACGCCGACACCACCACCCAGTTTCCGAAAGTGGACGGTTTCACAACGACCTGGCCCGGCTTTCGCGACCACGAAGACCAATTGCCCTGGCAATCGCGCCCCGGCCAAGACCACCTTCGCTGGCTGTTAACCAGCAACAACCGGTATCTGTATTTACTAGTGCAAAAGCGCAATCAGGGCCTGCGCTCCTTTAACCCCAGCCAGCCCGACCAGCCTCATGACCGCATCAAACTGGTGTTGAGCCCGCCCCCCGGCCAACTTGACGCGGGCCGACCAAAGGCATGGCTGATCAGAACCACGGCCCCGGGCACCAACGTGCCCGCCCTGATTGATGGCGACCCCACGCAAACAGACCGCCAGCTTGAGGTGGCGTGGGAAGATCTGGGCTCGCGCTGGCAACTGGAACTGAGGATGCCGAAACCCGCGCCGGGCAGTCGGCTGGGTTTCCAGACTGGGCAATTCAGCGATAGCCAAAGCGCTGAAGGCACGCCGCTCACGCCACCACCGCTCCTGGTTCAACGCAATACCGCCCTTGAGCGCGCGCTGGCCCGACAACTCAGCGATGGCCAACAGGTGACTGTGATGGAACCTGCCGGTTGGATAGCAGCTCACAGCGAAGCCGAAAATCCTGTTTCCTCAACCGACTTCGACGACCTGTCCACCAGCCAGATTATTGAGCAAATCACCCTCAATGCACTGCGCAGTCTGGTCCGGTTGTATCAGCCACAGCCGAAACCGATGGCGACAACAGCCCATCAGCTACACACGGACGGCCTGCCAGAACACCACTTGGTTCAGCAGGACGGTAAGGTCTGGCTGGCCACAGAGCACCCTTTCTTCAACGGCCGGTCACTGTTGCTGAAGCAATCGATGCAACAACTGCTCAGTGTTTCAGGATCGGCTCTGGGAAGCGTATTGGCTCGGAGCCTGCTGATCATTCTGGCACTGACGCTGGCCCTGCTCGGATACGCCAGCTGGCTCTCATGGCGCATCGCTCGCTTACAGAAATTGGTGAGCGCCAGCGTTGACGACGACGGCCGGATTCTCGAAGCCATCCCGCCCGCCCGGGCTCGCGACGAACTGGGGCAGCTACAGCAACATTTCGGGCACATGGTGTCGCGTCTGCAAAGCTATAACCATTATCTGGAAAGCTTCTCGCGCCGACTGTCTCATGAATTGAAAACGCCTGTGGCGGTGGTTCGCTCGTCATTAGAGAACCTGACCCATAGCCATTCCGAGGAAGAACGCCAACAGTATCTGGAACGAGCCGCCTCCGCCGCCGAGCGCTTAAGGCGCATTCTGAACAGTATGAGCGAAGCGGCGCGGTTGGAGCAGAGCTTTGATCAGGCCGACAAGGAACATTTCGATCTGGCAGACGTTATCCGTCAGGCCAGCGCGGCCTATCAACAACTGGATCCGCACCACCAGCACCATTGCCAGACCCCGGACAGCGACTGCCCGCTGCATGCTTCACCGGAAATGCTGGTGCAAATGCTCGACAAACTGGTTGATAACGCACGGGACTTTACCCCGGAGGGCGGCCAGATTCTGCTGCGCCTTGAGCAAGACTCCGAGCACTACCACATCGAAGTATTCAACGAAGGCTCTCGCCTGCCGGTCAATCCGGGCGTGGACATTTTCGGGGCTTTTGTGTCGAAACGCGAAGGTAACGCCGAGGGGCATCTGGGCCAGGGCTTACTCATTGTTCGCTTGATTGCTGAGTTCCACGGTGGCCGAATTGACGCTAAAAACCAGCACTTTAATGGCATTGACGGTGTCGCCTTCCGCGTTATCATCCCTAGACTTCCCAACGAACAAAGGACTGCCCCGTGACAGCCAAGCCCGTCGCTTTGGATTTTCACCCCCTGCGAGCCGATCTCTATCAGGAGCTGCATTCACGGCCATTTCAGGTGCTGCCGCCACAGGCCAGAGTAACCCACATCGCGGTTGTGACCACGCCGGAACAACGCCAAAACCAGTTCAAGCATCTGCAGAATCTGCACCGCATGCTGGGTGAGCCCTGGCCGGAAGAAGAAGTGACCTGCTACGAGCAGACCTTTGATCAACTGCGAATTCGCCGCGAAGTGCACATGGAATTTACCGCGTACACCTTCACCAATCTGGCACCTTCAGACGCAGAGCCTTTCGAGGAAACCGGCATCAGCGCGCTGCCCCATGGCTGGCTGAAACAGCTTCAAGGCACCGTGGTTGCCGCCTTTCACATCGATGTGAGCCCCTCCTCGGCCCACGCTCGCGACGAGCCCGCATTCATGCGCCGGCATTTTGAAGGCATGCGACTGGTGGGCAGCAGCCCGCAGGAAGGCGCAGCCCGGGTACTCGGCACCTTCCAGCTACACAGTGACAACTTCGGGCGCTTCATGGTGATCAACGACAGCATGTCGGACAGCCAGCTGGGCCGTTTGGTGCAGCGCCTGATGGAGATTGAAACCTATCGACTGATGTCGTTGCTGGCGTTGCCGGTCGCGCGGAAAATCACTCCGGCCCTGAACGACATGGACCAACAACTGGCCACCATCACGCAGGCTTTAGCGGATAACGAAAGCCTGGATGAGCAAACCATTCTGGCCAAACTCACCAACATCGCCGCCAAAATCGAAGCGTTTCGGGCCCACTCGACCTTCCGTTTTTCGGCCACCAAAGCCTACCACCAGCTGGTACTGACCCGTTTGGAAGAGTTGCGGGAAGACGAAGTATCCGGCCACCTCACCATCACCGAATTCATGACCCGGCGGCTCACCCCGGCGGTCAAAACCTGTGAGTCCGTGAGTGTTCGGCTGGAAGACTTATCCCGCCGGGTAGACCGGGCTTCAGACATGATGCGCACCCGGGTTGAACTGGCCATTCAAAGCCAGAATCAGGAACTGCTCAGCTCCATGGACCGGCGCTCGCGCATACAGCTGATGATGCAGCACACGGTTGAAGGCTTCTCGGTAGTTGCGATCTCTTACTACCTGATCGGCTTGCTCAGCCTGGGGCTGAGTGCTCTGGCAGGCGCCGGTTATTCGATTAACAAACCGGTGGCTCTGGGCATCGCGATTCCTGTGGTTCTGGTGACGGTGTTTATTGCCATCCGGCTGATCCACCATCGATTTATTCGTATGGCAGATCGCCAGTGACACGCCTCAGATAAAACGGGGGTCGCCCGCAAACTGGCGGTAAAACTGCTGGGCCGAGCGGCCATTGCGCACGCCTTTTCGGGTCGCAAAGCGGACCGCCTCAAGATGCAGTTGCTCGCGATCCGCCACCGCGGGAAACAACGCGTCCACTGCCTGCAGGTAAACGTCCTGAGAGAAGGGATAGAACGACAACTGCAGTCCGAAACGATCCGCCAGCGACACCTGCTCCTCGATGGCTTCCGCGGGATGCAACTCGCCGTCGCGCACCTCGCTTTTCAGGTTGTCGCTCATAAACTCGGGCATCAGATGGCGACGGTTCGAGGTGGCGTACACCCGCACGTTTTCCGGGGGCAATTCTAAGGAGCCTTCCAGCACACTTTTCAGCGCCTTATACCCCGACTCGCCCACATCAAACGACAAATCATCGCAAAAAATCACGAACCGGAACGGCAGATCGCAAATGTCATCAACAATTTCCGGCAGGTTCACCAGATCGTCTTTATCCACTTCGATCATCCGCAGGCCCTGGTTTTGATAGCGGTTCAACAAAGCTTTAATCAGAGACGATTTACCCGTGCCACGAGAGCCCCAGAGCAACACATTGTTAGAGGGCTGCTTATTCAGGAAGCGCTCGGTGTTGCGCTCCAAAGCGGCCTTTTGCGAATCAATACCCGTGAGGTCATCCCAACCGATCGGGTCCAGCCGACGAATCGCTCTCAAGCCTGACCGATGGCGGCGCCATAAAGCTGCGGGCGTATTTTGCCAGTCAAAAGAGGTCGCGCTCATAACCTTACTCCATTTGGTTCTTAGGTTTGCTTGCTTACAGTCTGGCCTTTGCCAGACCCTCAAGGGTAGGATCTACACATCTTACCAGACAGCAGGAGCAAAGCATGGCACGTATCTACGACGACAACTCCCTATCCATCGGCAATACCCCGCTGGTCAAACTGAACCGGGTTAACGATGGAGCCACCATTTGGGCCAAGATTGAAGGCCGCAACCCGGCCTATTCAGTCAAATGCCGAATTGGTTCGGCCATGATCTGGGATGCCGAGAAACGTGGTGTGCTCAAACCCGGCATGACCATTGTTGAGCCCACTAGCGGTAATACCGGCATCGCCCTCGCCTACGTAGCCGCCGCCCGAGGCTACAAGCTGGTGCTGACCATGCCGGCATCCATGAGTCTGGAGCGACGCAAGGTACTGAAAGCACTGGGTGCGGACTTGGTTCTGACCGAGCCAGCCAAAGGGATGCCCGGCGCCATTGCCAAGGCAAAAGAACTTGCGGAAGCTGACCCTGAAAACCACTTTCTGCCCCAGCAGTTCGAGAACCCGGCCAACCCCAAGATTCACGAAGACACCACCGGCCCGGAAATCTGGAACGATACCGATGGCGCCGTCGATGTATTTGTTGCAGGCGTAGGCACCGGCGGCACCCTGACCGGCGTGTCCCGTTACATCAAGGGCACACAAGGCAAAGCGATCACCACCGTGGCGGTTGAACCGACCGATTCCCCGATCATGACCCAGGTGAAAAACGGGCAAGATCCGAAACCGGCACCGCACAAAATCCAGGGCATTGGCGCGGGCTTTATCCCCGGCAACCTCGACATGGATCTGGTCGATCAGGTGGAAGCAGTATCCAATGAAGACGCCATGACCATGGCCCATCGCCTGATGCAGGAAGAAGGCATCCTGTGCGGCATTTCCTGCGGAGCCGCGGTTGCTGCAGCCGTTCGAGTCAGCAAACAGCCGGAACACAAAGGTAAGAACATTGTGGTGATTCTGCCGGACTCGGCCGAGCGCTACTTGTCCAGCGCACTGTTCGCTGACACTTTTGGAGAACTGGAAAATCAGCAGTAATAAAAAAAGCGCAGCCGAAACCGGCTGCGCTTTCGTTCTTTCTGCACTAACGAATCAGAACTGGAATTTCAGACCCACCCGACCGGTATCGAAATCCGGACCGCTATTGGTCACCTGACCGTTAAAATCGTCTTCATCGATATCAACGTTGTACCGGTTATATTCCGCAAAGGCGGTAAGTTGTTCCGTCACTCGGAAATCCACACCGGCACCCACAAACGGGCTCACGTCATCGTAGGTCTCGCTGTCATCGAAGGCGTCTACGTCAAACGCTGACGCGAAGGCACCCGCTTTCGCATACACACCAAAGCTTTGCGTTAAGGGTAAACGGCCTATGGCACTCAGACCGGCACCTTTGAGCTTACCTTCTACGTCGTCGTCACCGAAGTTGCCAAAGTCGATGTACTCGGCCTCCAGCGCGAAAAATTCGTTAAACTGGTAACCTAGCGCGGCGCCCAGCATGTCATTGCTATCGTCGAATTCGCCACCGTGAGACTTATAGCCACCGTAGCTACCACTGATGTACGGGCCGGAACTGTCACGGCTGGTATTGTCTTGTGCCCAAACTGCCGGTGCAGTCAGTACTGCGGCACTCAGAACCGTGGCACACACAACATGAGATTTATTACTCATAACGCGTTTTCCTCCGTGGTTTGATTACGTGCTTTCACCCTACCAAGGAAAATCCCGTGTTTGGGTTAACCTCCGACTACGTTTTGTTCATTGTTTCTTCATGTGCAATTACGACATTTCCACCAGAACGCTTCACGCTAAACCATCGGCCCTGCACTCGGGATCACTTCAACTATTCTTAATCGCACGGCAATCACGACATCAGATGAGGGCTGTTAGCCTTCCCGATATTCTCACGGAAAAGACGTTTTTATCGCTGAACAAATCAGGAGTTGATGCATGCGCTTTGCCCTAATAATCCCCGCCCTTATCAGCGCTTTATTTGCCACGGGCACCCAAGCTGCCAAATCGGCTTCAGACACTTCACCGGAAGCCCCGGAGGTGCTGGGCTTCGTGGAATGGGTGGTTATGGACGACACGGAAGTCCGGCTTAAAGGGAGGCTGGACACGGGCGCCAAGACCTCATCCCTGCACGCCATTAACGTCGAACCGTTTGAAAAGAACGATGAAGAGTGGGTTAGGTTCAAACTGCCGCTGGGAGATCATGAAGACCAACCCAGTGAAGGCCAGTTGGACCACGAAGATGTCATCCTGGAGTTTGAGCGTCCGGTGCATCGCACCGTGCTGATCAAGCGGAAAGGCGCGCCCTCCCAACGCCGCTATGTGGTAAACATGGAATTCTGCATTGCCGGCAAGCTGCACGAAACCCAGTTTTCTCTCACCGATCGCGGGCGCTTTTCGTATCCGGTTTTGCTCGGCCGCCGCTTTATGCGCGACGACAACATTCTGACCGACTCAGCCCAAAGCTTTATGGCTACCCAAGAGTGCGAATACCGCACACTGGAAGAACTGGCCGAACGCCCGGAAGCGCTGACCCGATAAGGCCAAACAATCATCGGGCGTTTTCTGGCTCGTCATTGCGAACGCGGAGGTAACTGGCGAAACGGGGCAACCCGGTTGCAGTAAAGCCGCGGTATCGAAAGGTCACCGTCGCCCCGATCGGCGGTGGGATGCGCCGGTCTGCATCGCTGAACCCTGTTCCGATGCGAAACCGGCGGCCATTCTCAAGCGCGACTTCCAACGCCCCCATCATGCCCCGATACTTGCCTTTACCCGGCCAGTGGCCAATCACCACCGCTTCGGCATCCTGAACGGTTTTCACCTTGAGCAAATCATCCGAACGGCCACTTTGGTAAAGACCGGCTTTACGTTTGAGCATCAGACCTTCACCGTCAGCCGCAACGATTGCGTCCAGCTTCTTCATAAGGGCGGCATGGTCTTTGACCGTGCTTTGCTCAACCAATACCAGATAGCTGGAAACGGACTCGTCCACCAGCCGTTTCAAGCGCTGATAACGAGTACTGAACGGTGTGTTTTTGATTGGCAGATCAAAGACATGAAAACGCACAGACTGCCACTCTTCCGCAACCGACTGCTGCTTGCGAACCGTTCCGGATAAGGCCGAAAACTGCCCTCGCCCGCTCCACAACTCGCCGTCCAACGGCTGATTCGGAAACCGTTTGGTGAACCAGGCCGGGGCTTGGTAAACGTGCCCACCACGAGACCAGAATTGCTGCCCATCCCAATAGGCGCGCACACCATCCAGTTTTTCACTGACCCAATACGCCTGGAGGTCAACGCCTTGCTGGTAAACGTTCGCCAACGGAATAGCCGGCGGTTGCGCCTTTGCAGGCGAGGAGTGCATGAATACGATCAATAACATGATCAAACCGGTGGTCAGAGTTCTCGCTCCGACCAACCGAGTGATGACAATCGGCATCATCCTTTGCCTTATAACGTTCTGTGGGGTACGTACCAACACTGGGCTCGATGGATAACGCTAACCCGGACAGCCCCGTCTTTTTCATGATCCGCCCGGCGCTTTTCACGTCTACAGAGATCTCTCACAAAGCGAACCGGAATGCTCCTACAAACAATATCCACGGGTAAGGTACTTTCAGCCGCCCCAAAACCCGTCTGGAGTATCGAATGGATTCCCAAACACTTTCAAGGACCGAGCAATGGCTGAGCCCTGTACTGGCCAGCCTGAAAAAATACATACTCGCGATCGCCGGTGTCGCGTTCGCGGTGTTTCTCGCCATGTCGTCGTTCTTTACTACGCAACTCGGCTATACCTATGTGGTGCAGGACACCTTATTCGGCAGCATCCGCGTGTTCACAGAGCCCGGTGTTCACTTCAAGGTTCCACTGTTTTCCAACGTTTACACCTACAATCAGGCGATGACACTCAGCTTTGGCAATCAGGAGAGTGGTGAGAAAATCAAATCGACCCGCCAGCTGACCGAAGTTGAAGTTCAGTTTGCAGACACCTATACCGCCCGCATCCCTGCTACGTTTCGTTTTCGATTGTCGGCTGACCCGGAAAAAATCGTGGCCATGCACCGGGAATTCCGCAGCTACGACAACCTGATCGACTCCCTGCTTATTAAAAACGCGAAAAACGTAACCGTGGTTACCGCGACCCAGTACACCGGTGAGGAATTTTTTCAAGGTGGCCTGAACAAGTTCAAGGTGCAGCTGGAAGACCAGTTGCAGAACGGCCTGTACGAAACCGAAAGGCGACAAGTTGAAATCGAGCAAACCGACCTGGCAGCCGTCTCTTCCTCTAACGACGATGGCGACCGCCTCGAGCGGAAAGTGCAGCTGGTGTGGAAGAACATCATTCTTCAAGACAAGGCGGGGCAAGCCAAGCGAATTGCCAACCCGCTGGATTCCTACGGCATTCAGGTGCGCCAGGTGACCATCGGCCGGCCACTTCCAGAAAAACGTCTGGATGAACTTTTGATCAAGAAAAAAGACCTAGTGGCCAAGCGCATCACTGCGATCCAGGCACAAGAAACCGCGCGTGCAGAAGCCAAGACCGCACAGCTGGAAAAAGAGATCGAAAAAGCACGGGCAATTCAGGACGCGCAGCGCAGCAAAGAGCTCGCCATTATTTCGAAGCAGAAAGAAGTAGAAATGGAACGCCAACAGGCTCAGCTGGAAACGGTTCGGAAAGAGAAAGAAAAGGCCGTGGCCGTTCTGGAAAAGCAGAAGCAGCTGGAGATTTCGGTCGCCGAGCGTGACATTCAAAAAGCCAATGCAGAAGCCGCCACCTACGCCGCCAAAGCCATTCGTGAGCAGGGTATGGCGGAGGCCGAAGTTGCCAAGGCTCATCTGTTGGCCAAGCAGGCCGCTCGGGACATCTACATGGCTGAGATCCAGCGGGATATTGCTCAGGTAATGTACCCGGCGCTGAAGGATGTCACCATCGACATGCCCGATTATTACGTGGGCGGTGACGGCTCAGGAAACCCAGTCAGCAGTCTGGAAGTGTTCACCAGTTTGGGGGCCATGGAGCAGCTGCGCAGAGCCGGCGGTCAAACCGCGGCCCGATAAGACAAAGCCCTTACAATCAAGAAATTCGATTGTAAGGGCTCACCAGCTGTCCGATTGTTGATAGCTTGGCGGTTAGACCGCCGTCATTACGCGGTAACGTACTTCAACAGCTCAACCACTTGCTCGGGGGTTTGCGCCCAAGCCATGGCGGCGGCATCCACTTCTTTCAGCGGATGAACAATGTCTTCATCGTGCAGGGTGACGTAGGGCGTACCCATGGCCGCGCAATAACCGGCATCAAACGCCGCGTTCCACTGTTTGTATTTGTCACCGAAGCGAATCACCGCTATGTCACACTGCTCCAGCAGGGTCTTGGTACGGATCGCATTTACCTTGGAAGACTGGTGGTCGCGCCAGAAGTTATTCTCCGGCTTGCCCAGAAAATCACCGGCGGCGTCGCTGGAATCGTGATCGGTATTGGCAGACACAAACTCTACCGGCAGGCCAGCGGCTTCCGCACCGGCTGCAATCTGCTCACGCCAGTCTGTGTGGATTTCACCGGATAGGTAAACAGTCCAGATCATTATGCTCTCCTGTAGACATTGAAAGGCTTTGAACCGGGGATGATACGCCAATACCCGCTGATGTTCACTGCGGGTTATCCGGCACTGGCCGGTAACCCGCAGTCTGGCGCACAGGAACGTGCGTCAGGCCATCAACTTCAACAAAGCTTCTGCAGCCGCCGCCGAAGACGCCGGGTTCTGCCCAGTGACCAACCAGCCGTCGGTGACCACGTAGGACTGCCAGTCATCCCCTTTACTGTAGTGCCCACCGTTGTCTTTCAGCATGTCTTCAACCAGAAACGGTACTACGTCGGTCAGGCCAACCGCTTCTTCTTCGGTGTTGGTAAAGCCGGTGACGTTTTTGCCGGACACCAGAGGCTTTCCGTCCTGGCCTTTGACGTGGCGCAGCACGCCGGGCGCGTGACAAACTGCCCCTACCGGCGTGCCGGCCTTAATCGCGTTTTCAATCAACGCGATGGACGTGGGGTCTTCCGCCAAATCCCACAGCGGGCCATGACCGCCCGGATAGAACACAGCGTCAAAGTCCTCCAGCGAGACATCCGCCAACTTGGCGGTTGAAGCTAATGCGGCCATGGCTTCAGCATCGGCTTCGAAACGATCGGTGGCTTCGGTGAGCGCGTCTTTCTGACTGCTGTTAGGGTCGAGCGGTGGCTGGCCACCCTGAGGTGACGCCAGAACCACCTTGGCACCCGCGTCTTTGAACACGTAATAGGGTGCAGCCAGTTCTTCCAGCCAGAAACCGGTCTTTTCACCGGTGTTGCCGAGTTGATCGTGGGATGTCAGTACCATCAATACGTTCATAGTCTTTCCTCACCTGATCTGAATGGTTTTTGGGTCAAAGTCGCGAAGGTTAGGCTCCGAAATCCACCACCACTTTGCCGAAGTTCTTACCTTCCAGAAGGCCGATGAAGGCCTCTGGGGCGGCTTCAAACCCTTGCACCCGGTCTTCCTTGATACGGATCTGGCCCGCTTGCAGCCATTGGGTCATTTCTTTGGCGAACGGCGCATAGCCGGTTTCGTAATGATCCATGATGATGAACCCCTGCATGCGGATGCGCTTGCGCAGAATCATGCCGGCCAGCATGGGCACGCGATCGGGCCCCTGCGGTAGTTCCGTCGCGTTGTAGTGGGCGATCACACCGCACACCGGAATACGGGCGAAATCGTTAAGCAGCGGCAATACGGCATCAAACACTGCGCCACCTACGTTCTCGTAATACACATCAATGCCTTCCGGGGCGGCCTTGGCCAGCTCTGCCTCGAAATTCGGCGAATGCCGGTCCAGGCTTTCATCAAAGCCCAGCGTGTCTTTCACGTACTGCTGTTTTTCACCACCACTGGTGATGCCAACCACCCGACAGCCTTTCAGCTTGGCGATCTGCCCTACCACTGAGCCTACCGCACCGCTGGCCGAGGCCACGACAACCGTTTCGCCCGGTTTTGGCTCACCGATGTTCAGCAAACCGTGATAGGCGGTGAAACCGGGCATACCCATCAGGCTCAAGGCGTAAGAAGGCTCGGGTAAGCCTTCAACCGACATCAGACCCGTGCCGTCAGACACTTCGTATTCCTGCCACCCGCTACCAGCCAGTACCCGGTCGCCTTTGGCGAACTTCGGGTTTTTGGATTCAACCACTTCCGACACCGTGCCGCCGACAATCACCTCGCCAATGTTCAGAGACGGCGCATAGGACGGCGCGTCGCTCATTCGGCCACGCATGTACGGGTCTAAAGACAGGTAACGTGTTTTGAGCAACACCTCACCTTCGTTCAGGTTCGGGATGTCGCTCTCCACCAGTTTGAAATCTTCGGGTGTTGGGGCGCCGTTCGGACGCTGGTTCAACACCCACTGACGATTTTTCAACGATGACTGTTCCATGATCTTTTCTCCTCCGTTACAGGCTGGCTTCAAGGGCACGACGGCTGATCTCCGGGGTCACATCTCCGTGCTCACCCAATTTCGTCATGCCGTGGCGTTCAAGTTGGCTGATGATGTCGTCGATGGAGCTTTCATCGAGTCCGTAATCCGGCAACCGCGTAGGAATCGAAAGGCTTTCAAAAAACTGGCGGGTGGCCTGAATCGTTTTCTCAATACGCTCGGCTTCAGAGCCTTCCCGAATGTTCCAGACCCGCTCACCATACTGTAGCAACTTTTCAGCTTTTGACTCGCGGCGCACCTCCAGCATGCCGGGCAAGACAATGGCCAGGGTCCGGGCATGGTCAATGCCGTACAGCGCGGTTAATTCATGGCCAACCATATGGGTTGCCCAATCCTGAGGTACGCCCGCACCGATCAAACCGTTCAATGCCAGCGTTGCCACCCACATCAGGTTTGCTCTCAGCTCGTAGTTTTCCGGGTCTTCCAATACTTTCGGGCCGATCTCGACGAGGGTTTGCAGCAGACCTTCCGCAAAACGGTCCTGCACCAAACCATTCGCCGGATAGGTCAGATATTGCTCAATGATGTGCGTAAATGCATCGGCCACCCCGTTGCTGACCTGCTTGGCGGGCAGCGTGAAGGTTTTCACCGGGTCCAGAATGGAGAACGCGGGATACACCAATGGGCTGGCAAATGGCAGTTTTGCCTGCAGCGCCTTGTTGGTCACGACCGCGCCGCTGTTCATCTCGGAACCGGTGGCGGGCAGGGTCAGTACAGAGCCGAATGGAATGGCGTGGCTAATATTCCGCCCGCGTTTCTCAAGAATGCTCCATGGGTCGCCGTCGAAATTCACGGCGGCGGCAACAAACTTGGTTCCGTCAATGACAGACCCGCCACCCACCGCCAGCAAGAAGTCGAACCGCTCTTGCTCGATCAGCGCTACGGCTTTCATCAGTGTTTCGTAGGTCGGGTTTGGCTCAATGCCACCAAACTCAGCAATGTGCCGGTCGCCCAGCGCTTGCTTGACCTCATCAAGGGTGCCGGTTTTCCTGGCACTTTCACCGCCAAACAGCACCAGCACCCGCGCATCGGCCGGTACAAGGTCATCAAGGCGCGCCACCGTGCCTTCACCAAATACGATTCGGGTGGGATTGTAGAACTCGAAATTATTCATAACACCTCACTCTTAGACCAGTCGTCTAGTGTTTAGGTAAATAAAAAGCCGATCAGATCAGCTTAGTTTTTAACATCTGCTCTCAGTCTAAAACATGATTAGACCAGTCGTCTACACTCAAATGAAAATTCGAATATTGCACCGACATACCACGGGGCCTAGACCAATGACACCAACGCCAACAGCCCAAAGAACAAGCCGATAATCGCGGCCATGGGCAGGGCCTCGGCAGTCGATTGCGTCGGTTTCATGAAGCTACGCTTCAACGCTTTCAGAAAACGCCTGGGGGTGTAGATGTTTTTCCGGTAGTTGGCCTGATAGTACGCCTGCATTTCCTGGGGCATGCTGTTCCGGTCGAAGCGGTACCAGAGTTTTAGTACGCCCAACTGATCCTTCTTGCGGGCCCACTCTCCTATCACCCCCGGCAATAAACGGAAAAATACGGCAGACCCAAAATCGATGATTTTCGGTTCGCCCGAAGGCGAGCACAGCACGTTACCGGAATTACCCAGATCAAAATGCACCACGCCGCTTGTGTGCATCTGTTGCACCGAGGCGTATAGCTTCACGAAGAAGTCGTTCGGAACACCGCCACGCCGGCTCAGCTCTTTGAGGGGCACACCCTCTACGTGCTGATACTGAAGAGCACCGCTGCAGTCAGCGCACCGATAAACGTCATTAGGGGTAAACGGAAGACCCTCGACAGCCTTAAGCATTCGATATTCATGCCGGGCCAGCATTCGAAAGTATTGGGTAAGCGGAAACACAAAAGAAGGATAGGTTTTCACCACCTGCTTTGCCCCCGCCGGGTTCTCGGCCACAACGGTTAACGGCTTGTGCCAACGCTTGGCACGCTCACGGCTTCCACCACACTGTTCACCCACATCAAAACAATCGACAAAACTGCCACTACGAGAACTCATTCCGCCTTCCTTTTGATGGATGTTACCGAGCAATGTCGGAGGAAGGGCCATTATTAGCGGGCGGAAGGGGTTTGAATAATTCGTAAGTCGTATCCTTCATATCACTGAGAATGATATGAAGAAAAAAAGGTCGTCGGCGGTATGTTTGGGGCTAACTCTAATTCAACGAGGCGTTATAGACCAAGAATTTCTTTAGTCGCCGTGAGCGCGCACTTCATGGGCTCCGGGTCACGGATGATTTTGCTGCGCAGGCTTGCGCCCAGCCACAACTGGTAAAGGGTGGACGCGGTGACTTTGGCATTCAGAGTCGCAGGCAAGGAACCGTCCTCTATACCCTCTGCAACCGCCTGCTCCAATCGTGCAACAACCCGGGAGGTTTCTCGCGCTAAAACCGCTCGCATGGTTTCAGACAAATCACTGACCTCGGCAGCCAGCTTAACCGTGAGGCATTTACCTTTTGGATCACAGGCCGATTGGGTCTCCAGCCAGGTTTGCCAATAGCTGATCAAACGCTCGGCACCGTTCAGGCCCGGGCGCGACAGCATAGCATCCAGCGTTTCGTGGTAATCGGCAAAATAGCTCTTGAGCAACTCTTCACCAAACGCTTCTTTGGAGCCGAAATAATGATAGAAAGATCCTTTCGGCACACCGGCAGCCTGCAGGATCTGATTTAATCCCACAGCGCTAAAACCCTTGCCACTGATGATGACTTGGGCGGTTTCGAGGATGTGGCTGCGCACATCTTGAGTTGCTACTTTTGGTTCCATGGCGAAATTCTAAGTGGGATTAGACCAATTGTCTAGAAAGCAAACACTAACCGGCGATCAGGAGTTTCCGCAGCCTTGGCGTTAAAAACTCATCCTAGGCTGTGAATCACATTTATCAGTGTTACTGATAACGCAAACACGATTAGACCAGTCGTCTACAGTGTGCGATAGTAAGAATCGAAATCGGCAAACACTTTATGGAGCCCACCCTATGATTCTTGTTCACCACCTAAACGACTCGCGCTCTCACCGCATCCTCTGGTTGCTCGAAGAGCTTGGCCTGAATTACGAAGTTCGATGCTACCAGCGCGACCCAAATACCCATTTGGCACCGCCCGAGCTGTTTGACGTTCATCCCTTGGGCAAGTCTCCAGTCATCGAAGATGGCGAGAACATCATCCACGAATCAGGCGCGATCATTGATTACCTCGTTCGGAAATACGCGACCAATCAGCAGCTACAGCCAGAACCAGATAGCTCAGCCTACGAACAGTACGTTCAATGGCTTCACTACGCCGAGGGGTCGGCGATGCTGCCGCTGTTACTGAAGATCTATGTTGGCCAACTCGGGGATAGCGGCGAGCCTCTGCAGCCCCGCATTAACAGCGAACTGGACAACCATTTAGGTTTCATCGAATCATCGCTGGCCGGTAAGACGTACCTGGTTGATGAACAGTTCAGTGCTGCAGACATCCAGCTGAGCTTTGTTGGTGAGGTTGCCCACTCCTTTGGGCTATTGAGCCAGCGCCCCCACCTGAAAGCATGGGTTGAGCGCTTTCAGGCCCGTCCCGCCTATAAAGCGGCAGTTGAACAAGGCGGGGCTTACTCTTTGGCCAAGTGATGCGGGTCAGCGATCACCTCAAAGTGGAGAGCACGGTGAAGCCGTCATGATTTCTTCCCAGCGCTCCTGAAGGAGTCGCTCAAGATGGCCCCGGATCCAAATAACCCCGGGGTCACGATCGTGGCGGGCGTGCCAAATCAAGTAAAGACTGGTCGGGTCTACTTTGAACGGCAGCTCGCTCATCCACAGTCCGTTGACGAAACCGCAGTCCTGACTGATCAGTTCAGGCACTGCGGCGATAAGGTTGGTTTCTCTTAGCAGTTCAGGGGCAATGGAAAACTGGTTGACCGTTGCCGCAATTCTTCGGCTCTGGCCTTTCTGGTCGAGATAACTGTCCACGAACCCGTGAACATCTCCGGACATCGTCACCAGCAAGTGACGAGCCTCCAGAAATTCCTCCAGCGTGATGGGCCTTCCGGCAAGAGGATGATCTTCGCGCATCGCCAGCACGAACCCACTTTCAAATAGCCAGGTACTGCGCAAGCTGTGGTCGTGCTGCTGCAACATCCCCACCGCCAAATCGACGTTCGCTTCCCGAAGATCGTCATGGGTGCCCTCGGGCGTATAGGGCACGGCATAGATATCGACTCCCGGTGCCTCTTGCTCCAGCAGCTTGATCAAAGGGCGCCAGACCATTTCTACGATAACGTCGGTCACCGCCAGCCGGAACTTCCGCTTCGAGGTTTTCGGATCAAACTGTGTAGCGCTTACGGCGTTCGTCAAAGAATACATGGGCCCGCCCACTTGGTCCCAAAGACTCAACGCATAAGACGTGGGCTCGATATTCCTACCTTTGCGCACGAACACCGGATCGTTCCAGATCTGGCGCATTCTGGAGATGGCATTCGACACCGCCGGCTGAGTCATGGCGAGACGGTCAGCCGCGCGCGTGACCGACCGTTCCGTCATGATGGCATCGAAGATATAGAGCAACTGGAGCTCTTGGTTTTTCATCAACAGTTACTCCGGGTGATTCCGTTTAGGATCTTACAGGTAACCTTTCACAAACGTACGCAGCTCACTCAGGCTACCCGCACCGGTTTGGCGAGCGATGGCGCCACCGTCTTGAAAGAGCGCTAATGTGGGGATGGCCCGAATACTCATTTTAGCCGCCACTTCCGGGCTATCATCAACGTTTACTTTAGCTACGGTCAACTGCCCATCAAACTCTTCGGCCAGTTCTTCAAGCAGGGGCGCTATTGCTTTACAGGGGCCACACCAAGGCGCCCAAAAATCAACCAGCACGGGCTGATCGCTCTGAAGAACCGCTTTATCAAAATCGGCGTCGGTTACATGGATAATGTCAGTCATCGTTATTGCTCCTAAAGAATAAACTTCTGATCGCTACCTTGCGACTGAATGACCGGCAATACCAATTTTCCAATCGTATGATCCACATTCACATATCTGATACCAGACTTGCCCCTTACCGTAGGCTAGCGGCGTTTTTTCTTTTGCACCCTGGCACCGGGGCCGCGCGTCTTTTTCCTTCAATTTTATTGGCTCCCACAACCCCAGTCCGCTAGAGTTCTAAACCAAAATTCCGCGCTCTAGATAAGGTATGAAAGATGATGTCTGAATCCAGCCATAGTACCAGTCCCGCTGGCCCAAATACTCTGTCAGCAGGCTGGAAGCTGGCGCTTATCGGCATCGCCGTGGTTTGCCTATCCATCGCTTCGTACATCGAGATCCCCATGGTGCCGGTGCCTATTACCGCGCAAACCTACGTGCTGCTGACCGTTGCCGGGGTTCTAGGCTGGAAACTGGGCACCGTTTCAACGGTTTTATGGCTAGCTCTCGGCGCTGCGGGGCTACCGGTTCTTGCGGGCGGCGGAAGCGGGCTGGATTACTTCTTCGGCGCTACAGCAGGCTACCTCTTTGCCTTTCCCTTGGCCGTTGCTCTTGTTGGTTTACTCTTTGCCCGTGGCTGGGACACAAAACACCTGAAACTTGCCTTCATAGCCATGCTGTTGGGCCATGTTGTATGCCTGGGTTTTGGTGGGATATGGCTCGCTTTTACCATCGGCCCAGCTGATGCATTCCTGAAGGGTGTTCTGCCGTTCTTGCTCGGGGGCGTTATAAAGTCCGCTCTTGCGGTTGCTACCGTCGTTTTCGTTAATCGTTTTACCTGACAAAGTGCTTCCCGCTAAGGGAAACAGGGACCTCATGCCTAGAACACGTGCTTATAACTGCCCTGCATGCTCCAACTCTGCTCTGGTGGCCACCAGCAATCCGTCGATCTTTAAATGCCGGCACTGTCACGGCATGTGGTTTGAAGACGGTGCGCTGAATCAAGCCATTGCCAACCGGCATGACCACATCGACCACTACGACCATGAGCAACACTTAGGCTCTGCACTACGAACCAGCGACCGACAATGCCGACGCTGCCGGACTTCCATGGTTCATTACCAACTGCTGAAACACTACACGACCGAAATCGACTGCTGCCCGAGTTGCGACGGAGTCTGGCTGGATAAGCACGAAGTCGATCAAGTGATGCACTCTCCGGAACTGAAACGGGCGTTGAACAATCTCAATGAAAAAGTGAACTGGAAATCTTGGCTGTTTCAGTTTTTTACGGCCATGCCGGTGGAATACAACATCAAGCCCCATCGCACGCCTTGGGTTACCCGAGCATTAATTGCACTTTGCAGCATCGTGTTTATCGCCGGCCTACTCTCCCCCGAAATCAACGATTGGGTGTTCGCATACTGGGGGTTCAACTCTGAAAACCAGAGCCCTGCACATTTTGCCATCCAGCTCCTGACCTACCAGTTCATCCATGGCGGTTTCATGCATTTGGCTGGCAACATGTATTTTCTGTGGATCATTGGGGACAATCTGGAAGACGCCCTTGGCCATGGAACCTTTCTGGCGCTGTACCTATTCGCCGGCGTGATGGCGGCTTTGGCGGAATGGTTGTTCTTCAACAGTAGCCAAGGCCCGCTGCTGTTGGTGGGGGCCAGCGGGTCTATCGCTGCGCTATTCGGCCTTTACTTAATGTGGTTCCGCCACGCCAGCCTGACCTTCATGTTCTTTGTTTACCAGAAGAAACTCGCACCCCACTGGTACTTCCTGATCTGGAGCCTGATTAATCTGTTCGGCATGTTCTCCGGCCAAGGCGGTGTGGCTTGGGTGGCCCACTTGGGCGGCTTCGCGCTTGGCCTATTGCTGGGTTATCTGCTGCGGGATTATGTGTTCAGGAAGAACCCGCTGATTGCGATGCTGAATCGGTCGGAGGCTGAGTTGTTGCGTTAGGGCGCTTGCTGCTTTGTCAGTACCAGACGTTTCCTGAACCTTTTTGTCATTACCACTGATTGTTATACAACTTATGACGATTGTCTTTCATAAACCGCTCGTAATCCTGCTTGCTCATATCCCGCCAGTAACGGGGATTTCGGCCCGTTTTATCGTCATGGCGAACAGTGCGCGGATCTTCGTGACGAAAGGACTCGAATAGCGGAATATCCGGTAGTGGCTGGGTGACATCCATGTACCGGCAAATCAGCAGCCAGAAAGCCAGGACGTCTTCCCGGTTAGTGGTGGCTGGCATCAACTGGTTCAGGGGTAAGGCCCACTCTTCAGTTTTGTGTACCAGGTTCAGTCGATACCAGAGGTTGCCCTGACGATCCGGCAAGGTAACCAGGTAACCATCCCATTCATCGAAGGGTGCCTGGGCACTGATCTCACCTGCCCGCTCGTCCGTGTCCGGATCGTAGTAGAGGGTCACCATGCCGGTGCGACGGTTCAGCTCCCATTTGGGGCCTTTGGGGCGGCGGTAGATGATGTGGGGGAAGTGCTTTTCAAGAAAGCGACCTATCGCCCAAAATAAAAAAGCCGGTGCATAGAGATATGCGACAAAAGGGAAAACCGCTTCCGTCCAGAAAGCGTGAGCGCCAATTTCTTCGCCTATGTTGAACCAAGTCATCAACATGGCTATGACAAACAAACCAAACAACCAGGTCGCTATAAAGCGGCCGCCATGCTGCATCCACAACAAAGCCCAACTCACGCGAGGAAGTGTTGCGAATCGGATGCTGATTCCGTTGATCCAGCCTGCTGGATTATAGGGCTCTCCGCCTTCGGCCGCTTCTCGCTCGAACTGGCGCCTGAGATTATCCTCTTCCACCATGACTTCGGGCGACCAGGTTTCCAAAGCCTTGGGTGGAAAAACACCAGAGCGGCTGCTTTTCGCAAGCGGCCGGCCACCCTGAGTCCAGCCATTTATGAACAGTTTACTTTGTTCAGATGGAGCAATAGGTTCAGGGCTTTTTCTGTTGCCACGATACGCGGTGTCTTCGTACTGAAGCGAGGCAGCGTTACTCATAGAATCCTTCCTGTCTAGCTTGTACCGTGGGTTTTCTGGCTCGCCCAGAAAAGCAGCTTATCTGATTCAAAATCCGGATCACCATGGGCCGCCGGATCAAATCGAGTACCGTCTGCAAGTTTGGGAGCCGGAAAAACCAATTTGCGGCACCGATCAGCACCGCTCCAGATCGACGACCATTGGGCACGCACTTCCAACCCTGAAACTGTACTGCCGGATTTTCGCTCTGGTAATTCCAAATACAGTTTTATCCCGTTTTCGAGCGGTTCCTCCACCACAACCTTTACGTTCTGGATCCTAGTGACCTGACGGGCCCCTAATCCCCAGCTTGATCCCATGTAAGATGCTTCAACAATTCTTAATTCGGACCTCAATGAAACCTCATCCAACAACCCGTACAAGTTGTTCTCTATAGTCACTTCCGCGTTTATAGCGGAAAGCTTTCGATCCTGCTCCAAAGTCGGGGCATAACCACGTTTAACCGCATTAATGTTGAAGTTATACACGTTCTTTACAGCAATTCGCGGCCGGCTAAGAAGGTTGGTCAGCCGATAAAAAGACTCGTCCGGATCATTCTTTAAATGCTTAAACTCGCTGTCATTCTCTCTTCCAAACGGACCACGTTTCAGCCACTCTTCTAAAGGTTCATCATCGAGAAAAACTGCCGCAACTCCTCCAGCGATCGCCAGTGTCAGGCCAAGGGCCACCCAACCCCACGGGCCCGCAAGGGCTAACCACCCGGCTCCTTTACCGGCTACCTGCGCCAACAACATACCACCGTACATCGTCATGCCAGTGCCAATAATCGACACCCCATACGCTGCGGCTGCGTCATAATCACCGGAGTTCACTTCATGAATAAGATCCAACACCGAGACTATAACGGCCAGTCCACCAGTGGCCATACCGCCAACGACCCGTGTAGTAATCACTTTCGGAAGCGCTTTGGCCAGAGATGGGAAGAGCCGAACGATTATCGTTCCCTCGGTTTTCAGCAAGGTCTTATCCAACAGCTTGGGAACTCCTTTCCAAACAGCAAGCTCCTTACTTATTCGCTCAGCAGCAAGACTACCAGCAAAAGTTAAATCTGCCAGAGCGCTTAGCGCACCTGCGCCCATCCGGGCAAAGCCCTTGTCATTGGTGATCTGGGACTGCAAACGCAGTTCACTCGTCAGGTTGAGCGTCTCAATGGCAAAAACTAAATATGGGATTCTCGCATGATCAAGAAAGCGCTCCCATTTAGTGGTTGATCGTAGCTGTCTATGGGTTTCAATCACCTCAGAATCTGCTGGCGCTGCAAAAACCTGCATTTCCCTCGCATGACGGGACGCCCCGGGGTCAACATCATCCGCGGACAAATCCAGGCGGGATTTTGACGTCGTCGCCAGGAGATTACCCTCCTCATCATAAAGTTCACCGTACAACCTTTTATGCAGATTCGCTTTATGGCGATATTCGTGATCAGCCTCGGTCAGGCCATACTTCAAGCCGATTTCAGGATCAGAGATTCCGATCATTAACCACCCCTGCGGAACAGCATTTCTGGCGACCAGTTCCACTGTGCCGAAGAGATCAGGATCCCTGGCCTTCGCCATGCGCAACAAAGGCCCATAGAACTTGGCAGATATCGAGTAACTTCGGGATTTCAACTTGTTCAAAAGTGCTTGTGAATGCTTTTGCAAACTATCCAGTAGCGTATTGACTGCGGCACTCCAACGCTTCAACTCAGTTACCAGATCAAGACTTTTCTCGTCTTTGGCGACTGCCGCCAGGGCAACGGCCGTCAGGGATTGAGAATTCTCTATCTCCGGAAAGGACTCGGAGATACCTTGCAAATCATTGGGCCGGCAACGGCCGTCACCACACTCCTCGGGAGCTGGAGTTTCAGCCCTTGATTTCAAAAGCTCATCACTGGGAAAAATCATCGCATGTAAGGGCTGATCACTGCCCTCTTCAATGATCTTCAACAAAAGGTCATTGGCATCGCGCACCTGCGCTTCATTGGTGACGGCTCGCTCGGACTCCGGATCCCAGTCGTTCGGGTTCTGACAAAGAACCTGAAAAATATTGCTGCAAACAGCAAACCCTTCGATATAGTCCTCTTTCTTCAGGGTAAACAGATCAGCAAGTACTGACTGGTACTCTGTGGACTTGATGGTATCTGCAACCAGCTTCTGGGCCCTGGCCAACTCCTCTCGGGCAATGCGTCGTTGGGCAGACCGCAGCGCCATGTGAAGTGGCCCGAAATAGGTCGTATCCAGGTGTCGGGCAAACTCGTTTAAAGGATTTTTCTTTCCGCCGAGCTTCTCAGGCAGAATGACCGACTGCACAAGGTAAGCACTATCAATGTGTTTCGACTTCTGCGCCAGCTGGGCAACAGTTTCAATCAATGACTGGGCCGACAACGCCTGAGATACGTGGTGACGTACACAAAACAGGTGATCTTGCAGAATCACGCCGGTGTAGCCTGCATCCCTCGATTCTGCCAGGCTGTCACCCGTTTCGCCGAGTGCTTGCCACAGTTCGCTCTCCTCGCCACTTAGCTGACTCTCCAGTGCCGCCAATCGGACAGATGCTGATCCTTTGAGAGCCGAGTCCCGATACCCCGCGTTTTCCCAGGCAGAACTGGCGGATTCCTTGTTCGCTGCAAAGGCTTCGGCTTCCTCCTTGGCCTGGGCGTACAGGTTTCGGGAGTATTGACCCTTAAGGTCGTAAACGCTCTTCCATGGCCGTGACAGGTTTTGCTCCAGATATGGCTCCCGCAACCTCATTTCCGGAAGTTTAAACAAAGACATCAAGCAGCCCGGCTTTTGCCTGTCTTCCGGTTGAGATGCCACTTCAGGCAGTGGCTCAGGACCTTTGAGAGACTGGCACCGCTCCTTTCGTGCAGAATGGGACGCTTCGAGGTAAGCAATGCGCTGAGCCGACCACTGCACCTCGGAAAAGGCCATCTCGAATTCAGACAACAGGGACCGGCTCATTTCACTGACCGGAATCCAGATAGCAGGCTGGGCCTTCCCTAAGGCCGGCCGCCGGTCTTCGGTAACGCCTTTCCTCCCGTCTTGTCGATAATCCGTCAGGCGAACATCCCGAAATTCCATGACGCCCGAATCGGCGTACTGCACCTCAAGCTCTCGCCACAGGCGACCATTGCGGAACACATAAATAAACCCGGGGCGCACCGGCACAAGCTGTTCCTTCGGCTGCCCCGGCTCAGGTTCCGGATCATGGATCAGCGTCAGGGGAACCAGCGGCAGAATGCGGTTCTGTTGTTTCTCCATCTCCCGTTTTGTTGAGGTTACGGACTCGAACAACGGCACGCGGATGGCAGCACCCTCTTCCGCAGAAATATCCAGCCACAGATTATGACTTAGCCCCCGCTGCCAAGGCCAAACATGCAGGACTGAATTATCCAGGGGATCTACTTCAAGCTGTCTCTCCAGCCATTCCTGCTGCTCATAGTTAGTTTCATCGAAGATTCTGAAACTATGCCCTTCCGGATGCTCCTTACCGATCACTTCAATAATCAGTGATTCGCCCTCACAGGCAGGGCCGCAGTTTCCGGCAACCTGATTTGAGTTGTTCTCAGACATCCCTGTCATTCCTTGGTTTGCATAGGGTGAATTCGTGCTCAGACAGTAACGGTGTTCAATGCCTGCCATTGGCTTTCGTTCAGCGTGGGCACAGGTAACATGTTAAACGGGCTTGGTTTTTCGGTGGTCAGCCAGCGGGCCTCACCCGATTCACCATGCCAGTAGATAACGCGCTCCACCACATCCGCTTGCTCCTGGACCACTGGAGATAGCCGATGCCAAACATCCGGGTCATAGAAGCGCAACAGGCCCTGTCGTTGCCCATCGAAGCGTACTTTCAGACGCGTTCTTAACCATTTCGTGACGGACTCGAGTCCTACTGACGACTCCAGAATCAGGCCCGTTAATCGTCCCTCTTTCAGTCCTTTCAGCGCCCACTGGTATTCAGGGCTACTCTGGTTTGCTTCCAGGACAACGGGGCTTTCAGTCAGGTATTGCTGCCAGTCTGTTTCAGCAAACAGGTGCACCCACGTCGGGTTGTCTGCCTGCTCATACAACGACCGCACAACCGGTGGATTCTGGCGGGCTTCCAGCACCAGATAACACACTTTGTCAGATGAAGGTTTTGGTAATGCCACGGACCTCTCCCCTCCGATCATGCCGACTTGTTCTTGCCGCACGGGCAGTTCCCGAGCGGACACGAGCCATCGGGTTGTTGCTGACACTGCTCAACAATGGCGGTTCCTTGCATGCGTGCCTGCTTGAGGCGATGGGCAACGATGGCTTTTGGTTCGGCATCCAGACGTTGATCGACTTCCGCCAACGCCACCGGCGCCACAACCCCGCCCGCAGCCGTTACCAATCCGGGCCGCTCCGGCACCTGCACCTTCTGCCCACTGCCTTTACCTGCAGCCCCACCGGCATTCATCTTGATACTCGCGCCCCCCATGGCCACGCCACTGGGATCGATCTTTACGAAGCTGCCACCGGCTTTGAGGGTGATTTCGGCTCCTGCTTCGATCACCGCTTTCTGACCGGCTTTGATATGCAGCTCGGTGCCCGAGTCACTGAGCCAGGCGGTGCCGGCTTTGAGGTGCAGGGTGCCGGTGACGTTGAAGCTGTGGTCTTTGCCGGTTTGTTCGCGCTTCTCGCCGTCCACGGTGTGGTGGCTGTTGCCTTTGGTGTGGCTGAAGCGGTTGTTCTCCACCGTCAGGTGGCTGTCGTTCTTGATGACTTCTGTGCGGTTGTTATCCGTCAGCAGGTCCAGGTCTTTCTGGGCGTGGACGTAGATCTGTTCCTGGTCCGCTTCGTCTTCAAACCTGAGTTCGTTGCTGCCCTCACCCTTGTGGGTTTTGGTTTTTAATGTGGTCCGGGTTTTGTGTTCCGGCAGCGCGTAGGGCGGTGTGTTGGTGGCGTGGTAAGTCCTGCCGGTAATAATGGGCTGGTCCGGGTCGCCGTCCAGGAAGGAAACTATTACTTCATTGCCGATTCTGGGCAGGGCCATAAAGCCGTATTGGCCGCCGGCCCAGCCCTGGGCGACGCGCAGCCAGGCACTTGAGTGTTCGTCGTTCTTGGAATAGCGGTCCCACGGAAATCTTACTTTCACCCGGCCACACTGGTCGCAGTGGATTTCTTCACCCTCGGGGCCGGTGACGAGCGCCATCTGGGGGCCGTCCATCACGGGTTTGTGATTACACAGGGGGCGCCAGGTTTTGTCGGCCGGGATAGCACTGAAGGTGTTGTGGTAGCTGGTGGGTTCGCTGCCACCCTCTTCTTCCAGGGCCTGGGGCTGTTTGCCGGTGTGGGTGATGGCGGTCAGCAGCCATTCCCGGTTCAGACTTTGGCTGTCGTGGTCTTGCAGTTCCACTTTGGCTCCGGCGGCGAAGTCTGGGCGGTTGCTTTTACCTTTGGCGACGGAAGCGTCGTTTCTCAGTGCGTCTAATCGGGTCTGGGTAAACGGTTGGCCGCTGGCGTCGGCTTTGTAGCGGCCGGGGTAGTCGTAGTGTTGGTAGTCATCGCGATGATTGGCTTCGGCGCTCTGCTCATGCATCAGAGCGTAAGCAGGATTCTTGAAGGTGTAGTCTTTCATCGCCACCGATGAAGCCCGCACCCTTTCTTCGTAGGCAAAGCTGGAGATGCAGGCCTGTTGGGTGCTACCGCCGGCTTTGGTGTTGCATTCAACGGGCGTCAGCTTCGGCGCATCACCGTGATGGTCGGCGATGACTAACGCTGGCTGCTCTTCACCGTCCACGCTGCCGTGTTGGTAGCGGTAGTGCCAGCCTTCTTCAGCAGCCAGTCGTTCTAAGAATTTCAGGTCGCTTTCGCGGTGCTGGACGCAGTATTCCCGCTCTTCGGGCGCGCGTTTCAGGTCGAACACCGTATCCACAATGCCCCGCTCTTCCAGCAGCGTGCGCACGATGGCATCGGTGGTCTGGGCCTGGAAAATCCGGCTGTTGTGCATTAAGCCCAATCGCCACACGGGAGGCTGAATCACCACTTCGTAATGGGTACGGCGATGGCCGGTGTTGCCCCGAACAAATTCGTTCACTACGCCGGTGAATCGGCGCAGGGGCTGGCCGTCTTGCCACACCACCAGATCCACCGGCTGTTCCAGCACATCCGCTGCTTGCACGTCCGGGTCGGTGCTGGCCAATTTTAAGCGGCCATGGGAGAGCGTGGATAAACCTTCGGTGAGCACAAAGCTGGCAACCACGAAGTGGTCTGAGGGGAATTCGCCAATACGGGCGGTGAACTGCAATCCGCTTGCCTGGGGCATAACTTCAGTCCCTGAAGAATGAACATTTCCTTTTCAGCCAGCGCCATCCGGGTGCCAGCTCCCGCCAACCCGAGCATTCATGCTCGGGCGACGGCACACAGTCTAATACAAGCTGCGGGGTATTCGGTACCCTGCAAGCATCTGCTGTGTGAACGGGTTGGTATTACTGGCCGCATGCAGGCGGTAACGCATCTCGCCATCGTCCACTTTGAACATCACATCCACCGCATTACTGCTGACTCCAGTGATTTCTGCTTTGTTCAACAGCCGGAAGAGCGCCCACGGGCCACGTTCGGAAATGCTGCGCGGTGAGCGGTTTACCTGTATCGGCACCAGGGTAATCCGGCTTTCCACGCTGTCACGCAGAGTGTTCGGCCAAACCAGCGGGATGCTTTGGCGAGGCCCATGGGAAAACTCCACCAGTTGCCCGTCGATATTCACCACGGCGCGGCGCTTGTTGTTGGTCAGGTTCAGCGGCTCTAGCGCGAACTCAACATCCAACGTGCCACTGCGGGTGAAGAACGCCTGGCGAATCTGGCGGGCCCGTTCCAAGGCGGCGCGCACATCGCGGCGCACCAAGCTCGCGCGGCGGGCATCGCCGACCTGTTCAGGGTGGTCTTCCAAAAACAGCTTCAGGTTATTGTTGTAGAAAGACTCCAGAATGCCGTCGGGAGCGAAGAAGCGCTCGAAATCCTGCAACGCGGCATCTCGGCTTGCGTCTGTCGCAAACGGGTAATGCCGGGCAAGGGTTTGCTGGAACGGCTGGTACACTTCCCGGTACCACTCCCGCTCAAGCTGGGCCACGGCACGATCAAGCACCACTCGCCAGCTTTCGGTAGCCAGTCGGCTTAACAGGCGGTTCAGCGGCTCGGGCTGATGACTGGCCATGCGCTGGAGCGTGAAGATGGGGTCTGACCCCTGAAGGGCCATACGCGCTCGGGCAGCACTCAGTGCAGCCTTGCCGGAATCCGGTGATTCCTGAATGCTGCGCATGTACTCGTGCAACTCGGCTACCACCACCATGACTTCTTCCAGACCACTGGGCTGATCGCTGTTTTTGCGAGTCAGCCGGTTCAGGTCGTCAAACTGGCGCTCGATATCCTGTAGCATTCGGTAATGCGGCGATTCCTGCAGTAACTTACGAGCCACTTCGGCTTCACCTTCACCGGCAGGAATCAGTTTGGTATTGGCCTGCACCTGGCCAAGCAGACGCGCCAATGGCTGATGGCCGCTGGTCAGGCTTTCAAGAATACGCACGCCATGATTCAAGTCTTCAAAACGATGCACATCGATTCGGCTGAGCGCGGTGCGCCACACGTTGGCGTAGTTCTCGGCATAGAGGGTCTGCAAGCTCGACAGCAACTCGGCTTCATCAGCTTTACTGAAATCTACGTCATTCCGGCGCCCTAACACCCAGGCATCCACCAAGGCCAGCTCCGTCACCGAGCTTGATTGACGCAGGAACCATTTTTCCAGGCCATCCCGGGTCAGCAGTGCCGGAATGGAGAGCGGGTCGTCCTCTGCCGGCAAGGCGTCGCCCTGCGGCTCGCCGTAGGCATCCACGCGAGTGAAGACAGTGGCAAAGGCCGGGCCAGAGCTACGCGCCAACTCCAGCGGCGACTGAAAATCCCGACCGGCTTCAACTTTCAGATCACGATACACCCTGTCCGGGGTGCTGATCCGACCCAATTCGTGCTGCGCCCACTGCACACTGCTCCGGAAAGGTGCCAGTGCCATGCTCGCAGCCTGATCACCTTCGGCGGCCATACCCGCAAGGTTGGTGTGCGCCATCGCGTACTGCAGATGGCTGTGCAGCCGGTTCTGTACTTCCCGCTGGCCGGGGAAGCGCGCCTGCCAATACTCGCGCATGTATTCCGATACGATGTCGCCACGGCGGCCGCTTTCGTCATACATCATGCGCAGAACCCGCAAATGCTCCAACCGCTCGGTGCTGTTATCCGGCGCTTGCCCCATCTCTTCCATCACACCGAACATCAGCGCTGGAAGGTATTGATAGGCCAGCATATCCAGATAGGCAGCATCCACTTCCGGCCCAACTTTATGGCCTTGATACAGGCCCATGTCGGTTACCAGCGGCCACTCTTTACGGTAGTCGCCGAACGCCAGGGTGGCTTCTCGAAGCTCATCCAGTGGCTGCAGCAGGTTGCGGCCGGTTGTGTCCGGCTCGTAGCCAACCGGCTGCCAATCGTTCAGGAAGGCGTTAACCCGGTTTTCCACCTGCGCCGCAGCTTCGGCATTCTTGATGAAATAGTGCTGCCAGCCGGCCGTCATACCTGCGCCGGCACACAGAGCGACAATTGAAGCCATCGCGACTTTGCGGTGGCGCTTTTTGATCACTTTTCGGTTATCACCGGCCAGACCGGCCTCGCGATAGATCACACCCGGGAACAGGTTCTTGGTGAACAAACTGACTGACTGGGCATTCCGCTGCGCCGGTTGAATCGGACCGCTCATCTGGTAATTACGGGCGGCGGCGGCCACGAAGGCATCTTCAGGCACCCCTTCCTGCAGAACGGAGGTGAAATACGTCCCCCGCACCAAAGCCGGTGTCGAGAAAGCGTCGGCGGACAGCAAGTCGCTGAGGAACTGTTCTACCGCCGGCTTGAGGCCCGCCAGCTGGCGCGTGAAGGAATACGCTGCCGCCCGTTCTTCAGCGTCCCGGGTATCGGCAAGCACGTCTGGTAAGCGCTGGCTCAGTTCATCCACCAATTCGGTGTATCGTTCCGCAAACTGTTCAAGCCATTCGTCGTGATCTTGCTGGTTATCCAGCTGGAAGGTGAAGCCGAGCGCCTGATCTTTTTCGGCCTTCGACATGGCCCTAACAAACGGGGCAAAGCCGTACATCAAGTCCATTTTGGTGAAGGTGACGTACACCGGAAGGCGCGAGCCCAACTGCTCCATGAGCTCCCTTATCCGTGTGCGTAATAAAATGGCGTGGGCTTCCCGCTGTTGCTCATTGGCCGTGCTCAATCGCGCCAAGTCTACGGCAAGGATCAGGCCGTTCAACGGTCTTTGCGGACGGCTGTTTTCCAGCCAGCCGATGAAGTGGTTCCACAACCGGTTCTGGATTTCACCCGAGGCCCCTTCGCCCTGGTTCTGGCTTAGCAATTCACCGTCTGGATCAATCAGAACGCCGTTATCACCAATCCACCAATCGAAACCGAAGGGGTTGCGATCACTCCGGTTATTGCGCGTGACGTTGGTCAAGGTGTAGGTTTGCCCTGAGCGCTGGATCAGACTTGTTTTACCGGCGTCTTCAAGCCCCATCACCAAATACCACGGCAGGCGATACAAACCTTTTCGGCCCGGCAAGTTGCTCTTGAGTGCCTGTAACTGGCGATCCAGTAACCGTTGTTGCCGGCGCTCCATGGGGAGAATCGGGTCTTCTTGCTCTTGTTGCTCGGCCGCTTTGGTCTTATTGACCTTGCTCAACCGGCGAGCCAGCGCCATGCCCCAGAATATGACCACCAGCAGAACAACGCCGAGAGTCACCAGCGCCCGCATCTGCCAGGCCACCAACGGGTACTCGCCGTTGATCTCCAGCCGTGGCCCTAACCACCAAGTCGCAACCAATAGGGCGATCACGCCCAGGGTCAGCGTGACCGGGGCGGCGTTACGAAGGTATGGCAGCAGCCATCGACCAATGAGTAATGCTTTTCTCCACATGGTTTCCATTCCTGCGTTTAATGCGTGTGGCGATTACGCCAGCCGTTCCATTTGTTTGATCAAAGCCGGTTCCCAGTCTTCCAGAACCAACCCTTGAACCTGCCCTTGCAGGTCCTGAATTTGCTGTGCAGCCATGGCTTTCAAGCCGCTTTCTTTCATCAGTTTTGTCGTCGCCAGGCGCCAGTAGAATTTCTCCCGGGGCTCACGAGCATCAGCCAAACCTTGCTCCAGCAACTCCAGAGCGGATGACAGCTTGTTCTGCTGCACCAACTCCAGTGCGGTTTCCAGAGCCTGCTCCCAAGGGTTTGAACTGCCGCCACCGGCTTTGGCCGAAGCCGGGACTGTATACATCCACTCCGCTGCTTGTTCACTGAGAAACGGTGTTTGGTCGTTGAAGGTCAACTCGGCGAGCTGAGGCAACCGTTCGACAAATTGCTTTAACGCGTCCCGGATTGCTTCTGCGCAGCGGTTATGGCCCAAAGCTTGGGCGGCGCGGGCGCTCAGCCAATGGCCATCGAGCCAGAACGGGCTTACTGACAAACTTTGTTCAATGCGCTGCCACAGGTCGATATCGGGCGTTTTTTCCAGCGCCTCTTTGTAGTCCGCAACCCGGTCTGCACTGACTGCGGCCAAATCGGTACGAATGCCGTCCCGTGTCGGCGGCAGGCTGGTGATGTTTTGCCAAATGGCGTAACGGCGCAGCTGATAGCCCAAGGGGTTGTCCGGTTCGGTACCGGTCAGCAACTCCGCCACTTTCAGCAAGCTTTGGCGGGTTGCTCGTTCGTTGCCCGGGTCCAGAGTGAGATTGCCCAAGGCCGCCGGAGCCGCAGCTGACTGTGCCGGTGCTTGAGCAGGTTGCGCTTGTGCGGGACTTTCCGGTGCAACCGTTGAAGCCGGTTGCTGGCTGCTGCCTTGATCCGGCTTTGGCAACTTATCCACAGCCCGCTTCAACTCGAACAGCGGGTCATCCGGTAAATCCCGGTTCCGCGCCTGCTCATCCAACCTGGCAATCAAGTCCAGGCAAAACTGCCGCCCATCACCCACACTGGCATCAAAACCCAGACCGTCCACGCTTTTAACCGCACGCTGCACAATCTGGGTGAACAGCATTTTTCGGGCCCGCTGTCCCTTGGCTCCCGGGTAAGGCCACGCGCTTTCCCACCAGTCATCCAACACTCGATGCAACAGATACAAGGACAAGGCGAAGTGCTCGCCATCCTTGCCCTGCTGCAAGCTCAGCATGAAAAAGCCGAGCACTTTCAGGTCTTTGCTTCGGTCGGCCAGCAGTTGCAGAGATTCGCTCTGCACTTTTTGCCAATTGATGTCGTTGTGAGCCAGCGAGCCCACCTTCATCACTTCGTCTTCCAGAAACTCCAGCACGGAATCGTCGGCAAGGTTGTCCCCCACCCCGGAGTCCCCTGGAATGGCGGCGAGAACCTGATCAACGTATGGATGCTGTTCAATCACTTGCATAGCACTCTCCTCACCAGCCACAGGCTTGTCGCAGCGGGCGAATGGCGTCGCGGTAACCGGTCAGGTCAAACAACAAGCCATCCAGCTCCGGTACGTCTGCCTGAATACGAACATCTGGCTGGTGTACGATATCAAGCACCGCACGTATTGCCGGCAGGCCACGGCCAGCACTCACCACCAGCCCTTCATCCCGCACTCGCCACTGACCGGGTGCCGATGCCAGCGCAACATCTACACGCTCCCGGCTGATCGGTTTCGGCAACATCACCGTCAATTCCGTGATGTTGTTGTGGCACTGGAGTGTCAGCACCGGCCGCGGAGGCTGAGCCCCCAAAGCGGCTACCGTTACCATGTGTCCGGCGACCGAGCCGGTATCGCGGTAGATCGGACCACTGGCATCGCTTTGACCCGCTTGCGCAAAGGCCTGGCGCCAACGTTCGGGCTGGTTAATAACCGCGTCGCTGGCGCCGGCTTCGTATCGAGCCAGTGGGGTATCAAACACCTCATCAAAGCACGCCAAGCGGGCCAGCCGATTGGCTTCTTCGGTGCAGGCTTGAGCATCGCTCAGGCGGGTATCCGCTTGCCCGGCGCTGCTCATCAGCACTAGTGCGAGGCCGAGTAAGTGGGCTCTGGTTTGGTCTTTCAGGGTCATACGTCGGTTACCTGATACTTCAGACATTTATGGGCCAGTGTTCGCTTGGGTAAACCCAAACTCTCGGCGGCCTGGGCCCGGTTGCCGCGGTATTGCTGCAGGCGTTCCCGAATGATGGCGGCCTCGAATGCTTGTGCGGCGGCTTTCAGATCCCGAATTTCCTCAGCCACGGGGATGCCCGGAATCGTCGCCACGTCTGCGACCGCAGGGGCGGCGTGCCCGGCGTCCATCAGCAGATCATCCAATCGCAGTGCTTCGGGTTGAATGTCGCCGTTGGCGGCGGTTTGCAGACAGGCCAGCTCAATGATGTTGCGCAATTCCCGCACGTTGCCGGGGAAGCCATAGCCTGCCAGTCGCTTCAACGCGTGGCTGCTGATGCCCAGCGGTCCACTGCCTTCGCGCTCAACGTAGAGCCGGATGAAATGCCGGCTCAACGCTTCGAGATCGTCGGTCCGTTCGCGCAGCGGAATCACCCGCAGCGGGAACTGGCTGAGGCGATAGAACAGGTCCCGGCGAAACAGGCCGTCATCAATGCCTTGCTGCAGCGGTTGGTGGGTTGCGGCCACCAAGCGGAAGTCTGAAAACTGTTCTTCCCGAGCGCCCAAGGGGCGGAACTGCCGGCTTTCCAGAACCCTTAACAATTTCGATTGCAGGGCCATGGGCATGTCGCCGATTTCGTCCAGAAACAGGGTGCCGCCGTTGGCCTGCGCCAATAGCCCTTCTTTGGCTTGATCGGCACCGGAGAAGGCGCCTTTGGTGTGGCCGAACAGTTCGCTTTCCAGCAGAGTGTCGGGGATGGCGGCGCAATTCACCACGACCATCGGGCCTTTCGCCCGCTCGGATAGGTCATGAATGCCTCGGGCAACCACGTCTTTCCCGCAACCGGTTTCACCCTGGATCAGTACCGACAGCTGGCTGCTGGCCGCGCGCACGACTTGTGCCCGGAGGTTGGTCATGGCTTCGGAGTTGCCCACCAATGTGTGGGACAGTTGCTGGCAGCGCTGGCGTACACTTTCGGCATCGTGCAGGTGGTCCAGCGAGCGTTTAAGCATGCGCCGCTGCCAGACTTGGTCACGGGTTTGCAGTTGGCTGATCCATTGATGCACCAGCAGTTGTTTCAGGCCGGTGTACAAGGGTTGGCCGATAATGCTTTGCCAGTCGTCGTGGTCACCGCACAGGGCGAGTACGCCAAGGGTGCGGCCGTCTGCGCCGGTGAGTGGTTCGAGCCAGAAGCTTCTGGGGCGGTCGCTGTGTTCGAACAGGGTTTGGAAGCCGGTGTGGTCAAGCCGGTAACTGGCTGCGCGGGTGAGTTCGCGCGGCTTACCAGTTTGCAGTACGTGAGCGAAGGGGTGGCTGAAGTCGCCACAGTCGAATTCGCTGGCATCACCTAGCTGGCCGCAGTGGAGTGTTCGGCCACTGAGGTCGAGTTCTAGCGCCCAGCATTTGCTGAGGCCAAAGGCGCTTTCGAGTTGGCGGGTGGCTGTGTCGAGCAAGGCAGGGAGTGTGTCCTGCTTGATCAGTGCTACCGCCAGTTCTATGCCGGTGTGCAGTTCCATCTGCATCCGTCCCATGCTTTCTACCCCAGAACAATGACTTAGGAGATTGTCGCCCGCGCATCCTGCGGGGTGGCTTTCCAAAACACGCTGTGAATACATCCTTGTACGCTCCGCTCCGCCATCCATGGCTCCGCAGGGTTTTGGAAAGCCACCCCGCAGGCTACGCTCCGTTTCTATAGGCCGTCAGGCAACGACCCCGGTGAACTTTCCGTCGTTCACCCCCAAGGTGACCTTGGTCACCGGCTCTCGTGCCGCCAGTTTTTCCAGCAGCGCCAAGGATACCGGTGGCAGCAATTCACCTTCGATGATCGATTCCAGCATCCGGGCGCCGTTTTCACTTCGGGTGGCGCGGCTGCGGATGGCTTCTACCAGGCCGTCTTCCAGCGCCACTTCGGTGTGGTAGCGGGCCGTGATTTGGTCAGCAAGGCGCTGGAGTTTATCGCCCACGATGCGGTTGAGGGTGTCTTCGCCCAACGGCAGGTAGGGCACCACTTCCATGCGCGCCAGCAAGGCCGGTTTGAAGAAGTTGGCCAGTTCCGGGTAAAGCGCCTCTTCGATCTTTTCCGGCTCTTCAGCGTGGTTAACGATGGTTTGGTAGCCAAGGTTGGAGGTCAGGAAGAAGACTACGTTTTTGCAATCGATCAACCGGCCTTCGCCGTCTGCCAGTTCGCCTTTGTCAAAAGCCTGATAGAACAGGTTGAGGACTTCCGGGTGGGCTTTTTCGACCTCGTCCAGCAACACCACAGAGTAGGGTTTCTGACGGATGGCTTCGGTGAGGATGCCGCCTTCGCCAAAGCCAACGTACCCCGGGGGTGAGCCAATCAGGCGGGAAACGGTGTGTTTCTCTTGGTACTCAGACATGTTGATGGTGGTTAGGAACTGGCGGCCGCCGTAGAGCAGTTCGGCCAGTTGTACCACGGTTTCGGTTTTCCCCACGCCACTTGGGCCAACCAGCAGGAAGGCGCCCATGGGGCGGCCGGGCCGGCGCAGGTCGGCGCGGGCGGTGAGCAGGTGCTGGTGCAGGCAATCGATAGCGGTGTCCTGGCCTTTGATGTGGGCCTGCAGGTATTCCGGCAAGTGGGTGATTTTTTCCAGCTCGTCAGTGGTCATGCGATTGACCGGAATGCCGGTCCAATCGGCGATCACTTCAGCCACTTGGCGGGCATCCACGCGGGCGTGAACCAGCGGTTCGTCGGCTTGAAGTTCCGCCAGTTCCTGTTCGATGGCTGCGGCTTCGCTTTTCAGGTCCGGGCGCTCTTCGTTGTCGGCGTCGGCCGTTGCTTCCGGAGCTTCCGACACTTCTCCGGTGAGCAGTTGTTCGCGGATTTCGACCAAACGGGCCACCAGCTCTCGCTGGTCGTTCCAGCTTTGCTCCAAGGCTTCGGACTCAGCGGTAAGCTCGGCAAAGCGCTGCTCCAGCGCCTGCTCTCGTTCATTATCGACCGCTTGGCCTAGCGTGTGTTCCCGGCTCAGCAGGTCTTGTTCCATGGCCATTTGGTGCAGTTCGCTGCGCACGTGACTTAGCCGGCGTGGCGGGGTGCTCAGGTTCAGGCTGACGCGGGCGCAGGCGGTGTCCAGTACATCGATGGCTTTGTCCGGCAGTTGGCGGCCGGCCAGATATCGGGCAGACATTTCAGCGGAGGCTTTCAAGGCGCTGTCGGCCACCAGCACTTTGTGGGCTTTTTCGTAGACGGTGCGCAGGCCACGGAGAATGTGAACAGCCTCACCCGGCGTGGGCTCGTCCAGCGCCACGGGCTGGAAACGGCGGCTCAGGGCCGGGTCTTTTTCGAAGTATTTTTTGTACTCGCGCCAGGTGGTGGCGGCAATGGTGCGCAGCTCGCCACGGGCCAGTGCGGGTTTCAACAGGTTAGCGGCGTCTGAACCGCCCTCGCTGTTACCCGCGCCAATCAAGGTATGGGCTTCGTCGATGAACAGGATGATCGGGGTAGCAGAGCCTTTGACCGCTTCGATGACGCCTTTCAGGCGCTTTTCGAACTCGCCTTTCACCGAGGCACCGGCTTGCAGCGCGCCCATGTCCAGGGTCCAGAGTTCAACGTTTTTCAGGCGGTCCGGCACATCGCCACTCACAATCCGCAGGGCCAGCCCTTCTACCACCGCACTTTTACCCACACCGGCATCGCCCACCACAATGGGGTTGTTCTTGCGGCGACGGCAAAGGATATCGATCATTTGGTCGATTTCGGCATCCCGGCACACCACGGGGTCGAGTTTTTCGTCCCGAGCCAGCTTGGTGAAGTCTGTGGCGTAACGCGTGAGCGGGTCCATGTCGGCTTCGGTCGCTGGCTTGGCCGCACCGTTTTCTGCCAGCTGTGGGCGTTCCACAGAGCCTTCGGTTACCCGGTCGAACTGCTTACGCAGTTGTTCACGGTTAATGTCCACCAAGGCTTGAGCAACTCGTGGCATCAGGTAGCGGTCGGCGTTCATCAACAACGCCAAGAACAAGGCGCCAGAACGCAATTCGCTGTGGCCGAGTTCGGTTGAGGCCAGCAACCAGGCGTCCTGCATCAGTTCCACCAGCAAGGGTGAAAAGGACGGGTATGGCTCGGCGCTTTGTGGCTCGCCGTTCAGGCTGTCGCCCACCAGAGGCTGCAGTTGCTGATGGTTGATACCGGTTTGTTCGAGAATCTGACGCACATCGGAAAACGGCGTTTCCAGCAGTTTGAACAGCAGGTGTGCCGGCGTAATTTCCGCCCCTTGTCGGCTGATGCACAGCGCGGCAGACCCTTCCAGAGCCTGACGGGAAATCTCGTTAAGGCGCCCGATCAGCGCCGGTAGTTCTACCCGAATCACAGTGATGTCCTTATTTCGGTAGTTGTTCCAGTACGCTGAGCACATCCCTGATGCGTTCGTTCAGCGCTACGTTATACAAGTGATAAATCCCGACCATGGCCGCGGCAAACGCGCCGGTGATGAGCCAGATGGGCAAGCCCGTTCGCAAACGGTTGCGTGCCGGCACGACGTTTTCCGAGGCATCGGCCAGCGGCTTCGGGTCCCGATCTCCGCGCAAATCACGCAGCTGTTCGTACAACCCGCGAACAATTTGCTCGTACTCATCACGGCCGCTTTCCATGACCTTGTAGCGGCCTTCAAAGCCCAGACACAGGCACAGATAGATGAAGCCGAGCATGTCACGGTAGCGTTCCGGCTCTTTCTCCATGCGCGCCAGAATTGCGAACACTTTTTCGCCGCCCCAGGTTTCGTTGTGGAAACGCGAAAGCAAAGAATGCTGCGACCACACGCTGTGTGCGCCCCAGTCGGTGCCCAATACGGCTTCATCGATAAAGGCACAGAGCACGTAACGATAGGCCACCACGATGGGCCGCTCATAACCTTGTTCAATCAATTCGCGGTCAATGGCCGCCACTTCATCGACGACCTGCTGGTACAGGCTTTCGACATCGTGAAAATCGGCCAGCCGACGAACCCGAATGACCAGCCCCAACAACGGTGTGCTGGCATCAATCAGTCGATTTTCTTCCAGTCCGCGCAGCTGAAAGTGGGTATCACCCAACTCGGTGCGGCGGCCAGTGTTATCGGTGTCCGCGAACAACAACTCACTGAATGCACTATCACCCGTGTCCGTGGTGGTATTTGGTCGATCCATTACCGGTGCATTGGTCATTATTTAGCTCCTGATTGCCCAGAACTGCATTTCCAGCCCCGGATAGCTGCCTGCTACGTGGAAGGCAAACCCGCTGGCGTTATCGAGCATTTGCCAGGCCTGGCTTTGGTCATCTAACCGGAAATACACGAAGCCGGCGTGATACGGCAACTGGCGCGGTGCCACAGGCAAAGCCGACAGCGGAATACCCGGTAGCTGCAAGCTGATGAGGTCGCGGATTTTTTCCACAGAGGCCACTTTGCACTGCTGGGTGAATTGCTTGCGCAGGTCGTCCAGCGGCATATCGGCCTTCACGGCCAGAATGAACTCGGCATCCTTGATCAGCTGACCGTCCTGAACCGGTGCCACCGTCAGTCCGTATTGACGCTGCTGCAGGGCAATCGACAAGGCTCGTGGCTCCAGCACGGTGCTCAGAGCTTGTCGCAGCACCTGCATCAGCGGGCTGAAACAGCCTTCGGGCAGATCGTGATCATAGGGGGTGTATTCCCTCGGCATACGGCTTTCATCGGTAAACGTCACCAACTCGCCACACAGCTCCAGCAAGGCTTCGTACAACCGCTCGGGATGCAACTGACGCAAGCGTGCCAAATGCATGAATTTAGGGTGCGCACGGTTCAGCATTTGCAGCAACATGAAGTCGGAGACATCGGCGACACCGCCCTGCCCCGGCGCGCCTACTCGCTCGGCAATGTTGCGGGCACGCTCCTGCATCAAACCGGCCATTTCGCCGACAAATCGCTGCAAGCGAGGCGCTGCACGCACGCTGAGCATGGTGGGCAGGAAGTTAGGGTCCATCACCAAACTGCCGTCTGGCCGCTTCTCCAGAATTCGGCCAATGGCCAAGGCCGCGTAGGCGCTGCGATCTTCACGCTCCAGCATCAAGCGCGGTGCGACTCGCCCGACATCGATGCTGTGAGCATCGCCATCAATGGAGTGCAAATCGCGAATTTCCACAGACAACGCCCTGAAGCGCCCGGCAACCGGCGCATCCGGCCACTCCACTTCCGCCAAGGAATCACTCCCGAGAGGCAACGCCAGATACACCACCTGATTGGCCACCGAAGCATCGGTAATTTCCAAAGGCTCTGGCATCACGTCGTCTTGCGGCAGATTGAAGCGCGTGCCGTCCGGGAACAATCCTGTAGCGCGCACCAGACCCACCCGGCCAAAACTCAGATATTCGGCGTTTAGTTCCAGATCACTGAAGCCGTAGAGGTAGTCCGAAACCGCCAGCGCGCGCTCGTTGATCTGATGCTCCAGATACCGTTGTTGCTGCTGGAAGTGCTGTGGTTTGATGAACAGACCATCACTCCAGACCACTCGATTGCTAACAGCCATCAGCTTTCATCCGAACGTGTCAGTTTTACTTCCCGCTCTCGCAGGTTGACCAGCAAATGGTAGTTGCCACCAATGGGGTCGACCTTCACCACCTTTTTCCACTGCGATAAGTTGGGGTACGCGTAGAAGGCAATCACACCGATAAACCGAGTGTCTTCGCTGATCTCGAACGGCTCCACAAACTTGAACTGGCCCGGTACGAGGGTGTAGTCGCTGTGGTCCACGTAGTTGCGACCCAACGAGTCTTCCAGGTTATTCAGTAACTGGTCGAAATCACCCGCCATCAATAGCGAACTGTCGCGAAGTTCAATAATCTGAAACGCGATCGGCGTGGGCGCCAATGACTGGTTCGGGTTGACGCTCGGTTCGGCCAGCATGGTCAGGTCTACCCGGCTGGGCTGATCTTCCGGGTAGCCCACAGGAATATCGGGGTCCCACAACACTTTGGCGGTTTTGGTAACGGCGTTGTAGGGGGTGCTGCACCCCACCAGCAACATAACCATCGTCAGCAAGCTCCATTTGCAGTACTTCACTAGCCATTCTCCCTCTGTAATTGGCGCAAGTGTTGGTCGTAAGCCTGGTCGAATACCTCTTGGAAAAGACGTTCAAAACCCTGCTGACGACTGGATCTAAGTTCTTGGTAGTAATGTTGATACATGTCCCAGGCCCAACGGCCCTCGTCTTCGTTGTCCTTGAGCCCACGGCGGTATCCGTGGAACCTTCTCAGCAAGGCCTCCGGCGAGAAGGCATGCAGAATCGCGTCCAAGGCTTCGCGAATGGCTTCCTGCGTGGCCCGCTGGTGGTGGTTCAAGCTGTCCAGGCTTTCTCTCACCGCAGCAGGCGCAGATAGGTGAACCGGGCTACGTTCGGCGGCAAACAGGGTTTGAATGGTGCCGTGGTAATCGTTTCCCAGTCGCAGCGGGTTGTCTTCAAGGGGCTGCAAGCGGGTACGCAGCGCCTGATGCCGGGTATCTTCGCTCTGGTGCAGCGTAAGCAAGCCATCCACCACGGCTTTCAGGGTTTGCCCGGCTTCTTCCAGAAACAGCTGCATGTCTTCGCTGTCGGTAAATTCAATATTCGCCTGCAGCCCTCGCAATAAGGGCGCCCCACTGATGTGCTGACGGCTGGCATCCCGGATGGGTGCTCTGGTGTCTGACATTCCCTGTCGCTCCTTTTCCTGATCACTCTGATTGCGGGCCGTGCGGTTCACCGGTAGCCCCATCGCCACATCCCGGTTTTCCCGATATTCCTCATCCACATCAGTAGAACCGGCAAACCAACGCTCCTCGCTGGCCAGCAGTTCTGGCGTTGATTGCTCATCCGATGCCTCTGGCTTCTGCCAAGGGGCCAGTGGGTCGTTACTTTGAGGCGCGTCGGCCGGGTTTTTCAGCCCCGCCAAAGGCTCGCGGCCTTCCGGCAACGTCTGGCGCTGACTAGATCGCAGCAAGTCGCCTTCATCCACATTCACCAACCGATGATCTTCGGCGCTGGGCTCGTTCAACTCGCTTCGCCCTGAACAACCACCCTGCAACTCCGCCCGGATTTGGTACCGGCCAATGCTGACGGTATCGCCATGGTTCAGGCGCGCTCGCCGTCCACGACCTACGGGCTGGGTGCTGCTGTTGATAAAGGTTCGGCCGCTGCGATCGATCAGGCAGAAACCGCCATCCAGAAAACGCACCTCGGCATGCCCCGCTACCGCACCGGTACGGTGAGGCGATAAACGCCAGGTATCGTTGGCCGCGGTGCCTATCGAACCCCCGGTTGCGCTGAAACGGTGTTCGATGTTGGCACCACCTCCCGCTTCCGTGGGGTTGGTGATCACCAAGGTTAATTCTGCTGTTTGCGTGGTCACTCTTGGCTCCTTGCCTTAACGTCTGATCTGGATTCGAACAGCGGGGCGTTTGCTCGCCCGCTCTGGCGTCACGAACGAATTCCACCCCAAACGCACCTCTTGCCCCATTTGCATGGGCCGTATGTCTTTCGGTCGCATTTCCAGCTCAAGGTCATAGGCCAGCTGCTCCCGTGTGGCAAACTCCACCAACTTAACCAGCCGTTCATGCTCAGCACCGTTGGGCAGGAAATCGGCAAAGCGCTGTCGGCTCAGGTTACGTAGCCGAAGTATGAATTTGCCGCTGCGGTCCCGAATGCTCGACCCTAACAACGTGTCATGGCCGAGGCTGGCATTCGCTTGCCCCAGACGAGTTTGCTGGTCTTCTGCGATCGCCACTTTTCGTAGCACCCACTGTTCAATACTGACATCATCCAGATCAAAGCAATGAGCAACGATCCCGCTGACGACTTCCGGAGACCGACTACGCCCCGCCATCAAACCGGCATACGCCAGCATTTTCGACCAGTTCACCGGCGTGGCCTCCCGGAGGCGGCGATCACCCAGCCCCGTCAGGGAAAACACCAGTTCCGAAAACCCGTCACTGGCACCCGGCTGAAATCGAATGTAATAGCGGTACTTGCGCCAGGCCCGGTGAAACAGGGTCACCAAGCGGTGGTTAAAGAAGTCCAGAAAATGCCGGCGTACGCCCAGATTCTGGCCCGCTTCCCACGCCAGATCCTCCAGGTAATACCCCGGTAACGGCGACTGGGAACCGTGTAATCCGAGAAAGCTCACTTCCATCTGGTAGGGCGCATGCTCGTGCTCCGGCGATAACGCCGACACCACATCACTGCCCGGAAACCCCAGCCCGGCTGAGGCGGAAAACCGGATGCGCTCTTGCACTGAATCACCCGAGCCGGAGCGTTCCAGATCATCGCCATGGTGCCGGTGAATCAAATCCACCAGCTGGAAAAAACTGTAGCGCCGCGCGTTGCCCAGAACGGGTTCCAGCCCGGCTACATCAGCGGCTGCTGACCTTGCTGTAACGTCCATGTGTACCGTTCCTGATTCTCTGTATTCACCACTTCCAGCTGGTGAAAGGCGTTAATGCTGGCGTAGAGCGCAAAGAACTGGCTCAACACCGTGCCAAACAGGTACAAATCGCCTTCACTGGCGAAATTCTGTTGGTCGAGTTTTAGCACTGACCGGATACCCCGCACCGGCAAACCACGCACCATCCGGTCTACCGGTTGCGTGCTGATGTCGCTGATGCCCGCCAGCCGCTTCTGAGACACCCGCTCAGCCTGGCGATCTACCAGTGCCCGAAAGTCGTATACCCGCAGCACGGTGCGCAAGGCATCCACATCGAGCATCGACAGGTAGTTCAGAGACAAGTTGGAAATCAGCGTCCATAACAAACTGCCATCCAACGTGGGTCGCAGAGTGGCGGTGGGCCGGGTAATGTTGCTGAACGAAGCGAAGGCCGGTGTGGTTTCGGTGGCCATGCAGATCTCACCCACCGCCAGCTGTTGCGGCAGTTGCCGGTTGGTGCAGGTAAGCGTTAACGAAACCGCTTCCTGGCGATTCAGGCAGTCGGATTCGTCGGCGCGCACGAAGGAGATGTAGTGATCAAAGCCATCGCCCCGAACGCTTTCGCGGGTGCGCACGCGGTAATACAACGCGGTGCGGCCACGGTCCCGTTCCACTTCATGCTGAAAGCTCTCAAACGCCGTGTATAAACGAGGTTCGCCCCGGCCCGAGCGACCTTCCAGCCAGCCTTCAACTTGTTCGATGCTGAACACTTCGTAGTGCTCGGGGCAGCGGCTGGACGGCGAAATCCGGTACTCGGTTTCACGACCGTTCAAATCCACCGGTTCGCCTTCGTGGCTGAACAAATTCACCGCTGGCGTGCAATACAGCTGCAGGGAATCCCGGGTGACTCGGGTGTCCGGCGGCAAGATACGGCTAAAGTGGAAGCGCAGGCTGATCTCGTCGGCCTGAACTCCGGGTAGGCGCTGCTTCAATCCGGCGACATCGATAAACCGAAACGCCTCGGGGAAGCTCAGGTACTCCTGAATAATCCGGTAGCCGGAGTAAGCATTTTTCGGATACGGCAGCATGGCTTCATCTGCCGCAAAGCCGACCGGTTTGAGTAACGATGTGGGCAGGCTGTATACGCTGTCGCCCACAACTAGCTCCATACGGCTGAGATAGTGATTCAGCCACAGGTACAGAGTTTCCGCGGTGTGGTTGTCGCCCCCCAGATAAAAACGCAGGCTGTCCATGCCCAGTTGGTTCAGTGGCTGGTCGGTGTGCAGGGCCAGATCGACCGACACTGAAGACACTTCGCGGGAATGCTCGGCGTGGGCTTCTGCCACGCTGACGGGAAAGATATCCACAGCCCGGCAAGTACGGAAACGGCACTGGGTTTGACGGGTGCTTTCACCCACGGGTCGGCTTTTGATTTCGGTATGGCGTTCCACCCGTTGGCGTTCGCTGATCGCATGTAGCTGGGGGTCGAAGCGCATGATGGTGCAGCTGGGCACGGGCCGCAGGTAGTTAGGCCAGAGCATGTTGAGCAATGAGTGCGTCAGCTCCGGGAATTCGTCTTCCACTTTTTCGCGCAGCTTGCCGGTCAGGAAGGCAAAGCCTTCCAGAAGGCGCTCTACGTCTGGGTCGGTGCTTTGTTCGGATAAAAATCGGGTGAGCTGCGGGTGTGCATCGGCAAATTCCCTGCCTTGCAACCGCAAAAAGCTCAACTCATCCCTGTAGAACCGATTCAACTTCATAAATACTGCACCAGTCTGGCTCCGAGCGGTTAGTAGGGGGGCTATCCAACCGCTCTCATCCTTGCCTTTAACCACTCGGATTTATGCTATCCGGTAGTACCGCTTTTCATCCAACACCAGATCGATCGTGGTTCTGTCATCACTTCCCGTGACGCTCAGATAAACCGTGACCTGAAACTTCAACTGCAACGGGTTTGGGCCCGGCGGCAACGCCACCACGTCCACCCGTTTCACTCTGGGCTCAAACTTCTCGATACACTGACGGATCGCCCCGCGAATCTGGATACTCAGATCGTGCGTACCCAAGGTGGCGTCGTTGAAATCCAGCAAGCCCAGGTCCGGAACGCTTGCGCTGTTGCCAGGGTGGGCGTTTAGCAAACGCACCAAGTGGCGCTTGATGGATTCCACCACATGGGTCACTTCTCCCATGCCCTGCCCTGCGGGGGCGGCAGCCTGTTCAAGCCTTTCGAACAGACTGCCGGTGTTGCGAACGCCGTCAGTGGCTGTGTCGCCGAACACGGATTAATCCTTGTCCAGTCGACCAACCAGCGAAAGCTCGAAGTTCGCGCCCATATACTTAAAGTGCGGGCGTACCGCCAAGGAGATCTGGTACCAGCCCGGATCGCCCTCAACATCCGACACCACAACCTGCGCGGCGCGCAGTGGGCGACGGCTGCGAACTTCCGCCGGTGGATTTTCCTGATCGGCTACGTACTGGCGAATCCAGGTGTTCAGCTCGCGCTCCAGATCCTGACGTTCTTTCCAGGAACCGATCTGTTCACGCTGCAGCACTTTGATGTAGTGTGCCAATCGGTTCACGATCATCATGTAAGGCAGCTGGGTGCCCAACTTGTAGTTGGTTTCCGCTTCTTTGCCTTCCTTGGTGTTCGGGAACTGCTTGGGCTTCTGCACTGAGTTGGCAGAGAAGAAGGCGGCATTGTCACTGCCCTTACGCATGGTCAGGGCGATGAAACCTTCTTCAGCCAGTTCGTATTCACGACGGTCGGTGATCAACACTTCAGTCGGAATCTTCGCTTCCAACTGGCCGAAAGACTCGAAGGTATGCACCGGCAAGTCGTCCACCGCGCCGCCGCTTTGGGGGCCGATGATGTTCGGGCACCAGCGGTATTTGGCGAAGCTGTCGGTCAAACGGGTGCCCAACAGGTAGGCAGTATTGCCCCACAGGTAGTGCTCGTGATCGCCGGATACGTTTTCTTTGTAGTTAAAGCTGCGCACCGGGTTTTCCGTGGGGTCATAGGGTGTACGCAACAAGAAGCGCGGCGCAGTCAGGCCCAGATAACGAGCGTCTTCGGATTCACGCAGGGAACGCCACTTGGCGTATTTCGGGCCTTCGAATACAGCGCTCAGTTCCTTGATGGCCGGCAGCTCCTGGTAGCTGTCCACGCCAAAGAACGACGGAGCCACGGAAGACAGGAACGGTGCGTGAGCCATCGCGCCCACGGACGACACATACTGCAGCAGCTTCATGTCGGGCGTAGAGGGGCTGAAGGCGTAGTTACCCACGATAGCGCCAACAGGTTCACCACCAAACTGGCCGTATTCGGCCGAGTATACGTGCTGGTAAAAACCGGTCTGGGTCACGTCTGGAGCAAATTCGAAGTCTTCCAGCAGTTCCTGCTTGGTGGCGTGCAGGATGTCTACTTTGATGTTTTCACGGAATTCGGTGCGGTCGACCATCAGTTTCAGGCCGCGCCAGGAAGATTCCAGCTCCTGCAGTTTGGGGGCGTGCAGAACTTCATCCATCTGCGCGCTGATCTTGCGGTCCAGCTCTACCACCATCTGGTCTACCAGAGCTTTGTTGACCGGCTGGCCTTTTTCGTCGCTTTTTAGCAGGTTGGCAATAAACGTTGCAACGCCTTTGCGTGCGACATCGTAACCTTCGTCAGCCGGTGCCATGCGGCTGTTGGCCATAACCTGGTCAAGCAGAGAGCCCTCTGCCACGGATTCGGAGGCAGCAGATTGCTGCACAGCAGTATCAGACATACCACATCCCTTCAGTACGTAATTGATAATTGGTGTTGGGTGTAACCGGTGCCAGAAACGCGCTTATTCGTCGTTTTCGGTTGCCAGTTCCAGTTCCGCCAGCAGCGATTCCCGTGCGCGTTCGTCGTCCAGCAGCTCCTGAAGCTTGGAGCGGAAGGACGGCACATTGCCGAGGGGACCTTTGAGGGCCACAAGCGCTTCGCGCAGTTCGATCAGCTTTTTCAGCTCCGGAACCTGGCGGGCAATACTGTCAGGCGAAAAGTCTTCCAGACTTTCGATCTGCAGATTCACCGGAAGGTCATCAGCGCCGTCTTCGAGCTTGTTAGATACGGAGGTTGAGAGCGTAAGGCCAGCTTCCTTCATGACAGAACGGAAGTTGTTCTTATCCACAGAAATGGCTTTACGGTCTTCAATGGGGGTTTCTTCAGCATGGCCCTTGAAATCGCCGACCACAAACATCTTCAGCGGCAGTTCGGTTTCAGCCTGCTGATCGCCGGTGGCGGGGACATACTTGATATTAATGCGCTCTTTCGGCGCGACAGAACCATCTTTACCAGACATGACTTGCTCCCTGTGCAATTCATTTGCAGCGTATTTCATTCCTTTGTGCCTGCCATCCTGGCAAACAACAGGCGAAACTGTACACCTGTGTACGGTCTATCTCAATAAGCCTTTGGCCATAATTGGCTCAAAATGAGCACTCGGGCAAACTTTTGCCAGATTGCCGTAATGCCAAGTAGAGCGCTCTTTTAGTCAATGACGAGCCCCGCACCCAAAGCTATACTTCGCTGACCTTTATAGGAAGCAACCATTCACACCAAGGACCACAACGATGAGTGACCTGAAAGCCAAGTTTGAAGAGTCAGTAAACTACATCCAGACAGCCGAAGGCGATTTTCAACCATCCAACGAACTGAAGCTGGAATTCTACGCCCTGTACAAGCAAGCCACCGAAGGTGATGTTTCAGGAAAGCGTCCCGGCATGATGGATTTCGTTGGCCGCGCCAAGTACGACGCTTGGGATAAGCTGAAAGGTACTTCCAGCGAAGAAGCCATGCAGCAGTACATCGATAAGCTCGAATCACTGAAGTAAACCGTTGCAGTCGTAGCCGCTGGCCATTACCGGCGGCTGCATCCACGTTCCACAACGTTTCTCTTCCGCTCCATCTTTGCGCCTTTCAAACGTTTGTCATATGATGCGCGCACCATAAGAACAACAAGTCATTCGGAAGACCTTACACATGGATATTACTGGAGCGCTGGAGCAGTCACGCCCCGGCTTGGTGAACCTTGTTCAAGCTGCTATTCACAAACGCGAACTCAACCAGCGGGCAGAACAGACCTATCTGCACTGGATCAGCCGTTACGTGCTGTTTCACGATCTGAAAGACCCCGGCACCTTGTCCGACGACGATCAGGCGCATTTTTTTGCGTACCTGAACGAACAGTTGAGAGTGTCCCGGGCCCGGCTCAACCAGGCCAGACAAGCGCTCGAGTTTTTCTACGACGACGTACTGAGCAAGCCGGAGCAACAAGACAGCGCTGCGGCCTGAGCCAACGGGCGGTTACGGCCGCTCGGTCATGTTCACATTCAGCGCGTCGTAGGTTCGGTTCTGAGGCGGGCGGATCACGTAGTTGTTGCTGTGTGTCTGCCCCGGCACCACTTTCGGGTTTGCGAAACGGATATCCACAGGGATTTCTGAACGCCCCAGATCGGTCCGCTCGTCCCTGGGCTGAAGAGCCAAGGGATCAAGATAAAAGTCTGCGTCTTTTCCTGCCTGTACCGGTACGCCCGCTGCAGGCGCAGCGAGCCCGCCCTCTATAACGGTATTCGCCAACACCTCTTCATCCATTGAGCGGAAAGGGATGGTATCGATGGTGGAGCGCTCTTCGTATTCAAACACCGGGGCATCGGTATCACTGGCTGGTGCCTGACCATAAGCCGGCAATGACAGCCCAATTCCTAGCATCAATCCGATGCACGCTCTCCAAAAGCCGTGGCCTGACGTTTTTTCGATGGTGTAGTTAGCGGCATTCATGGCAATCGTCCTGATCAGACCGTACACCCCACTGGACATTGGAGTGACAATTTTTTGATCAGTGTATCGTCAAAATTGACAATTCGCTCACCAATTAGACGATTTTGTGACAGCTCTCACTCGCCGGGCGCGTTGGCGTTATACCGAATGCCTGTAATAACAACGTTTTTCCAGGCATCGGGTGTTTTCACCGAGACTTCGTCGTCCAGGTGTTTTCCAATCAACGCTCTCGCCAGCGGTGCATTGATACTCAAATAACCTTTGGTCAGATCAAACTCGTCCGCCCCTACCAAACGATAGGTTTGCTCCTCGCCGTCTTCGTCCTCGACCGTTACCCAAGCCCCGAAATACACGCGGGTCTGGTCGTCCGGCAGCCGGTCTACGACCGTCAGCTCATCCAGCCGTTTACTGAGAAAGCGCACCCGGCGATCAATCTCTCGTAATTGTTTCTTGCCGTAGATGTATTCCGCATTTTCAGAGCGATCGCCTTGAGCGGCCGCTTCGCGCACGGCCTGGGTGACCTCGGGTCGCTTGATTTTCCACAGGTACTGAAGCTCTTCTCGCAGCGTCTGCTCTCCCTCCGGAGTAATGTAGCGGGGCGGATGTCCGGAAGATGTGGGTTTTACCATGATACGTTTGCGCTCAACCTGACTGAAGAATGTGAGGGCATAAAAAAACCCCGTGGATCACGGGGTATAAGGCTAGCGCTGTGCTGGAGGAAGAAGCAACCTTGTTGGGCCAGCTTCTTCATCTACACTATCCATTATGCAGTTTGACCATTACCCGGCGGTGGCCACTGCATTACCTTTTGGCAAGAGCCCACAAGCTCGTGCATCGAAAAATTAGGTTGCGCACTCTAGACACTATCGCTAATTTTCCCCTCACTAGCCCTTACTCACCATTTTGTGGAGACACACCATGAACACTCAAAAGATTCTGAATCTGGCGCTGGAAGGCGTCGATAGCATCGGCTTTAAACTGGACGAACTGGGCGTTACCAACAAGGTAAACCGACACAACATTGCGGCGTTCATGATGGCTGAGCAAAAGCATCTGGAGGGTGAATGGGACAGCCTGCAGGTAAAAGTGGATCACCGCCGCGCTCAGTTCGAAGCGTTGCTCAGTCCTTTAATGGCGCAAGTTAACCGTTTCCGCGCCAGCCACTGAGATCAGGCCTGACTGTTGGCGGATGAGCGCGCCTCATCCGCACCGTCGGGAAGCTGCTCCACCTGAGCCGTTTTAATACGCTTTCTTACCCCGGTAAATGCTGGCATTTTCACCGCAACCGTGAGCCCCGGCATCTCCGCTCCCGGGTGACTGTCACTCAACAGGATTTCCCCTTGGTGAATCTCTGCCACTGCGCTGACCAGGCTAAGGCCCAAGCCATTGCCCGGCAATGAACGACTTTTGCCAACCCGGTAAAAGCGCTGAAACACCTGATCTTTTTCATCATCCGGAATACCAATGCCGGAGTCCTGCACTTCGAAAATGGCGCTGGCTCCCTCTTTACGAACCACCACCACAATGCCGCCATGCTCCGGCGTGTACTTGATCGCGTTGTCGATCAGGTTACTGACCATCTGGAACAGCAGATCCCGGTCACCCTCGATCATAACCTTGGGTTCCATCACCTGCTTGAATTGCTGATCTTTGTCTTCGGCCAATGCTTCGTAGAGTTCGCAGGCATCACCCACGAGCTCGTCCAGCGAGATCACTTTCATGTCGGCCGTGTTACCGCGGGTTTCCAGTCGAGCAATCCGTAACAGCGCATTAAACGTCGCCAGCAGTTGGTCTGCTTCGCTTACGGCCCGGCCAACCTGTTCGCGGGCTTCATCGTTATCCACAGAAATCAGGGTTCGTTCCAGCTGGTTACGCAGCCGTGTCAGCGGTGTTCTCAAATCGTGGGCAATGCTGTCGGAGACGTGCCGGATACCTTCCATCAGATACACGATGCGGTCGAGCATCTGGTTCAGGTTTTCCGCCAGCTGGTCAAAATCGTCTTCGGTACCGCGAGTGGGTATTCGCAATGAAAGGTGGCCGTTCATGATACGGCGAGAGGTGTTGTTGATTACTTCAATACGGCGGGTGGTGCTTCGGCTCATTAAAAAGCCGCCCAACAAAGCCAGCGCCAGGGTAATGCCCATACCCCAGTTAATTGCGCCTTCGATGACTCGCTTGAGGCTGGTCAGCTCGTCAACATCGCGCCCCACCAACAACCGAAGACCGCCCTGCACATCGAAAATACGGGCACGGGCTAATCGTTCCGGACCTTTCCAGCCGACGCTGGAGTCCAGGGTAAAGTTGATCCAGCCACTTTCAGCCGTGCGGCTGCCTTCCGGCCAGGCTTCAATGTTGCCTGCCAGCTTTAGCAGATCATCGGTCGAAAGAAGATAAACCGTTTTAGCGTTGGGGTCACGAGCGACGCGTTCCCGGATGATGGTGATCAACCCGTTAACGCCTCGCCCGCGGTACTGCTCTGCGAGGCCTGCAATTTCGGCCTCGATCGTCTCATCAGTCTGAGCGGTCATGAATCCAGCGGTGCGCCAGTATATAAATGCCAGAAGCAAAAATACCGAGGTGGCAAACACCACCATGTAGAGCAGTGCCAGCTGGAAAGACGACGTTCTAAGCTGACTAAGCAGTTTCACGCAACATGTATCCCGCACCCCGGACTGTTTGCAGCAAAGGGGTGTCGAATTCCTTATCGATTTTCGCGCGCAAGCGGCTGATGTGCACGTCGATCACGTTCGTCTGGGGATCAAAGTGATAGTCCCAGACTTTCTCCAGCAGCATAGTTCGGGTGACCACTTGGCCAGCATTGCGCATCAAATATTCCAGCAACCGGAACTCTCGGGGCTGAACATCAATGTTCTGACCCGAGCGCTTAACGGTACGCGCAAGCAGATCCATCTCCAGATCGGCCACTTTCAACACCGTTTCGGTTTCGGCCGCCTGACGGTTACGGCGTACCAGCGATTCAATGCGTGCCAGCAACTCAGTGAACGAGAACGGCTTGGTCAGGTAATCATCACCACCGCCCCGCAGGCCTTCAACGCGGTCATCCACATCACCCAGCGCGCTCAGAATCAGCACCGGAACCTGATTACCGGTGGCCCGCACTGTCTTGATGATGGAAAGGCCGTCCATGCCGGGCAACATACGATCCACAATCATGATGTCGTACTCTTCACTCGCAGCCATCATCATGCCGTCTTTACCGTCGGCAGCGTGATCTACTACGAAATCGGATTCCTTCAGTCCCTTTACCAGGTAACTTGCTACATCCTGATCGTCTTCGATTACCAGTGCTTTCACCGGTGAGCCCTCCTGATAGCGGATAACATTAACTCTAAGGTTACGAAGAACCGGCAGCCCGGGCCAGTTACGATCTTGTAAGAGGGTGTCGCGTCTGACGACGGTCAAGTAATGCGACGCAACCAACCCATTGATTGCCCGGTCGCCCCGGACGGCCTGTACTCAGCGCTCGCCCAGCCCTCGTAACCCATACGATCCAACGCCTCGAAAACATTCGAAAAGTTAATCTCACCAGTGCCCGGTTCGTGTCGGCCCGGGTTATCGGCAAATTGCACATGGGCAATCCACGGCAGCAGACACTCCATGGACCGGACCAAATCCCCTTCCATAATCTGCATGTGGTAGATGTCGTACTGCAACCGAACGTTATCTGCATCCACTTCTTCAATAAGCGCCATCACCTTGCCAGAGGTATCCAACATAAAACCCGGCATGTCCACTCGGGAATTAATCGCCTCCAGACACAAGGTCAACCCAGCCTCGGAAAAACGCCCGGCGGCATATTGAACGTTGGCGACCAGCGTACGCCAGGCTTCGTCTTCACTCAGCGTTTCCGGCTTTAACCCGGCCAAACAATTCAGTTGTTTACAGCCCAGTACTTTCGCATAGCTAATGCCTTGCTCAACCCCGGCCCGGAACTCCTCAACCCGGTCTGGCAAACAGGCAATGCCCCGCTCACCCGCGCCCCAATTGCCGGGCGGCAGATTAAACAACACCTGAGTCAGCTCATTTGCCTTCAGTTCCGCCGCAATGACGTCCGCCGGCCACTCATACGGAAACAAAAACTCCACACCATCAAACCCGGCAGCGCGCGCCTTGGCAAAACGCTCCAGAAACGGCACCTCAGAGAACAACATCGACAAATTGGCCGCAAAACGAGGCATCACAATCTCCTGAATTCGACTCTTACTGTTTCGGCCCGCGGCCCAGAGAACCCATCAACGTGCCATTCACGTGCTCCAACTCCAGCAAAAGCCCACTGTGGTCCACCTCACTGTGGCCGTTCGCCACCAACGACAGATACTCATTATGCACCTGCTGAGACAAAGGCAGCGTCAACCCTTCGGCACGGGCCTCATCCAGAATCATCCGCAAGTCCTTCAACTGAATCCGCGCCGGCGCACCCGGCGCAAAATCCCGGTCAATCATCCGCTGGCCGTGCAGTTCCAAAATCCGACTTCCGGCAAACCCGCCCATCAAAGCCTCCCGAACCGCCGCCGGATCAGCGCCTCCCTTGGCCGCCAACAACAAGGCTTCAGACACCGCTCCAATGGTAATCCCGACAATCGCCTGATTCGCCAGCTTAGCCAACTGCCCGGCCCCCACCGGCCCTATACGGGTACACTTCCCGAGCACCTCAAATACTGGCAACGCCCGAGCCACATCCGCCTCGGAACCACCCGCCATAATGCTCAACCGAGCTTCCGCCGCACCCACCGTGCCACCCGACACCGGCGCATCCAAATACCCCGCACCCTGCTCCGCCGCCAACGCTGCGTGACCACGCGCCACCGACGGCTGCACCGAACTCATATCAATCAGCAACGCGCCCGCCTTTAACGCAGCAATCGCGCCCTGCGCCACCAGCACCTCGTCCACCACTTGCCCGTTCTCCAGCATGGTGATCACCACATCCGCATCGGCGACTGCTTCAGCGGGTGACTGGGCAATGGTGGCTTCACCGGCAAACGGCTCGCACTTACTCTGCGTTCGGTTCCACAACGTCATTGGATATCCGGCGTTCAGCAGGTTTCGGGTCATAGGCGCGCCCATCAAACCAATACCGAGAAAAGCGATACGAGGAAGTTTTATTGTCATCTTTTGGAATCCCACTCAAAGGTCCGACGAAGGGGTTGGGGCAGCCTTTCCAAAAATGTGCGCAGCCAAGGATGGCGGAGCAGAAGCGCCACATGGATGTGCCGCAGGAGCGGTTTTTGGAAAGGCTGCCCCAACCCCTTCGTCGGACGGCATGAATTTATATAGGTATCAGGTTTATACAAACAAAAACGCCACCAACCGCGAAACGGTGGTGGCGTTTTCAAACACTCAAAACAAAAGGGCTACTAAGCCGCTTCCGTCATCTGAGCCTTAATTTTCTTCATGGCATTCTTCTCTAGCTGCCGAATCCGCTCAGCAGAAACGCCATACTTATCCGCCAACTCATGCAGCGTCGACTTACTGTCCGTCAACCAACGCTCACGAAGGATATCCTGACTGCGCTCATCCAGGACACTCAACGCCTGCATCAAACGGCCATTGGAATCTTCAGACCAGTTCGAATTCTCAAGCTGCACCGCCGGATCGGCACGGCGATCCTCCAGATAATGAGCCGGCGCCTGATACACCGCATCGTCATCATCGTCCATCGGACCATCAAACGACGCATCACGGGAAGCCAAGCGGCCTTCCATCTCGCGAACCACTTTGGGCTCCACACCCAAGTCCTCCGCGACCGCGTTCAGCTCATCGTGATTCAACCACGCCAGCTTCTTCTTTTGGCTGCGCAGGTTAAAGAACAACTTACGCTGCGCCTTGGTCGTCGCCACTTTCACGATACGCCAGTTGCGCAAAATGAACTCGTGAATCTCAGCCTTGATCCAGTGCACGGCAAACGATACCAAGCGCACACCGTATTCCGGATTGAAGCGCTTTACCGCTTTCATCAAGCCTACATTGCCTTCCTGAATCAAATCAGCCTGAGCCAGACCGTAGCCTGAATAACTGCGAGCAATATGAACCACGAACCGAAGATGAGAAAGCACCAACTGGCGGGCTGCTTCTACATCACCCTCATAATGCAGCCGCTCCGCCAAATCCCGCTCTTCTTCTACTGTAAGAACAGGAATGCGGCTTGCCGCCTGAATATAAGATTCTAGATTCGCGCCCGGAACCAGTCTGTCAGCCAGCTGTAAACTCGTACCCATGCATTAACCTCCGAACCTGACGGACCTAAAATATAACAACAAATAGCAAGACCGCCAAGATCTCAATAAGTTCCCGAGAACCCCAGTAAAACGTTCATTATCAACAATCTGGAATACTCACCGTGCCTGTCTGAAACACTTTGTTAACACTTTAACGTTAAGCCAGAGCAAGCTCTAAATTCAATACGGTATTGCCGTGATCTACATTACCCGCCGGCAATCTCACCCGGCTCTATATCGTCCAGATGACGCTTCACTGCCACCCAAGCGCCTAACCAGCCTAACAGCATTGCGATGATAATCAATGCTGCCGCGCCCTCGAAGCCCGGGCCCTGCAAAACAAACTCACTACGATACAAATCAGCCAAACGTTCGATCGGACCATTCAGCCACCACAGCGACACCTGAATCAACACCCAGGCCACCACACCGCCACCTAGACCAAACCAGGCACCGGCATACAAAAAGGGCCGACGCACAAACGCATCGGTGCCACCGACCAGTTTCGCAACCAGGATTTCATCGCGACGATTCTCGATTGCCAAACGTACGGTATTTCCGATCACCAAGATTACCGCCGCGCCCAATAACAATGACAAAGCCCACACCGCTCGCGCCAGAATATCGGTCATGGCATTGAGACGTTGCAACCAACCCAGATCGACCTGAACCTGATCTACTTGCCCCATACCTTCAACAAAAGCCACCAACGCCTGCACGCTTTCGGCCGTGCGGGCGTTCTCCTGAGGCGTAATCAGCAAAGTGTGGGGCAGCGGGTTCTCACCCAGAAAATCGAGCGCATCGCCCAAACCGGAGGCGGCCCGAAACTCGGCCAAAGCCTGATCCCGCTCAACCAGCTCGACCGACAAAATACGACCGTCGCTGTCTACTTCACGAGCAAGCGCCCTAGCTTGCTCTGTGGTCGTATCCATGCTCAAGTACGCCGTGATCCGGGCGCTGCTTTCCCAACCCGCACTTACTCCCTGCAAACTCGTTAGCAGTAACAGCAAAGCCACCGGCAACGCCAACGCCACGCCCATAACGGTCCACGTCATCAAACTGGCAATCGGCGTTTTCAGCAGCCGCCGGGCGGAGTCACGGGCCACTTTGCGATGGTGATCCAGATAACTTCTGGCCTGATTATTAATCGGCGACTTCGCGCGGGTGGCGGCACCACGCGGGTTATCCGGCTTCTGTTTTGGGTCAGCGGCCATGCAAACCTCCTCCGACCGGAGCGCTGCCACCTGCAATCAACTCACCGTGATCCAATGTCAGCCGACGACGACCCATTTGGTTGATCAAGGCAATGTCGTGGGTAGCAATCAGCACCGTAACCCCAACCTGACTGAACTCCGTAAACAATTGCATGATGTCTGCCGACAATTGCGGGTCGAGGTTACCGGTAGGCTCATCCGCCAACAGCACAGGTGGTTTGTTCACCACCGCCCGGGCAATGCCAACCCGTTGTTGCTCCCCTCCAGATAACTGCATGGGATTCATCTTTTCTTTGCTTAGCAGCCCCACCTTGTCGAGCGCAGCCCGCACCCGGCGGCCGATGTCTCTGGGGGGCACCCCCATGACTTCAAGCGGCATGGCCACGTTGTCGAATACGGTGCGATCGAACAGCAATTGGTGATTCTGAAACACCACACCGATATGCCGGCGAATGTAGGGTATCTGGCGTTTCGGCAGACTATTGAGCCGCTGGCCGCCCACAATGACTTCCCCCGCGCTTGGCCGCTCCATCACCATGATCAGTTTCAGCAGAGTACTCTTACCGGCCCCGGAATGACCGGTCAGAAACGCCAACTCACCCCGCCCGAGGTGAAAGTTCACCTGGCGCAGAGCGGTGTGATCAGAATCGTAGCGTTTACTTACCTGACGAAACTCTATCATCTAGGCTGGGACTCCCGAGCTGGGTGTTATTCGTCGAACAAGGCACTGACGAACGTTTCGGCATCGAACGTGCGCAAATCTTCGGCCTGCTCACCCACGCCGATGTAACGAATAGGCAGCTGCAGCTGGCGCGCAATGGCAAATACGATACCGCCTTTGGCGGTGCCGTCCAGTTTCGTCAAGGTAATGCCCGACACACCTACCGCCTGCTGGAAGACCTGAGCCTGACTCAAGGCATTTTGGCCAGTGCCGGCATCGAGCACCAACATAACTTCGTGCGGTGCCGACTCATCCAGCTTCTTCATCACCCGAACGACCTTGCTCAACTCGTTCATCAGGTTGTCTTTGTTCTGCAAACGCCCGGCGGTATCGGCAATCAAAATATCGGTACCACGGGCTTTCGCCGATTCAATGGCATCGAAGATCACCGACGCACTGTCGGCTCCGGTATGCTGAGCAATCACCGGCACGTCGTTACGCTCACCCCAAACCTGCAGTTGCTCTACCGCAGCGGCGCGGAAGGTATCGCCGGCAGCCAACATGACAGACTTGCCTTCGCTCTGGAACTTGCGGGTCAGCTTGCCTATGGTGGTGGTTTTGCCCACCCCGTTAACACCCACCACCAGAATGACATAAGGCGTTTTACCTGAGTCAATTTGCAGGGGTTTGGTGACATCTTTCAGCAATCCGTGCAGCTCTTCCCGAAGCGCTTTGCGCAAGGCTTCGCCGTCTTTGAGCTGATTGCGCTCCAGTTTTTCCGTCAACGAATCGATGATTTCCGACGTCGCGGTCACGCCCACATCCGCCATCAACAAGGACGTTTCGATTTCTTCCAACAGATCTTCATCGATCTTCTTACCGACCGAAAACAGGTCGGCAAGCCCGCCGGTCAGACTGGCGCGGGTTTTCCCCAGACCTTTCTTGATGCGCTCGAAGACGCTGATCTCTGGCTCTGGCTCTGGCTCTGGCTCTGGCTGAGATATTACTTCCGGCGCCGGGGCGACCTCGGGTTCTGTAACCGCGGGTTCTTCAGCCGGTGCTTCCGGCGCAACCTCGGCTGCGGGTTCAGCCGCGTCTTTCTCGGCCTCCTCGATGGGGGCCGGACCTTTGGCAACATCGGGCTTGCGCTGCGGAACCGGCTTCGGGCGCGGAATCCGCTTACGATTGCCGGCAACGTCCAGCAAGAAGAAAAGAACAAGAAGGGCCAACAGGCCAATTGAAATCCACTCTGCCGTCATAGTCTTACCATCTGTCTGAAAATGGGCGCGCGAAAGAAAGCGGACATTCTAGCAGACTGCCGGCGCTAAGTGATGGGTCGCGCGGTTATCGCTCCGCTCTGGCTTTCCGGTACTATTACCGCCCTAATTCACAACTCTTCCAGCCCGTGGAGCAGATCATGGCGAAACGCAAACCAGCCCCCCGAAAACCTGGCTTCGTCGCAGCACAAAGCGCTAGCCAAGGCGGCAATGGCGAGTTGCGGATCATCGGCGGTGACTGGCGCAGCCGAAAACTACGCTTCCCGGATGTAGGCGGCGTGCGTCCGAGCCCGGCTCGGATCCGGGAAACCCTATTCAACTGGCTGAATTATCACGTAGCGGGCAGCGATTGCCTGGACCTGTTTGCCGGTTCCGGCGCGCTGGGCCTCGAAGCCCTGTCTCGCGGTGCAGCTCAAACCACTCTGGTGGATCACACACCTGCGCTGGCGAAAGCTCTGCGGGACAACCTTCGCCTGCTAAAATCGGACCAGGGCGCGGTGATCTGCCAAGACGTTGAGCAGTTTCTGAGCCATCGACAACAACCCCCGTTCGACATCGTGTTTATGGACCCGCCGTTTCGCCAGGGCTGGCTCGACAAACTGTTCCCGCTGCTGGATTCGGAGCAATGGTTAAAGCCCGGAGGCTGGGTGTACGTGGAGCACGAAAGTGAGCTTTGCACCCCGCCCACGCCAAAAAACTGGGAACTGCACCGCCAGAAAACTGCGGGACAAGTCACCTACAGCCTGTACCGAGTGACCACCGAAACGACCTCGGAATAAAACCGGCCAACAACCCGCCGGTTTTAAACGCAAAAAGCCCGAATGACCAGGTCACTCGGGCTTGTTTCAGTGCGGCAGCTAATCAACTCACCGGGCGTAGGGAATACGCTCGCAGGTGGGCTGAAAACTCTTCCAGATACCGAATGCCACTGGCCTCGGCATCCTTGCACCATTCCATCAGCGCCTGCAGCTTTTCCTGGGGCTTCAACCCACGCTGACGCCACAGCAATTGCAGCTCCTGATGCTTCTCGTAGATCTGGCGCAGTATTTCGTTGCGCTCCAGAACCGTCTCCAAATGCGCTTTTTCACGCGGTTTGATGAGCGCCTCTTCCCGATGCAGCAGCCGCTTCAGCTTGCGATACATGGGCCGGATGTCTTCATCCATCACGGACCGTTGCTGGCGCAGCACCGGCGTCATAACGCGCTTACGATACTGGCGCATAATGTCAAAGCGGTTGTTGGCAATGGCCTGCACGGTTTCCACATCCACATCCATCTTTCCGGGCACATGGTGTGCGATCGGGCGATAACCTTTCGGTCTGGCCAGACCAAACAACTGGAACAACCGGATGTAGCCCCAACCGATATCCACTTCGAACCAGCGCCGTGACAGTTTTGCCGAGTTCGGATAAGTATGGTGGTTGTTGTGCAACTCTTCTCCGCCGATCAGAATACCCAGGGGCGAAATATTGTGGGCATTATCCGCACACTCATAGTTCCGGTACCCCAGATAATGGCCAAGCCCGTTGACAACACCGGCAGCCCAAATCGGGATCCACATCATCTGTACAGCCCAGATCCAGATACCGTTCACGCCAAACAAAGCCAGGTTGATCACGGCCATCAGCGCAATACCCAGATATTTATGCGGGGTATACACCTTACGCTCGATCCAGTCTTCCGGCGTTCGCTGACCGTAGCGCTCAAGAATCTCCGGAGTCGCAGACGCGGCGTACAGCTCAGCACCTTCAAACAGCACCTTACGAACACCAAGAACAACCGGGCTGTGCGGGTCTTCTTCGGTTTCACATTTGGCGTGGTGTTTACGGTGAATGGCCGTCCATTCTTTGGTGTTCTGAGCCGTGGTCAGCCACAACCAGAAACGGAAGAAGTGTTTCAGAACCGGGTGCAAATCCAGTGCGTTATGGGCCGAATGCCGATGCAGATACAGCGTAACGCTGACGATCGTGATGTGAGTCATCACCAAAGCAGCCGCAATTAACTGCCATACAGAAAGGTCCAAAAGACCGTTAAACCACATAAACTTTCCTCGAAAATCAATCTACTTCGACATACGGCACGAAAACACAACTGCGGGCATTCGAAGGGAATTATACGACGCACACTTTAGCGTACAGCTGTAAGCCAGAACAACCATATTTGGTGGACTTTTTGTTACCGTTTACACTTATTCTTTTCGTAAGCGGCGAACGGCGGAGGCTCAGTGCCCGAATTACCCGAAGTTGAAACCACACGGCAAGGCATCGCACCCCATTGCGAGGGCCAAACCGTGACCCAGGTTCGAGTGCATAATGGCAAACTCCGCTGGCCGGTCCCTGACGATCTGCCCGTTTTACTGCAACATCAAACCATTCGCGCTGTTGATCGTCGCGCCAAGTACCTGTTCCTGCACCTCGATACCGGCACCGTTATCGTTCATCTGGGCATGTCGGGCAGCTTGCGGGTCATTACCGACCACAGCCCGGCGATGAAACACGATCACGTCGAGCTGAGCCTGAGCAACGGACGAATCCTTCGCTTTAACGATCCCCGTCGATTTGGCTGCTGGCTTTGGACAGAAGATTACCGCGCCCATCCCCTGATCCGGGAGCTTGGGCCTGAACCGTTATCACAAGACTTCAACGGAGCCTTGCTATTCCGCCTATCCCGAGGCAAAAAAACACCGGTGAAGTCGTTCATCATGGACAACCACGTGGTGGTTGGCGTCGGCAACATCTACGCCAACGAAGCCCTCTATAAAGCGGGCATTCACCCTAAGCGAAAAGCCGGACGCATCAGTTTGGACCGCTACCACAAACTGGCCGAAGCCATAAAAGAAACCTTAAGCGCCGCCATTCTGATGGGCGGTACTACGCTGCGGGATTTTGTGAACAGCGACGGCAAACCGGGATATTTTGCTCAATCTTTGCTGGTATATGGTCGCGCCGGTGAAGCCTGCCCGGAATGCCAAACCTCTTTAAAAGAAATCCGCATGAACAACCGCTCCACCGTCTACTGCCCCCGGTGCCAGCGTTAGCCCTGTCCTAATTCGAGGGCAACCCCTCTTTTTAACCAGAAAGCGTTTGAAATTGCAGCAATATGATTCATAGTTAACAGAGAATTCATGACCGTGCGCTATACTTACCCCTTACACCACTGAAATGCGTACACAGATTTCGGGCTAGAAGTTCCGGTTACGCCGGGCGATTCGTTCAGGAGAGATTACCCATGATTCGCAAGTTTTCCCGCACACTGGTAGCCACTGTCGCCGCCTGCCTTCTCGCGTTTTCGTCCATGGGCCACGCCCGTGCAATCGATGAAAGCCCTTCAGCCCTTGCCATGACGACAGACGCAGTGCTGTTGCGCCCGGCTCTGCTGGCCACCACCATTGTCGGCACAGCCGTTTATCTGGTGTCCTTGCCGTTTTCGGCGCTTGGCGGCAACGCCGGTGAAGCCGGAGAGGTTCTGGTGGTTGGTCCAGCCAAGGCGACGTTCGTGCGCTGCCTGGGCTGCACGCGCAGCGGCCGCAAGCAAGACGCGGTGTCGCAATCCGACGACTGAGCACCCCGTTTTCTCCGTATAATTCCGGCTTGCCAGAGGCCGGAATCTAAGGCAGCCTGAAGCAAAATTCTTCAGGCTGTTTTGTTATGGTTGATTGGTCATCGCTCGACACAGTGTTTCTGGATATGGACGGAACGCTGCTGGATCTGCACTTCGACTCGCACTTTTGGCTGGAACACCTGCCCAAACGCTATGCCGAGCAGTTCGACCTGCACCCACAGGAAACCAAAGACCAGCTGATCAGCATGATCATGGCCGAACGCGGCACACTGAACTGGTACTGCACTGATTATTGGAGCGAACGTCTCTCCGTAGACATCACTCGACTGAAAGCGGAAGTTGGCGATCGAATTGGCTATCGGCCCCACGCTCATGACTTTCTGCGCAGCTTGCGAACAGCCGGACTTCACTCAGTCATCGTTACCAACTGCCACCCTGACCCGTTGGCACTGAAGCTACAGCGAACCGGCCTGGATCAGCACGTAGACATGATTATTTCAAGTCATGAACTGGGCAAGCCCAAAGAAGATCGGGGTTTCTGGCGCGATCTGTCTCAGCGGGTAAACTACCAGCGCGAACGCACCTTAATGGTCGATGACAGCTTCCCGGTGCTTGAGAGCGCACAAGAAGCTGGCATCAGCCAATGCCTGGCAATTCTTTCGCCCGACAGCACACAAACAGCCAACCCCCATCATCCTGATATTCCGGGTATTTGTCATTTTGATGAAATCTTGCCGTCTTTGCAGTCCCGCCGACCACTGCCATCAGCCTGACGAGGCCGTTATAATTTGAGGGATGGTTGCGCGGAGCGCTCATCAGGTGAAAGAGATATGAAGGCTACAAGCACTGAAGATCAAAAAGTACGACTCGACAAATGGCTGTGGGCAGCACGCTTCTACAAAACCCGCTCTCTGGCGAAAGAAGCCATAGAAGGCGGCAAAGTCCACTACAACAGCCAAAGAACCAAGCCGGGCAAGATTGTCGAGGCGGGGGCCAAAGTCACTCTGCGCCAAGGCTGGCAGGAAAAAATCGTCGTCATTGACGGCATCAGCGACCGGCGCCGCGGAGCGCCGGAGGCACAAACGCTGTACCACGAGACAGAAGCCAGCGTTAAAAAACGGGAAGAGCTGGCCTGGCAACGTAAAACCATGCAAGCCGCACAACTGCCGCCCGCGCGCCGGCCCAGCAAAAAAGATCGCCGCAAGATCCAACGATTTCGGGAAGAAAACGACCTGTAGCCCAGCACTACAGGATCGAAAGCTCCGGCATCAACACACAGAACTCGCTGCCCTGATTGGGCAATTGACCAACATTTTCAGGAGAGACCATGGCATCCCGAGATCAATTTCAGCGTTTTATCTTTGAGCACAGCCAGGTGCGGGGTGCCTGGGTGCAGTTGGGCGACAGCTACAACGAAATCACCCGGCAAGCGCCCTACCCCGACACCATTCGCGACTTGCTCGGCGAAACACTGGTTGCCAGCGTTTTGTTAAGCAGCACCCTCAAGTTCGAAGGTACCGTGGCACTGCAAGCCGCGGGCGAAGGGGCCTTGCGCACCTTGATGGCCGAATGCAGCCACGACCGAAACATCCGCGGCCTGGCCCGCTTCGACGAGCAGGCTATGAGCGGTGGTACGCTGAACGAAATGCTCGGCGAAGGCCGTATGGCCATCACCATCACACCGGACAAGGGCCAGCGTTACCAAGGCGTGGTTCCGCGTGAGGCCGACACACTCTCCGGCTGCCTGGAAGAATATTTCGAACGCTCCGAACAGCTTGCCACCAGCCTGTTCCTGTTTGCCAACGAAGGCTCAGCGGCGGGGCTGCTGTTGCAGCGACTGCCGGGGCATACCGAGGAAGACGACGAGCTGTGGAGCCGGGTGAACCATCTCGCCAGCACCGTTAAGGCGGAAGAACTGCTCGAACTGGACAGTGAAACACTGCTGCACCGCCTGTTCAACGAAGAAACCGTGCGTTTGTTTGACCCAGAACCCGTGGCATTTCGCTGCAGCTGCTCAAGGGAACGCACCCTCGGCGCACTGGAATCCATCGGCAAAGAAGAGTGTTACAGCATTCTGGAAGAGCAGGGCAGCATCGAAATGGACTGTCAGTTCTGCCACGCCAACTATCGCTTCGATAGAAACGAAATTGACCATCTTTTCACCGGTCATACGTTACACTGACACCCGACAAATTTATCCGGAAGCCGCGCCAGACGCGGCCTCCGGAGCAGTCGTTTTTTACCGGCGTCTCTGGCATAATAGCGCGCCTGAATTGACCCGATTGCTCAGAATTCCGCCAACTTTGAAATGCGGACTGGGCAGTCACTAAGACATCCCGAGGGCGAGGTCGAAGTGAGCAACACTTATACTGATCTGAATACAGCACGGCTGGTCGAGCTAGCACTGGCAAGGAACGAAGGCCAACTGGCAGCGAACGGTTCTTTAGTGGTCACCACCGGTGAGCGCACCGGCCGGTCACCGATGGACCGCTTCATTGTTCAGGAGCCCAGCACGGCCGACGATATTCATTGGGGTCCGATCAACCGCCCCTTTGATGCCGACAAGTTCGACGCCCTCTGGGATCGCGTTGAAGCCTACATTGCCGAAAAAGACCAGTTCGTTTCAAACGTTCACGTAGGCTCAGACCCTGAGCATTACCTGGCCGTGAAGATGACCACCGAAACAGCGTGGCAGAACCTGTTCGGCCGCAACCTGTTTATCCGCCCGGAAGCATACAACCCGGCCGACAAGCAGGAATGGCAGATCCTCAACGCTGCGAATTTCCAGTGCGTACCCGAGCGTGATGGTACCAACTCCGATGGCTGCGTAATCATCAACTTCGCCAAACGCAAAGTCCTGCTGGCAGGCATGCGTTACGCCGGCGAGATGAAAAAAGCCATGTTCTCTGTACAGAACTTCCTGCTGCCAGAGAAAGACGTACTGCCAATGCACTGTTCTGCCAACGTCAGCGAAAACGGCGACACCTGCCTGTTCTTCGGCCTGTCCGGCACCGGTAAAACCACCCTGTCTGCTGACCCGCACCGCTTCCTGATCGGTGACGACGAGCACGGCTGGGGCCCGGGTACTGTGTTCAACATCGAAGGCGGCTGCTACGCCAAGTGTATCGATCTGAGCCAGAAGAACGAGCCGATCATCTGGGACGCCATTCGCTTCGGCGCAATCGTCGAGAACGTGATGATTGACCAGGAAACTCGCGAGCCGGATTACACCGACGTTTCCCTGACCGAAAACTCTCGTTGTGCCTACCCGCTTGAGCACGTCGAGAAGCGCGTTCTGGAAAACCGTGCCGGTGAGCCTTCGCACATCATCTTCCTGACCTGCGATATGACCGGCGTTCTGCCTCCGGTGTCTATCCTGACCCGCGAAGCAGCTGCGTACCACTTCCTGAGCGGCTACACCGCCCTGGTTGGCTCCACCGAGATGGGCTCTTCGTCCAAGCTGAAATCCACCTTCTCTACCTGCTTCGGCGCACCTTTCTTCCCGCGTCCGGCGGGCGTGTACGCTGAACTTCTGATGAAGCGGATCGATGAGTTCGGCAGCAAGGTATTCCTGGTCAACACCGGCTGGACCGGCGGCCCCTTCGGTGAAGGTAAGCGCTTCAGCATCCCGACCACTCGCGCCATTATTGCTGCGATTCAGAACGGCGACCTGGACGATGTGGAAACCGAGCATCTGGACGCGCTGAACCTGGACGTGCCCAAGCACATCCCGGGTGTAGACAGCGATCTGCTGAACCCACGCAGCACCTGGACCAGCCCGGAATACTACGACGGCAAGGCTCAGGAGCTGATTGGTCAGTTCGTTGAGAACTTCAAGAAGTTCGACGTGGCGGATGCCATCGTTGAGGCGGGCCCGAAACTCAGCTGAGTTTCAACCCGGTAAAAAAAAAAGCGCCCTGCGAAAGCACGGCGCTTTTTTTAATGCTCCTATCAAACTTAACTGGCGTAGAACAGCAAAGGCACAAACGCCACCAACACCAGCGAAATACCCATCGCAATCAATGGCATGATGATGCGCTCGTGACGCTGATAAAAAGTGCCCTCTTCCGCTTGGGCCGCCAGCACCTCGGCTTCTCCGACCACCTGTCGTGTCAGCAGGTGGTTCAGCGCCACCGGTGGGCTCAGGTAGCCCAGCTCAAAGGCCACCAAGGTCACCATCCAGAAATGAACCGGGTGGATACCACTGGAATAGGCAATGCCTGCAACTGTGGCCGTAACCAGAATCACGGCACCAAAGGCGTCCATAATCATCCCCAGAACAACCAGAATCACCACCATCAGCAGCATCGCTGACCAGGCACTGTCAAAAGCCTGGGGGAAGGCTTCCATGATGTGGGAACGCTCAATCACGCCACCGATACTTACCGACAGACCCAACAACAGCAACAGCGCACCAATTTCCGCCGTGGTGTCGTTGGTGGCATTTCGAACGCTTCCCTCCAGCCCCTGGTGACCAGCCCCGGAGGCCCCCATTCGCTCCCCCTTACGACTCAGGTGTTCGTACACCAGAATTGACAGCATGATCACTGGCAAGAGCCGCGGCGCGGAAAATTCGTCCATTTTCACATCGAGAGCAAAGCGGTACAGCAGCACCACCGACACGATCACCAACACATACGGAAGCAAAGGCCGAAGGGCACGGATACTCGCCGGGAACGCTTCTGCGCTGGGCGCAAGGTTAAACTGGCTTTGTCGGTTAACGGTGGTCGCAACAAGGCCGAACAAGGTGGCGGTCAGCACGAATACCCAAATGCCCCAACCGAACAGTTCGTCGGTGGTAACCTCGCGGTTCAGATAGGCAATCACGACCACCAACAAGCAGGGCCGCAGCACCACCCCCAGCGAGCCTGACATGGCCGTAGCAGCCAGCGCCAAATGGCGCCGCGCACCCGCCGCCCGCAATTCACTGTATATAACCGCACCGGCGGCGATCACGAAGATACCAGACGCGCCTGTGTACGCCGTAGGAATGGCAGCAACCAATACCGCAACCACCGCCAGCATCTCCGGCGGCATGCGCCATGGCCGGAAAACATCGAACACCAGAGTGGCCAACCTAGTCTGTTTGAGCATCATGCCCACCCAAACGTACAAACCGACATTCAGGAACATATCCGCCAGCTCAACCATCTTGCCCAGATAGATACCAATGCCGGACGAATGGCCAATCACCGCAAAGTAGGTGCCGGAGATCAAACACATCACGGTATACAGCGGCACAGCCATAAAGGCTTTGCTCGGGCTTCCGCCGGGCTCCAGCTCATCAGGCACCCGAACGAGGCGATACAAACTGGCCAGGGTCAGGCAGGCGAAACCGGCGATCCAGAAATTGTGCAGCAACATCTCTTCGCTGGATATGGCCGTACTGCTGGCAAGTGTAGACTGCCGGAAAATCACACTGGACCCGAGCAGCATCGCGTTGGCAATGGTTTGCAGGGTCATGGAAACCGTATAATCCAGCCGGGTTTCCATCGCGCGCATGGCAATGTGGTGACGCGTTAGCGTGGCGGTGACAGCACACAGCATCACCAAAATAACCAGTATATAGCGCTGCGCGGCGAGCCCGAATGCGATCAGGTCTGCCACAAACAATTCAACGGCCCGATACGCCTTTACGCCCGGTGTCAGTTGATCTTGTAACTCGGCATAACTGGTATGAGCGGCACGGCAATCCGCGGCTGAACGCTCAATCGCCAAGCGAACTTCCGCGGGGTCTTTCTCAAAATCCCCCAGTAGCGATGCCATAGGGTCATCAGCCGGTGGTGCTTTGGCCATCTCCTTCGCCACCGCAGCGTCTACATCCTGAATGACGTCGCACTGTGGCTTAACCGGATCCATCCGCAGCTTGTAATAGCCACTCCACATCTGCTCCCCACCCCGGAGCATCTGATTATGGATATCACTACTGGTAGAAAACAGCACGACCGCAAGCAAAAGCAGACAGGCCGGTAGCGACGAAAACCACTCCAACCCACTACGGTTCATTCGACCCTGAATCATGACAACCCACTCTGGAAAATGACGGATTTACAACAGATCGTCGAGATCCATAGTCTCAACGGGCGCTCTCTGGTCATCCCAGAACGACCCGAAACGGCCGGTGGGCGTGCGGTGCCCTGTGTTTTCCATCCACAGCTTGTCGGAGATGGTCACCAGCATGTTTTTGGCCATGGCATCGATGAAGCGCCAGTCTTCACTCACCTCAACCGTTTGCTCCGATTCAGCGAAGTCGCGAATAATAGCCTTCACAAGCGCCGTATCGTTTTTGTTGGTGGCGGCAATGGCGTGGAAAACGTGCCCCAGGCGAACACCGGCTTCCTTACCCTGCTCTTGCGCGGCAGCCAAACGCTCAAAGGCATCCTCGCCCTGTGGCTGAGTGCCCGGGATCATGGCCCATACGGTCGCTCTTAAGCCCATGGGCGCGCCCCACCACTGTTCGTTGTCCAGACACTGGCTGGCACGACCAACAACTGAACCGGTATTGAACGGCACACCAATGGATGACGCCGCCTGAATCTGTGCACTCAAGGCTTGCATGCCCGACAGCAGGCCTGCCATGTAGATGAACTCATCGGCTTCGTCGTCAAAACTTGGGCATTCGCCGCCATCCGGGTTGCCGTAATGGGCGTTGTGATGCTGCCAACCTTTGAAATAGCGCTTGGCAGCCACGGTATAGGCCCGCTTTTTCTGAATGAATGCGTCTTCAGCCCCGGTGCCGTCATTGGCATACAGCTTCGCTATACCGTCCAGCTCGTGCTCGATGGCACGCTCTTCAGCGCAACCTCCGGCGGAGAGGTACAGCATCACGGCAATTTGATCCGGCTCGCTGGTGACACGGCCAAACGACATCAGCAACGGTGCCGTGGCCTCACTCATGGCGCAACCCATCGCCAGATCGTCGGACTGCATCAGGTACGGCACGGTGTGACTGCGGGAAAAGCCTTTCATTACATCACCCGTGGTTTTGTAAACCATGTGGTTGACCACCCCACAGCCACTTAATACAACGCTGGCAGCAACGGCGGCCACAAAACCGCGTAGCCGTGCACCTGAAGCCATCTTTTTCCGGGAAACTGTCATATCAACTACACCCTTTTATTCTTATGCGTATTCGCAGATCAATAAGGCTCGGGTTTGCACATTCGTGCCAAACCCACTATAGATTGCATACGCTGCCCGCCTGCGCTCGGCAGCTCACACAAAGACAACAATCAAAACAAAAGACAGGAGTACCTTATGCGCAAACCTGAACTTTCCGCCGCTATCGCCGATCAAGCTGGTCTGACCCGGGAAAAAGCCAGCGAGGTAATCAACGCGGTGACCGATCAGATTACTGCAGCAGCAGCCCGAGGCGACGACATCAGTCTCATCGGCTTCGGCACCTTTTCTGTTCGCAAACGGGAAGCTCGGACCGGTAGAAACCCGCAAACCGGTGCCACCATTCAAATCGCCGCCAGTAAAACCGTGGGGTTCAAACCCGGAAAAGCGCTGAAGGACGCCGTCAATTGATTCCAAACGAGCCCGCTCAGGCGGGCTCGTTGTCACTGATTACCTCAGGACGCACATTCCGATCTGGCACCATCTACCCGGCAACGTATCGCCTTCATCAGCTTGATGGCGCGTTCGTCGTACACGCCGTCTTCAAGCAATGACTTCCGTACCTGGCGAAGCATTTTGTCGTACTCAGCGGTATCTTCCTGAGGCAGCTCCACCCAAACGTCGCCGGGAATACTAGCTTCCGCTTCGGCGATAATCTGATAGGCCTCGTCGATCCGCTTGATCGACTCGTCCCGCACCATTTGGCCGGCATCTTCCGGGAAGCGCTCGGTGTTGATAATCACCTGGAAATTCATATAACCGAGCGCGTACTTGAACACGCCACCTTTGTCGCCGATGCCCTTATAAAGCTCGAGCGGCTGGTAAGCCACCGCAGGGGCATAAGCAAAATCGACACTTCCGTTGTTGAATTTACCGGCAAAATTGGCGGAGTTAGAACCAACAACGGAAGCGCCCACATGGCGAACCATCCGCACCGAAGCGGTATCGTAATCCAGGGTCGCAATACGTTTACCCTGTAGCTTCTGAACCGTGTCCAGAGTCCGGTCGCGGGCATGCAGATACACCGCACCGCCGGGGAAAACGCCGGCCACTTCATAAGGACCGTCAATCAGGAACGGGCGCGCCTTGGGCTGGCTTAGGGTATTGAACAGTAACCGCATTTCCTGCTCACCCGGGATCGCCCCCATGGCTTCAAGCGTGCCGGTAAACTTGTTGAATTCCCGAGCACGGGTTCCCGTTAGCAACACGGCGTCACATTGGCCCGCCTTGAAGTCTTCTGCCGCCACTTTTTCATCGGTGTAGGCACGCAGGTCAAGTTTGATTCCACGCTGAAGGGCGACCGGCTGAAATTCTTTGGTAATCGAGAAAAGCGGACCGTTCGCGCCTACCGGATCAAACACACAAAACGATCGTTCGATGATGTCGGTCTGAGCTTGCGCATGCATCGGAGCAATGAAACTGGCGCAGAGTGCCGCAGCCGCAGCAACACGGCGGGTGATTCGAATGGCTTTCACGGGATGACTCCTGATTATTATTGTCAAAAGCATGGGCTGGCCTGCTACCAGCAACTCATTCATTTTACGAGTTATGGTAGTTCGAGGGGATCTAGGATACGTTGGCTGAGGTGACTGCCGGCAAGGCCTTTTAGGAATATTGGCTACAATTTGTGATGGATTCGACAGAGGTTATGCCGCCTCTGTCGAATCTTGAGATGTGGCTCAGTGGTTATCCACCCATACCGGACGGCCAGCCACCAACGTCAGCTCGACCTTTCCTGTCAGTTCCCGTCCCACCAACGGAGCGTGTTTACCGGTAGACACCAGTGTTTGCTCGCACGGTTGCCAGCTGGCAGATGGGTTAAAGATGCACAAATCGGCATCAGCGCCACAGGCGATTTCCGGCGACAATCCAACGATACGCCCCGGGCCCAGAGTAAGCGCGGTCAGCAAGCGTTGCCGGCTTAGTTCTCCGCTTTTCACCAACTCCAAACCCAACGAAAGTACGCTCTCAATACTGGACAGGCCGGGCTCGGTGGCGGGCAACGGTGCTTGCTTGGCCGCCGTATCATGAGGCTGATGCTGACTGACAATGGCATCAATCACACCCGCCTGAACACCTGCCACCAACGCTTGCCGGTCGGCTTCAGAACGAAGCGGCGGCCGAACGTGGAACCGGCTGTCAAAACCCGCTAACGCCTCTTCGGTGAAGCACAGCTGGTGCACGGCCACATCGGCTGTCACCTGCACTCCTAGCTGCCGGGCTTGGGCCACCATTTCAACGCTGCGGCCACTGGACAGCTGGCTCAGATGCAGTTTCACGCCGGTTTCTTCAGCAAGCAACAGCATTTCCATCACCGCTGCCGTTTCGGCCACCTCTGGAATGCCTAACAGGCCCAGACGAGTGGTCACCTGACCATCGTGAGCGTACCCATCGGCCGCCAGCGCCTGATTTTCCGGGCTGAACATCACCGTCAAACCAAAAGTCTGGGCATAGGCCATACACCGGCGCAAAATCCGCGCGTTTTTAACGCCCCGGGAGCCATTACCGACCGCAACACAACCTGCGTTTTTCAAGCCGGCCAGATCGCTGAGCAATTCTCCTTCCAGGCCTCGGGTAATGGCACCAACAGGCAAGACACGCACCGCACCTCGCAAGGACGCGCCGTCACGAATCAAGTGGGTCACGGCACTGGAATCGTTAACCGGCGAGGTTTCCGGTGACGCGCACACCGTGGTAAAACCGCCATGGGCGGCGGCCAGGGTTTCTGATGCGATATTCCCCTTCTGGCCATTTCCCGGCTCTCTCAGGTTGCAGCACAGGTCGATGAACCCCGGAGCAATCACACAGCCACTGGCATCGTACTGCTGATCGGCGTTGGCATTCAGGGCATCCGCCCCCATGGCCACAATCTTGCCTTCTTTGACTAACAAGCCCGTGTTGTCAGTCTCGGTGCCCGCGCCATCAAACAGAGTGCCGCCGGTGATTCTCAAGCTTTCATATTGTGAACCCACCTTCATGCCCGGCCCCCTTCTCTTTCCAGCTGCTTTTGCTGTCGCTCTGCCATTTGCCCCCCCATGGCCATGGACATCACCGCCATGCGAATGGCGATGCCATTGGTGACCTGGTTGAGAATCACCGATTGTGGGCCGTCCGCCACCGCGGATTCGATTTCAACACCCCGATTAATGGGGCCCGGGTGCATCACAATGCAATCGGGTTTCGCCAACGCCAACTTATCCTGATTCAGGCCGTACAAACGGTAGAACTCTCGTTCACTCGGCAGCAAGGCCCCTTCCATACGTTCTTTTTGCAGCCGCAACATAATCACTACATCGAGGTCTTTCATACCTCGCGCCATGTCGTATTCCACCGTGCAACCCAGATCCTCCACATCTCTCGGCAATAGAGTTCCGGGGGCAATTACCCGCACTTCTTCCGCGCCGAGTTCGTTCAGTGCACGTATCTGGGAACGGGCCACGCGGGAGTGCAAAATGTCGCCAACGATGGCCACCTTCAGGCCCGCAAATGACCCCTTGTGCTGGCGAATGGTTAACATGTCCAACATGGCTTGTGTCGGGTGCGCATGGCGGCCATCGCCGGCATTGATAATGGCCACTCCAGGGGTCACACTTTCCGCAATAAAGTGCGGGGCGCCACTTTGGGAATGCCGCACCACAAACATATCGCTGGCCATGGCTTCCAGATTCAGCAAGGTGTCGGAAAGCGATTCGCCTTTGGATGTGGCTGAGGTGGAGATATCAAGGTTCAGAACGTCGGCCGACAGCCGCTTGGCAGCCAGCTCAAAGGTGCTGCGGGTGCGGGTACTGGATTCAAAGAACAGATTGACGACGGTTCGCCCTCGCAGCAAGGGCACTTTTTTGATGCTGCGCTCACCCACCTCGATGAATGAATCGGCGGTATCGAGAATGTCGGTGAGCAGTTCGCGGTTCAAGCCATCAAGGGTAAGAAAATGTCGCAACTGACCACCCCGGGTCAGTTGCAAATGGTTCGGGGAAGGGTCAATCGCGGTCATGGCTCGCCTGTTATCAATGGGAAGGTTTTACTGCCCGGTTTCCTGAAATTCAATGTGCAACGGCTCGGGGCCGCGCAGTTTTACTCTCTGATAGGTTTCCAGTTCAAGTACTTTACCGACCACATCCGGTTGGATCGGCAACTCTCTGGCACCCAGATCAATCAATGTGGCGAGTATGATACTGGCAGGACGACCATAATCGAAGATCTCGTTCATGGCAGCCCGAATGGTACGGCCACTCATGATCACATCGTCCACCAAAATGATATCCCGCCCCTCCGTATCAAACGCCAAGCTGGACGGTGTCACCGTCGGATTGAGCCCGATGCGGCTGAAGTCATCTCGATAAAACGAAATATCCAGCTCACCAAAGTCCTGCTTCAGGCCCAGACGTTTGTTCAGAATATCGGCAATCCAAACGCCACCGGTACGAATACCAATCAGCGCCGGATTATCGATTCCCCGGCGCTCCAGAACATCACGCAATCCTGTTTCCAGCTCATCCAGCAACGGATTGATATCAAGCAATGCGGTCATTAAAGCCTCGTTAATCAGCTCGGCCGGATTGTTCCCGGCACCAGGTTTCCAAAATCAACACCGCCGCCAGATCATCGACACCGTGGCGGCCAAAATCGCGACTACCACCTTCGGCCATCACCTGACCTTTGGCTTCAAAACTGGTCAAACGCTCATCAACCATTTCCACCGGCACATGGAACCGGCCGTGAATGCGCTTACCAAACTTCCGGGCTCGGGTGCACATATCGTTTTCGGTATCGTCCATGTTCAGCGGCAAGCCCACCAACACGAGGTTCGGCTGCCATTCGGCTAACAGAGTTTCGATCTGTTCCCAATCAGGGATGCCATCCCGGGCCGGGATCATGGCCAGTGGCTGCCCGGTGCCCAACATCTCCTGACCGGTCGCGACGCCAATACGCCGGGTGCCAAAATCGAACGCCACGACTCGTCTGTTACCCATCTCAGGCATGCCCCACCGAATCGCTCAACTGGCTCAAATCTACACCGATCAGATTGAGAACGGCTTCGTAACGCTTTTCGATGGGTGTCCGAAACAACACATCGTCGGTGGCCGGGCAGGTCAACCAGGAGTTACTGCCCAGCTCTTCTTCTAGCTGGCCTTCGCCCCAGCCCGAATAACCCAGCGCCACCAAAAATTCAGGCGGACCGTCATCCTGCCCGATGCTTTCCAGAACATCACGCGAGGTGGTCAATGAAACCTCGTCGGTCACCCGTGCGGTGTGCTGCCACTCCCGCCCCGGCGTGTGCAGTACGAACCCCCGTTCCGGCTGAACCGGGCCACCGGTATAAACCGGGATATCCAGTTCGCCGCCGTGCATATCCAGCTGTTCCAGTATTTCCCCCAGGTGGATGCCCAGAGGCTGGTTGATCATCAAACCCAGTGCACCGTCTTCGGAATGTTCACAGATGTAAATCACACCGCCGTGAAAACGGGGATCGCTCAGCCAGGGCGATGCCACCAAAAAATGGTGCTTCAAGCTACCTTGCACAGTGGTATCGTCAATCATCCTGAACTGAGCCCCCGTTTCTGGAACGACCAGGTTCGTATAATTTCCAATTCATCCGCTTTCTCACGCATGCTCTCCGGGAATGGCGCAAACGGTGCCGCCATCCGGACAATACGAATGGCCGCATCGTCCAGCACCGTGCTGCCCGACGACTGTAAAATGGCCACTTCCTTTATGGTGCCATCTTTCCGGATAGAAACCAGCATTCTCAGGTCGCCATAAATACCGGCCCTGCGTGCCTCAGTCGGATAATTGATGTTGCCTACCCGGGTCACTTTGCCGACCCAGTCCTGCACATACCAGGCGTTACTGGACTTCAACGTGGAAGCCGCCGTCACGCGCATCACCCGCGGCTTGCGTGCATAGGCCTGTTGCTGGGCATCAAGCCGGGCTTCCAGACTGGCAATCTCCAGGCTCCGCTCCATCAGGCTTTTGCGTTTGGCTCGGGGCAAAGGCTCCGGATCGACCTGGTCGTTTTGTTGCGACACTTGCCGACGGGCGCTCTCCGCCTGAACCACGATCCGGTTCTGGCTGGGTTGAGGCTCCGTTGTGGTTTGTGGCTCCGGCTGCACTTCAGCAACCTCCGGCTGGCTGACATCGGTCGGCTGGGGCGAGGTCATTTCCAGAGCCTCGTTTTCCGTGCCGCTTCCCTGCTGATTGGTCTGCGCCAGAAAGTCCGCCTGCTCCGGGGCTTGCTCGTCATCAAATTGCGACAGTGTGATTTCCATCGTTTGCGCCACAGAATTGGGCAGCTCCGGAGCAAACGTAATGCCCAACACCACAATGGCATGAAGCGCCACTGCCATGAAAAGGGTGAATGAAAATCGATCGAAATCGCTTACCTGAACTGCCATCACGTGTCCTGATTGTGCATCCGGGATGCCCGTCGATATTGTTCCAGCTTATTACTTGAGTCGCCGCTCGATCGCATCCATCAACAACGCCGAAATATCGATACCATACTGCGCGTCCAACTCCCGAATGCAGGTTGGACTAGTGACATTAATCTCGGTGAGATAATCACCAATGACATCCAGCCCGACAAACATCAGACCTTTCTGTTTGATCACAGGTGCAACACGGGCGCAGATTTCACGGTCGCGGTCGGTCAACTCGCGCCCCTCGCCACGGCCACCGGCCGCCAGATTTCCGCGATTTTCGCCCTGCGACGGAATTCGGGCCAGTGCATAAGGCACCGGTTCGCCATCAATCATCAGGATACGCTTATCGCCATCGGAAATTTCAGGCACGAATTTCTGCGCCATGGCCTGGTGCTCGCCATAGTTGGTCAGGGTTTCAATGATCACCCCGAGGTTGGCATCGTTTTCTTTTACCCGAAAGATCGACCGGCCACCCATACCGTCTACCGGCTTCATAATGATGTCACCGTGCTCGGCGTAAAAGTCCCGAAACCGCTGCGAGCTGCGGGTGACAATCAGCGGCGGCGTTAAATCTTCAAACTGGGCGGCAAACAGTTTCTCGTTGCAGTCCCGCAGCGTTGATGGCGGGTTAACAACCAAAGCACCTTGCTGCTCGGCCGCGTCGAGTATGTAAGTCGCCACCAGGAATTCGCGGTCAACCGGGGGATCCTTGCGCATCAGGATAACGTCCAGATCACCCAGCGCCCGGTCCTGGCTCTCACCATAACTGAACCAATCGTCCGGGTTATTCCGCACGGTCAGGCTACGGGTGCTGGCCCGGGCCTGCCCCCCCGCCAGATACATGTCCTGAAGCTCCATGTACTCGAGTTCCCAGCCACGGCTCTGCGCTGCAAGCAACATTGCCAGCGAGCTGTCTTTTTTGAAATGGATGTCCTCGATCGGATCCATAATGATCCCGAGCCGAATTGCCATAGAGTCTCCTGGATTATCAAGTTGGAAATCTGTAAACGAACCACTGAAAACACGAACCAGGCAGCAGAGTGCATCACTGATAAAGTGCTATGCTGATGATGGTATTGTACCCCAGTCACGAATGCATCCGCAGAAATCCTGTGGCAATTCCGTGACAAGGGATACAGAAGTACATTTGGTCACAAACAAATACTTTTTATCCAGCCATGGATACTCTATAAATGAGAGGGATTTATAGAACAACCTTAAGGTTTGTGCTAAAACCCTCTCTAAAATAATGACACCCGCTCGAGCGCAAGGCAGTCGGACAATGGATGACAACTTCGAGAACTTGAAGATCATGGTGATTGACGATAGTAAAACCATTCGTCGCACCGCAGAAACCCTCTTGAAAAAGGTTGGCTGTGAGGTCATCACCGCCACTGACGGCTTTGACGCTCTCGCCAAAATTGCTGATTCCCAGCCAGACATCATCTTCGTAGATATCATGATGCCTCGCTTGGACGGCTATCAGACTTGCGCCTTGATCAAGAACAACTCTACGTTCAAGAACACACCCGTCGTTATGCTTTCGAGCAAGGATGGCCTGTTTGATAAAGCAAAAGGGCGCATCGTTGGCTCGGACCAATATCTGACCAAACCGTTCAGCAAGGATGAACTGCTCAACACCATCCGCCAGTACACGCCTCAGGCGGAACAGTAATCCTGCTGCCACCCAGAACCATCGAGGAAACCATGGCTCGCATTTTGATTGTTGACGATTCGCCAACAGAAGTTAAAAAGATATCCACCATTCTGGAAAAGCACCAGCACGAAGTGCTGACTGCAGATAACGGCGCAGACGGTGTTGCCAAAGCCCGTGCCGAGACTCCGGATCTGGTGCTCATGGACGTTGTAATGCCCGGCCTGAACGGCTTTCAGGCAACCCGTCAACTGACTCGCGCGCCGGAAACCGCATCCATTCCGGTTGTGATCGTCACCACCAAAGATCAGGAAACGGATCGAGTGTGGGGAACCCGTCAGGGTGCCAAGGGTTATCTGGTCAAGCCAGTTAACGAAGACGACCTGATCAAAACAATCAACAACCTGATTGCCTGATCCTTCGCCGTGGAGTTAAGCATGTCCGCCGAGGCCGCCCCTTTCGCCGTTCTGACGGATATCGCCCAGCGTAGCCGGGCCATGGCCTCGGGCCTTCCAGAGCAAGAACAAGCTGTTGAGCTTTGGAACGGCATCGGGTTCATCCTCTCGGGCCAGCGCTACGTTGCTCCAATGGGCGATGTAACAGAAATATTGCACGTACCCCGTTTTACCCACATACCCGGGGTACGCCCATTCATGATGGGGGCAGCCAACGTTCGTGGGCGGCTTCTTCCTCTGATCGATCTCGCCAGTTTCTTCGACATCCCCCGGTCCTCACGCAGCCCGCGTGAACGCCGGGTACTGGTGATCGAGCAAGGCGATATTTTCAGCGGGCTGGTCGTAGACGGCGTGTTGGGCATGCAATATTTCGCAAAAGACAGTTTCCGGGCCAGCCCGAAAGGGGTGCCCGACAACGTTCGGCCGTTTGTAGATGGCGGTTACGAGCGCAACGAAGAGATCTGGAACGTGTTCTCCGCCGCCGATCTGGTGGACGACGAGCGCTTTCTCGATGTCGCACAGTGGTAGGGATGATGGTACTGGCAGGAACGTCACCCTGACCGTCTGCAACCCGATACAACAACTTGCCATTTCCAGAAGAAAAAGGCCGGGAGCCAGAAGATGAAAAACAGAGCCGGAAAACTCAGTATGGGACAGGGAGGCAACAAGCTGATTGCCGGCCTGATCGCAGCACTGATTGCACTCACTATCCTGCTCGTTGTGGTGCTGTTCATCATCAACAAAGACAGCCAGAACGATCAGGAATACATCGCCAATACCGCAGAAATGCGCGTGCTTTCCCAGGAGATAGCGAAAAACGCGACCGAAGCGGCCGGCGGTACTGCCGAAGCCTTCGACCAGTTGCGCCGCTCCCGGGATGAATTCCAGCTGCTCTGGACCAGCGTCACCAAAGGTAATCCGGAAACTGGCCTCCCGCCCAGCGAACTCGCTCAGCAGAGTAATACTCAGAAGCTTTGGAACCGGGTGCGCGAAAACGCAGACAGCATCCTTTCCACTCAGGAAGCGGTACTGGGGCTGCACGAAGTTGCCCGCACACTGAACGAAACCATTCCACAGCTGCAGGTTGAGTACGACGACATTGTACAAATCCTGCTGGAAAACGACGCACCGGCCGAGCAAATCGCTCTCGCTCAGCGTCAGTCGTTGCTGGCGGAGCGGATTGTGCGCTCGGTTAACAACGTTCTTTCCGGTGATGAAGACGCCGTCATCGCGGCCGACCGTTTTGGCCGCGATGCCAGCCTGTTCGGGCGTGTACTGGACGGACAGTTGAACGGCAACCCCGGCATGGGCATCTCGCAAGTGGCTGATGAAGATGCCATTTACGGCCTTGAAGCGGTCGATGAGTTGTTCGAGTTCGTGTCCCAGAACGTTGACGCCATCCTGGAAGCCTCCCCTGATCTGTTCAAAGTGCGTCTGGCAGCCAGCGACATCTTCCAGAACTCGGAAGTTCTGCTGACCGAGCTATCCGCTTTGGCAAATGACTTTAGCTCGCAAGCCGAATCCCGTGTGATCAATGCCACCCTGGCGTTCGCCATCCTGGCGGCGATGGTTGCGATTGTCGTGTTCATCGGCTTTGCGCTATACCGCGAAACCCAGTCCCGCCTGACCACCACTCAGGAACAGAACGAGCAGAACCAGAACGCCATCCTGCGACTGCTGGACGAGCTGGCTGATCTGGCCGACGGTGACTTGACCACCGAGGCGACCGTAACCGAAGACTTCACCGGTGCCATTGCCGACTCCATCAACTTCGCCATCGACCAGATGCGCGGACTGGTTCAGTCCATTCGGGGTACGGCAGTACGGGTTGCCTCCGCGGCTCAGGAATCTCAGGCTACGGCTATGCATCTGGCCGACGCCTCCGAGCATCAGGCTCAGGAAATCGCTGGCGCCTCTGCAGCGGTGAACGAAATGGCCGTGTCCATCGACCAGGTATCCTCCAACGCGGCCGAATCTTCTGCGGTTGCGGAGCGCTCGGTTGCCATCGCCAAGAAAGGCGCGGAAGTGGTACAAAACACCATTCGCGGCATGGACAACATCCGTGAACAGATCCAGGAAACCTCCAAGCGGATCAAACGTCTGGGTGAATCGTCCCAGGAAATCGGTGACATCGTATCTCTGATCAACGACATTGCCGACCAAACCAACATCCTGTCTCTGAACGCTGCGATTCAGGCCTCCATGGCCGGTGACGCAGGTCGAGGCTTTGCGGTTGTTGCGGACGAAGTTCAGCGCCTTGCGGAACGTTCCTCTGCCGCTACCAAACAGATTGAAGCGCTGGTTAAGACGATCCAGTCTGACACCAACGAAGCCGTCATCTCCATGGAGCACACCACCGCCGAGGTAGTACGTGGTGCTCGCCTGGCACAAGACGCGGGTATCGCGCTCGAGGAAATCGAGAACGTATCCATGAGCCTTGCGGAACTGATCCAGAACATCTCCAACGCGGCACGCCAGCAGTCCTCTTCTGCGTCGCACATTTCCAACACGATGAACGTCATCCAGGAAATCACCTCGCAGACGTCTTCCGGTACCAACGCCACCGCGAAGTCGATCGGAAATCTGGCCGAAATGGCTTCTGAGCTGCGTTCTTCGGTTGCCGGCTTTACCCTGCCGGAAGAAGAAGCGCTCAGCGAAGACAGCGAACGTTACGACGAATCGGTGGTCAGCTGACCACCGGCCCGGGGCAGCTGAAGGTCTATGGTTCAGACACATAACCAAACGGCACCCGCAGACGGAATCTGGTCACTGCGCAAACTCCCGGCAATGGACGATGCGCAGTTCGGTCAGTGGCAGAGCTTGTTGGAACACCGAACCGGCATGACCCTGACCCGAGACCGGAGATCGTTTCTGGAAACCAACTTAGCTATCCGGATGCGGGAAATTGGCTGCAACAGTTATCAGGCCTATTACGAACAGATCGTATCGGGCCCGAACGCGATTCAGGAATGGGCCACGCTGGTAGACCGCCTGACGGTTCAGGAAACCCGTTTCTTTCGTGATCCTGAAGCCTGCAAACTGGTGTCTGACTATGTCATGACCCGGCCCCGGGAAGGCTTGAAAAACCAGGCTCTGGAAGCCTGGAGTGTAGGATGCTCGACCGGCGAAGAGCCTTACACACTGGCGATGGTGCTCAACGAATGCATGGAACAGCTCGGCCTGAAGCCTCTGTATGGGGTAACCGGCTCGGACATCAGCCAACCGGCACTCGTTAAAGCCAAATCCGGTTTGTTCAGCGCCCGCAAGCTGCTGGGCGTGGATGAGGCCCTGAAATCCCGGTACTTCCGGCCTGCCGAGCGGAATACCGTAGAAATCGTGAACAGCATCCGTGAACGGGTGTGCTTTGCCAGGCTCAACGTATTAGACCTGAACAAAGCCCCGATGCACGGCATGAACATTATCTTCTGCCAGAACCTGCTGATTTACTTCCGCCGCTGGCGCCGGCGCGAAATTGTCAGACGGCTTTCAGAGCGTCTGGCACCGGGGGGGTTACTGGTGTTAGGCCAAGGTGAACTGACCGATTGGCAGCCACCGGGCCTGCAGAGGGTTCCCTCGGAACATGTACTGGCGTGGATCAAACGCCAGTCCGACGAAGAATAACCGGAGTGGTTATGGGCAATCACCATGACAGTATCGCCCTCGACTGGGTTCGGGGCGAAATACAGGACACGCTGACTCAAGGCCAGCATGCACTTGAAGCGTACGTTGATAATCGTGACGATACCGCGCGCCTGCGCTTCTGCCTGAACTATCTTCACCAGGTGCACGGCACTCTGCAAATGGTGGAGCTCTACGGTGCAGCCTTGCTCACCGAGGAGATGGAGAAACTTACCCAGGCCATTCTGAACGAAACCGTCGTTAACATTGATGACGCCGTCGAAGTGTTGATGCAGGCCATTCTCCAGCTGCCACAATATCTGGAGCATCTGGGCAGCAGCCGCGACGACTTCCCGATGGTGTTGTTGCCGTTACTGAACGACCTGCGCGCGGCCCGCGGCGAATCTCTGCTGTCGGATACCTCGCTGTTCAAACCGGACCTGACCGCCGCCCGTTTCAATGTAACCGGCAAAGTGTCTGAGCGCCTGCAAGACCCTAAAGTATTGGGTCACCTGCGAAAACTGCGGCAGATGTACCAGTTTGCACTGGCCGGCGTGGTTCGCGAAGAAGATCTGGACGCGCATTTCGGCTACATGCAAAAGGTCATCGACCGGCTCTCGCGCTTGTGCCAGAAAACCGCTCAGGGCGAGTTGTGGAAGGCCGCCGGGGCGTTTGTTGAAACCCTCGAAGCTCATGTGAACCCGGTCAACACCGCGGTCAAATCGCTGCTGCGTGAACTCGACGGCGAAATCCGCAAACTGACAGACGAGCACGCGGACATCCTGCTACAGCCGGTTCCCGAAGCGCTGTTGAAGAACCTGCTGTACTACGTTGCCCGAGCCCGGGATCTGGACCGACCCCAGGTCAATTATCTGCGCGGGGCCTACCAGTTGTCCGATGCCCTACCCTCCGATGACGATGTCAGCGAGGCGCGCACACGGGTGTCTGGCCCCGGTCGCGATGCCATTCAATCGGTGGTCGGCGCGCTCAACGAAGAGCTTGGAAGACTAAAAGACCAACTCGATTTGTTCGTGCGTGCGGAGCACCGCCAGAACAACGAGTTGGATGAGCTACTCCCGGGTCTTCGCCAGGTCGGTAATACCCTGGCGGTACTTGGCCTTGGCATTCCCCGGAAAGTGGTCACGGAGCAGATTGAACTGCTCGAAAAGCTCAGCAGCCAATTAGAAACCATCGATGATGGCACCTTGATGGACATCGCGGGCGCTCTGCTCTATGTGGAAGCGAGTCTGGCCGGCCTCGACGTCGATCGTCACACCGAAGTGTCCGACAGCGTCGAGACGGGTGAGCCCACAAACATCGGCTCCCGAGAACTGTCTGAGGCCAACGAAGCGCTGATCCGGGAATCCCGCAACACGCTGGAACAGGCGAAGTCCGCTATCGTTAACTTCATTGCCTCGCAATGGGACACCCAGGAAATCGAACACGTTCCGGCGCTGCTTCACAGCATTCGAGGCGGCCTTGGGCTGATGCCTCTCGAGCACATTCCGGACATGCTCAACTCGGCCGAACGTTATATCTCCGATGTGTTGCTCTCGAGCCAGCAAGTACCCGACTGGCGCCAACTCGACACACTGGCCGATGCCATCACCAGTATCGAGTACTACCTTGAACGGGTTGCCGAAGGCATCACCGACAACGACACCATTCTGCGCATTGCCAACGAAAGCCTTGCCAGCCTCGGATTCCCGGTCGGGGAAGATCCCACATGGAGTGAAGCCGGCCAGCCAGAGGCTGTCGAAGCTGAAGACGTTCCGGTTCTTGAGCCGATACAGGAAGAACCCGGCTCGCCGCAGAAAGGCACTGACAGCGAGCTACTGGACGATGAAATTCTCGGCATTTTCGTCGAGGAAGCCGAAGAAGTTCTGGGCACCATTCAGGAATATTACCCTCGTTTGCGCCGGGATCACGGCGACCGGGAGGCACTGACCGAAGTCCGGCGCGCGTACCATACTCTCAAAGGCAGTGGTCGACTGGTGGGTGCCGAGAGCCTCGCCGAGATGGCCTGGTCGGTTGAGAACCTGCTGAACCGCGTGATCGATCAGACGCTGAAAGCCACAGACGACATGTTCGCGCTTCTCGATGACGTGAACGCACGCATACCCGAGCTGATTCAAGACTTCCGCCATGGCGAAACCGCAGGCGATGTCGACGAACTCATTGCCCGGGCAGAGGCTTTGGCCACTACCCGGCGCACCGATGCCGCGGCCACAGAGCCTGCCAGCGCCGAAGAAAGTCCGGAGCCACCTGTTGTTACCGCCGACGACTCGTCAACCCCCCCCACTCCGGCAGAGCCCGTCGTTGCCGACACGGCAGAAGCGCTCGAGCCAGCCGCAGATGATGAAGACGATCTTATCGACGACGAGATCCTGGAGATCTTTGTTGAAGAAGCCGGCGAAGTTCTCGAAACCATCAACGAGTACCTGCCCATGCTGCTGCGTCAGTACGACGATCGCAGTGCGTTGGCCGAAGTAAGACGCGCTTTCCATACCCTCAAGGGCAGTGGGCGCATGGTCGGCGCTCATGTCATTGGAGAGCTGTCCTGGTCTGTTGAGAACATGCTGAACCGGATTATCGAGGGCAGCATCTTCATGAACGACGACCTCGCCCAGTTGCTCCAGGACGTGACCGAAGTCATTCCGACACTGGTCAGCGACTTCGAAAATCGCGTCGAGGCAAGTGCCGCCACCGCACCGCTGGAAGTCCGGGCGCACGCTCTGGCCAGTGGCGAGTTCCCCGACACCTCCACCATGCCTGTGGCGGAAGCTCCGGAAACATCGTCCGAACCGGGCAATGCGGCAACCAACAGCGATGACTCTGACCATCCGCACTCTGACGACGCAGACCTGGTCCTGCTCGAGATTTTCGAACAGGAAGCCCAGACACACCTGCAAACCCTTAAAAATTACCTGCTGACAGCTCAACAGCAGACAGCTGCCCCTTATACCGACGACCTGTCACGGGCGCTACATACCCTGCGCGGCAGTGCCAATACCGCAGGCATCGCCCCGATTGCCGCGATCGTCACCCCTCTCGAGCGCTTTATTAAAGAAGCCAGAGCGCAAAACAAACGGGCCGATCACGATGTGCTTGAGCTGATATCCCGGGCCAGTGATTTCCTGACCCACGGTTTGGCACAAATTCATAATGATCCACAAGCAGAACTGGACGGCACGGCGGACTACCTCGAAAAACTCGACAAAGTCAGCACGGCCACCTTCCAGGGGCAGGTTCTTGATGACGATTTAGCGCCTGCAAATCAGGTTTCGTCACAACTGGTTCAGCTGTTTTTGGGCGAAGGCCTCGACATTGTCTTGGATGCCGAGACGATTCTGGACAAGTGGGCCGCCGACCCGCAGGAGCAAGAAGCCCTGTCCACCCTGCGCAGCGAACTCGAGTCTCTGACCGACGACGCCGCAGATGTTGGCTTGGCGGACATCGCAAACCTGGCCGATGCGCTCACCCGTTTGTACGGCGCGGTAACCGTGTATGGATTGCCCGGCACCGGGCAGTTCTTTGAAACCGCCAGAAAGGCTCAGGAACAGCTCGTCAACCAGATGGATCAGGTAGCCGCCGGTCTGGCGACCGACTCCTGTGACGATGTCATCCTCGAACTTCACGCGTTGACCGATGCGGTTAACCGGAACGACGAGCCCGACGAATTCGAGCAGCAGTTCACCGACGATCTGGAAGAAATAGATCTGAGTCTGGAAGACAGCGAATTTGCCGCTCCTGAAACAACAGACGAGCTACAAACCACGCTGCCCGAGGAATCCGATGACAGTGAAATGGACGCAGAATTGGCGGCCATCTTCCTCGAAGAAGCCCGGGACCTCATCGATAGCACGGCCGAAGCCCTGCAAAACTGGAGCGAAGACACTGGCAATATCGACATTCTGCGCCTGCTGCAGCGAGATTTGCATACTCTGAAAGGGGGCGCGCGTCTGGCCGACATTGAAGCCGTAGGCGATCTGGCCCACGAACTGGAAAACCTGTTTGAAGGGCTGACCGAACGGCGGCTAACCATCAACGACACGCTTTCTGACTTGCTGTTCCGGTGTCACGACCGCCTAGCAGGCATGGTCGATGCGCTGGAAGCCCAAGAACAACCCAAATCGGCTCCGGATCTGATCGTTGAGATCCAACAATATATTGCGGAAGCTCAGGGTATCCGCCCGGTTACCGATATCGCACCGGAGGCAGGAGCGGCCGGCGAAGCCGGCGATCAGGATTCAGCAGCAGGCACCGCTGGCGAAGACGCTGACAGCGACGTGGCCGACCTGTCCCACCTGGATCCGGAACTGCTCGGTATCTTCCTGGAAGAAGCCTACGACCTGATCAACTCTACCGGTAGCGCCCTCCACAGTTGGAGCGAAAATCCGTCTGACCGCAACCTTGCCGCAGAACTGCAGCGGGATGTGCACACCTTGAAAGGTGGTGCGCGCATGGCCGGCGTCGATGCCATCGGCGATTTGACGCACGTTCTTGAAGACCTGTTCGAAAAGGTGGCTGAAGGCCAGCTGGAAGCCAGCAGCACCATGACGGACATTCTGTTTGCATGCCATGACCGACTGGCACAAATGGTCGAGCAAGTGGCCACACAGCGGCCTTGCCCGCCCGCGAAGCAGCTGGAAGCGCAGGTGCAAGCGATCCTGCAGGGAGACGAGGCTTCCGATACCGCGACTTTGGACGCTGAAGCCGACATCGTGGCGCACGCTGAGCCAACGAGCATTGAACCCGAGTATGACGACGCGGTCCCGGACTTCGAAGCCGACGATATTCTCAGCATCTTCCTGGACGAAGGGCTGGAAATTCACGACTCCATGGCTGAAAGCCTGGAGCATTGGCACGAACAACCGACGGAACTTGCGCCGGTCATGTCGCTGCGCCAGGACCTCCACACCCTCAAGGGCGGTGCTCGCCTGTCGGATCTCGATGCCATCGCGGATCTCGCCCAAGCCTGGTCCGAACTGCTCGACGACACGCTTGCCGGCAGTAAACCGGCGGAAACCGCACTGGCATTGAGCGTTCGCGCTCAAGCCGGCCTGCGCTCGATGTTAACCACCATGGAAGCAGGACAGCGGCCGGAGCTCGATTTCACTCTGATCGACGCGCTGTCGCAATCCGGCACCGAGATGCCGGAGCCGAGTTTCGAAGCCGAGCCGGCTGAAGCCGAGGTTCAGGAAACCCCAGACCCTGAAGTTCTGGAGATTTTCCTCGAAGAAGCCAACGAAATTATGGACCAGCTGGAACAACTGCTGGCCGATTGGCACAAAGAACCGGGCAACCACCATTTCAACCAAGAGGCTCAACGGGCTATGCACACCCTGAAAGGGGGTGCTCGCCTGTCTCAGCTTTCAGGTCTGGGAGACAAAGCCCATACCTTCGAAACCTTGTTGATTGATCTTGGCGGTAATGCGCCAACCGAGGCGCAGTGGCAGGAAATTGGCCGCCAGCATGACGACATTATCGCGGCTGTCGCGGCGATTCGTGCCCATTACGAACAAGGCGCAGCGCTACCCGAGCCGGAAGTTAGCCAGCCGGTCGAAGCGCCAGAATCGAAGGCCGTCGAGACCGCCGTCGCGCAACCGGAGCCCGAACCCAAACCGGTTGCCCGGAAACCGTCCAGGCTTCGTAGCAACAAGGCCGTCGAAGCTCAGCGCGCGGCGCAAGAAACCATTCGTGTATCGGCGCCGCTGCTGGACGATCTGGTTAACCTTGCCGGTGAAACCAGTATCACCCGTGGCCGGCTGGAACAGCAGTCCAGTGACTTCAGCCACACCCTCGACGAGATGGCCGCCACCATCGAGCGTCTGCGCGAGCAGCTGCGCCGGATGGACATCGAAACCGAAACCCAGATTCTGTTCCGTGCCGAGCAGGAACACGGTGCCGACTACGGCGAAGATTTTGATCCACTGGAGATGGACCGTTACTCATCGATCCAGCAGCTTTCCCGGGCCCTGACAGAGTCTTCGTCTGACCTTGCCGACCTGCGAGAAACCCTGGCGGACCGGGTGCGCGATACGGAAACCTTGCTGGTTCAGCAGTCCCGCATCAATACCGAACTCCAGGAAGGTCTGATGAAGACCCGAATGGTGCCATTTGCCTCTACCGTGCCACGGCTGCGCCGGATTGTGCGCCAGATCAGCGGCGAACTGGGCAAGAAAGTCGACTTCGACGTTCGCAATGCCGAAGGCGAGATGGACCGAAGCATTCTGGAGCGCATGATTGCGCCGCTGGAGCACATGCTGCGCAACGCCCTGGATCACGGCATTGAAACCCCGCAAGAACGCCGTCAGGCCGGCAAGCCTGAAACCGGTGAGGTGGTGCTGTCGCTGACCCGCGAGGGCGGCGACGTAGTGCTTCGGATGATCGATGACGGTAAGGGCATTCCCGCCGAGGTGATTCGCGACAAAGCCATTCGTCAGGGCTTGATGCACGAGAACGAAGCGCTCTCGGAGCGGGAGATCCTGCAATTCATTTTGCAGCCCGGCTTCTCCACCGCCGAGAAAGTGACCCAGATTTCCGGCCGTGGCGTTGGTATGGACGTGGTCGCCAGCGAAATCAAACAACTTGGTGGCAGCCTTGATATTGATTCGTCGCTGGGGCGCGGCACCATCTTCACCGTGCGTTTGCCGTTCACCGTATCGGTGAACCGCGCCCTCATGGTGGCCACGGGCGAAGATTTCTACGCCATCCCGCTGAATACCATCGAGGGTATCGTTCGGGTCAGCACCTACGAACTGGAAGAGTATTACAAGCCCGATGCGCCCATGTACGAGTACGCCGGACAGCAATACCGCTTGCAGTACCTCGGCAACCTGTTGAACAGTGACCATCATCCCAAGCTGCAAGGTCAGGCGCTGCCACTGCCGGTCATTCTCGTGCGCGGTGCCGAGCAGCCACTGGCTCTGCAGGTGGATCATCTGATGGGGAGCCGCGAGATCGTTGTTAAATCCCTCGGTCCGCAGTTCAGTACGGTGCGCGGGGTATCCGGTGCCACTATTCTGGGTGACGGTAACGTGGTGGTGATTCTCGACTTGCCAGCCATGATCCGTTCAGACGTGCTGTCTGACCGTCAGCGCATGGCCAACCTGGCCAAAGAACGCACAACCAGCCGCTTCGAAGAGCAAGTCACTACGGTCATGGTGGTGGACGATTCCGTCACCGTTCGCAAAGTGACCTCACGCTTGCTGGAACGCAACGGCATGGAAGTGATCACGGCAAAAGATGGTTTGGATGCGGTGGCTCAGCTGCAAGACCACCGCCCGGATGTCATCTTGCTGGATATTGAAATGCCCCGGATGGACGGTTTCGAAGTCGCCAGTTTTGTGCGCCATGATGAAACGCTCAAACATACGCCGATTTGCATGATTACCTCCCGAACCGGCGAAAAACACCGCGAGCGGGCTCTGGCCATTGGCGTCAACGAGTACCTTGGCAAGCCGTTCCAGGAAACCGTGCTGCTTGAAACCATTAAACGGCTGACCGAGAGCGAGTGATGGCCGGCCAGACCGGCCGACCAATGGTCGGGATCGTTTCTGATGACGCGTTGCAGCGCCGGCGGCTACAGGAAGCCGCCGGCAAGTTTGGCTTGGACAGCTGCTTTGCAGGTGATCCCGATCGTTTGATCGACTACCCGGAGTTTCCGGAAGCGGCGTTGTGGCTGGTCACCCTTCAGGACGAAGCGGATCACCCGACGTTTTTCGATCATTTGCTCGGTCACACCGACGCGCCAGTCTTGTTTGGGGTTGATCTCGCGCCGAAGCCAAGCAGCAAAGAGTTTATTCGATGGGAGCGCCGCCTTCAGAATAAACTGGAAAAACAGCTGGGGCCTCTGGAAGCGCTTGATAGCGCCCGCGATCTGGAACAACTGGTGGATTGCGAGCCTGCGCCCAATAGTCCGCCAAGCCTGCCCAGCTCTGTCACACCCGCATCGCCCGGTTCACTGGCCAGCGAAATCTGGATACTGGGCGCGTCTCTTGGCGGCCCCGCCGCCGTGAAAGCCTTCCTGGACCAGCTGCCACCGGGTTTGCCGGTGGGTTTTGTTTACGCACAACACATTGATGGCAATTTCACCGATGTCCTGACGCGCGTCTTGGGCCGTCACGCCCATTACCAGCTAAAAAAAGCCGAGCAAGGCTATCGGGTACAGAACGGTGATGTCGTGTTGATCCCGGTCGAGAACGAGTGGTCGTTCGATTCGGAAGGCCGCCTCCAGCAGCTGGACAACCCCTGGCCCGGGCCATACGGCCCGTCCATTGATCAGGTCCTGCTCAATGTCGCTGACCACTACGGTAAACATTGCCACGCCATTCTCTTTTCAGGCATGGGCAACGACGGAGCCCTTGCGGCCCCCATGCTGAAAGCCTACGGTAGCCACATTTGGGTTCAGGATAGCCAAAGCTGCGGCAACAGCTCAATGCCCGACTCCGTTGCAGCCACGGGCTGTACCAGTTTTCGTGGCACACCGGAACAATTGGCTGAACAGCTGATTAAAACCATCAAGAACAACAGCCTGCTCAAGAGCCGGCACAAACGGGATTCCGCCTGAGGACACACGCTATGACTGAAAACAGCCAATCCCTATCCTGCGTTATGGTACCGGTCAGCGATCGGCAACTGCTGCTTCCGAACGTATCCATTGCGGAAGTTGTTGATCTGAACAACACCAAAACGGGTCGGGGCACACCCGATTGGCTGGTTGGTTTCATCGACTGGCGCGGCCTTAACCTACCGGTGATCTCCTACGATGCCGCCAATGGCAATGAGTTGGTCGTGCCCGGCGGCAACCGTGGCCGGATCATCGTAATCAACACCATTGGCCCCAAGCATAGCCAATTGCCGTTCATGGCACTGGTGACTCAAGGCATCCCGAGTCAAACCCGGCTGACCGAACCCGACCTCAAGAAAGTGGACGCACAACCCGGGCCCGCCGACCTGATGCAGGTTGAAATTGACGGCGAAGCCGCCTGGATTCCGAATCTTGAATATCTGGAATCACTGGCAGCCACTGCAATAGCCTGATGTTAGGGTCAGTCCCCATAGCGAGACGCTCTGCAAATGTTATAATGTTGCAAACTTTGCAGGAGCTTCCCCATGCCAGAGCGCGCGCTTCCTTACCGCCCTCACAACCATGAAGCCTGCGTCAGCCAAGCTCTGACTGACGCACAAGACATTTGCCGCCAGCAGAATGCCCGCCTGACGCCGATCCGGGAGCGCGTTCTCGAGCTGATCTGGCAATCCCACAAACCGCTGGGCGCGTACGACATTCTGGCCCAGCTCGGAGCCGAGGGGCACAAAGCCGCACCCCCCACTGTGTACCGTGCGCTGGACTTCCTGCTGCAATACGGCCTGGTGCATCGCATATCCTCTTTGAATGCTTTTATCGGGTGTGCCCATGCCGGCGAGCATCATCGCAGCACCTTTCTGATCTGCCGTGAATGCGGCATTGTGCTGGAGTTGGCCGTAGACACCGTAACCAACGCAATCGAGTCTGCCGCCAAAGCCGAAGCGTTTCAGGTTGAAGACATCACGCTGGAGATTTCGGGCTTGTGCCCCAGCTGCCAAGGAAGCACCAGTCATGCCTGAACACTTGGTACAGCTGAATCAGCTAACGGTGCGGTTTGATGAACGGATCGTGGTCGATCACGTCAATCTTGTGGTTGGCCGCGGCGACATCATCACCATCATCGGCCCCAATGGCGCCGGGAAAACCACCCTGATCAAAACCGTTCTGGGCATTCAGAAAGCCACCAGTGGGCAGGTATCTCTGGCACCGGGTCTGGTTATTGGGTACGTGCCCCAACACCTCTCCCTCGAGGCAACGCTGCCGTTAAGCGTCAAACGCTTCATGTTACTGAGTGGCCGCCCGCTGAACGCCTGTGAAGCGGCCTTGCGACGTACCGGTGTCGGGCATCTTCTCAACGCGTCGGTACACCATCTGTCCGGTGGTGAAAAACAGCGGTTGCTGCTGGCACGGGCCCTTGCTCGCCAGCCCGATTTATTGGTGCTCGATGAGCCGGCCCAAGGGGTCGATATCAACGGTCAGGCGGCTTTGTACGAGTTGATCAGAGAACTCAGAGACGAACTGCACTGCGGTGTGATCATGATCTCCCACGACCTTCATCTGGTGATGGCGGCCACGGATCAGGTGATTTGCCTGAACCAGCACATCTGCTGCAGCGGGCATCCGGCAGACATTTCCCACGATCCGGCGTTCATCGAAACCTTCGGTCATCAGGTCGCTGAATCACTGGCAGTGTACCACCACCGGCACAACCACAGTCATGACCTGCACGGCGATGTCGTCACGGGCAACGGACCGCACGGAGCCTGCAACCATGAACATCATTGATCTGATTCTGGGCGACTTTTTCTGGCGGGCATTACTCGGAGGGCTTGGCGTCGCTCTGGTCGCGGGTCCGCTCGGCTGTTTTGTGGTCTGGCGGCGTTTGGCTTACTTCGGGGATACCTTAGCCCACTCGGCCCTGTTGGGTATCGCGCTGAGTTTTCTGATCAGCATTCCGCTCAATCTCGGCGTGATCATCACCTGCCTGCTCATTGCCTTGGCGTTGGTGCTGTTATCCCGCACCCGCGCTCTGGCCACGGATACGTTGTTGGGCATTCTGGCGCACAGCGCGCTCGCCATCGGCCTGGTAACACTCAGCTTTATGCCGGATATCCGGGTTGACCTCACCGGTTTGCTGTTCGGGGACTTACTGGCGATGAGCCGCCAGGACCTGCTGTGGATATACGGCGGCGCCGCCGTGGTGCTGACCCTGTTGGCGTTGCTGTGGCGTCAGTTGTTGATGAGCACCATCCACGAAGAACTCGCGCGCGTGGAAGGCGTTCCGGTCGAACGGCTGCGCCTGGCGCTGATGCTAATGTTCGCTTTAGTGATTGCCGTGGCGATGAAAATCGTTGGCGTGCTGTTGATTACCGCTTTGCTGATCATCCCCGCGGCCACCGCCCGGCGTTTGGCAAAAACCCCGGAACACATGCTAGGGCTGGCCATTGTATTCGGGTTTATAGCCGTGTCAGGTGGCCTGACCCTGTCCTGGCATTTGGACACCCCCGCGGGGCCATCGGTGGTGGTCACGGCCTTTTTGACGTTTTTGTTGGTCTACGGCGGCGCCCGCAACAGCCGCTATTAAATCCCCCCGGCTTTCCGGATGGCGCAGACTGGTCTATTGTGGATTGGCTGACCAACGGAAAGCCTGAGGGAGGGTCCTGGCATGGGCAGCAGCCCGGACAGCACATCACTTGGTTCTAAAATCCGCAGGGCTTTTTGGCCAGGCTTGTGGGTGCCTGTGGTTATTCTGCTGGTTGGCAGCGCGCTCAGTGTATCTGTTGCCAAACGGGTTGCCGACCAAACCGAAGCCCTTGCCTATCAACAATATCAGCAGCAACACCGCGCTCTGGTTCTTATGGTGCTCGATCAGTTATACCGGCACGGCAACGACATTTCCCTGTTGAAGGTGCCATTGGCCAAAGCCATGCCACAACATTTGCGCCTTCGCATTGATACCCTGGAGCGACACACCAAAAGACCGTTACTGGAACTGGGCTCCGTCCATACACCGATGAAAGGCCATGCCCTGCGCACAGAACTGAACATCGATGGCAATCGATCGATGGTCACCACATTGCCCGATGCCCAGCTGCTCACCGCGCCGGCTCAACAGGCTCGCTGGTTGATTCTCGTCAGTGGTCTGACTCTTTCTTTGTTAGCGTTTGTGCTGTCGCTTTACCTGTGCTGGCGTAATCACCAGCAAAGCAGGCTAACCAGACGGCAACAAAAAAACCTGAAAACCCAAAACCGGAAAATCGCCAACCTGAACGTTGAAAAACTCGTTCTAAGGCAAGCACTCAACGACAGCGAGAGCCGGTCACGGGATTTGATCAACCTGTCGGGAAACCTGATTGCCGAGTTGGACGATCAGGGGCAAATCAACTATATCTCGGCCTTGGCGGCCGATATTTTCAAACAAGCACCGTCCGATTTGGACCAAACCCCTTTCCAACAGCTGGTTACTCAGGCCGATCAGCAGCGTTTTTCGGAATGCCTTGAAGCCGCCCGCGCTGACCACGACATTACCCGGGCCGATCTGGCTTTGATGGGAGACCATTCTGAGCAAGCCACGCCGGTTACCTTGCAGCTGAAGGCATTAACGGATCCGGTCAGAGGCATCGCAGGGTTTCGGCTCAGCGCACAGATGAAATCCCCAGGGGTGGATTAGCGTTTCACAGAGGTTGAACCCGCTCCAGAAGCCGCCCAGTCGCAAGCAGTTCCAAAAACTCGTCCCCAAGCCGGTCACTCTCGGCAATCGCCCGGCGCCAGGACCTCTCCCGCCCGGCATCGTCGCCCAAATAGGCCTCGAAATCCTTCCGATCCGGCAGTTTTCGGTCCGGCAAGGCGTCCAAATAGTCTCGGGACGGTGATAACAACAGCACATCTTGTAAGCGAGTGGCATCGCCTTTGCGCCAAGGCAATGTTTTATCAAACCACCCCGGCACCACTCGATCGGTAAAATGCGGGTAAAGCACAATGCCGGGCTGCTCGTAGGGCAGGTCCAGGTGATAATCCAGTAACCCGCCGTCCCGGTAGACCCCGGCCGGAGCCCCCGGAATGTTGCGCACCGCCGACATCACCATCGGGATGGATGCCGACGCCAGCAAAGCAGACAGCAAGTTGTCAGGCGTCAGCGCCACTTCATGGCGCGGGAACTCGGCGTGGGTGGAAATCGGCGTCTTCTGCCGGGCATCGTGCACAAAACCCCGCTCCATAAAACGACTGAGGTGGCGACGGCTGAGCATATTGGCACTTATTGCGCTCATCAGCCCCATACCCAAACGGCCTTTGGAATCATGCTGCAACAACCCAAGGCTCCGTACCACCACCACACTCAGCCGATACACCGGATGAGCCAGCAGGTAATCTTCGCGGCCGCCAAGCAGCTCCTGCAAAAACGCAACGCTTTTACGACTGACTTCCTCTGCACTCACGCCTTTGCTGAAACGCTGTTGGGTGTAAAGCTCTGCCAACTTGCTCAATTGCGCGCGCGGGTTGTCCGAGGAAGCCACAGCGGCAAAACGCCAACTGCCGATCGACGAGCCAATCAGTGCGATTTCCTGTTCGGCACCGGCCAGCCACTCACCGAATATGGCCTTGTCCAAACCACTAATGCCCAACGCTTTCGGGCCTCCGGCCGCGCCCGGGACAACGTGCACATCGGACACTTCAAGGGGTTTCTGACGCAGCCGCTCCAAAGCGCGGCGGCCGGCCCGAATCGTGAGTGCCGGGGTACGAGTGTGAACTGCAGTCATTCGATATCCTCTGGTTAGCTGGCGGGAGTGTAACCAAGGCTTAAGGGTCCGGCCAACTGAACAAAATTCATGACGCCCATTGGCATTGTGCATAAATCGTCAACATTGACGCTAAAACACACAAATTTCGACTTTTCCGCAAACACTGCCATGCTAGACTCTAATCAATGATGGCACAGGATAGGTGCCGTAGAATATCAGCCGGAGCTGAGCGTGAAAATTCTGACCTCACCAGAAACCATGCAGTCTAACCCCAACCTCGCGGTGCTGGGGTTCCGGCGCCAATTGGTTTACCACTTACACTTCTGGGCTTTTATCGCCGTCGTCCCGCTGATTCTGATTCAATGGGAGCATGGCAACCACTTACTCGCCGCTTTTTTAGCTCTGTTCTGTGCCAATGCTGTGCTCGTTATTGGGTGCTTACGGCTGACCGGCCGTTACTTTCTGAAAGGCTGGCTGTTCCCCATTCTGGCGGTGGTTTCCGCCGCCTATTCCACAGCAATTAATGGGCACGCAGGCCTATACTGGGCCTATCCAGCCGCCATCGCGTTGTTCTTCCTGCTTCCTCTGAAAGAAGCCGGTGCTTGCAACATCCTGTTTGTCACGGTCATGTCGGTGACCTCGTTCCTGAAGTTTTCAGAAGCCGATTTCTGGCGCATCACTTTCTCGCTGGGTTTGAGCTGTGTGTTTGCCATGGTATTTGCCTGGCTGGTCGGGCGCATGCAACAAGAACTGACAAAGCTGGCCACCACTGACCCCCTGACCGGCTGTCTGAACCGCTCCCAACTCGCCGACATTCTGAACAGCCAGATCCAGATGCGCGAACGCTACGAACGGGTTTCAAGCCTGGTACTGGTAGACCTGGACTACTTCAAGGTGATAAACGACCAATGGGGCCATCTGGCGGGTGACAAGGTGCTGAAAGAGCTGGCGCTGCGCATTCGCAAGCGCCTACGGGAGAACGATCAACTGTTCCGCATCGGCGGCGAAGAATTCATGATTGTGCTGCCGGAAACCCGCCAAAAGGATGCCGACACCTTGGCCCACCAATTGTTAAGCAGCATCAGCGCCACGCCGTTTCTTGAAGACATCCGGGTAACCGCCAGCGCCGGTGTGGCCGAAGTCAGTCAGGGTGAAACCTGGTCAATCTGGCTCAACCGGGCCGATCAGGCGCTGTATACCGCCAAACATCAAGGCCGGAACCAGATTGTAAACGCATCGAAACCGCACGCGGGGGTGTCAGCAACGGTCGAAGAAGAACCCTTGCCTCCGATCAGCAAAGGCGGCGAAGTGGCTTGATATGCCGGTTCGGGTATTAAACGGTTTTTCGGAACTCACGGTAGGCCGAGAACACATCCCAAGGCTTCTCAAAATGCGGGTAATGCCCCACCCGCCTGAGGCTGACCACATCTGCAGATGGCACCAGCTCACGATAACGTCTGACCATGGCTGCACCCGATACCGGATCTGCCATACCTGAAACCAGTCGTATCGGTTGGTCTGCATGCTGCAACGCACCCACCCACCGATTACGATGGCAACGGCGCTCCTCCATAAACTGGATGAGGTCGTGCAGAATGCCGCGACCGTTGTTGTAATTCAGCAGATGCCAGAAATCCAACAGATCGTCTCTGTCGGGCTGATTGTCTGCGCCAAACAGTCGCCGAAAACTTCTCTCAAACGTCGCTTTGGTCAGACCCCGGCTGATCAACCCACCCAGCGGACTCTTCAGTACTTTCTGAATAAATAAGGGGGAGTGCACTTCGGGAAAGAGGCCGCCATTCAACAAACAAACGCTGCTGATCCGAAACCCCAGGGTGCCTTCCTGATCTCTGGCAAGCAGTTCCTGCACCACAGAGGTGCCATAGTCATGAGCCATCAGGTGGACTTCCGGCAACCCTAGCCCTTCCAACCAGCCCTGAACCAAATCGGCCTGATCTTCAATGCTGTAACGATAGGATTGCGGCTTATCGGAAAACCCGAAACCTAGCATATCCAACGCCAATACCTGATAGTGCCGAGTCAGCATCGGCCAAAGCCGGCTCCAATCCCAACTGGCCGACGGGAAACCATGTAACAGCACTAACGGTTCGCCTTGGCCTGCCATACGGCTAAAAACGGCATGGCCACCATAGCTGAACCACTTTCCCGTTTGTTGCCATGCCTCTAACGTGGCAGCCGTTTCACTCGCTCCTGCCATTTCCCCCGCCATAAACTGCCCCATGATTTGCCCCGACACCCCCTGTGAACAAATCACTTTAGTGCAAAGCACCACCACTAGCCACTCTGGCACCCCGTCTCCTTGCTCTTCTTAAAGCCCTCGAAACGGCCTAAATCATGGAGGTGAAGCGCGATTTGCCTTAAGCTTCACACTTTGACAGGCACACTATCGGGAACCACTATGTCTCTACCTCTTGATGATCTCACCGGCCATTACCACGCGATTCTGGAAGGCTTGGGGGAAAACCCCGGCCGCGAAGGCCTGATGGACACCCCAGCCCGTGCTGCAAAAGCCATGCAGTTTTTAACGCGCGGCTATCAACAGGACCTGCAGAGCCTGGTGAATAATGCGGTGTTCGAGTCGGCCATGGATGAAATGGTGGTGGTCCAAGACATCGAGCTCTACAGCATGTGCGAACACCACATGCTTCCGTTCATCGGTAAATGCCACATCGCTTACTTGCCTCAGGGCAAGGTTCTGGGGCTCTCCAAGTTTGCGCGCATCGTAGACATGTACGCCCGTCGCTTGCAGATTCAGGAAAACCTGACACGGCAAATTGCCGAAGCCGTTGAAAGCGTAACCGGCGCAAAGGGTGTGGGTGTCGTGATCGAAGCGCAACACATGTGCATGATGATGCGCGGTGTTGAAAAGCAAAACAGCCGCATGAAAACCTCGATGATGCTGGGTCAATTCCGCAAATCACAAGCAACCCGCAGCGAGTTCCTGACCCTGATTTCGAGCAACCGCGGATAAATTTGGCACATTACCCTACTTAGATTGGCGTTTTTGGCTGCTGGAAAACCGTCATGGTTGCGACAGGATAGACTGGTACCGGCTAACAGCAGCCCCCGATCATTGCTTGCGACCCCAGCAGCCTGATCGGATAAACGCTGCTCCGGCGTTAGCCTTCACTGTTCAGGAGCTGCCATGAGTTCACTAAAAAATAAGACCATCATCATCACGGGTGCCAGTCGCGGGATAGGCCGAGAAGTCGCGCTGGCTTGCGCTGCAGAGGGTGCCAATATTGTTATCGCGGCCAAGTCTGATCAGCCCCACCCGACACTGGACGGCACCATTCATTCTGTTGCCAAAGAAGTTGAAGAAGCAGGCGGCCAAGGCCTGGCCATCAAAGTGGATGTCCGAAGCGAAGAAGACATAGACAACCTGATCGCCAAAACGGTTGAAACCTTCGGCAGCATTGATGGCATCATCAACAACGCAGGTGCCATCGCCTTATCCGGTGTTGAATCTACGCCACTGAAAAAGCTCGACCTGATGATGCAGATAAACTTCCGCGCGGTGTTTCTGCTCAGCCAAAAAGCACTGCCGCATCTGAAGAAGTCTGAAAACGGGCACATTCTTAGCTTTTCCCCACCCTTGGACCTCGACCGCAGCTGGATCCGCAACCACGCGCCCTATACCTTGACCAAGTACGGCATGTCGATGTTGACCTTGGGCATGTCTGATGAATTCAAGCGCTACGGCATTGCCGTCAACGCCCTGTGGCCACGCACCGTTATTCGTACTGACGCCATTGCGTTCGCCGGTAAGGAAACATTGGATCGGGCCCGTACACCGAAAATCATGGCAGATGCTGCCCTCGCCGTATTGAAAACACAGAATCGCGAGGTGACCGGTCAGCTGCTCATCGACGAAGATTTCCTGCGCACCCAAGGCGTCGACGATTTCGAGCATTACCGGGCGAATCCGGATTACAACAAAAAAGACTTGATGCAAGATCTCTTTGTGCAAGCACCCGATGCGTATGTGAAAGGCTCGGTGCCGCCCCTTTCGGGCTGGCCTGCTGACGAGTAAAACAACTAACCGCGTCGTCACGAACACGACACCGCTGTGACGATGCGGTTACCCCCACTTGAGACGATTCTACATGCCCCTGCTCAGCCTTCGCCGTGAGGATCGCGTCGCGATCCTTTCCATGGACAATGGAAGCAACACCAACAATCTCGCCTTCGCACAGCAGCTTTTGGCCCTGCTAAACCAAGTCGTTGATGACAAAACCTACAAAGCACTGATACTGACCTCAAGCAACGAGAAAAACTGGAGTCAGGGCATTGATGTCAGCTGGTTACTGGGCAGCATCCAGAAGGGAAACAGGGACGACGTAAAAGCTTTCTTGTCCACCATGGATGAGATTTACCGCGTCATGTTGCAGTACCCCATGCCGATTATTGCCGCCATCAATGGCCATACCTTTGGCAACGGGGTTGTGATTGCCGCCGCCTGCGACTTCCGGTTTATGCGCAGCGACCGGGGCTACGTGTGCTTCCCGGAGGTCGACATGAACATTCCGTTCCTGCCTGCCCTGATCGACGTAGTTCTCAAAGCCATGCCACAACACACCTTCAACGATATGGTTCTGACCGGGCGGCGCGTGACCGCAGAGGAACTCGCTGGCGCCAGGTTTATAGACCGAACCTTCGATTCAGTTGATGCCTTGAACGATGCCGCATTAGAGTTTGCAAGAAGCTTCAAAAAAGGTCGCGCCATTTTTGCCGAGCACAAAAGGCGTTTGCATAAACCGGTGCTCGACGCTCTGGCGGACAAAAACCCGCCGGTCATTGAGGCGCTGGACATTCTTTTGTAACCACGCCATCGCAATTTCAAGGAGAACACTTGTGCCTATTGAGAACGATCAAGGCCTTCGAGACATTCTAACCAGCGTTCGCACCATTGCCTTGGTCGGTGCCAGTGAGAAAACCAGCCGGCCATCCCACGAAGTGATGGAATATCTGCAACGCCAGGGCTACCGGATCATTCCGGTGAATCCGCGACTTGCGGGCAAACAGGTGCTTGGCGAAACCGTTTACGCAGATCTGGCCTCGATCCCGGAACCGGTTGATATGGCAGAGCTGTTTCTCGCCCCCGAGCGCACCGATGCGGTCATCGATCAGGCAGTCGCCGAAAACATTCCGGTGTTATGGCTGCAAATCGGCGTGATTAATGAAGCCGGAGCGGAAAGAGCCGAGCAAGCCGGTTTAAAAGTGGTTATGGACCGCTGCCCAAAACGGGAAATTCCCCGGCTCAAGATTGCCAGCTAAACCGGGCTACTCTATTCTGAAAAGAATTCAGAATATGTGAGCTGGTGTATGTCGTTCAAAGATCACCCTGGCAGCGGGCTGGTGCCCCCCACCGACCCCGGTCGCACAGGGGCTCGAACAGAAACGTTCTTGCACAGGGCTCGCATTCCTGTCGATTTGTTGCAGCTCGGCATGCGTGTTGTGCAGCTGGATCGCCCCTGGAACGATGTACCGGTGTTATTTCAGGGTTTTACGCTATCCACGCCCGGTGAAGCCAAGGTTTTACGCCAGTATTGCTCGTGGGTTGTTGTGGAAGATGAGGAATCCAGGCTGGCCCCGGTGCTCAGTAAAATCCCCCAGCTTCGGCAAAAAACCACCGAACCCTTGCCGGAAACCCGCACGCTGGAGCAAGAGTTCCCGCGTGCGAAAGAAACCTGGCGCCGAACCCAGACCTTTGTCGACAAAATTACCGTCGATATCATCCAGAACAACACTCTGGAGCTGGGCGATGCACGTACCATGATTCGGTCGTGCGTCGAGAGTGTTAAAGCCAACGCCAGCGCCATGCTCTGGATGGGGCGCATCAAAAACCGGGATGCGTACACCGCCGAACACTGTCTGAGGGTGGCCGTTTACGCCATCGCGTTCGCGCGATTCCTGGGCATGCCGGATGAAGACATCGAGACTGCCGGTATGTGCGGCCTGCTGCACGACTTGGGCAAGCTAAAGGTGCCCAGCGCCATCCTCAACAAACCCGGCCCGCTAACGCCTGATGAATACGTCATCATGCAGTCACACACCACCCACGGTTTTAACTTGCTCAAGCAAGATGAAAGTCTGGAGCCCATCATCCGCGACGTGACGCTGCACCATCACGAACGTGTGGACGGCAAAGGCTACCCGACGCACCTGCCTGAATCACAAATCAGCCGGTTTGCCCGTTTGATTTCCATCGTCGATACCTACGACGCAATTACCAGTGACCGCTGCTACCGGGACGGACGATCCCCGGCCGAGGCGCTTAAAATTCTGTACCAGAACCGCGGCCAGCAATTCGATGCCGATTTGGTCGAAACCTTCATCCGAATGATCGGCATTTACCCTCCCGGCACCCTTGTGGAGCTGAACACCGGCGAAGTCGCTTGGGTCGTCAGCACCCACCCGGGGCGTAAGCTCAAACCCAAAGTTGAAATTATGCTGGATAAAAACAGGCAGAGAATGACACCATATATTCTTGACCTGAGCCTACAGACATCAGAAGATGGAAACGTTCGTGAAATTCGTACCCCACTGCCTGACGGTGCATACGGAATAACTATAAACGAGCGAATTCACAACTAGCGACTCACGATAGAAAGGACTCTGCCGTTACCCCTAGGAATACGTCAAGGTAAACTCGGAGCAGAGCGTGACCCCAGCACAGCGCACCATGCCGTTTGTAACGCGCGTCCTAAGAAGCCCCTTATTTGCGGCCGTCATCTTTTTAGCTTTTTTCGCTTTAGCCTGGGTGCTTCGAGCCGGCCTGATTCAAAAAGATACCGATCAAATCCAAGCCAATCTGACCAACGAAGCCCGGGCTCTGGCCAACAATCTGGAGCGAGAGTTTTCGGTACAGGCTGGCGCCCTGGGCCGCATGGCCAAACGCATGAGCAACAACGTTTATCCATCCGAAGCGGTTTGGCAAGCGGATGCCCACACCTACCTCAACGACTTTGGTATTTACCAGGCCATCGAGTGGATTGATAAAGATTTCATCATTCGATGGCTCGAGCCCGCTACCGAGAACCGGAATGTTGTGGGGTTCAACGTAGCCTTTAACGAACAGCGGCGCCGAGCGCTAGAGCACTCGGCTGAAACCGGCGAGCCGGACACTTCGGGCATCATCGATCTCCAGCAAGGTCCGAAAGGCATTGTGACCTATCACCCCGTTGGTCAGGGTTCGGAGAACAATGGTTTTATAGCCGGTGTCTTTAAAATGCAGGTACTGGCAAAGCAATTGCTGACGGCACGCATCATCGACCAGTTTCAAGTTGAAATCCTGCAACGCGGTGAATCCAGCTACGCCCTGAACACCTCGAGTGATATCAGCGCAGCGTTTCGCGAATCCGTGCCGGTTAACCTGCCCTCGCTGGATTGGCAGCTTACGCTGAGCCCCACCATGAACTGGGTCGAAAACCAACGCAGCCAGTGGCCCAGCATCACCTTCGTTAGCGTAATTTTCATGGGCGCATTGGCCAGCTTAACCACACTGTTGTGGCAGGTGATCTTTAAACGCACCAACACCCTGCTCAGAACGCAGCTTGAATTGGAACGTCAGGTCGATGAGCGGGTCGCGGTGCAGGTCGATCTGGAGCGTTTGGAATCGACGGACACCTTAACCGGCCTCGCCAACCGTCGCTTTTTCATGCAAGACCTGGCTCACACCCTGAACATAGCCGATCGGCAGTTGCGCCAGGTTGCCTTGGTGATGATTGATCTTGACCGCTTTCAGCTTCTTAACGATACCCTGGGCCACCAATTCGGTGACGAGTTGTTGATCAAGGTTTCGGAACGGCTGAAGTGCCTTAGCAGCGAAACCATTCTTGTCGCCTACTCGGGTGGTGACGAGTTTATGATTTGCCAACAGCAGATGGACGACATTGACGATGTCATCCATCTGCTTGGCGAGATCAAACAGTGCTTCGCTGAGCCTTTCGAGGCCATGGGGCAAGTGCATCAGATCACCGCCACCATGGGCGTTGCCGTGTATCCCCCAAGCGGCCAGGATGCCGACACTCTGCTCCGCAATGCGGATATTGCTCTTTACCGGGCCAAGGATCAGGGCCGCAATACCTATCAGTTCTATACCGAAGGTATGCAAGAGAAAGAGATGATGCGGTTGGAGCTCGATAAGGATCTCAGCGAGGCCCTGGCGAACGATGAATTTGTTCTGTATTACCAGCCTCAGTTAAATCTCGACACGGGTGAGATCAATAACGTGGAGGCCCTCATTCGCTGGCAGCATCCGACTCGCGGCTTGTTGTCACCGGTCGAGTTTATTCCGTTGGCGGAAGAGAGTGGGCGCATTACCGAGATTGGCCGGTGGGTGGTATTGGCTGCGTGCCGTCAATTGGCTCGCTGGAAAGGGACCCCCTGTGAGCACTTGCGCATTGCCGTGAATTTATCCGGCCGGGAGCTGGAAGATGCCACTTTGGTTGATCACGTACGGGATGCTCTGGCGGCAGAGAATATTGCCCCGAACATGCTTGAGCTTGAATTGACTGAAGAGATTTTCATTCAGAACATCGCCCAAAATCGCAGCCAGCTGTCGCAGCTGCATCAGTTGGGCACGCGCTTGGCGATTGATGATTTCGGCGTGGGTTATTCGTCGTTGGGTTATCTGCGGGATTTCCCGGTGGACTTGCTGAAGATTGACCGGTCGTTCATTACCAATGTGACGGAGCGGCATGATGATGCGGTGATTACCCGGGCGGTGATTAATCTGGCCCACAACTTGGGTATTCAGGTGGTAGCTGAAGGTGTGGAAACGGAAGATCAGCTGCATTTTCTGCAGGCTCATCGGTGCAATCTGGCACAGGGTTATCTGATCAGCCGCCCGATCCCCGGTGCGGAATTGGAGAAGGCGATCCGTGAGGGTGCGTTGTTTACCGGTCAGCCGGCCACTTCCGAATTGTAATTAGAGCACCGGCGCTGCAAACTTTGTGGTCTGTCTTTCTTTGAGTGTGATGTCTATGTCTGCCAGGTATTTGTCTTCGGAGCAGGATGCGAAGCTGCGCCGCTGGGAGCGCTGGAACCGAAACTATTTCATTTTTGCGTTTTTTGCGCTGATTCTGGTGCTGGTGTTCAGCAGTCAGTTGGGGATTTCGTCGGGTGATGACTGGGGTGGCCTTGGGGTGCTTCTGGTGGTGCTGGTGATTCCGATCATTGTGTTGCAGTTGCGGCTGGCTTGTCCGGCGTGCGGCACGAAAATTGGCTGGCAGGCCAAGTTGATGGCGCCGGATCAATGTAAGTCTTGTGGTGTTTTTCTGCGTTCTAAGAACTCTTCTTCCTGAAACCTTTGACCTGTGAGTGGGTCATAGGTTTTAAGATTCTGCTATAAGTTTGGGAGATCGCCGTCTCGGTGTGGGTGGCGCTTCCGAAAACCGCTGCCAGTACATCCTTGTACGCTTGTCTCCGCCATCCTTGGCTCCGAACATTTTCGGAAGCGCCACCCACACCAAGACTCCGCACCTTCTGACGGGGCATCTCTTCCGCCCATGAACTTACTGGGGGATTCAGCATCATGAAAGTCAAAGAACTCGCCACCGCGGCCGATGTCACCCCGGATACGGTTCGGTTTTATACCCGGGAAGGTTTGCTGCGGCCCAGTCGTAATCCGGACAACAATTATCAGTACTACGATGCCGAGGATCTGCGGCGATTGCGGTTTGCCCGGAAGGCTCGGCAGTTGGGTTTTTCGTTGCCGGAGATTCGGCAGATTTTAGGGCAGGCAGACGAACATCATTCCCCATGCCCGATGGTTCGGGATGTGTTTGAGCAGCGGTTGGCGGAAGTGGAGCGGGAGATTGCCGAGTTGCAGCAGTTGCGCACCCGGATGGTGTCGGCGTTGTCGGCGTGGCAGGAGATGCCGGATGGTACGCCGGACGGGCATACGATTTGTCGGTTGATTGAGCATTGGGACGATCCTGCGACTTGTTCAGGTAAGGAGCATTGAGTTATGAGCGAAGCATCTGGTTTGAGTACCGCTCTGAGTATTTCCGGAGCCTCTTGTCAGGGTTGCGTGAAGAAAATTCGTAACGCTCTGGAGCCGTTGACCGGAGATACCGATCTGGTTGAGGTCGATCTGGAGGCGCAAACGGTTGCGCTGCCCGAGAGTGTCGATAAAGCCGAGGCTGCGAAGATTGTGTCGGATACCGGGTATCCGGCGGAGCCAATCGCGGCTGGGGAGCCCTCGTCGGGCTGTTGTGCATCGAAGAAGAGTGACGCCTCTGAAGAGTCGTCAGTTCAGTCAGAGCAAACCGAGCCCAAAGGTGATGCTCAAGCCGCATCAGCCGAGGCTTCCAGCGACGAACAGGTGCTTCTGGCGGTGACAGGGGCCACCTGTGCGTCCTGCGTGAGCACCATTGAGAAGGCGCTGTTGTCGGTGCCCGGGGTTTCTCATGCCCACATGAATCTGGCCGACAATACCGCAACCGCCACTGGCGCTGCGGATTCCGCCCGTTTGATTCAGGCCATTGAGAGTGCGGGTTACGGGGCCAGTGAGATCGAGGATGAAGACGCCGCCGACGATCGCAAGCAAGCGGAAGACAAAAAGCAGTATCAAACCTTGCTGGTCAAGATGGCCATCAGTTTGGGGCTGGGTATTGCCCTGATGGTTTGGGGCATGGGCTTTGGCTCGATGACGGTGTCCGACGACAACCAGATCACCTGGCTCAATCTCGGCATCCTGACGTTGGGCGTGATGATTGCGACCGGCGGGCATTTTTATACCGGAGCCTGGAAGGCGTTCAAGCATCACAACGCCAATATGGATACCTTGATTGCGCTGGGTACCGGTACAGCGTGGCTGTATTCCATTGTGGTGGTCAGCATTCCCGAGGCGCTGCCGGAGATGGCGCGGCATGTGTATTTTGAAGCGTCGGCGATGATTATCGGTTTGATCAATCTCGGACAGGCTTTGGAGCTGCGCGCCAAAGGTAAAACCTCGGAAGCGGTGCGGCGGCTGTTGGATCTTCGGGCGAAAACCGCCCGGGTGATTCGGGACGGCGAAGAGCAGGACATTCCGGTAGAAGACGTTCAGAAAGGCGATCGTATTCGCGTTCGCCCCGGGGAAAAACTGCCGGTGGACGGCGTGATCGTGGAGGGTTCTACTCGTATCGATGAGAGCATGCTCACCGGTGAACCCATGCCTGTGAACAAAGCCGACGGTGATGAAGTCTCCGCCGGCACTTTGAACACCCACGGGTCGATTATTTACGAAGCCACGCGGGTAGGTAGCGAAACCGCGCTGGCGCAAATTATTAAGCTGGTGAAGAAGGCTCAGGGCTCAAAACCGGCGATCGGTCGGCTGGCAGACAGGATTTCAGCGGTGTTCGTGCCCTCGGTCATGTTGATCGCGGTGGCATCGGCACTGGTCTGGTACAACGTTGGGCCGGACCCCGCGGTGGTACACATGATGGTCGCGGCTACTACGGTATTGATCATCGCCTGCCCGTGCGCACTTGGTTTGGCGACACCGATGTCGGTGATGGTGGGCGTGGGCAAAGCGGCGGAATACGGCATTCTGATTCGTCAGGGTGATGCCCTGCAAACCGCCGGCAAGATTGATCTGGTGATTCTGGATAAAACCGGCACTATCACCGAAGGCCATCCGGCGGTGACCCGAGTCCACGCGCTCGACAGCGATGAAGACAAACTGTTGGCACTGGCCGCAGGGCTGGAACAGCACTCGGAACACCCTTTGGCAGAGGCCATTGTTGCTAAAGCCAAAGAGGACGGCGTTGCTCCCGAAGCAGTCTCCGGCTTTGAAGCCCTCAACGGCAAAGGCGTCCTCGGGCAAGCCAACGGCCAAACCCTTCGCTTGGGTAACCGCCGCTGGCTGGAAGCCGAAGGCTTATCCATTGATAGCCTGTCTGAGGCCGCGAAAGGCATTACCGACGAAGCCGGTACGCCGCTGTATCTGGCACTTGGCAATAACGTGCTCGGTGTGATCGGTGTTGCCGATGCCATCAAGCCCGATTCCAAAGCCGCCATTGAGCGCCTGCATGACTCCGGCATTAAAGTCATGATGGTGACCGGCGATATCGAGGCCACCGCCCGCGCTATCTCCGACGCAGCCGGCATCGACGATTTCCGCGCAGAGGTGCTGCCGGAAGACAAAGCCGACGTGGTGAACGAGATGCGCAAGCAAGGCTATACCGTAGCCATGGTTGGTGACGGCATCAACGACGCACCCGCTCTGGCCGCTTCCGATGTCGGCTTTGCCATTGGCACCGGTACCGACGTGGCCATCGAAAGCGCCTCGATCACGCTGATGCGCGGTTCATTGCACGGCGTGCCCGATGCCATTGAGATTTCTCAGGCCACGGTCGCCAACATTCGGCAGAATCTGTTTGGCGCCTTTGTCTACAACACGCTGGGTATTCCCGTGGCGGCAGGCCTGCTGTATCCGATCTGGGGCATTCTGATGAGCCCGATTCTGGCGGGTGCCGCCATGTCACTGTCGTCCGTAACCGTCGTGTCTAACGCCAACCGCCTGCGGTTATTCAAAACCAGTCAGAAATCCGTTCAACACAAGGAGCCGAACTCATGACGACTTTTCTGGTCAATATCAGCGGTCTTGCGCTCATGGCCGCCATTGTGTGGTGGTTCTGGCTGTCCGGTTCAGACAAAAACTCCACAGATAACCAACATCACCACTGAGGTAACCACCATGAAAAAACACACTCTGGCCTTCGGCCTGATGGCCGCTCTCGGATTTTCAACTACCGCCCTAGCCGGCGGCGCGGCCCCAAGCGTTCACGTGTACAAATCCCCGACCTGCGGCTGCTGCGGTGATTGGATCGACCACCTTGAAGAGAACGGTTTTGACGTAACCGCCACCAACAGCAACGACATGGGCAGAATTAAAGCCGAAGCAGGTCTACTTCCCGGTTTGGGCAGTTGCCACACCGCCATCGTTAACGACTACGTGATTGAAGGCCACGTGCCGGCTGATGACATCAAGCGTTTACTCAGCCAAGCGCCCAAGGCCACCGGGTTGAGTGTACCGGGCATGCCGGCCGGCTCGCCGGGTATGGAAATGGGCGACCGAAAAGATCACTACAAAGTGATTCTATTCAACGAACAAGGCCAAACCCGGGTGTTTGCCGAACATAACTGATTGCTCGATTACTGCGGTTGAGGCTTCAGAGCCTCAACCGGCCATTTCTTAGACGAAAGCCCCGCCGACAAATCTGACTCACACTGGCAGAACCGTTATACTTCGCAGCATCATCCATTTTAAGCCCAGGTTACTTCTTCATGCTCAATGCCGACGCTCTCAATCAGTTGCGCCAGCTGAAAACCGATATCAAAGAAAACAAGGTGGTCTTCCCCGGAACCGTTAAGTCCACCAACGGGCGTTTTGGGTTCGTTGCCCTCGATGAAGGCCGGGACGTGTTCCTCCCTCCCGAGGAAATGCAAAAAGTACTGCCGGGCGATCGGGTAAATATTGTTGAGCAGGAAGCCGACAAAGGCAAAACCCAAGGCGTTATCGACGAACTGCTGGAATCGAACCTGAGCACCTTTGTGGGCCGCTATCTGGTCAAAGGCAAAGGCCACTTTGTGGCACCGGAAACCCCGGGCATCAATCGCTGGATCTATATACCGCCAAAAGAGCGCATGGGCGCAGAGCCAGACGATTTCGTGTATTGCCAGATCCACCGTCACCCGATCAAAGATGGCAAAGGTCAGGCGAAGGTCTTGCGCATCATCGGTAAAACGGGCGAACCGGGTATCGAGCGCGCCTTCACTCTTGCCAACTTCGACCTCGCCGACTCCTGGCCCGAGAAGGTGCAGCTGCAGGCTGACGGCCTCTCGGAAGAAAGCATCACCGGCCATACCGATAACCGGGAAGACCGCACTGCCGAGCCCTATGTCACCATCGACAGCCCGGGCACCCAGGACATGGACGATGCGCTCAAGGCAACGCCAAACGCTACCGGCTGGACCCTGTCGATTGCGATTGCCGACCCTACTGCGCTGATCGAACCAAACAGCCCGGCCGAGCAAGAAGCGTATAAGCGGGCCACCGCCATCTATTTCCCCGGCGAGCCCCTGCCCATGCTGCCCGACAGCATCAGTACCCGCCTGTGTTCACTCATGCCCGACGTACCTCGGCTGGTCTTGGTGTGCGATCTGCAAGTGAACAACGATGGCAGCCTTGGTGAATACAGTTTCCATCAAGCGGTTATTCGCTCCAAAGGCAAACTCAGCTATGAGCTGGTTGCCCATCTGATTGAAGGCCGGGAAGACGAAGACATCAACGCCTTGCCAGACGACGTCAGCAACAGCCTGGATCAATTGCATCAGGTCGCCACAGCCCTGCGCAAATGGCGTTCTGAACACGCGCTGCTGAGCAGCGACCGCCCGGAATTCCGTCTGCGTCTGGATGAAAACCGCCGCATTCGCCTGATTGAGCCGTCCGTGCAGAACGAAGCCCACCGTTTGGTGGAAGAATGCATGGTCGCCGCCAACCGCTGCGCTGCTGACTTCCTGGGCCAACAGGGCAAAGGGCTGTTCATCCAGCACCCCGGCCTGCGGGACGACCGGGCCGACAACATCCGTAAATTGCTGGAAGGCTATGCACCGCAGCTGGCTGATATCGACGCCAGTACCGCAGACGGTTTCAAAGCGTTGATGAAAGAATGTGAGCAACTGGACGCAGAAGTTCCCGTGAAAGCCATCCTGTCACGCCAGTTGGCGCGAGCGGAACTGAGCGCAGAGCCTGCACCGCACCAAGGCATGGGGCTGGCGGCGTACACCACCTTCACCTCACCGCTGCGTAAGTTCTCGGATTACTACGTGCACCGGCTGATCAAAGCCGCGCTTTGGGATGCGCCCATCACCCCGCTGAACAAAGACCAGCTGGAAACACTGCAAGCGACTCAGTTCAAGGCGCGCCAAGCTGCCAACTCACTGGAAACCTGGCTGAAAGCCGACTTTGCCAAGACGCTTACGGATGAGCCGATGGAAGGCATCATCAGCCGCACGGTACCGGCTGGATTCTTCGTGCGTCTGGATTGCAACGGTCTGGAAGGTTTTGTCAGCTGCCGGGACCTGGACGGCAAGTTCAGCTTTGATCCGATCACATTGCGCCTGGTGCACAACAAAAACGGGCGCATCTTTCAGATCGAGCAGCGGGTCACCGTCAGCTTTGTCGGTGTGGACGACGAGCGCAGGCAGATCAACTTCAAACTGGTCAAGGCCGAGGAAATCACTACCGGCCAAAACAACGAGGGCGGTTAATACCGCCCCGTTTTACTTCTCCAGCATTTGGGTCAGGCGGGCGTCTTTCGCCTGCCAGATTTCGCCCAACCAGCTCTTCATGTTCTGACGATGCTCGGCATCGTTGGTATAGTCACGACCGCTCAGGTGCTCAGGAATAGTCTGGGTTCGAATATCCATCCGGATTTCAGGCACCTTGCCGCACAGGAAATCCCAGAAACTGGGTGCGCCTTTCGGGTAAGCGATGGTGACATCCACCAGCGTTTCAATGGAATCGCCCATGGCATCCAGCACAAACGCCGCACCGCCCGCTTTGGGCATCAGCAAGTGCTGGTAAGGTGAATTCTGTTTGTCGTGTTTGGTCTTGGTAAAACGCGTGCCTTCCACAAAATTCATCACGCTGACCGGGGTATAGCGGAATTTCTCGCAAGCTTTGCGGGTGGCTTTCAAATCCTCACCGCGCTTTTCCGGATGCTTGATCAGATACTCTCGGGTATATCGCTTCATGAACGGGAAATCGAGCCCCCACCACGCCAGCCCAATCACCGGCACCCAGATTAACTGCTGTTTCAGGAAAAACTTCAGAAACGGTGCTCGGCGATTAAATACCCGCTGCATGGCGAAAATATCCACCCAGCTCTGATGGTTGCTGAGCACCAGATACCAGCTTTCCCGCTTTAAATTGTCGGCACCGGTCACCTGCCATGCGGTGTTTTGAGTGAGCTTCATCCAACCGGTGTTACACGCCACCCAGGATTCCGAAAGCCAGATAATCAACTTGGTGCAAAGCACGCGAAAACCCTGATGGGGGATCACCAGCTTTAACAGTGCCGGGATATACAGCAGCACACACCAGAAAACCGTGTTAATGGCCAGAAGCAGGGAATTGATGACACCGATAAGCGGAGCAGGCAAAAAACTAAGCATGGAGGTCCTGTTTTGATTATTGTCGCCAAAAGATGCGCCATCATAGCAATCCGCGGCGGCCTTGGGCAGTGGCCAGACGTGACCCGTTCGCCGGCACGAAATGACAAGATCGCCATGGACTGAATAGTAATTCAGCCTTACGCTAAACGCATTCTGACTCTAGAGCTCCACGGAACCCCCTATGCTTAAGCCACTGAAGCTTGTCGTCAACACGGCATCCAACCTGTCGCAAAAAAGCAGGCACTACGCCAGCAACGCCTTCGATCGCATTTTTAAGGCCACCAGTTTGGTACAGGCTGGGCAAACGCCGTTCGAAACCCTGCATACCAATGGGCTCGTCAGCCTACGTTACTACCCACCGCTGGAAGAGGATGCCATTGAAATTGACGGCATGACGGTCCCGGTCGAACCCTCAACCCACAAAACCCCGATCGTGATCATTCCACCCTTGGCGGTGAACATGCTGATCTACGACCTGCTCCCGGCCCGCAGCCTCGTGCGCTTCCTTCGTGCCAAAGGCTTTGAGGTGTATTTAATCGACTGGGGTATCCCGCAACGGGAGCACACCCACTACAACCTGCACACCTACGTTGCAGAACTGCTGCCCGAATACCTGAACCGCGTACGCGAACACAGTGGCGAACAAGAATTGTCGCTGCACGGCTGGAGCATGGGCGGTATGTTCACCATGTTTTATTCGGCGCTCAGCCAAGACCAGCACATTCGCAACGCCATCGTGGTTGGCCTACCCATCGACAGCCACGCCTCCGGCGTTCTCGGCTTGATGTACCAGCGGCTGGCGGATATTTCCGGGGCGGTATACCGGCGCACTGGTTTCCACATCCATAAAGTAAAACCGCACTGGTTCCATACCCCCGGTTGGGCCAACACCATTGGTTTCAAACTCTCGAACCCGATCGGCAGCGCCATGGGTTATTGGGAATTATTAGTGCGCTTGGGCGACCGCGAATTCGTCACCAACCACGCCACCACCTCGGCGTTTCTGGACAAGATGGTGGCCTACCCGGGCGGTGTTATTCAGGACACTCTGGTTCGGGTCTGGATTGATAACCAGCTGGCAAAAGGGCAAATCCAGATTGGCGATGATTTTGCGCGCCTGGAAAACGTCAACGCCAACCTGCTGGCCATCGCCGGCGAAAGCGACACCCTGGCAACACCTGAGGCCGCCAAACGCATCATGGACCACGTCAGTTCTGTGGATAAAACCTTCAAGGTCACGCCCGGCGGACACATGGGCATTCTGGCTGGCAGCAAAGCGCCGAAAGCCAGCTGGCTTGAATTGGCCGACTGGCTGGCCGCACGCTCGGACTGAACTGTTGGCGGAGTCTGGCATAAGGGTGCACCGTGACAATCCGGGCACCCTGCCCTAAACTCCAATCGATGAAATCCGTTGATATATTAAATCTCGATCTTCGATCCCTGGCCACTTTCATTGCCGTGCTGGACGAAAGCAGCGTCTCGAAAGCAGCCGTTCGCTTAGGCGTCAGCCAATCTGCCGTCAGCCACACCCTGGACCGCCTGCGCCTGGCGTTCGGCGACCCGCTGTTCGTGAAATCCGGGCGAGGCATTGTCCCCACCGAATACGCGCTGCGTACCGGTCCCCATATCCGCCACCTGCTGGACGACCTTCGCACCCTGCCCTCGGGCCCACCGTTTGACCCGGCCACCGCCGAGTTCACCTTCACCATTGCCGCCAACGACTACCAGCGGGACCTGCTGTTACCGGGCTTGGTGAAGATCCTGCGCGAACAGGCACCGGGCATTCATTTGCAGGTGATCCCCTCGGGCATTCCCAACCCCGACATGCTCAGAAAAGAAGCCTGCGATCTGGTGATCAGCCCCCACGCGCCGGAGGCCACTGACATCATGCAACGGGGTTTGATGGCCGATCGCATTGTGGTGTTCTACGACCCGGACATGCGAGAAGCACCGGTGGGCATGAACGATTACATGAAGGCTGACCACATCACGGTGTTGTTCTCCACCGGCGAAAAACCAGGTTTAGACAGTACGCTGGATACCCGTGGCGTTCAGCGCAGAAGCATGGTGACGGTCTCTAACTTCTCGGGCCTGCCCGAGCTATTGCGAGGCACCACCATGCTGGCCTCGGCCCCCGAACGCATGAGCAGCCAGCTGATGCGAGACTTCGCCTACGTGCCGCTGCCGTTCGAATACAACCCCTTCACCCTGCTGATGCTCTGGCACCGCCGACACCAGACGGACCCCGCTCACCGCTGGCTTCGCAACCAGGTAAACTCGGTCGCGGCCACCATGAATGGTTTGAACGACTAATCAATCAATTCCATTCATATATTAAATTAAAATCAGAGCGTTATTTTTTCGCGTTTATCCCCCTAGACTTCCGCTCCATACGTTCGCTGGCACTCCCCCAATAACGCCAAACACCAAAGCCGGAAGCAAGAATGCTCGCACTGACAAGTATCTGGACAACTATTTTATTGGCCGCAGCCGTTGCCCTCGCGCCAATGGCAATCGACATGTATTTGCCTGCATTTCCGCAAATCGGCAGCGACTTTGGTGCGAACACCGCGCAAGTTCAGTTAACACTGAGCATTTACATCGGCGGCTTTGCCTTGGCTCAGTTGATCTGCGGGCCATTGGCGGACCGCTTCGGGCGCAAACCCATCATGATTGGCGGCATGCTTTTGTTCGCTCTGGCGAGTATCGGCTGTGCGCTGGCCACAAACATCGAAACGTTGCAGCTATCCCGCTTTCTGCAAGCCTTGGGCGGCTCCGCGGGGCCGGTACTTGCCCGTGCCATTGTCAGAGACGTATACACCCCCCGAGACGCCGCCAAAATCCTCGCCATGCTGGCCGGCATGATGGCCCTGGCACCCGCCATAGCGCCCACATTGGGTGGTTTCATTGTTGCCATCTTCGATTGGCACTGGATCTTCATCGTCATGGCCGCCTACGCCCTGATCATGGCTGCCGTCATCGCCTTCGGCATCCCCGAACCGCTGCGACCAGAAAACCGCCAGCCGTTCCGCCTGTGCAGCCTATTGCGCAACTACCGGTTGGTCAGCACCGACCCCACTTTCATCGGCTACGCACTCACCAGCGCAGCCGTCTACGGCGGCCTGTTCGCTTACCTGTCGGGCTCAGCCTTCGTGCTGATCGAAGTGCTTGGCGTATCCCCCGAACACTTCGGCCTGTACAACGCCGTAACCGCCGCTGGCTACTTGGTCGGCAACATCGCTTCTATCCGCTTAGCGAGCCGATACACACCCGATCAAATACTGCGCTATGGCTTATTGGGCGGCCTTACCTCCGGAGCCATCATGACAACACTGGCCTATAGCCAGTTCTATAGCCCATGGGCCGTGGTACTGCCGCAAGCCGCTGTTATGGCCTCACTGGGCATGATCCTGCCCCAGAGCATGGCTGGAGCGCTGGCCAATTTCCCGAAAATGGCCGGCTCCGCCTCAGCCTTACTCGGCTTCACCCAAATGGCCGCAGCCGCAGCCGCTGGGGCCCTGGTCGGCCACCTCCACAATGGCACGCCCTTAGTCATGGCCACCATCATCACCGCCTGCGCGGCACTGGCCCTGTTCGCCTACCTGTTTCTTGTACAGCGGTACCCGGCGCAAGACTTTGAAGCGCAGAGTGCGAATTCGTAATGTCTAACTCCGTGCATGGTGCTCGGTCAGGGTAGGCCTTCCAAAAACCGCTCCTTCGGCCCCCCTCCGGGGTCCGGCCCGCAATCACAGATTGCGGTCGTTCAGCTTTCGCATGAAGCTTTGCTTCATATGCGCTCGGCTGAACCCATGTGACGCTTCTGCTCCGCCATCCATGGCTGCGCACATTTTTGGAAGGCCTACCCTGACCAAGCCCCTCAGACTATTGATATCCCCTCCAATGAATAACAAAGATGAAAACTCATCCGATTTAAGCTAAACAGGGTAAGTACACGAACTCAAAACCAAAAAGGGAGCAACACATGCCAACCAACGTAACTCTTGACGGAAACCCGATCGAACTCAGCGGCACCTTCCCAAGCGCCGGCGACAACGCCGCCCCCTTCACCCTGACCAGCAGCGGTCTGGAAGAAGTAAAACTCGACAACTGGGCTGGCAAACGCAAAATCCTGAACATCATTCCCAGCATCGACACCGGCGTCTGCGCCGCCAGTACCCGTAAATTCAACGAAAAAGCCGGCAACCTGGACAACACCGTCGTCCTGGTCGTCTCCGCCGACCTGCCCTTCGCAGCGTCCCGCTTCTGCGGCGCAGAGGGCCTAAACAACGTTGAAACCCTCTCAACATTCCGTAACTACAGCTTCCAGCAAGACTACGGCGTAGCCATCCAAAATGGCCCGCTGGCTGGCCTGTGTGCCCGTGCAGTGGTGGTACTGGACGAAAACGACAAAGTTATCCACAGCGAACTGGTGAGTGAAATCAAAAACGAGCCAGATTACGAAGCAGCGCTGAAAGTTCTCTAATCGATTGAGAACACCTGCACCCTAGCTCGCGCATCGGGGAATCAGACTCCGGTGCCGAGGCATCCGTGCGGGGAGGGCCTTCCAAAAATGTGCGTAGCCATGGATGGCGAAGCAGAAGCGTCACAAGGACGTGCCGAAGGAGCGGTTTTTGGAAGGCCCTCCCCGCACGGATGCATACACCATTAGCCAAACAGGCTTAATCCAATGGCATGCACCAACCCCATGACCTGTTAGAATCTGCGCCAAACACCCAACCGAAGGCCCCAAACCCAACGTGCAACAAGCCCTGCAAAACGCCTCCCTAGGCCGCCAGCTCTATCACATGACCTGGCCCATGCTGTTCGGCGTCCTCTCACTGATGACCTTCCAACTTACCGACAGCGCCTTCGTCGGCCAACTCGGCCGCGACCCACTCGCGGCACTGGGCTTCACCGTCCCCATGCAACAACTCGTCAGCGGCATGTACGTCGGCCTCGGCATCGCCACCACCGCCATAATCTCCCGCACCCTCGGCCAAGGTAACGACCAACGGGCACAACGCCTCGGCGGCCTCGTCATCGCTATTGGCGCCGGCCTCGCACTGACCCTATGCATCTCCGTATGGTTGCTGCAAAACGTCATACTCGACTTACTCGGCGCCGAACACACACTGCGCCCCGTCATCCGCGAATACTGGGCACCCTGGCTCACCTCCGCCTGGGTTGGCGCCATGGTCTACTTCAGCTACTCCATCAGCCGAGCCAACGGCGACACCCGATTGCCCGGCTACATGATGATTGCCACCAGCTTGCTCAACATCGCACTGGACGCCCTCTACATCTTCGTCTTCGGCTGGGGCCTGCCCGGAGCCGCCTGGGCTACCATCACCGCCTTCAGCATCGGCGGCCTCGTTATGTACCCGATGCTACTGAAACGTCAATGGCTGCGGTTCGACCTGCTCCAACTGCAATTACTCAAAGCGGCGAAACAACTGGGCAGCATCATGGCCCCTGCCATGGTCAGCCAACTCATGCCACCACTGGCCGCCATATTGGCAACTGCACTGGTGGCCGGATTCGGCTCCGCTGCGGTCGCTGCCTGGGGCCTGGGCACCCGGCTGGAGTTTTTCTCCATCGTCGTCGTACTGGCACTCACCATGTCCATGCCACCCATGGTCGGGCGCTTGCTTGGGGCAGGAGAGATCGTCCAGATCCGCAAACTGGTGCGCATTGCCGTGCGCTTTATCATCGGCTGGCAACTGTTCATCGGGCTGGTCTGGCTTGGGGCCTCGGGGGTGGTGTCCAACCTGTTCAGCTCCGACACCAACGTACAAGACGTACTGGTTAACTATCTGCTGCGCGTTCCCCTGAGCTACAGCGGTCTGGGCGTGTGCATTTTGATGGTATCCATCAACAACGCACTCGGCATGTCCATGCGAGCGCTTGTGATCTCGGTGCTCCGTCTATTTGGGTGCTACCTGCCCATGCTCTGGATCGGCTCCCAATTGGGCGGGCTGACCGGCCTGATGACCGGCGCACTGATCGGCAACCTGCTCGCCGGAATCATGGCATACAGCCTGTACCGCCAGGGCCAGAAAACCCTGGACCAACAACGCGCTCGCGACTGAACTCCCGAGAGTTGTTAGCGGCAGCCGTGTAAACCTGAGACCGCCAGATTACCGGTAGCTCATAAAGTCGTAATAGAAAAATATCTATTTATTTTCAATAACTTAGAATGACCAACGCTCGTCGACTCCGGGCAACATCCCGTTCACCGGTTGTCAAATAAATGCGCCTGTGCCAGCCTAAATATTGAGCTATATGGCTCAGTAGTTAAGCAATAACGTTTTACCTCGAGGTAAAGGTTGATGGAACACCTACCCCTTTAGCTCTGAATTCATGCAATTATTTTCAAGATGAGGATAAGGTTATGAATAACGACATTCTGGAAGGCAACTGGAAGCAGCTGAAAGGTAAAGTGCGCGAACAATGGGGTAAGCTGACCGATGACGATGTTGATGAAATCGGCGGCAAAAAAGACAACTTTATCGGCAAACTTCAGGAAAAATATGGCCTGAAGAAAGAAGAGGCCGAAGAAGAGTGGAACAAACTCTCCAGCTAATTATTTGTTCACACGGCTGACCCCAATACCGATGGCGCGTCCGCGCCATCGGTTGTTTTTTGTCTTCGCTTTCTACGCAAACCTCGCACGAAAACTTTCCGGCACCGGCGTTACTTCACGGGTGTTGTAATTGAAAAACACGAAACCGTACTTCGCCAGTGCAACCGGCTGACCGCTGTCGGCTTTGGTCACCCGGAACACGAAGTCGCCACCGTATTTATTGAAATCCATCAGCCCCACTTCAAACCGCAGCATGTCCGGATAGAACGATTCGCCCTGATACATGGTGGCGAGGTCGGTAACAATAATGCCATTACCGCTCGGGTCGGCTTCTTTGATGCCATTTGCCACGAGGAACTGCGCTCGAGCTTCTGACAGCATGGAAATGAGTGCATCGTTGCCCAAATGGTTAGCACCGTTAATATCGCTGATTCTAACGGGCAGCAGAGTTTCGAAGCTGAAGGCGTCGTCCGGGAATTCCAGTTTAATTCTTGCCACGGTGATGTCCTGTTTAACGATCGTTTTTGACGTGGACGCATCATACCCTTGCGCTTGTGACTTCTCATCTTACGTCGGTATCGGGTATCTTGGGTCTTGCCCTTGCGCTTTTGACTTGGGAGCGGGCAATGATTGGGGTGGGCTTTCCAAAAACCGCTCCTTCGGCACGTCCATGTGACGCTTCTGCTTCGCCATCCATGGCTGCGCACATTTTTGGAAAGCCCACCCCAATCATCGCTCGACTATTCGAGGCGCATCTGGAATAACAAAACAAGAGTGATCTATGAGCATTCGTCCTGCGGCCACTTTGGCTCTGACTCGTGATAGCGAGTACGGTATTGAAGTCCTCCTGCTGCAACGCACCTGGGAGGCGATCTTTCTGCCCGGTTATTTCGTCTTCCCCGGCGGCGCTGTGAATGTCGAAGAACCCGAATGCCGGGAACATGCCATCGGCGTAGACGACTCCGCTATTAGCCAGACCATGAGCTTGGTCGAAGGCGGCGGGGTGGATTACCTGCTGGCCGCTGTTCGAGAGTGCTTTGAAGAATCCGGCATTCTTCTGGCGCAGGACAAAACCGGAAAACAGATCGGGCCAGACCACCCCGTGCATGCCGAACGCGATGCACTGTTTCAGGAAACCGTATGCCTGGCAGAGCTTTGCGAAAAGTACGAGCTAACCTTGCCCCTGGACCATTTGGCCTACCTGAGCCACTGGGTGACACCGCCGGGACCGCCACGCCGGTTTGATACCCGCTTCTTTGTAGCCGCCGCCCCCGAAGGGCAGGTCGCCAGCCACGATGGCTCGGAAACCATTGATCACGTCTGGATCTCACCGGCGCAGGCATTGGCGGAACACAAAGCCGGGCAACGCCTGCTGGGGCTGCCCACCATCCGCACGCTGCGGGTGCTGTGCGACTTCGACACCACGGCAGAATTGATGCGATACGCCCATGCTAATCCGCCAGAACCCTTCCCGACTGACCCATGGCCAGCCATTCGCAAAGGCAAACCGGTCTTTCTTGAGCCGAACGCCCCGGCTTACGACGAAGCCGTAAAACTGGACCCGGAAGCAGCCGGTGCGGTACAGGCACAGATTACAGCGGGCGAACCGGTTGAAGTGGCCGCCGGAGTGGTGCGCTTGACCGCGCCGAACCCGGGGATGATGACCGGGCCCGGCACCAACACCTACATTTTGGGCTTTGACCGCTTTACCGTGCTTGACCCGGGCCCAGCCCATGAAGGTCATATCGAACGGATTCTGGAAATAACCGGCGGTGCGGTGGATCAGGTGGTGGTCACACACACTCACCACGACCACTCACCCGGCACCCGATTGTTGAAAGAGCGTACCAACTGCCGGGTGTTCGGCTGGCCAGCGCCGGAAGGTGCCGGGCAGGACACCGCATTCACCCCGGACGACATCCCGGAACACGGGGAATTGATTGCCACAGAAGCCGGTGTGCTGAAAGTTTTGCACACCCCCGGCCATGCCTCGAACCACTTGTGTTACCTGCTAACAGACCAGGACCTGCTGTTTTCCGGTGACCACATCATGCAAGGCTCGACCGTGGTCATTAATCCGCCGGACGGTGACATGAAGGCCTATGTGGAATCGCTGTACGAACTGTTGGAAGAGAAGATTCAGTTTATTGCCCCGGCACACGGGTTTCTGATGGGCCAGCCGGAAGCCGTAGTGGATTATCTGATTACTCACCGCCTATCCCGTGAGCATAAGGTGTTCCGCGCGCTGGAAGCGCTGGCTCCGGTTTCGCTGAAAGATCTGACGGCGAAGGCCTACGACGATGTGCCGACGGCCATCCACGGGCTGGCGGCCCGCTCTGCGCTGGCACATCTTCTGAAACTGGAAGCCGAGCACCGGGCCTACCAAAAAGAGGATCTTTGGCACACCGTTAGCCCGGCGTAACCGCTGGGCTACTTTTTCGCGATCACCCACACCGCATGAACAATGCCCGGAATGTAGCCGAGAATGGTCAGCAGGATGTTGATCCAGAAGTGCTTTCCGATACCCACCTGTAAAAACACACCCAGTGGCGGTAACAGAATCGCAATCAAAATACGCAAAAGGTCCATACAGTTCACTCCTTCGTCTCGGTATAACAGTCTTATCATTGCAAGATAGTTCAGTTATACACAATCAGCCGTGTGAATTCGGCCCGGAATCATGAAAGTGGCATTACAGCTTCTTCACAGCCGTATTCATTACTCGCTGCGAGCCCTATCCTAGGGCCGTTTGATCAAAGTACTCGAGGATTTATGCTGTTTCAACGTCATCTCAACCGCACCACCCCCACATGGTTCGCCTGTTTGGTTCTGTCCATGACATCTGCGGGTGCCGTGGCCGATAACCAAAACTCAGAGGCGGATTCCGAACCGCCGGTTCCTCTGGTCGCTCAGTTAGCGGAAGATGAAAGTGTTGAAGACGTGGTTCAATCCGAGCCCCGGCATGACACCAAAAACGCATCGTCAAAGGCCAAAAAACCCGCAACACCAGAAACAGCAAAGAGCGCTGAAGCGGAACCTGCTGCACCCAACCCCAAGCAGCCGCGAAAGATTGCGCCCAATGTGGATCTGAAAGAAGTGGCGCCCATGCCCGAGCCGGAACCCACTCCGGAAACTGCGCCGACTGATGCCGCCCCAACCGACACGGCGACATCCGAAGAGCCCATGGCCCCCGAAGAAAGCGAGCCCGGGGTGCCTGAAGCCGAGCCCATTCCTTCGGAAACTTTCTCCATACTGGGTAAGGAAGTGCTGCCCGGCACCTCGACCCGTCTGGCCTGGTCACCCAACATTCAAATTGCCGGGCTGTCCCAGATTACACCGGTTCTGGTGGTGAACGGTGCCCACGCAGGCCCCACCCTGTGCCTGACCGGCGCGATTCACGGCGATGAACTGAACGGCATCGAAATTGTACGGCGCGCCATGTACGACCTGGACCCCGCCAAACTGAGCGGACAGGTAGTCGGTGTTCCCATCGTCAACCTGACCGGTTTCCAGCAAGGCACCCGCTACCTGCCCGACCGTCGTGACCTGAACCGTTACTTCCCGGGCCGACCCGACGGTACTCTGGCCGATCGCATCGCGCACTCACTGTTCAACAGTGTCATCCGCCATTGCGACATGTTGGTGGACATCCACACCGGATCACTCAAACGGACCAACCTGCCGCAGCTGCGCGCCGATATGAATGACCCGGAGGTTGCCGAGTTCACCAAGGGCTTTGACCGCATGGCGGTTGTCCACAGCTCAGGCTCGGAAGGCATGCTGCGAACAGCCGCGGTCAACGCGGGCATCCGCGCAGTCACACTGGAAGCCGGCGAGTCGCTGCGCATTCAGGAACACCAGATCAAAGCAGGCGTAAACAGCCTCAACAGCCTGATGGAAAAGCACGGCATGATCTCCCGCATGTTTGTCTGGGGTGACCCACAGCCGGTGTACTACGATTCGTTGTGGATCCGTGCCCAGCACGGCGGCATTCTGTTCAGCGAAGTCGCCTTGGGGGATCGCGTGTCTGAAGGGGAAATCCTTGGTTACGTATCCGATCCTATTACCAACGAGCAATACCCGATTCGCTCGAATGCCAATGGCCGCGTGATCGGAATGGCGGTGGATCAAGTGGTGATGGCCGGCTTTGCGGCCTACCACATTGGTACGGAGGCAGAAGTTCCGGGAGAGTAGTATGCTAGGCGTTTAATGCACAACGCCTGAAGGATGACTACGTGGCTGCGGAAAACGCCGGCATCGTGCCCCGCACACCGGGGCTGGCCTATATCGGTTTAGTACTGACGCCCCTGTTCTGGGCCGGAAATGCGGTCATCGCGCGCGGAACGGTAGACAGCATTCCGCCGCTGTCCATGTCGTTCTGGCGCTGGGTGATCGCCCTGTGCATTCTGCTGCCTTTCGGCCTGCCCGGCGTCTGGCGCCACCGGCAGGTGATTCGCCAACACCTTGGCTCCATGCTGGCGTTGGCCACCTTCAGCGTGGCCGCGTTCAATTCGCTGCTGTACTACGCGGCACTGACCACCACCGCCACTAATATTGCTCTGATCAATTCCACCATTCCCATTTTCGTGGCCCTGCTGGCCTGGGTCCTGCTGGGCGACAAAACCCGTCCGCTACAGGCGCTGGGCATTGGTTTGGCCATTCTGGGTATTGTCACAGTGGTGGCGCAGGGCGACTTGTCGGTTCTGCTGAATCTGCAGGCGCAACCCGGTGATTTGATTATGGTGGCGGCGGTGGCCAGCTGGGGGCTGTTTTCGGTACTGCTGCGGCGCCAGGCCGTGCCATTGCCACCTCTGACGTTTCTCACCGCCCAGATTCTGTTGGGCAGCCTTGTGTTGTTCCCGTTCTACCTCGCCGATGTCTTGTTCTTTTCCGGCGGTTTCAGCTGGTCGGGCGACACCGCGCTGCCCCTGCTGTACTTCGCCATCTTCCCCGGCATTCTGGCCTACGGTTTCTGGAACTACGGCGTGCAGCAGATCGGCCCCGCCAAAGCAGCCATTTTCATGTATCTGGTGCCGGTGTTTGCCTCGGTTCTGGCCAGTGTGTTTCTGGATGAAGCGCTGGGCGCAGCGCATCTGATCGGCGGCGCCTTGATTCTGTCCGGGCTGCTGCTGGCCACGCGGGTAGGCCGGCGCACGCCGGTTTAGTCGGCCTTAACGCTGCGCCAAGGCCGACTCCACGCGGGCCAGCACCTGCTCTAACACGGCTCGCGGGCAACCAATATTCAGTCTCATAAAACCGCTGCCTGGGTCACCAAAGGTGATACCCGGGTTCATGCCCACGCCCGCTTGCTGCACAAAAAAGCGTTTCAGACCGGCATCGTCCAGCCCCAGGTCCCGGCAATCCAGCCACACCAGGTAGGTGCCTTCCGGCGCTGACACCCGAATTCCGGGCCACCGCTTGGCAACCTGTTCCAGCACAAAGTCCCGATTGCCCTGCAGATACCCCATCAGTTGATCCAGCCATTCGCCACCGTGGCGGTAACCGGCTTCAAAGCCCGCGACGCTGAACGGATTACACTGGGGCAAATGCAGAGAATCAAACACCGTTCTGATAGCGCGCCTGCGTTCAGCGTCTGGAATCACCAGCGCGGACAACCCCAGCCCGGGCATGTTAAAACTTTTACTCGGGGCTATGGCCGTTACCAAAGCATCCTGCTCCCCCGCTAGCCGGGCCAGCATGGTATGAGCGGGTTTGTCCGGGTACACCAAATCGCAATGGATCTCGTCGGTCAGCACCGTCAGTTGATGCCGGCGTGCGATCTCAAGCACCGCTTTTAATTCGTCTTCACTCCACACCCGGCCAACCGGATTGTGAGGCGAGCAAAACATCAGAATGCGGGCATCCGGCCGGGCGGCGCATTGCTCAAGGTGCTCCAGATCCATGCGGTATTGGCCGGTTTCCGCGTGTTGCACCAAGGGGTTTTCGATCACCACCCGACCAGTCTGCTGCACGGAACTGAAGAACGGTGGGTACACAGGCGGCTGAATGATGACGCCTTCACCGGGTGCGGCATAAGCCATGCAGGCAGCGTGCAGCGATGGCACCACACCCGGCGCCATCAGAATCCATTCTTTCTCGATCTGCCAGTTGTGGCGTTCGGCAAACCAATCAATGATGGATTGGTAAAGGCTGTCCGGAAAAATCGTATAACCGTACACCGGATGCTCCGCCCGGGCTTTCAAGGCTGCAGTTACCGCCTCGGGCGCGGCAAAATCCATATCCGCAACCCACACCGGAATCACATCGTCACGGCCGAACACCGCCTTACGCACATCAAATTTCACCGAGGCGGTGTTTTCTCGTTGTATCGGCTGGTCAAAATCCATAGCTACTGTCATTCCCCGTCAGCGTTACTAACCGCTACTTGTCGAAACCGTTGAGAATTGCGAACCTGCTGAGTTTTAACGCAGCCCGCACCGGAAAATTTATGATCGCGCAAATACTGGCCACTATGCTACCCGTATTCCTGATTGCAGGCTGCGGAGCTTTGTACGGACGTTACCGCACGCCGGATATTCAGGGCCTAAATGTGCTCAACATGGAACTGTTTGTGCCCATGTTGGTGTTTGCCGTACTGGCCGACCAGCAAGCGCCGCTGCAGGATTACGGCTGGCTGGCGCTGGCCGCGACCGTAGTGGTGCTGGGCTCGGGCATTATCCTGTACCCCTTAGCCCGGGTGCTGGATCTGAACCTGAAAACCTTCCTGCCGCCAATGATGTTCAACAACTCCGGCAACATGGGCATTCCGCTGCTGGTGCTGGCCTTTGGTGAAGCGGCGCTGCCGGCAGCCATCGTGTTGTTCATTGTGGAAATGCTGCTACATTTCTCCGTTGGCCTGTACATGCTGGACCCGCACACCTCCGTGCTGAAACGCCTGCGCCAGCCCATTGTCTTTGCCAGCATCGCCGGCCTTGCGGTGAATTTCAGCGGAATGGCATTGCCCAGCTGGCTGCTGGAGGCCCTGAACATGCTCGGCGGCGTGTGCATTCCGCTGATGCTGTTCGCTCTGGGTGTGCGCATGCTGGACGTAGATTTCAGCGACTGGAAGCTGGGTATCATTGGTGCCATCGCCTGCCCACTCAGCGGGCTTGTGCTGGCGTGGCCACTCATTGCAATGCTCGATCTTCCGGGCTTGCAGGTAGCCGCGCTCTGGGTATTTGCCGCCCTGCCTCCGGCGGTGCTGAACTACATGGTGGCAGAACAGTATCGCCAGGAACCCCACAAAGTCGCCTCGCTGGTGCTGATCAGCAATCTGGGCAGCCTGGTGGTGATGCCGATCGTACTGGGTCTGGTGTTTGCGGCAGGTTACCTCTAGGCAACTTGCAACAACCTGTTTTATGGCCGATGGTTAGAGTTAAGCGTGCTGATTTCAAAACCGATACGGAGGTCTTCTCTTGAGCGTTCTGCTTCTTGTTCTCAGTGCTTTGGTGCTGATTTACTTCAGCATAGGCGGGAAAACCGCGGCGATTGTTATGTCGGCAGCCACCTTGGTTGGCGTGGCGCAAGACGACTGGCATATTCTTAGCTTTTTAATCGGTGGTATGTTACTGGCGCTCGCTTTGTTGGTGGTTCTGCCCAGCGAGTTGCGCCGTGAAAAACTCAGCCGCCCTTTACTCGGTTGGGTACGGGGCCGTTTGCCCAAGCTTTCCTCCACTGAAGAAGAAGCCCTGAAATCCGGCTCGGTAGACTGGGATGGCGAACTGTTTTCCGGCAAACCGGAATGGAACAAGCTGCTGGATGCGGCCCCGGCGCGTCTTTCCAGTGAAGAACAAGCCTTCCTCGACGGCCCGGTGGAAGAACTCTGCAAGATGCTGGATGACTGGCAGATCACCCATGAAAACTACGATCTTCCGGAAGAGGTCTGGTCGTTTATTCGCAAAAACGGCTTTTTTGGCCTGGTGATTCCCAAGGAAGACGGCGGCAAGGGCTTCTCTAACACCGCCCATTCCGAAATCGTCATGAAAATTTCCACCCGCAGTGTCTCGGCCGCGGTAACCGTGATGGTGCCTAACTCTCTGGGCCCGGGCGAGTTGCTGATGCACTACGGCACCGAAGACCAGAAACAACATTACCTGCCCCGCCTCGCCGGCGGCGATGAGATTCCCTGCTTTGCCCTGACCTCGCCCATTGCGGGTTCTGATGCCGGAGCCATCCCGGATAAAGGCATCGTCTGCAAAGGGCAGTGGAACGGCGAAGAAGTGCTGGGCCTGAAGGTCACCTGGAACAAGCGCTACATCACGCTGGCCCCGGTTGCCACCCTGATAGGCCTTGCCATCAAGGTTTATGACCCGGAAAACCTGCTCGGCGAACAAGACGAAATCGGCGTGACCTGTGTGCTGGTGCCCCGGGATACCGAGGGCGTGAATGCCGGTACACGTCACTTGCCCATGAACACCGTGTTTATGAACGGGCCTACCTGGGGCACCGAAGTGTTCATTCCGATGGAACAGGTCATTGGCGGCCAGGACATGCTCGGCAAAGGCTGGACCATGTTGCTGGAATGCCTGTCCATCGGCCGCTCGATCTCACTTCCGGCCCTGGGCACCGGTGCCGGAAAACTGGCCAGCCTGGCCACCGGTTCTTACGCCCTGACCCGGGAACAATTTGGCCGCACCATCAGCCAGTTTGAGGGCGTTCAGGAAGCGCTGGAGCCCATCGCTGGCTACACCTACATGATGGATGCCGCGCGCCTGCTCACCGCGGGTATGCTTGACCGCGGCGTGCGCCCAGCGGTGCCTTCGGCGGTCTTGAAATACCGCAACACCGACCTGATGCGCGAAGTCATTAACCACGCCATGGACATTGTGGCAGGCCGAGGTGTGATCACCGGCCCCCGTAACTTCCTGGCTCGCGCCTATCAAGCGGTGCCGATCGGCATCACGGTAGAGGGTGCGAACATTCTGACCCGCAGTCTGATGATCTTCGGCCAGGGCTCTATTCGCTGCCATCCGTTCATCGTGGACGAAATCGAAGCCGCCGGTATGGACGATCAAGAAGCGGCCACCAAGAAGTTTGACGATATTTTCTACAGCCATCTGGCGCACACCACCCGTAACTCGTTGCGGGCCTTCGTGCTGGGCTTAACAAAAGGCTTGCTGGAAGCCGCACCCAGACAGGGCGATATCCAAGGTTATTACCGCCAGCTTGGCCGGTTCTCGGCCGCCTTCGCCATGATGACCGACGTAACACTGCTGACAGTAGGCGGTGGCCTGAAAGCCCGGCAACGGCTGTCTGGTCGCATGGCCGACTGTCTGGTGCAATTGTATTACGCCACCGCCGTGATCAAGCAATGGCACGAAGAAGGCTACCCGGAAGATCAGCGCGATCTGGTGGAATGGAGCCTGCAAACCTGCCTGCACGATCTGCAGAACTCCATGCGCGAAGCCATCATCAACTTCCCGGTTCCCGCGCTGCGCTGGCCGCTGCGGATCTTGGTCTTCCCGCTTGGTGCGACCGGTCTGAACGGCCCGGATGACAAACTCGGCGCAAAAGTGGCCGCCACCATCGTGGACGACACGCCTGTGCGCCAGCGGGTGAGCAGAGGTACCTTCACCACTCAGGACCCGAACGACCCGTTAGGGCGTGTGCTGAACGCTTACCGGCTGGCCAACGAAACCCACGACATGCGCCAGCGCCTGCACGAAGCCATCCGCAACCGTAATGAAGATGAGTTGGATGGTATTGCTCTGTTGATGGGCCACCAACGCAAAGAGCTGGTGGACTGGGCCTGTGCTCAGGGCATAGTAACGGCCGACGAGTGCCCGAAACTGGAGGAGGCGCTGACTGCGCTGTACGACGTGATACGCGTTGATGCGTTTGAGCCTGACGGCCTGAAGTCTCTGGCCAAGACCGCCAAAGGTAAACGCAAAGTGGTCGAGCGGCCCAAGAAAAAACACTAACCCTTGAGTGAGGGGCGTTCACTCGCCCCTCAGCCCTCCCCGAATCGCCTCATCAACCAGCCAACGCCGTAGCGTTTGAATCCCCCGCTCCCGCCGACGACTCGTCTTCCAGGCAAAGTAGAATTTATCACCGGTCACCACCGCATGGGCCGGCAGCCGCACGAAGTCTTCCGAGTCTTTCCGGGTACTGAGCATGTAATCGTTGGTCAGGGCAATGCCCTGATTAAAACGTGCCGCTTCCAAGGCCAACAACATATGGCTGAAGTGCTGAACCCGGGTGCCCCCGGGCAGAGATTGATCCACCGCGCGAAACCACGCGGCCCAATCGCCGGCCGGTCTGTTGAAAATGCTGTGCGTCGATAACAAAGGAAATTGAGCAATTTGCTCCGGCGAAATAACCAACTCACTCCGGGCATCGGGCTCTGTGTCCCAGCCCATTTCACGCCGTATCCGCTGCCAATAATCCTGACTGCACACCGGGAACAGGCGCTCTGTGTACAGATGCTCGTAACTGTAGGCCGGCGCCGAGGTGTAAATGGTGATGAAACAATCGGCGACCCGATCCGACAAAACCGGGTTCTGGCTGCTCATTTCCAGCGCCAAATCGATCTGTGGGTGCAATCGCTGCAAATCCGGCAAGCGCGGCACCAACCAGCGCACCGCGAAGGAGCTGAACACCGACAACCGCAACCTCGATTCTTCATGGCCCAACAACTGCTCACTGGCCCGCTCGATCTGCAGCAACGCCGAACCAATGGCATCAAAATACTGACGGCCTTCGTCCGTCAACGTTACCACCCGCCCGGAACGCCAGAACAACGGTTCACCGAGATAGGTTTCCAGCTGTTTGATCTGGTGGCTGACGGCACTTTGGGTGATCGACAACTCCTCGGCAGCCGCGGAAAAACTGGTCAGCCGGGCAACCGCTTCAAACACCGGTAAGGCTCTTAGGGGAGGTAGTCTCATCTATCTAAATTTCTAATAGTGGCTAAATAATCATCATTTTATCGGATAGTAAATCACAGATAGACTTGTGTTCACAGTTCACCGAGGCATTCGCCTCATCATCACAATTCAACGGGTAAAAAAGGGGGGATTGAATGTCAGGCAAAACCGTTAATAGCGCTATCTTGTTACTGGTCATCGGCAACGCTATGGCGATCCTCTCCGATATTTTTATCAAAACATTGGAGCCAGGCGGATCCCCGTTTCAGTTCGCGTTTTTGCGCATCGTGATCACCCTGGTGTTCTTGTTACCGCTGATTGGCAAACTGAACCGTGATCATCTGTTCAGCGGTTTCGGCATACACGCGCTCCGGGCGCACGTGCATCTGGCCGGTATCCTGGTGATGGTCATCGCCTTGACCAACCTGCCTCTGGCCACCGCGAACGCGTTGTTTTATGCCGCGCCGATCATGGTGATGGCGTTGTCTGCGATCTTGTTCAGTGAAAAGCTCACGCGCTTGAGCATGGCCGCCGTGGTCAGCGGGTTTGTCGGCATCATCGTTATCTTGCGGCCGGTGGAATTCAACTGGGCCGCCATTGCGGCACTGGTGTCGGCTTTGACGCTGGCCATCAACGCTGTGCTGGTGCGCAAGCTGCCCCAGGAACAAAGCACGGTGCACAAGCTGTTTTTGAACTACCTGCTGATCATCCCAGCGGCCGGAGCTCTGGCACTTTGGGAAGGCGCCGAATGGCACCCGGAAATGTTGATCAGTGCCGCCGGTTCGGCATTCTTTATTCTGGGCTACAACATCGCGGTGTTGCTGGCCTACCATCAGGTGGATGCCAATCAGGTAACCAGTGCCGAATACACCGGCCTGATCTGGGCGGTTGCGATTGGCTGGATATGGTTTGGCGAAGTCCCCGACGCGTGGTTCATTGTCGGCAGCTTGATGATCATTGTGCCGTTGGTGCTGATCGGCCTGCGCAACCGTAAGCGTTCACCGGCTCGGGGCTTTAACCCCGCGCCGCGAGATCGCGAGTGTTCGGTTAGCGACCAAGCGCCTCAGCGTTCTGAGGAGAGCTGCTCTTTCAAGCAGGATTCAATCGCAAACGTATGATCGCACTGGTCACCCAGCTCGCGGAGTGATTCGGCCAGCCTAAGCAAGTAATCAGTGTTGGGGCCACTGGGCCCCAATGCTTGCGCAATCTGCCGGGCAATATCCGCGGGCGGGGCTTCGCCCAGAAACGCTTCATTATCTTCTGTTGCGATGTACACCAAGCCTTCCGCTTGCCCACCGTCGTCGAAGGTCATGGTGGTGCTGAACCGCAGATAGCCGTTCTTTTCCCGCACATCCAGATGTTCAAACACGCTCGGTGCTACCCGAAACGCCATGCCCTTGCAGACCGCTCCGGGCTGCTCGATCAAGGTGACTACCCGGCCCGGGGCTTCCGGCGTACCTCGATGATCGTGAGAACCTTGCCAGAACCGGCGCGCCCAACCTCGAATGGTGGCAGGCTTTTGCTCCAGAAAGGGAAAATCGACCTTGTAAATCAAAGACCCATAACCAAACAACCACACCGAATCGATGCCCTCGAAATTCTGGCGGGTACGATTGTGGTCAATGGTATTGGCGGCCATGCTTATCCTCGTGTCTTAACATCCAACGCAGTGTCTCAGGCAACCTGGGTGCTGGCAATAAAACCGGCAATACCGGTCAGCACGATTTCAGCGGCCATCGCCGACAAGATCAAACCACTGATTTTCGACATGATGTTCAGGCCGGTTTTCCCCAGCGCCTTCTCCAGATAGCTCGACAGCCGCAGCAATACGCCCAGAAAGAACAGGCTGGTCACAAGCCCCAGCAGGCCACCGACCACTTCCGGTACCTCTTTGAGTTCGGCACCGTAAACCAGAATCGCACCGATGGTCGCCGGGCCGATCATCACCGGAATTGCCAGCGGGACCACCGCAACGTCTTCACGATCTTCGTCTGGCAGGCTGGTCGCGTGATTCCGCGTACCGCTGGTGACCAAACTGATGGCGGTCAGGAACAGCAAAGCACCCGCGCCAATGCGGAACGAGTTCAGAGTAATGCCAATGGCGTTAAACAGCAGCGGCCCGGCAAAGAACAAAATAAGGCCCAGAATCAGTGCTGAAATACAGGCGCGACGAATGATCGACGCTTTCTCCGACGCGGGTAACCCCCGGGTCAGCGCCAGAAACATAGTCACCACGAAGAAGGGTGCAATCAGGAACCAAAAGCGGATGGTACTGCTGAGGTAGGTGGAGAAAAGCGTTTCGAGCATCCAAGGAAATCCGGCAGAGAATTGTTCCGGTAAGGATAGCGCTTAGCTCCGAATTCTGCCGTAAGGAAGTGAACCTATTTCCCGCCCATCAGGCACTTAACGCTTGATGGACGGCTTGCGCGGTTTCTTGGGTTTTGCTGGCCGCCCCTTTGGGCCCGCAGGATTACGCCCGCCCCCTTTTGGGCCATCTCCCGGCTTGCCACCGGGTCTTCCGGGCCGCTTACCCGGCCCCGGACCTTTACCTCGGCCCTTTCCAGAACCTTTTCCGGGCGCACCACCCGCGCCCTTCCCACCCCGGCCAGCGGCCGGTCGCCCTCCGGGCTTGGCACCCGGACGCGGCGGTTTTCCGCCAGCTCCCGAACGGGCAGGCTTCTTCTTGGGTTTGCTCGATGCGGGCTCGGTCGCTTCCGACGAAGAATCCCGCACGGCATCCAACAACGTGGTGAGCTCTTTCTCGGTCAAATCCCGCCATGCTCCCACCGGCAAACCACTGAGGTTCACGTTCATGATCCGCACCCGCTCCAAGCGGGTCACTTCATAACCGAAGTGCTCCGCCATGCGGCGAATCTGCCGGTTTAACCCTTGCACCAAGGTGATACGGAAAACAAAGCGAGAGATTTGCTCAACCGGGCAAGGCTTGGTGACGGTGCCGAGAATCGGCACACCACTGCTCATGCCTTTGACAAATTCTTTCGTCACCGGTTTATCCACCGTGACGATGTATTCCTTGGAATGGTTATTACCCGCGCGCAGAATCTTGTTGACCAGATCGCCGTTGCTGGTCAGAAAAATCAGACCTTGAGAATCTTTATCCAGCCGGCCAATCGGGAAGATCCGCTCGCTGTGGCCCACAAAGCGGACAATGTTGTCGCGTTCTGCGCTGTCGGTCGTGCTCACCACACCCACGGGTTTGTTCAGCGCGATAAAAATCAGATCGTCTTCGTCCCGCGGCTCCACCACCCGGCCATTAACCTTCACGGTATCGCCCGGCATCACCTGATCACCCACTTGTGCACGGCGCCCGTTGATGTGGACGTTGCCTTGCTCAATGTAGCGATCCGCATCCCGCCGGGAGCACATCCCGCTTTCGCTGATGTATTTGTTCAAACGGGTGGATGTTTTGGTGGCCATGGTGTCCTGCGGGAGATGGTAGTGAAATCGATATGAAAGGTGCGCTCGGCACAGAGGGCATCATCCCATCGAGATGCGGGCACGGCAACCGCCCAAGGCAGTTCGTCCGGAGACAGCGGCGAATAGATATAGAACAAACACCATAGTTAGACCAAATGATTACGCAATTTCACTAATATTTTTCACAAAATCTTCATAATTCGCTGCTAGAATAGAGCGCTTTTTTGTAGCTCGCTAATTGTCAGCGTATTTTCCCGCTCGCCCCTGCCGAGCCGTTGCCCTAAACGTGAGGTCGATCATGTCCACCGAATCCCGAATTCGTTGCCCGAAACTCCGTCAGCGCATCATGAGCGCCAGAGATGCCGCTGCTTTGATCCCCTCCGGCGTTAATGTCGGCATGAGCGGCTTTACTGGCGCCGGCTACCCGAAAGCAGTACCCGGAGCTTTGGCGGAACACATTCGGGCGGCGCAGGCACGGGACGAAAACTTCCGCATCAGCGTGTGGACCGGCGCCTCCACCGCGCCAGAGCTGGACGGTGCGCTGGCCGAGGTCAACGGAATTCAAATGCGCCTGCCCTACCAGAGCGATCCTTTGTGCCGCCAGAAAATCAATGATGGCCACATGGAATACATGGACATTCACCTGTCTCATGTTGCCCAACATGCCTGGTCCGGCTTTTACGGCAAGCTGGACATCGCCGTCATCGAGGTGGTCGGCGTCACCGAAGACGGGCGGCTGATTCCGTCTTCGTCTGTGGGCAACAACAAAACCTGGATTGACCAGGCGGATAAAGTCATTCTGGAAGTGAATCACGGCCAGAGTGCCGGGCTCGAAGGCATGCACGACATCTACTACGGAACCGCCCTGCCACCCCGCCGAAAGCCGATTCCGCTGACCCGCCCTGAAGAGCGTTTTGGCGAAAAGTACCTGATGTGCCCACCTGAAAAGATCATCGCCGTGGTGGAAACCAACGCACCCGACCGCAATTCCCGGTTCAGCCCGCCGGACGAAAACTCCCAGCGCATTGCCTACCACCTGCTGGACTTCTTCAACCGCGAAGTGGAAGCCAAACGCCTGCCGCCGGAATTGCTGCCGTTGCAATCCGGTGTTGGGAACATCGCCAATGCGGTGATGGCCGGCTTGAACGAAGGCCCATTCAATAACATGACCGCATTCACCGAAGTGCTGCAGGACGGCATGCTGGCCATGCTGAAATCCGGCAAGCTGGCGAAAGCCTCTGCTACCGCTTTCTCTCTCAGCCCGGAAGCCAACGAAGAGCTGGCCAACAACATCGATTTTTACCGCGACCGCATCGTCCTGCGTTCACAGGAGATCAGCAACCACCCGGAAGTGATTCGTCGCCTGGGTGTGATCGCGCTAAACGGCATGATCGAAGCCGACATCTACGGCAACGTAAACTCCACCCACGTGATGGCATCCCGCATCATGAACGGCATTGGCGGCTCCGGTGACTTTGCCCGCAACGGCTACCTGTCGGTATTCATGACGCCTTCAACCGCCAAGGGCGGCACCATTTCCACCATTGTGCCCATGGTGTCACACGTGGATCACACCGAGCACGATGTCCAGATTGTGGTTACCGAACAGGGCCTCGCTGATTTGCGCGGCCTGCCACCCCGCCAGCGGGCGTTGAACATCATCGAAAACTGCGCCCATCCGGATTTCCGGCCCCAGCTGCGTGACTACTTCGAGCGCGCCTGCAACAGCAAACGAGGCATGCACACCCCGCATCTGCTGGACGAAGCTTTGAGCTGGCACCACCGGTACGAAGCCTGCGGGCAAATGTAAGCAGGCAGACAAACGCACAAAAAAAGCCGCGGGCCCGAGGGCGCGCGGCTAAAAGGGATCGCAGAATCGAAGGGGCGATCAGTAAAGCTTGGCCAGTGACTTCTTGGCAAAGGCATCCACTTCATTCAAGCGGCCTTCTTTCACTTTCACCAGCCACTCAGGATCTTGCAGCAGTGCACGGCCTACCGCGATCAATTCGAATTCGTGGTTAGTCAAACGCTCAACCAGCTCATCGATACCCGACTGCTCAACCGCTTCTTTCTTGCTGGCGAAGGTGCCGCTGATGAAATCTTCAGTCAGACCAACACTGCCCACCGACATAGTCGGGATGCCAGTCAGCTTTTGGGTCCAGCCAGCAAGGTTCAGGTCGGAACCTTCAAATTCAGGCTCCCAGAAGCGGCGCGTGGAGGCGTGGAAGATATCCACACCGGCTTCCACCAGCGGCTTCAGGAACTGCTCTAGCTGCTCCGGGCTGTTTACCAGGCGGGCTTCATAGTCCTGCTGTTTCCACTGGGAGAAACGCAGCATGATCGGGTATTCCGGGCCCACGCGGTGGCGAACTTCTTCCACGATTTCCACCACAAAGCGCAGACGGTTTTCCATGCTGCCGCCATACTCGTCGTCACGCTGGTTGGTGCCTTCCCACAGGAACTGGTCCAGCAGGTAACCGTGGGCACCGTGGATTTCCACGCCGTCGAAACCCAGCGCCTTGGCGTCCTGAGCGGCATCACCGAACGCTTTGATCACGTCCTGGATGTCTTCTTTGCTCATGGCTTTGCCGTTGGGCTTACCCGGCGCAAACAAACCTGACGGGCTGTAACCCGGTTCGGACGGATCCGGCTCGGTACCTTCTTGACGAACCGCGCCTACATGCCACAGCTGCGGAAAAATCGCGCCACCGGCTTCGTGCACGGCATCCACCACCTTCTTCCAACCGGCCAGGGCTTCTTCACCATGAAAAGCCGGTACATTCGGGTAACCGTTAGCGCCGGCATGGTTCACAGTGGTGCCTTCGGTGATGATCAGGCCAACCCCGGCTTCCGCACGGCGACGGTAATAATCCACCACGTTCTCACCCGGTACGCCCTTGGGGGAGAAATTACGGGTCATCGGCGCCATGGCTACGCGGTTGCGCAGCTTGAGGTTGTGGAGTTCAAACGGTTCAAACATCGGGCCTAGATTCATGCTCATAATTCGGTGCAACCTTGTTAATTTGGTTTCTTAACGCAACCCTATTAAAGTTGGTTTCATAATGCAACCCTATTCGGTACACTCACCTACATGGCCAGAAAACGTTTTGATGACTCGAATTGCTCCGTTGCCCGCGCACTCAATGAAGTGGGCGACTGGTGGTCCCTGCTGATTGTGCTTCACGCTATGTACGGCACGCGCCGGTTCGTGGATTTTCAGCAACAGTTGGGTATTGCCAAAAACATCCTGTGCGACCGCCTGAGCAAACTGGTGGACAACGAAGTGTTGCGCAAAGTGGAAGCCGGCGAGCACGGCTCTCGCTTTGAATACCGCCTCACCGAAAAAGGCCGGGACTTGTTTCCGGTGGTGGTTGCCCTGCGCCAGTGGGGTGACAAATGGAACCCCGCGCCCGATGGCAAGCAACTGGACCTGCGCGACCGCGCAACCGGCCAGCCCATCCAGCCCGTTACCGTTCGCAACAGCGACGGCGAACCCTTAACCATTCGCGACGTGTTAGTCGCCGACGACTTGAAAGCCGCAAAAGACGCGGGCTGAACAGTGTGGAAAGCCACATGCCGTGTGGCTTTTTGAGCTATATCAATATCTCGACCCTCTCGTTTCCCTTGCCTTGCGTTTTTTGCGCTAAATCAAAAACACACAAGCCATCACCGGTAAATTGGAGCCATCAATTAATGGCGCAATTCTGGAGATGGATATGTCTCGTAGTTTCAAACTCAGCGTTCTGGCAGCAGCCGTACTGGCCGCAGCACCGGCCGCCCAGGCCTTCGAAGCGGGTGATTTTATTGTTCGGGCAGGTGCTATCCATGTGGCACCGGATGATTCCAGCGATCAGGTTTTGCTGTCCGGCGGCGCGGCTACCGGCTCTGAAGTTGCCGTAGACACCAATACACAGCTGGGTATCCGCGGCACCTACATGTTCACTCCAAACGTGGGTCTTGGTGTACTGGCCGCCACCCCGTTCAAGCACAACATTTCGGGCAAAGGTGGTGCGCTTGATGGTGCCGATATCGGCGAAACCAAACACCTGCCACCCACCATTACGCTTCAGTACTACCCGATGAACAGTACCGAGAACGTGCAACCGTATGTGGGCATTGGCGTTAACTACACCACTTTCTTCGAAGAGAAGTCTGCTCTGGGCGACCTGGAACTGGATGACAGTGTAGGTGTGGCAGCAGAAGTGGGCGTGGACTACATGCTAAACGAACAGTTCGGGCTGAACGCCGCTATCTGGTGGGCAGATATTGATACTGAAGCAGAAATCAAAGGCGTGACCGAAAAGCTCGATGTAGAAATCGACCCCATGGTTTACATGGTCGGCTTCACCTACAAGTTCTGATTGCTTCTACGTTTTCAGAGCAAACAAAAAAGCGGGACTTTTCAGCCCCGCTTTTTTAATGCCCGGAAAACCGGTTTGGCTTACGCGCTACGGCGCTGAGCCGGGCGACCACTACGGCCTTGCCCTTCACCCTGACCTTGACGACCGCGGCCACCACTGCGGCCAGCAGGCTTAGGCCCGAAGCTCTTGCCATTGCCACCCTGCGGGCGACGGTTACGGGCTTTGCTCGGGTCCGCTTTGGCTTTCGGCTTCAGCGGCAGGTTGTTCTTCGGCTCAAAGCCCTCGATTTCCTTACGCGGCAACTGCTTTTTGATCAGCCGCTCGATACCCGCCAGCAGTTTGCCTTCGTCGGCACTGACCAATGACAAGGCATGGCCTTTCTCGCCGGCACGACCGGTACGGCCGATACGGTGCACGTAGTCTTCCGGTACGTTCGGCAGCTCGAAGTTCACCACTTGCGGCAGCTGTTTGATGTCCAGGCCACGGGCAGCAATATCGGTTGCCACCAGTACACGCACTTCGCCGGCTTTGAAATCCGCCAGCGCACGGGTACGGGCACCTTGTGACTTGTTGCCATGAATCGCGGCGGCGGTGATACCGTCACGCTCCAGCTTCTGGGTCAGACGGTTGGCACCGTGCTTGGTGCGGGTGAAAACCAGTACCTGATCCCAGCTGTTATCACGCACCAGTTTGCTCAACAGCGCCGTTTTCTGGCTCTGATCGACCGGGTAAACCGACTGCTTGATGGTTTCGGCAGAGGTGTTGCGTGCGGCCACTTCAACCTGCACCGGGTTATCCAGCAGGCCTTGGGCCAAGCCACGGATTTCATTGGAGAAGGTAGCGGAGAACAACAAGTTCTGACGCTTGGCCGGCAACAGGGCAAGGATCTTGCGAATGTCGCGGATAAAGCCCATGTCCAGCATGCGGTCGGCTTCGTCCAGCACCAGAATTTCCACTTCGTTGAAGCGCACCGCGTTCTGCTGGTACAGGTCCATCAAACGGCCCGGTGTCGCCACCAGAACGTCCAGACCTTTGCGCAGCTTCATCATCTGCGGATTGATTTTCACACCACCAAACACCACGGCGGCTTTGGTCGGCACGTATCGGCTGTAAAGATTCACGCTGTCGTGAACCTGCGCGGCCAGCTCCCGGGTAGGCGTCAGAATCAGCGCGCGCGGGCCTTTGCCAGCACGCGGCTTTTCCGACAAGCGCTGCAGCAAAGGCAACGTAAAGCCGGCCGTTTTACCGGTACCGGTCTGGGCCGCCGCCATTACGTCTTTACCCGACAGAACCGCAGGAATCGCCTGTAGCTGAATGGGGGACGGGGTATCGTAACCCTGATCGGAAGTGGCACGGACCAGCTGCTCGGACAAACCGAGGGAAGAAAAACTCATAAACGATGTACTCTTGATTGATTCTGCCTCCACGAACACCGTCGTCGGCGAATGCGGGCAGATGCCATGAAAGCTCATGGAATAAAAGACGACTACGGTCACGCGCCGATAATGGGGTGACGTCCTCTGACAGGTCGTATGGAGTGTTCGCAAAGCGGCTTAAAAGCCGAAAACTGCGGAATCCCTAGAGGCAGGATGCGTGCACGGTAACAGAGCACTTTCGAAATAGCCATAAGTGTTTATTGTTAGCTACCGTACGATTTACTTCGCAAAATGGAACTCACGCCGGGTCTTGGGGTCAGTACCCGCTTGTAAGCGATTATTTATTCTATGGAAACAGGAGACGTCATGATCAGCGTAGGTATCGGCCCACTGAGCCTCTCGATTGGGCATCTACTTCTGGTGCTGGCCTTTGTGGTCGCCCTGATCGTCGGCGCTCTGACCGGCCGCAAACGGAAAACTCCGGTGGCCGGTACCTTGGCGGATATTTTTCTGGTGGCCATGGTCACGGCTCGGATTGGCTTTGTGGTGCGTTACTTCGAGCACTACCAGAACGATTTATGGGGCATCATCGATATCCGCGATGGCGGTTTTGATATGGCCACCGGCCTGATTGCGGCACTACTTTTTACTGCCTATCTGATGTGGAAACGTGCAGCCATTCGCCGTGCGCTTGGCTCTGCCGTAGCCGCAGGGCTCATCACCTGGGGCTTTACCAGCGGAGTGATTGGCCTGATCAATCAGCAAACCCAAGGCTTACCGGAGGTGGCGCTGACGAACCTAAACGAGGAGCCGGTCAATCTGGAAGCCATTGCCGGTAACCGCCCCACCGTAGTGAACCTGTGGGCCACCTGGTGCCCACCCTGTATTCGTGAAATGCCGGTGCTGGAGCAAGCCCAACAACGCTACCCGGACATCAACTTCGTGTTTGCCAATCAGGGCGAGCATCCGGAAACCATTCGCAAGTTCCTGATGGAACAAAACCTGAACCTCAGCCATGTGCTCAGTGATCGCCAAGGCCAATTTGGCCGGGTTGTGGGCAGCTACGGCTTGCCCACAACCCTGTTCTACAGCGCTGAAGGCAATCTGGTAGACACGCATTTAGGCGAACTGTCCCACGCCAGCTTAGCGCGCAGCCTTGAGCGCTTTGAAAGCACGGGGCTGGTTGGGGCTGATCAGGCAAATTCCAGGTAGCCGTCTTCAACGGCTTGTTTACACAGCACCTCGATATCCCGTTGGTAATCCTGTACCGCTATCCAGGGCCCATGGGTGCCCTGGCGGGGCAGGCTGTCTTCCGCCCGCCGAATATAGCCTGATTCCAGCGAGCCCATAACCGTGTCCTCGCTGCGACTGTTCTCGTGGTCCCGTGGCACAGCCACTTGATAGCCGTTGTTGTCCATGTGATTCAACAACCGGCACAGATACTCACTGGCGATATCGACTTTCAGGGTCCAGGGGTTGTTGGTGTAACCGAAAATCATGCCGGCATTGGGCACGCCTTCCACCATCACGCTCTTGTAGAGCACTTTTTCGTTGAGCTTCACTTCCTCCTCATCCACGGTAGGCTTTATGCCACCCAGCATTTGCAAGCTCAGCCCGGTTGCCGGGATGACGATGTCTGCCGCCAATTCTTCGCCGGATTTCAACCGGATACCGGTTTCTGTGAAGCGGTCTATATGGTCGGTTTTGATCGATGCGGCACCCGTTTTGATGGCTTTGAACAGATCTCCGTCTTTCACCACACACAGGCGTTGGTCCCAGGGATTGTAGTCCGGCGTGAAGTGACGCATGTCGGCTTTACCATTCAACTGGCGTTTGACGATCCAGAGAAAAAACCGGCGCATGGCCTTCGGGTTCTTGCGCGAGCGTTTGTACAACTGGCGCGAAATGAAGATATTGCGAGAGCGAGTCAGCTTGTACGACAGCTTGGCGGGCAGCACTTTTTGCATCGCCAAGGTGATTTTGTCCGTCGAGGGAAGCGGCATCAGATAGGACGGCGAACGCTGCAGCATGGTCACATGCCCGGCGTCTTCCGCCATGGTTGGCACCAATGTAATGGCGGTTGCGCCGCTGCCAATCACCACCACCCTCTTGCCGGTGTAATCCAGATGCTCGGGCCAATGCTGAGGGTGCACAATCTGGCCCTTGAAATCGGCCTCGCCCGGAAAATCAGGCTTATAACCCTGATCGTAGTCATAGTAACCGGTACAACCCACCAGGAAGTTGGCGGTCCAGGTTTCGAGCTCACCTGTTTCGGCATTCTCGGCGATCAGTTTCCAGCATTTGTCCTCGCTGGACCAGTTCGCCTCCTTCACCGCCAAACCATAATGGATGTGCTTATCAACCCCTTTTTCTTGAGCCGTCTTGCTCAGGTACTGCTTGATTGAAGCACCGTCTGCCAGCACCTTACCGCCGGACCAAGGCTGGAACTTGTAGCCGAAAGTGAACATATCGGAATCGGAGCGGATACCGGGATAGCGAAACAAATCCCAAGTCCCGCCGAGGGACTGGCGGCGCTCCAGAATGGCAAACCGCTTGCCGGGGCACGATCTTTTGAGGTGACAGGCCATACCAATTCCCGAAACGCCTGCTCCGATGATCAACACATCGTAATGCCGATTACCCATGCCAGTTGCTCCCTCTTTAATCATTATTGTTTGAGCATCACCAACACTACGTGTTTCAGTCCCAGCTTCGATTGGCCTGAATCACGTTTCGGGCGGTAAATCCGGTCATTTATGCAAAAAAACCGGTAGCCGCATCCAGCGGGTACCGGTTTCAGGGGTCAGCCTGAGGCTGTCAGACTTGCGTAAACTTACTCTGCAGAGTTGCGGATCAAGAAGTCGAAGGCACTGAGGGATGCCTTTGAGCCTTCGCCCATAGATATCACAATCTGCTTGTACGGCACTGTGGTGGCATCGCCAGCCGCGAACACGCCCGGAATCGAGGTTTCGTTGCGCTCGTTGATCACCACTTCACCATGCTGGCTCAACTCGATGTCGCCTTTCAGCCACTCGGTGTTCGGCACCAGCCCGATCTGAACAAACACACCTTCCAGTTCCACATGGCGCTCTTCACCGGTGGTGCGGTCTTTATAGTTCAGGCCGCTGACCTTGCCGTTTTCACCCACGATTTCAGTGGTCTGGCCAGACGTGATGATGTCCACATTCTTCAGACTGCGCAGTTTCTTCTGCAGCACTTCGTCTGCACGCATCTGATCGCCGAACTCGATCAAGGTAACGTGGCCAACAATACCGGCCAAGTCGATAGCCGCTTCCACACCGGAGTTACCACCACCGATCACCGCTACGCGCTTACCTTTAAACAGCGGGCCGTCGCAGTGCGGGCAGTAGGCCACACCTTTGTTACGGTACTCTTCTTCACCCGGAACACCCATCTGGCGCCAGCGGGCACCGGTAGACAGGATCACCGTTCTGGATTTCAACGATGCGCCGTTCGCCAAACGTACTTCGTGCAAACCGCCCTTAGTTTCAGCCGGGATCAACTTTTCGGCACGCTGCAGGTTCATCACGTCCACGTCGTATTCATTCACGTGCTGTTCCATGGCAGACACCAGTTTCGGACCTTCGGTGTAAGGTACAGAAATCAGGTTCTCGATCGACATGGTGTCGCCCACCTGTCCACCAAAACGCTCGGCGGCCAAACCGGTGGAAATGCCTTTACGGGCGGCGTAGATCGCTGCGGCCGAACCTGCCGGGCCACCGCCAATGACCAGCACGTCAAACGCGTCTTTCTGGTTCAGTCTTTCGGCTTCTTTCGCACCGGCGTTGGTGTCCAGTTTGGCAACGATTTCTTCCAAGGTCATCCGGCCCTGGCCCCAGGACTGGCCGTTCAGGTATACGCTGGGTACCGCCATCACTTCACGCTGCTCAACTTCTTCTTGGAACAGAGCGCCGTCAATGGACGTGTGCTTAATGCTCGGGTTCAGCACACTGATCAGGTTCAGCGCCTGCACCACGTCCGGACAGTTCTGGCACGACAGCGAGAAGTAGGTTTCAAACTCGAACTCACCGTCCAGTTCCTGAATCTGTTCAATCAAATCCTGAGACGCTTTGGACGGGTGACCGCCCACCTGCAACAGCGCCAGCACCAACGAGGTGAACTCGTGTCCCATCGGGATACCAGCAAAACTGACACCGACATCCGTACCCACTCGATTGATCGAGAACGACGGGCGGCGCACATCCGCAGACTCTTCATCCCGAAGGCTGATTTTGTCTGACATGCCGGCCAATTCTTCCAGCAGCTCTTTCAGCTCTTTGGACTTGTCGCTGTCGTCGTACGCTGCGACCAGCTCAATCGGCTGTTGCAGCTTGTCCATGTATGCGTTCAACTGTTGCTTGATATTGGCGTCTAACATAGTGGCTCATCCCCTCAACTCAGGTGAAATCAGATGTCTGCGTAATTAAAGGTCGCAAACTGAATATGTCTCTAAGATAAAGATTTACTATCAAAAGCTCAAATTAATTAGTCAAAAGCATTTGATAGTGAATCTCTATCCTTATGTTTCGGCCAATCCCTGCCAACATCCCAAAAAAAAGGCCCGCATGGCGGGCCTTTCATTCGCTTTACCGTTAAGGCAAAACTTAGATCTTGCCAACCAGATCCAAAGACGGAGCCAGAGTAGCTTCACCTTCTTTCCACTTAGCCGGGCAAACTTCGCCTGGATTGTTGCGAACGTACTGAGCGGCTTTCACTTTGCGCATCAGGTCGTCTGCGTCACGGCCGATACCTTCAGCAGTGATTTCCATCGCCTGGATGATGCCATCCGGATCGATCAGGAAGGTAGCGCGGTCAGCAAGGCCTTGGCCTTCACGCATGACACCGAAGTTGTTGGTGATGCTGCCGTTCTGGTCGCCAACCATGTAGTAGTTGATCTTACCGATGGTTTCAGAGCTGTCGTGCCATGCTTTGTGGGTGAAGTGCGTGTCGGTAGACACGGAGAATACTTCAACACCCATCTTCTGCAGCTCTTCGTAGTGATCTGCAACGTCGCCCAGCTCAGTCGGGCAAACGAAAGTGAAGTCGGCTGGGTAGAAGAAGAAAATCGCCCACTTGCCTTTCACGTCTGCTTCAGAGATCTCTACAAACTCGCCCTGTTTGAAGGCAGTTGCGTTAAACGGTTTGATTTCGCTGTTAATAATTCCCATCTCAGAATTTCTCCTGTTGGTACACGTGCGTGTTTATGAATCTACGGTGCCTAGATTAAGCAACGAGACACTTTTAGTAAAATTGATTATTCAAAAGATCAGGATAGGTTTACCCTATACCTTGGTGCAACGTCAGCGCGATAATCTATGGTAGGAGCTTGGCAAATATTAGCAATAGGGATTGTAACCACTAGACGCGCTTGGCAGGGTCGTTCAAATCTGTTTTGTGCATAAAAAATGGAGCGTCGCAGACACTCCATTAATCAAAATAACGCATTGGCTACGCGTTTTTAACTCCGGGCACTCCGGCGACGAAGCCCCAACGCAACCAGGCCAAGACCTAACAAAGCCAGTGACGCGGGCTCTGGCACACTAACCGGAGGACGTGGGGTAAACACCAGAAGGTCCTGTGACTTCGCTGAGGTCAGCACATACATATCAAAGCCTTCGCTCTGCGAACTCAAGCCTGACAACCAACCATCCGCAATTCCCCGAGCTCCACTATATTTGCTTGATGTGAAGGTTCCGGTGGTCATGCCATACGATGAATCGGTCTCGTTAATCAGCTCCCAAAGAGCCAACTGGAACGCAGCAGACGTTTTCGCATTCGACACACTGCTCTCATACCCGGTATAGAGCTTGGTGATCGACGAAACCAGCCCGGCATTACCAAAGTGGCTGGTAGCGGTTTTCAGCTCGTAGGTGGTATTGGTTTTATCCAGATAGGTGTCCAGTTCAATACAAAAAGCATCCAGCTTGCTCGACCAAGTGATCGGAGACGCACCCACCGGATTGCTGGTGTTGAAGGCAAACATGCCTGCATAAACATTGTAATTCTTGGAGGTTGCCGTGTTGCTCAACGTGCCGGACTTATAACCGTGTGTAGCGCCGGTGTAGTCCAGATCGATGGTTGGGCCAGCTAAAGCACCACCTGTGAAGAGGGCTCCGGATAGTGCAGCCGTGACGAGAAAACCTGTTGTTTTATTCATGGCGTATTCCTTTATTCCCTTTCTGAGTTCTCTATTACTCAAAAGCAATAGCTGAACCAGAACGGAAAATATGACCATTTTTCAAACAGATTTTTACAGACAACGCACTCAGACGGGTCGCTTCAGGAAGACATGTGTAAAAGATTCCGCCACCAAATCGGCCCCGCATCATGCCGCTGATGCTCAATGCTGAACCGACGACGAAAACACATTCATCACCACAATCCCGCTCACAATCAGCGCCATACCGACAATGGCAGGCAAATCCAGCTTTTGGCCGAACATCGCAGCCCCCACCAACGAAATCAGCACCACACCGGCACCTGCCCAAATGGCATAGGCCACGCCAACCGGAATCTCGTTCAGCACCAACGACAGGAAATAGAACGCCATGCAGTAGCCCAACACCACAATGATGCTGGGCCCCAAATTGGTGAAACCCTCGGAGGATTTCAGGGCGGCAGTGCCCGCAACTTCGGCAATAATGGCAAGGGCCAGATACACGTAACTCATAGTTAAACCTTTCATACTGGGCTCAGGTGTCGGCTGGCGTCATCATGCGGATTCTATGCGCCTTTTGCCAGAGCGCGAGTAAGATCCGCGGCGGGAATTTCCGTGCAGCCACGAACGTTCTGGCCGGCCCACAACGGCGAAAACTCGCCACAATTGGCCTGTTCCGCCGCAGCGCGTAAAGGCGCCAAAGCCGCCGACGCCAACGGGAATGCTGGCGCTGCCGGACTGATAGGCCCCAGCTCCCGCATAATGCGATTTACAATACCCCGGGCCGGTCGACCGGAGAACACGTTAGTTAACGCCGTAACCGCGGCGGCATCGCTTTTGATGGCTGCCCGGTGCAGCGCGCTTGTGTTGGCTTCTGGGCACAGCAGATAAGCGGTTCCCGCCTGCACACCCGCTGCCCCCAGGGTCATGGCAGCCGCTACCCCGTTAGCATCGGCAATCCCACCGGCCGCAATCACCGGCACGTTCACGGCTTGGACAATCTGAGGCACAAGCGCAAAGGTTCCGAGCTGGCTGTTGAGATCTTCCGACAGAAAAATTCCGCGATGCCCGCCGGCCTCCAAACCCTGCGCAATAATGGCGTCGACACCTTGAGCTTCCAGCCAACGGGCCTCTTCTACAGTGGTTGCCGTCGACAGAATTTTTGCGCCCCATGCGCGCACACGATCCAGTAAATCCTGCTCCGGCAGGCCGTAATGAAAGCTGACAACGGCCGGCTCAAACTCCGCCAGCACATCGGCGGCTTCCGCGCCAAAGGGCAAACGGCCCGCCCCGGTGGCAACGTTGTTTTCATCGATACCAAACTCCCGATAATAGGGCGACAGCGCGGCTTTCCATTTTGCGTCCTGTTCCGCATCGGGTTCGGGCTGGGTATGGCAGAAGAAATTCACATTGAAGGGCCGGTTCGTCCTGGCCTTGATCGCAGCCAACTCCTTACGCATGGCCTCTATACCGAGCATTCCACACGGAAGCGACCCCAAACCCCCGGCCTCGGATACCGCAATCGCAAGCTCACTGCCCTGCACGCCCGCCATCGGCGCCTGGATAATGGGAAGTTCGATACCCAGCAGTTCCTGAATGCTCATAAAGCGCCTCTTTCAGTTGGGGATGGAAAAATCACAACGTCATCGCCTTCTTGCCACGGTTGATATTTAACCATGACCTGCTTAAACACCGGGTGATCCAGCCAAGCGCGCAGCCACTTCTGAAGCTTGGGGTAAGGCAGGCTGTAGAACACCTCTCGGTCTACATGGGCAAACTGGCGTACGAAGGGCATCACGGCAATATCCGCCAGGCTGATGCGTTCTCCCAGCAGAAACGTATTCTGGCCCAGCAAAGCCTCCAACGCCTGCAAAAACACCTCACCCTCTTGGCGGTACTCCAATTGGCTTCGTTCAGGGTGCCGGTCGGCGTATTTATAGCGATCCAGCCAGTGCTTGAACTCGTTGTCGTTGCGCTCAATCAGGGCGCTCGCCTTCGCCAGATCGGTGTTGAGCAGTCCCTGAGGATCGCTCTGCTGCAGCGCCCATTCAAGAATGTCCCGGCTTTCCTCAATCACCCGGCGCTGGCTGCCGCCCTCCTCAACCAATTCCAGCACAGGCACCGTGCCTTTTGGGCTGATGGCCAGCATTTGCGCGGGTTTGTGTTTCAGAACGATTTCCCGCAGTTCGACCTGCAGCCCGGCAAACACCAGACCAAGGCGGGCGCGCATGGCGTAGGGACAACGGCGGAACGAGTACAGTCGGTGAAATGAAGTGGTAATAACGGGCTGCCTAAACAAATTGCATGTAACGACCATTATATAGAGCGAGCGAACTTGTTCGATATGGCTGATCAGAAAATTGCCCGGCGTTACTCAGAAATCACTATGAGGCAATCGCCGGGCCGGATAAGGTGGCTTACTTCGCAGTAACGACTTTCATCACCAACTTGCCATCTTTCTTGATCGGGCCGTCTTCTTTCGCCCCTAGGGTGTATTCGAAGATGCCGGGTTTCATGCCGCCGTCTTCCGAATGCACCATTAACATCAACATGTCGCCTGATTTAACGTCTTCCTGTAAAATCGCAGTTACGTCCATGTTTGTGCCTTTCTTCAAAGGCGCGTAGCCAACCACCGGGCCGGGTTTCATCGCTTCACCCGTGCGATGCACGACCAACCAGCCGTTTGCTTCGGCGTTGACTTTTTTAGCGGTGACGGTGCCATCCGATACGGCTTGGTTCTCTGCCCAGACTTTCGCCTGCATATCCATCCCCGCCTGCGCGAACCCGGTTAACAGGGCACCTGAAACCAGCGCGGACATTAGTACAGTGCTTTTAAGATGTTTTTTCATTGTTTTCTCCTAGATGTCAATGTTACCCACCGTTCTGACCAATTTAGGATGGGTTATCTACACCTACGTATACCGTGCGGAAAAAGATTCAGACTCGACGATATAATGACAATTATTATTCGACAGAACCATCGGGTTTCGTCAGCCGCACCGCGGTGACTGGCATGGTTATACACACTTCGCCACCAACATCTCGGTAGCACCTTTTTGGAACCGGTAGCTAACAGGCTGCAACGAGACATCAACACCGTTCGCGGATAATGCCGTCATGACCTGATCCAAATGCTTCGAGACCGCCCCATCCAGCGATACAACAGGAAAGACGCGAACTTCAGACGCAACTCTGCATAGCTCCCGCATTGATTCTAAGTGAGCCGCGCCATCTACATGGTCACTGTAGAGAAAAAGATAGTGGGAGCAGAGTGCTAAATCGAATTCGGAGTCGGAAAATGGCAGCGAAGGCAACGATGCTGATACATACCGCCTTTGCGAGCAACCCGCCTCAAAGTCGGACAGGAACCTCGACATGGCCTTCATCCGGACTTCGCCAAGCTGCTCGACGCTACTCAGTGATTCCCAAATATAGTTGCCTGCGCCCTGCCGCATTTTCGCTATTATTTGCGGGTACACCTCGTCAATCCGGCGGCGTATTTCGTCAGCCTGAAACTGGTATACGGGATCACACGACGTGACCTGACACCCACGGTCTGTTGCCTCTACATTGAAGCTCGCCGGGCCATCACCACAACCAAGGATACGCTTGCTCAGGTCACCCTCGGATAATCCAAACATCGCCTGATATTCATCAAAAGACCGGCCCCAAGGGACTACGCTGGTTAACTCCAATCCTGACTCTCCTTAGTCTGTATGGCGCTTGGCTTTGCGGGAACGAACTTGAAGTCTGGTTGAAACCTGGCCTCAGGAGCCACCGGGCTTAGCCAGCCGCACTGCGACATTGCTGTGTTGCGATCCCGTCTCGCTCTCATGCTGCGAACCGAAAAGAGTGAGCCACTGTCCTTGAACTAGCAGCAACTCCCCGTTGCCAGCACTGCTCCCATTGCTTGTAGTGTAATTGCCAGAATAGCTGAATTGAGATTGATCGGATGAGCCAGAAACTGGCTTTACCTCATACCCTATGGACAACCCATGCGAAGAAACAAAGCCTTTATCCTCGCTCGATACGCCAACCTTTAAAAGACGCGATTCTTTCAGAAAACTGGGCAAAAGCTCAGAAGGTGCGCTTTCAGATTTGGTCGCTTGGCACTCACAATACCGAATCTCCAACACCAACGATTTACCGGCGAGATAGTCTTCAGGGGCCGGAGTTCCGGCAAGAACAAAGCTGGGAAGCAGGAGTAAAAAGAGCAGACTAAACTGCCAAACAATTCGTGATGCTATCCGTTGCATGTAACCTCCTGGTTTTTAGTTTTAACGCCGTGTTAACTGACCCAGCGTAGCTGGGTCAGTTAACACTTTGTTAGGCTAATTGTGAGCAAACAAGCTAGAAGACCAAAATTATTTGCCAGCTTCTGCAATAATCTCAAAATTATGAATGTTGTTTAGAACACCGTTATCCCAGCCGCCAACGACAAGATCATCCGCTTGGGCCTTGAGGGCAGCAGCAACTTTCCCGGCAAAGTGATCTTCTCTTCCACGCTCATCGGCAAAGGTATCAAAAATACCAAAAGTGTTGCCATCTAATTTAAGTGATGTCCATAACAGCGTTTTTGGTTCAGTTTCTGCGACAACAGATGCGGCTCCGATTAATAGCTGCTGTAATTCTTGCTCTTTTCCTGGTTGGGCTTTTAACAATATATAAGTTGCGCTTGTTGCATTTTCTAAGTCTGTGTCAGGTTTTTTATAGGATAAAACGCTAAAGTTAGAAATATTAGCAACAACTCCCTTATCCCAACCATGCTCTACGAGCGTATCTGCATTGGCATTTAATGCGGCTGCTACTTTCCCTGCAAAGTGCTCTGACCGGCCCGCTTCGTTTGGAAAAAAATCAAAAATTCCGAAACTGCCATCGTTTTTTTTAAGCGCATACCAATACAATGTATTGGGTTCAGTTTGCGCGACTAGTGTTGCGCCTTCCTTTAGAAAAGCAGTTAGCTCTTTGTCTTGTCCAGACTTGGCCTCAAATGGAATATAGCTTGCTTCTTTCATGATAGTCTCCTGTTTTGGTACTTCTGAGCGTGATATAGACGCATTCATTAACATGAATAGAAATACAGTTAGATAAATATTTGCTTTACGCATAGGATTGAAAATTTTCATAAATTCCCCTTATGCTGAAATCGAGGTGCCATTGTAGGGATTGGCGCAGCTTGACCAGTAGTGGCAGAAAAGACAACATTCATGCAATATCTGCCATTATTTGTTTGGAGTGTATGGATGACGACAATTGTGATTCTTTCAGTGAATAACGCCTTGCCATCAGGGCTTATGGGCATGGTTGATATCTTTGCATTAAGTGGTTTGCATTTTGTGCAGAAGTCTGGAGATGGAGCGCTTTCGAAGGTGGAGTGGCACCCAAACGTGATTTTGGCGAATCATGATGGGCAGCCGATAACTGACGGGCATGGGCGTATTTTTGAGGTCGACTCTAATTTTGCTTCAATTGAGCATTGCGATGCAGTGTTGGTACCGGGGTTTATTCCAAATGGTCAAGGACACCCACCCAAAACGACTACAGATAAGCTTACCTCCTCATGGTTGGCTACACAATATAAAAAAGGAGCGCTCATGTGTGGCTCTTGTAGCGGTGTATTTGCACTTGGAGAGGCGGGCTTACTTAATAACCGAAAATGCACTACCACGTGGTGGTTACATGATGAATTAAAGCAACGATTCCCAAAGGCGAATGCGGTATGGGCAAGTGAATTAATTGATGATAACGGTATCATCTCTGCTGGTGGCCCACTTTCCTGGGTCACCATTGCATTGCATATAGTGAAAAAGCTTGCTGGTATTGAAACGGCGAAGGTTGTGGCTGATTTTTCTGTCGTTGATGCGATACCAAAATCTCAAAACCTGTATGTGCCGGAGGGGTATCAGGCTTCAAACAATCCATTCCTAGCAAAAGCGGAATATACCATTCGTAAAGCACACTACCAAACCATGAGCGCTGGTGATTTGGCAAAAATAATGGCTGTTTCTGAACGTACGCTAAATCGTAAGTTAAAAGAGTTAACCGGAGAAACCCCCAAAGCCTTTATTGACGGGGTTAGAATAAGCCATGCTTGCACATTGTTAGCAACCACCAATACGTCCGTAAAGGAAATCGCCCTTTCTCTGGGTTATACGGACGATAGCGTATTTCGTCGTCTCTTTAAGCAGAAAATAAAAATGACACCTTCCAGCTATCAACAACAAAGACGCAATAATTAAAGTTAAGCTTTTAGCCTAACCCTATGTGTCAGCGTAGTTGTCGCTTGAGCAGCATGAGATGTTTGGCAAAGACATGGCAGCCAAATGCGCCGACAACTACCGAGCGCTTCGAAAAAGGGGCATCACGATTAGAAAAACTGCTGATGTGATCATCGCACCCTTCTGCATAGAGATGGAGATACCTTTACTGTTTTTGGACCGCGACTTTGTTCCTTTTGTTGAGCACCTTGGGCTCGAGCCTGCTCTGAGAGAAACATAACGCCGTTGTTCAGCGGCAGCCTTGGCAGAGCAAAGCGGCGACAAGGCTGTCCGGTGGAGGGCCTTCAGGCCCGGAACGTACTGGAACTATTGGTTAGGAAGTCGCAGCGTTCCATCACCAACCAAGCAGACTTTGCCCCTTATGGTTACGTTTAGCTCAGAGCCTGCCTGAACAGTCGCATAAAGCTCGCTTGGCCTATGAAGAAATCGTCCCTGTGCCAAAACAAGGGTATCACTTACGGGTGCGCGCCCATGTGTAACCAAATAGACCGCTGCAGGTCCTGCTGCGCTGCCAGTTGCGATATCTTCGACACTTCCATCATTTTCCCAGGTGCGTCCTTCGAGTTCATTTACTTCCAAAACGTAGACAAATTTGGCACCCACTGTCGCTAGCAAAGCCTCAAAGTCAGAAACAACTATCCGAGCGCGTTCAAGGTTGGAAGCTATAGGTACGATTAGGTAAGGAAGTCCCGTTGAAACGACCTGTAACGGAAGCCCTGGCGCTAGATCAGTGTTTGAAAGATTCAGCGCCTCCAAAAAGACTTCATTCCTCTCGGCTGGAATCGGGGGGTCAATGGTTGGGTAATCCCCCCATTTTTAAGGGGGTTCAAAAGTAGACCTCAGGCCATCATGGCCAACTTCTGTTGAGGAGTAATTCCTCCGAGCCCCATATTGG
>NZ_JALKAQ010000036.1 GCF_023016065.1 Marinobacter sp. S0848L | reverse complement strand
ATCGACCAACTGTCATTGATTGTTTCCGGCACAGCCAATGGCTCTGGCTTTTCACGAACCAGGCGCTTCTTGGGCTTGATGCGCAAGTTCAGCTCCAGCTCCCGGTAAATCCGATAAACCCGTTTGTGATTCCAGCCAAATCCTTTGACGTTCCTCAGATGCAAAAAGCACAGGCCAAAACCCCAGTTTCGCTGGTTATGGGTCAACCGGATTAGCCAATCCGCGATCTCGGCATTCTCGCTACTGAGCTTTGCCCGGTAGCGGTAGCAGGTCTCGCTGATGCCGAACATCCAGCAAGCCAAGCGAATACTGAC
>NZ_JALKAQ010000035.1 GCF_023016065.1 Marinobacter sp. S0848L | reverse complement strand
ATCTGCTTTTTTTCAAATCTGGTGGGTGGTACTGGGATCGAACCAGTGACCCTCGCCTTGTAAGGGCGATGCTCTCCCAGCTGAGCTAACCACCCGAAAAAGTGGCGGAGCGGACGGGACTCGAACCCGCGACCCCCGGCGTGACAGGCCGGTATTCTAACCAACTGAACTACCGCTCCGCATGACTCAGCCTATTCGGCTAAATCGGGTGCCAGAGACTCGTCTGGCTTACTGCTTAAAAGTGGTGGGTGGTACTGGGATCGAACCAGTGACCCTCGCCTTGTAAGGGCGATGCTCTCCCAGCTGAGCTAACCACCCACTTCGAGGCTTTACTGTT
>NZ_JALKAQ010000034.1 GCF_023016065.1 Marinobacter sp. S0848L | reverse complement strand
GGTAATCCCCCCGAAAAACAGCGGTGTTTAAAAGTAGAATTTTCCGTAAGCTACACGCAGGGAGATTCTGCATGAAGAAGTCACGTTTTTCCGACAGCCAGATCCTGTCGATCCTGAAGCAAGCCGAGAACGGTGTTCCGGTTCCGGAGTTGTGTCGTGAGCACGGCATGAGTAGCGCCAGCTTTTACAAATGGCGCGCCAAGTTCGGTGGTATGGATGCGTCCATGATGGCTAGGCTGAAGGAGCTAGAGGACGAAAATCGCCGACTCAAGAAGATGTATGCCGAGGAGCGACTGAAGGCTGATATCCTCAAGGAAGCCATCGAAAAAAAGTGGTAAAGCCGTCTCGTCGCCGTGAGATGGCGCAGAAAGCCGTCAGCCAGAAA
>NZ_JALKAQ010000033.1 GCF_023016065.1 Marinobacter sp. S0848L | reverse complement strand
CAAACTCTTCAGTTTAAATCATACAAGAATCCGTAGATTCTTAATTCTTGCTCAAGACAAAACTCAATTTCGACGAGTCACTGTCCTGATATTTCATATCTGAAATACCTCGGCCAGCGCCCACACGAATTACTTGGTCAACTTTTTAAAGAGCGTTTGAGCTGCTGCCCAATCAAGGCCGCGAATTATACATCGCCTCGCCACCTTGTCAACCGTTAATTTTAACCGCTGTTTTCGTCTTCGAAAACGGCCGAAAAACTCACCGGCGTTACTGCTAAATCGTGGGGCGCATTCTACACTGAACCGCCACCTTGTCAACTGCTTTTTGAAGAATCTTTAAAACGTTTTCTTCAGAACTTTCAAGCAGTTACCGCTTCGTTGCTGACCGTGTTTAGCGGC
>NZ_JALKAQ010000032.1 GCF_023016065.1 Marinobacter sp. S0848L | reverse complement strand
TGGGTTAGTCAGTAAAGTTTGGTGGAGCTAGGCAGGATCGAACTGCCGACCTCCTGCGTGCAAGGCAGGCGCTCTCCCAGCTGAGCTATAGCCCCGTCTGCTTGTTCAGCTTTCGTGACTCGTCGTTGCAGCGTTCGTTCGCGTCGGTCATGATCCATCGAGGATCACTCCCTCACTCACTCTCACTGCGCCTAGATTCACAAAACCTGTCCGGCGCATCCGAGATCGCCTTAACTTCAAGGCGTACTCGTAAATTGTTCAGATCCAGGCATCGAGGGGCGCCGCATAGCCTGCTATGCAAGTCGCTCGATAACGCAGAGCTGAGCAATTTTGGTGGGTCTGGGTGGACTTGAACCACCGACCTCACCCTTATCAGGGGTGCGCTCTAACCACCTGAGCTACAGACCCGGTTTTGCTTGTCA
>NZ_JALKAQ010000031.1 GCF_023016065.1 Marinobacter sp. S0848L | reverse complement strand
GATGGACTTCATGCACGACCAGTTAAACGATGGTCGCAGTTACCGGCTGCTGAATGTGATTGATGACTTCAACCGCGAAGGCCTTGGCATCGAGGTGGACTTCTCACTTCCGGCAGAGCGTGTTATCCGATCACTTGAGCAGATCATTGAGTGGCGAGGGAAACCGCGCTCTATTCGGTGTGACAACGGCCCCGAATACATCAGCGGTAAGCTGGCGACCTGGGCAGAGAAGCAAGGTATTGCACTGGCGTTTATCCAGCCCGGCAAACCCCAGCAGAATGCCTATATCGAACGTTACAACCGAACGGTCCGTTACGATTGGCTGGCACAGTATCTGTTCGACAGCACCGAAGAAGTCCAGGATTATGCCACTCGCTGGCTCTGGCACTACAATCACGAACGACCCAATATGGGGCTCGGAGGAATTACTCCTCAACAGAAGTTGGCCATGATGGCCTGAGGTCTACTTTTGAACCCCCTTAAAAATGGGGGGATTACC
>NZ_JALKAQ010000030.1 GCF_023016065.1 Marinobacter sp. S0848L | reverse complement strand
CCGGCGCCAACGGTACGGCCGCCTTCACGAATCGCGAAGCGCAGACCATCTTCCATGGCGATCGGAGCGATCAGAGTAACAACCATCTGAACGTTGTCACCCGGCATTACCATTTCAACACCTTCCGGCAGTTCACACGATCCGGTCACGTCTGTGGTACGGAAGTAGAACTGAGGACGATAGCCCTTGAAGAACGGAGTATGACGACCACCTTCTTCTTTGGACAATACGTACACTTCACACTCAAACTTGGTGTGCGGGTTGATAGAACCCGGCTTGCACAGAACCTGACCACGCTCAACGTCGTCACGCTTGGTACCACGCAGCAGAACACCTACGTTCTCACCCGCACGACCTTCGTCGAGCAGCTTGCGGAACATTTCAACGCCAGTACAAGTTGTCTTCACAGTATCTTTGATACCAACGATTTCAACTTCTTCACCAACCTTGATGATACCGCGCTCTACACGACCGGTTACTACAGTACCACGGCCAGAGATAGAGAATACGTCCTCGATCGGCATCAGGAACGGCTGATCAACAGCACGCTCAGGATCCGGGATGTACGCGTCCAGAGCTTCTACCAGCTTCTTAACAGCGGTAGTACCCATTTCGTTGTCGTCTTTACCTTCCAGAGCCATCAACGCAGAACCGGTAACGATCGGAGTGTCGTCGCCCGGGAAGTCGTACATGCTCAGCAGGTCACGAACTTCCATCTCAACCAGCTCAAGCAGCTCTTCATCGTCAACCATGTCCGCTTTGTTCAGGAACACTACGATGTAAGGTACACCAACCTGACGAGACAGCAGGATGTGCTCACGAGTCTGAGGCATTGGGCCGTCAGCTGCAGAACAAACCAGGATCGCGCCGTCCATCTGAGCCGCACCAGTGATCATGTTTTTAACATAGTCAGCGTGGCCCGGGCAGTCTACGTGTGCGTAGTGACGGGTCGGCGAATCGTACTCAACGTGTGACGTGGCGATGGTTATACCACGTGCACGCTCTTCCGGTGCGTTATCGATCTGGTCGAACGCACTGGCAGAACCTGTACCCCAAACTTCGTGACACACACGAGTCAGAGCAGCGGTCAGAGTGGTCTTACCATGGTCAACGTGACCGATGGTGCCGACGTTAACGTGCGGTTTACTACGTTCAAATTTTTCTTTAGACA
>NZ_JALKAQ010000002.1 GCF_023016065.1 Marinobacter sp. S0848L | reverse complement strand
GTCGGAAAAACGTGACTTCTTCATGCAGAATCTCCCTGCGTGTAGCTTACGGAAAATTCTACTTTTAAACACCGCTGTTTTTCGGGGGGATTACCAATTTGCAGAGCGGCCCCAGTTGATCCTGGGTTAATGACTGTAATCGTTTGCCTATTCCTGATCTTTGGTAGCTCTGATGAACCGCCAAATCTGACAGGTAGCAGGCATAGTGAAAATCCGTAACGCTGCGAGCGATGCCCACCAACAAATCACCATCCCATGCGCTTACGACGAGATTGGAGTTGGAAACAATCCCCTCCATACATGCTCGGTCATGGGTCGGCCGACGCTCCCCGAGGGTCGAACTTTCCAGCAAACCGATGAATTGATCGGTGGTAATGGGGTGATTCACCTTGAAACTGATAGTCATACCTCTCCTTGGCAATTAACGCTTGGCTTTGCGGCGTGCCGGAGCGCAGCGTAGGGGCGTCCGACAACAGCCTCTTGTTCGACAACGAGTGAGACCAATTCGGAAAATTACCACGTTACATCGATAGTAACTCAGTTAGGCTGAGTGACGTTTCTTCAATCGCAGTATCAACATATAGCTCGACTTGGCTCGGCTTCGGGAGATTGTCTGCGAAGACAGTACCTTGAAGTGTGATGTCTCGAGTCTCTCTGGAACCGACGTAAATTGTGTCTGACCAGACTTTACGACCTGGCTGCAAATCTCCGCACTCAATTTCGATACAATATTCATCCTTTTCAGAAATCGTAATTGAACCGGGAGCGTGACGGTTAATATCTAACATTGTATTTGGATGAGACATCCAAAATGGACTATCTTTTTGGCTTGGGCGTGAAGGTACATCGGAACCATCAATTATCACAACTCCGATGTTCCCGGGCACCCTCAAATCGATTTGAACATTGCGAGCAGCCACTTCACCGCTATTTTTTATGACGAAGCGAACTGGTCTAAATAATCGATGCACAAACTCATAATGCGCTAACTCTCTATAATAGTTAGAGTTAACTTCTAGGTGTTGCACGCTTGATACAAATGTTAATCCCAGGCCAAATGGGTCGCTTGGCTCCGGTGGACGCAAATCTGGAATTGCGCTCTCGTTGGGCATAGCGCAATTTTCAGCCTCCCAAGAAATGCTCCTGCCGAGAGGTACTTCCCGTTCTGTATCTGCGAATTCAACAACCAACTCGCAAGACGGTTCTTGGGAAGCAGATCCCATTTGAGCTATCTCATCCAACGATGCGGGTTTCGTCGGGTCAGTTGAACTGCCACGACGAACGTAAACCGTCTCTTTTAATAGGCGCCCATAATTTCGCTTTAGATAAATTGGACGGATCTGCTGTTCTATCTTTATGATCCCAACCTGTACACCCTCGAATTCGAAAGCTTCATAGTGAAATCGAACCGGTCGATTTGTTAAATTATTAACGAACTGCTGAAGGGCATGATCATCTAGATGCTCGGAGTTATCGATACCAACAACCTCTCCCCGACCACCACGAACTTCTTTTACGCCAATCAATATGTATGAGTCAGAGCGCCGCCAAGCATTAGCAAACCCAATAATGTCCTTCAATAGCTCAGATTTTACTTCTTCGCTTTCCTTGGAGAACCGGTATTGCTGACTTTTAAAATCTAGCGTCGTGCTCTCTTCTTCATAGATTAGATTTTCGAAAAGATCCTTATTCATATCTTACCATCCAAGGTGCCTCTAAAATCACATTACCCTACAAATCAGGACGTTCGAACGCTTAGCTTAGCGGCGCCCTTGCAATGGAGGCGAAGCCGCAATGAAAAGGGCGTCCGGCGGCCATCGGCCGTGGACTTCCCCCAATAAAATGGACACGCCCCATCAGTTAATTCCCTCGAACTCTATCGGAGTCCGGTAACCAAGGCCACTGTGCAGCCGTTGGCTGTTATAAAAGCACTCTATATAGTCTTTTATATGTTTCCGTAACTGCCGCATCGTCACAAAGCTGGTCGCATGCAGCAATTCTCCCTTCAAGGTTTTGAAGAAGGATTCGACCTCAGTTTTGTCTGTGCATTGTCCCGGTCGATTCATGCTGTGGCGCACGCTGTTTTGGTTCAGAAATGCCTGTGTTTTCTGAGCCCGATATTCCGTGCCACGATCGGTGTGGAACAACAAACCCGCTTTCGGCTGCCTTGCTGCAAAGGCCTCTCTCAAGGCACCTTTGGCCAGTGCCGCATTCAGGCTCTCATCCAATCGCCAACTGATAATCCGGCGCGAGAACAGGTCCAGAACAACCGCCAGGAACACGTATTTTCGACCCAGCTTGATGTAGGTAACGTCACTGCTCCATTGCTGATTCACCGCAACAGACTTTTCAACGCTCAAGCGGTGATTGGGAAGGGCTTTGAGTTCGTCACGGCGCTTGCTCATTCGGCGATACACTCGCATCACTCGCGCTTTCATGCCCCATTCCTGCATCAGGCGCGCCACACGATTCTCGCCAACCTGTTCGCCTTCCCGGCGCAGGGCCTGATAGACCCTGGGACTGCCATAGCGCCCCTTGCTACCGTCGTAAACACGACGGATCTTCAACAGCAGCGCGGCGTTCTCAGTGGCTCTCTGACCAGGCTTCCGGTTTGCCCAGGCGTAGTAACCGGATCGCGACACCTTCAAGTGCCGACACAGCGCTTTTACGCTGTATTCCCGTCGGTGTTTCCAGACGAACCGGAACGCTTCCGTCGTTCCTCGGCCTGAAAACGTTGAAACTTTTTTAGGATATCGTTTTCCTCCTGAAGCTCCGATACTCGGCGTTTCAGGCGGGCAATCTCATCCTGTTCCTGTATTTTCTTTTTGGCGTCTGCTGGCGCCTTCTTGACCCGTTTCATGGCGAACTTTCCTTCACGGTATTCCTTTCGCCAGCGTGACAGCATGAAGGGGTGAATATCCAGCGCTTCGGCAACGCTTTTGACGCTGCGGTGGGCCTGGTGACTCCACTCCACCGCTTTGACTTTGAACTCAGTGCTGTACTGCTGGGTTTTCTTCCCCGTGATCATTTCCGGCATCGTTTTGCTCCTCCTGCGGAGTTATCGATGCGTGTCCACTACATCGGGGGAAGTCCAGAACGCACTTGAGCGAATGGTTAGCGCGATATGGTGAAAAACCTGCGGTATTTCGCATAAATTTCTTCCGCATGGTCATGCACCTGAGAATATCTGACATAAGCTCCTGCGCCTGCTTTGAGACCGCAAGGGTACCTTCCTGCCCAAGTTACCGCTTCGGTTAGCAGTTCTAGTGAAAAGTCATATTTTTCGACAAGCTTAGGATCAACTTTTTCAGCAAGCTTCTTTAGGTCGTGAGTCTGAATCTCTTTGGGAAATTTTGTCTGCGGCAGCCAATCTTCCTCCCAGGGGGAGCCAAATTTCCTGTGAATCCATATAGCCTTGAATAAATTCTCTAAAGCTAGGCCATAGAGAAACGAGCAGACATTCTCGAGTTCAGATTTTTCAGTGTGGCTTATCAGTACTGCCGCTGATTCCTTTGAGATTCGTGCGGAAGCAATCAGTGCTCTCGCATGCCCAAACCAAGCGGTTGCATCGCACAATTTCTGCGCGAATTGCCCGTTGACAAAGTCTTCAACTTCTTCCGGGGTAACGTCCATAAACATCCTTTGTGCTAACGCGAAGCGCACCGGTGACCTTTACAGAGCGGAGCGGAGTAAAGGGCATCCGCGTGGCGCGTCTTGTTAAACATTCTCCTTTATCCACAGTGGGTATGCCAGCAAGTCATTCACACGACGCTCTTGGCCTTTGTACTCATAACATTGCTCGTCAGTGATATACCGTTTCTTGTAAAGGCTGATCAAATTTTTCTCTTCTGACACAATTCCACCCAACTCAACGAGCTTTTCGATCGGGTGTTGATAGTTCCACCTACCGAGTGGCTCACCTTGACCTTTTGGCCTTTCGAAAAATTTTTGACCTGTAGTTATATTGGCCAAGGCTTGAAGAGCCGAAACGCCGGACATGACTATGCTATATTTGTTGTTGTCGTAAATAGCCTGTATCAGATAGAGGAATGTCCCCTTCCACACAAACTCCTCATCTGAATATAAACTAGGATCTGGGTCAGAAACCCAGATAATCAAAAAGGGTATATCTGGAAATGGAAATTTATCTCCTGTGGGTATGATTACTTTCTTGGCCTTGAATTTCTCAAGTACTAACTTTTTGTTTCGGCATTCCAATACAGCCTCTGAGTTTGCACCCCAATCGTCAAAAAGCTCTACGGGACGAAACCGCACGAGCAAGTTTTCTTTTTCCAGATAGTTGTTAATTGCGCGCAATTTGAAGTAGTCGTCGATCTCTGAGTTATTGTTCTCTGACTGCCATGAAACCGTAGGTCCATTCATACCAAGAGCTAAACCCGAGACAGTATTTTTTCCCGGTTTCTTGTATTTAGCAGGAACCTGAGAGAAATATTGATCGATTAGGTTCTTGTTGATGTACTCAAAAGTTTCGAAACTCATCTATCTTCCACAGTCAGGAAATGTTTAACGCCGAAGCACAGCGGCGCCCTTGTAATGGAGGCGCAGCCGCAATGTAAAGGGCGTCCGGCGGCCATCGGCCGCGTACTGATGCGCCTTGTTAATTTTTAGCGAGGTGAAACTCCACCACCAGATACCTCGTTGCCTGGCTTCTGAAAATCTGTTTCGGAATACGGATTCTTTGATGGCCAATACGCTTTAAACTGCGTCTGCTCACCTTGAGTGGGTTGGCGACCATGCTCTGCCTGAAAATGGGAAGCTAGATTTCTCATCTTCCGTGGCAGGGACGTTTTGCATTGAGGACAAATCGAAGGCTTGTCAGACCATTTAGCTTTCTTAGCCATTACTCCTCCATGCTTATGAAATTAACTGCTTATTAGTTTGAATTCTTATTAAACCGCAAACCCACCACCTCATTTAAAACTGCGTCACAGCTCCAATAATCGTTCTTTTTCATCGTTTTACAAGTCTAGTTTTGCGGTCGCAACCAGCCTCGCCTCTGTCAAAAGTTTGCACGCGGGTTTAGCGTGCACGTTTTTGCAAGTTAAATCCAGAGGGTCTAAAAATTCCGCTTCTTAAACAGTCACCTACATAGGTGCTCTGTGAAAAAAGTGCAGCATTGTGCAAATTAAACCGCAAAAAATTTAGCATTTTTGAGGTTTTTTAATTATAACTGTACACATATACAGTTATTTGACCAAGGAGGGCGATTATAGTGAAATCACCGTTTCTGGAATCGATTCGCACAGAGATCAGAACAAAACAGTACAGCTACCGAACCGAGAAGTCCTATCTCTACTGGGTTCGCCAGTTCATTCTGTTCAATGACAAGAAACACCCGGAAATAATGGGAAATTACGAAATTGAGCGCTTTCTGAATCACCTGGCCGTCAATCGCGGAGTTAGCCCAGGCACCCAAAACCAGGCACTGTGCGCAATCATTTTCGTCTACAAGAACGTGTTGAAACGGGAGATCGAAAACCTTCAGTACAAGATGTACCAAAACACCTCGGCGAATGCCGACTGTTCTCAACCCCGAAGAAGTTGCATCGATTCTTGGTAATCTGGAAGCTGAATATTGGCTCATCACCGCTCTCCTGTATGGTTGCGGTTTGAGAATCAACGAAGCACTTTCGCTGCGCATCAAGGATCTCGACCTGAAAAGCCGGAACTTACTGGTGTTTAACCGGAAGGGCCGCAAGGATCGATACACACTCCTACCGGGCAATCTCAGAGAGAGCGTTAAACGCCAGGTCGTCCATGCCCGGGAGGTACATCAGTCCGATATCGCCGATGGATTCGGGCTCACATCAGTTCCGAGTTCACTGCATAAGAAGTATGGACCAGCGATGAAAGACTTCGGGTGGCAGTACCTCTTTCCTTCTTCAACGCGTTGCCTTCATCCCATTGCTGGATACGTTTGCCGGCACCACCTTCATCACTCAACGTATTCCAGACAGTTACGACAAGCCGTTCAGTCTAGTGGGATTACGAAGAGAGTAACGGCGCATACCTTCCGGCATGCCTTTGCAACAGAGTTATTGCGATCGGGAAGCGATATCCGGACAGTTCAGGAGATTCTCGGCCATAGCGACATTCGCACGACCGAAATCTACACGCACGTCATTGGCGATAAACGTGCAGGAACGGTGAGTCCATTTGATCGTTTGCAAGAGTGAAAACGACCAAGGAAGTATTCTGAATCGAAGGAATCTTTAAATGCTTGATTTTAATGGTGCCCGGAGCCGGAATCGAACCGGCACGGCCTTACGGCCGAGAGATTTTAAGTTATTAGCGCCCTTCTTTGAACAAATTTGAATAAACCTTATTATCAATTTAAAAACAACCACTTAATCGGTATCCTTGAAAACTTATGTTTGCGGTTGTTTGAAGAGATCCGCTAGAATTTGATCGATTTTGTCTACATGGCGTCTACATGAAGACGCAAGAGACTCAGAGGGAACTGCTAGTGGATCACGTTAAAACGACGTTTGACCGTCTCCAATCCTTCATCGACTCGGGTATGTCGATGTCACACATCTACCAGCCGGTGATGCTCGCGTACTTGCTCGAACATCAAGGCGAAGCCTCTGCCGAAGACATTGCCGAGTCGATCTTGTTACACGATGACTCCCAGCTTCGATATTACAGAGACATTGTGAAAAAGATGCCGGGCCAGGTGCTCGCCAAACACGGTGTGATAGAGAAGGGACCAAAAGGCTCCAATCGATTTTTCCTCAGAGGGTATGACGAGCTCTCCCCGTCCGAACGCAAGAGGCTTCAGCTCCAGTGCGAGATTAGGCTCGCTGAATACGTCGAAAAACGAGGTAAAGCGGCAATCTTTGCTCATCGAGATCATTCCCGCGACGAGATCCCCGGCTCTTTACGTTACGACACCCTTAAGGCGGCGGAATTTCGGTGTCAGCTCTGCGGTATCCCGGCATCGGATAAAGCCCTGGAAGTGGATCACATCATTCCCGTGAATCACGGCGGCACCAACGTCCCACACAACCTTCAGGCGCTCTGTTACTCCTGCAACGCCATGAAACGGGACCGGGACGACACCGATTTCCGCCAGTGGCCAGAGCAATACGCCCACCGGCAGCCGGACTGTTTGTTCTGCGATCCTGCCGGGAATCAAATTGAGGTGCTAGCTGAGAACGAATTGGCGCTGCTATTGAAAGATAACTTCCCGGTATCGCAGGGGCACTGCCTCGCGATCCCTAAACGGCACGCCGAAACCTATTTTGATTTGAACCCCGCCGAGCTGAACGGCATCAACCACCTACTCCGGGATCAGCGAGAAGCCCTAATGGCGGAAGACGCCAACATCACTGGCTTTAATATGGGCACCAACGCCGGAGCCAGCGCGGGCCAGTCGGTGTTTCACGCTCACGTGCACTTGATTCCCCGCCGCGACGGAGATCAAGAGAATCCTAGAGGTGGCGTCCGGAAGGTATTCCCGGATAAAGCTGACTACTGAGGCGCGACATGAGAATCACCAAAAGCTTTGTCGATAAAGTCGATATTCCCTTAGCAATGCCTGATGGTAAGGGCCGTCAGGCGTTCTACCGCGACACAGCAATTCCGGGATTTGGTCTAAGAGTGACGAGTGGTGGCGTTAAATCCTTTATCGTTGAGAAACGTGTGGACGGGAAGGTCAAACGTATCACTCTAGGCCGCTACGGTAACCTCACTGTCGAACAGGCCAAGAAAGAGGCCATGAAATTTCTAGGCAAAGTGGCCACCGGCGTGAACCCGATTCGAGAAGCTCAGGAGCAGCGTGTCCAACGGATCACTTTACAAGATGCCTTTCAGGACTACCTCGCGACACGAAAGAATCTCAAGCCCAACACTCTGAACGACTATCAACGCTCCATGCGTGAGATGTTCAAAGACTGGCAGAGCAAGGCGCTCAAGGATATCAGCCGAGATATGGTGCTGAGTCGCCATGCGGAATACGGTCAACGCAGCCCGGCGCGGGCCGACAACGGGATGCGGATTCTACGTGCGGTATTCAATCATGCTCTGCAACGTTACCAGGATGCTTCCGGTAAACCCTTTCTGGTCGCGAACCCGGTCGATGTCCTGAGCCACCAACGCGCCTGGTACAAGGTCGAACGGCGCCAGAGCCTCATCAAAGATCACCAGCTCAAAGCCTGGCACGACGCAACGATGCAGTTGAACACGCAAACCACGCGGGATTACCTGCATTTGGCGCTGCTCACCGGCCTCCGTCGCACCGAGGCGGCAACCCTGACTTGGGACCAGGTGGACTTCAAAGAAAAGACTCTGACTATTACCGATACCAAGAACGGGCGGGTCCATCGCCTGCCTTTCAGTGACGCTATCGAAGCGCTTTTAAAGCGCCGTCATGAAGTCCAGGAGAGCCCTTTTGTGTTTCCCAGCGACGCAGAGCGTGGACACCTCTCAGAGCCCCGCACCGCGATCAAGCGTGTGTGCGAACTTTCGGGTGTGACGTTCACTATGCACGATTTACGGCGCACCTTTATTACGGCCGCCGAACGGCTCGATATTCCGGCATACGCCCTCAAACGGCTCATGAACCACAAAGACCCGAACGATGTCACAGATGGCTACATCATCTTCGATGTCGAACGTCTACGAGGACCCATGCAAAAAATAACGGACTTTTTTGAAGCTCAGTTCAAATTGGACGATCATACTCAATCCTAAATTCGTAGTCGCAGCTCCCTGATGAACTCGGACCAAACGGATAGAGATACAACCAACGGAAGGCGAGAAGACATTATGTCTGATGAGTGCGACAAAACAACTGAAGAACTCAGAACGCAAGTCTTCGAGACGCTAGGCCGGTGTGTGCTGAACCTGCAAAAATACGAACTTGGAATGAAAGGGTTTCTTTCAGTGTTGGAGATGGAAGGTACCCCCAAGACCTGGCAAACAAATCTCCATAAGCGACAATCCCATTACAGCACTAAGACCCTTGGTCAGTTGATAAGCGACTTTACCGGTAGTCATATATCGTCCGAGACTGGCAATGAGTCGGAATCGGAAATAGACGATTCGGCACTTCCGACGGATGCAGTTCATTTTAAGACAACATATAGCATTGTCGCAGGCGAAGACGACTATCAGACGTTACTTGATGATTTGACCTACCTGGTCGAAACGAGAAATGAGCTGGTGCATCATTTCCTTCAGCGCTTTCCTTTGGACGATCAAGATTCCTGTCTGCAGGCTATCGACCACCTTGAAACCGTGCGACAAATGCTCAAGTCTCATATGGAACGGCTCCAAAGTTGGGACCAAGCGAGGGTAAGAGGTATGTCCGCGCTGAAGGGTTTCCTCCTCTCGCCGCAGTTCGATGCATGGATCAAGTTAGGTTTTATCCCCGGAGAAAATATTGACTGGCCCAGCGCCCGTGTCGTCGAGGAATTGAAGCGCGCAGAATCCACGCTTGGTAAAGACGGGTGGACGGACCTGACGCTCGCCATTGAAGTTATTAAGAGTCGAAACCCTGACCTTACTCCCAAGGCACACGGATGCGTCAGTTGGCGAAACCTGCTCCATACCTCGGATCTCTTTGATATTCGCCGGGAACGAGGGCAAGCCGCAACTTCCATCACGTTTTTTAGGAGCCGGTGACTCCAACCTTCAACTTCAGTTTGGACCTAGCCAAGCTGCTAACATCTTCGAACCTCAAGGACAATTCGATGCTGCATTCCGACATTGACCACCTAAGCATCTGGGAAGTCGCCCATCGGTGGTACGATCAGGATCCAAATAATTCGGATCCGAGCGCTCTACCCCTGCCTGTTCAGGATATGCTCCGGACGGTTACACGAATGCAATACCGGCACGATATTCAGGTTTGCAATGAGAACGGAATCGTCTTGAAGGATGAAAAAACCCTTGTCGATTTCGAACACTACGTTGATTTCGAATCATCCGTCACTGAAGAAACAACGCACGAAGAGATCGATGAAAAAACTGGAGAGCCCAAGACCGTCACTGTCTCGATGATTTATGAAGATCCAGAGAACCCTTTGACCGACGATGAGCGCTGGGAACGGTATCAGGAGTTCTCGGAGAGATGGTTGAGGCGACATGCGACCGCAACGAAAGATTTCCCTCAATGCTTTAAGAACCGCATTTTTGAGCGACAAACGCTGGAGCGGGTACATATCAACAAGAACAGTGTTTGCGACCTGTGCGAAATCCTCAAGCTTCCACTTCCTTCTTTCTGGTTTACCGAGATTGAGCGTCAGGAGCATCAGAACAAACTGACTGGCCAAACCGGTGACGATGAAAAGGATATGCTGCCAGGGCGAATCAAACAGGACCAGATCGACAAATTTTGGTCCAAGCTTGCCGACAAGCAAAAGCATCGCGTTTTATGCCGGGAAATCGCCCAGGAACTCTGGAAGGCGTCCCCGAACCTCAGTATTGCCGATATCTGCAAGCATGAGGCAATCCGACGTTTTGGCGGTGGGCGTTACTATACGAAACCCGACACCTTAAGGGATTGGATTAAGGACCTAGATCCAAGACCAGCGGGAAGCAAGAAAGGCGGCAGACCCCGATCAAGCTAAAACTAAAACTCCCCGTCTAGCGTCAGAAACTCCCCGTCTGAACCAGACGGGAATATTTACTTTCCCCGCTTAACGTCAATGTGTCTCCGACAGCAACAAACTCTGTTGGAGACACGCAATGAACAAAGCACTTTTCACAACTAAAGAAGCCGCGGAGCTTCTAGGTGTCAGCAAAGCCTTTCTTGAAAGAGATAGGTGGGCCGGTGCCCGAGTCCCGTTTGTCAAAGTTGGCAGCCGGGCAGTTCGTTACCGTCTATCGGATCTTGAGAGTTACATCGAGCGCCAGATACGTCACTCAACCTCTCAGGTGGCCTAATGGCCGAGGTGATCATAACGTTAACGGATCGAACTACCGTCAACCGACCGTTACGGAGAGTTTTTCCTCACAGGTTCGTTAACGGACAACGAGCATCCGTTAGTTCGTTAACGACCCTCCCTGTACCTTATAGGGTACACCCCCAACAATCAGCAGGTTCACCAGCCCCTACCCCTGCCCTATTATGGGCAGGTACACGTTATGTTCTGGGGGTTGCATGACACCCTCAGACCAAAGGCAATTTGCGTTCTATCGAACCAAGGGCCGGTTATACACCATCGGCACGCGCCAAACCCGACAAGCGGTAACCCGGTTCCGTAAACGGTTCCCTAGGGTATTCCCTAAGCTCGAACCCCACCTGTACCTAATAGGTCAGGATCGGGGGTGCATTGCGTTGGAAATGGCCTTGGAGGATCTGGAATCAAAACTACAACGACGGGATCTGAAGTTCACCATAGACGATACCGAGCTAAAGGACTTTGCTAGAACCAAGGCAAAAGCCTGCGGCGAAACCAGCGTGCGAATCAAAGACACGAAAGAAGCGCTGCGAGCCATCGCCAGACTGTTAGATCGTTACGCATTTAACCTCCCAAACAGCCACACGGACAAAGGGTGCATCGAACGAACAAAATGTGAAAGGTGGTGGCGCCGCCTTATTCGGAAAGAACAGAAACGGGTATTGGACAACGTAGCCCGTGAGTATGGCCTCGTTTCCAAGCAAAAGGGCGTTTATGTATCCGATTGGGGGTTAAAACTCCATCAGGAACAGCTAACCCGCAACCGTTCCCTGCTTGAAGAAATGATCGCGGTTAACGATCAGTGCCAGGAATACACCCTCGCGGAACTGTCAGCGCTGTCGGTTAGCAATCCATATGTTCGCCGATCAGAGCTAATCGTTCGTGCGTCCGGCTTTGAGAAGATCGCCCAAGACATGGGCGATGCTGGGGTATTCCTGACCTTAACCACACCCAGCAAATACCACCCCGTCAAAATAAGTGGTCAACCGAACCCCAAATATAACGGATCGACACCCAGCGAAGCCCAGAGTTACTTGAATTCGGTGTGGGCGCGCATTCGAGCCCAGCTAGACCGAGACGAAATCCGAACCTATGGGTTAAGGATCGTAGAACCCCACCATGACGGAACCCCGCATTGGCACCTGATGCTGTTCGTTGAACCCAAACACAAAGCGCGCATGGTTGAAATCATGCGGGACTATGCCTTGGAGGAAGACGGCGACGAACCGGGAGCACAAGAAGCCCGGTTCGAGGCGGTTGATATTGATTATGACCGAGGGTCAGCAACCGGCTACATCGTTAAGTACATCTGCAAGAACATCGACGGCGAGTTTCAGGAAAACGGCGAGGATGCCGAAGACTGGTATGGCAACCTGACTAAAGATGTTGCTGCACGTGTCCGCGCCTGGGCCAGTATCCATGGAATCCGTCAGTTTCAACAACTCGGCGGGCCACCTGTAACCGTCTGGCGTGAGTTACGTCGCTTGGATCATGCCGATGACGAGGTTGTAGAGAAAGCCCGACAAGCAGCGGACAAAAGCGATTGGGCGGGTTTTATCGAGGCGATGAATGGCCCGTGTGCCAAACGAGCGGATCAGCCCATTAAAACAGCAAAATGGCTAGAGTTTGATCAGGATACAGGCGAGTACCTGGATAGCCCAGTTAATCAGTACGGCGAACCGGCTAAAGGCAAGCTGTTTGGCCTGTTTGCTCAAGGCCGATATTGGATCACGCGAACGCTGCGATGGGAGATCAAGCGACCGAAGAAGGCAGAGTCCGAGATTAATCCCGGTTCCTCCTGGCTGGATCGCCTTCAGCAACTAACCCAGGTCCGGGAACCTACAGAAGCGGAAATCGCCGCATTGCCCGAGGACACCGCGTATACCTGGGAGAAGCTGAGTGGTGAGGTTCATCCGCCACCTTGGAGTTCTGTCAATAACTGTACGGCATCGAGCCGGCGATAGTAGGCCAACTTATCAGCTCTAAACTCATTCACTAAGCCTATGATCTACTTATTTACTATAAGCGGAAAACCGAAATCGGTGTTCAAAATAGTATTTAACTCATGCTCTTGACTAACTTCTAACCGACGCAGAACGGCCTTTGAACCAGGAATTATTTGTATTGAAGATTCATAATAAGCACAAAAAAGCGCATCCTTCATCAAGCGGAGCTGAGGCGGATTTGATAGGTATTTCTCTATTTTGTCCTGCGCATCTGAAGAAGACTTGTAAATCTCAACCTCAACTTTATGAGAAATTGAGGTCCCAGCATCATGGGAAAGGATTGGAATTAGTCCTTTCTTAATAAAAAAAGCCTCAAAAATTAACTGGTCTGTGATGGAAACCCCATCTATAACGCAGCCAGCACAAATAAAATTACTTACGAAAACGAGCGGTACGGTTTCAAGTTCATCCGCCTCAATATCTAGATTATATCTAGAAACAAATTCATGCCTGTTATTTTTTATGAATTCACTCTTTCTTTTGGCCTGCTCTACTCCTTCCTTAATTCTCCTAGAAGCAGTTCCAAACGAAACCGGGCTATCAACTGCCACAATATTCTTGATCTCGATTACCAACGCCCTGTTGCCGATAAGAACTAACGAGTCAATTTCCTCAAACTGACCAGAAAACCTAATCATCTTTTCAGGCACCTGGAAGCTTGTCGCAGAAAGTGGGGAATTCTCAATTGATTTATTAATTCTATTTCTTATGTATTCCTCGAATCCATCACCTTTATTACTAAGAGATATATTTAACTGGCGAAGCCAAAATTCTGCGTTCCTACTAAGAACAGCCTCCATAAAAGGCGCAATAAGGACGAAGCTCTTACTGTCATTCTTTTTGATGAATGGATTGGACCATAAGTCGTAGTCACTACCAAAATCGAAGTGCAGAAATTCGAGAATTTTCTTGGTCTTATTTTTCGGGAATCCAACACATGTCGAAACTACCTGTGCAAGTTTTCCTATATCAACTTCAAAATTAAATCTCGACAAATCACCTTTTTTGAAGTAAGACGTATTGTTACTTAACGTTCCATACTTCCATGCCGAAAAAATCCTCAACGATAAGAATACGTCGAAAACATCACTTAGAGAAAACCCAAGCTCAGAAGACTCTTTTGAGCAAACACTCTCTGAAATAGAGTCCTTGATGTCACCAATATCATTTTTGGCGCTAGCATAAATTCCCTGCAATTCGAAATCTTGATCTTTCAACTGGACTGCGCGATATGATACACCTTTGGACTTTTCCGCCTCGATAGGGAACTTGTAATCCATTGAAGCTTGGCGGTTTTTAACAAAAGATCCTGTAATCGCCGAAACTGCTGCTCTATGATTTTCCATCCTCATCAAAGAAACAGTTTTTGCTACATTAAGTTCATTAAATACTGGATTAAGTAATAGAAGATTCTTTGAGGTGTCGTAAAGGGGAATGTTTTCCTCATATACAACTAAATGCCAATAAGATTCCAGCAAGTCATATAGGGCAGAGCCCATTTCTTGAAAATGAAGCCATTCCATTTCGTCGAGTGGCTCAAAACTTTCTTCACATTTATCGACTTTTCTACGTGCAAGCAGGCTGCCTAATATAAGTCGGAAATTGTCTACCATTTGATGCGCACTATCAGTGATAGTGAGATGGCCGTTATTAGAATCCTCGGGCCCGATCGCGGCTCCAGGTAGGCCTGACAGGTTATTTATTATGACGTCGTCGGTTTGATTCGATGCCGAAAATTCGTCAAAACGCTGTTGCATTTGCTGAGCGAAGGCCTTTCTGTGTCGATTGCTCAAACTCACGAAATGCCTTCTCAATACCCCGTTATTCAGTGACGCGGGTTTTCGTCTATCAAGTTCGGTCAACCAATCTCGTAACAATTCGAGTGTCTGGAAAAGAATAGTTCCGAACGAATGGGCTGCCTGAGATTGCCGTTGATGGAATTCGTATTCGAGCTCGTGCTTTTTCCAAGTGGCGAGTTTGAACCCTCGTTGCGTTGGATGTTTGATTTTAATCTTCGGCGATTGAAGAGCTTCTATAAATTCCATCTTTTCACTTCCCTGAGCAACCATAGGCATATAGAGCCTGCCACAACGAAGCGGTTGGTGTCTACATAGCGTCTACACGAAACAAGATGCACTTAAAAGAAGGCAGGAGAAAAATTCTAAGATATTGTTTTTAATGGTGCCCGGAGCCGGAATCGAACCGGCACGGCCTTACGGCCGAGAGATTTTAAGTCTCTTGTGTCTACCAATTTCACCATCCGGGCATAGGAGGGAAAAATCTGAAGGCCGAGATTGTATAAGGCTCCGTTGCCTAACGCAATTCCGATCTTTAACTTCCTGTCCAAGCTGTTTATTTTGCGAACAAATTGACTAAATTTAGGGCTTTATCGCGATGCCCTTGTAGATGTAGCCCGCAATTTTCGGCGCGTTGGGAATGTACAGGTTCTCTAGCTCTTGAATTTCGAAGCCGCCCTGCTTGAGCAATTCGGTGATGTTGCGGTTCAGGTGGCAGCCTCCTGCAAATTTCTTCCAACCCGGGGTGATCCGATGCTGCCATTTGCAGGTACGTTTATCAGGAGATTCTCCGTGTTCCAGGAATAGCAGTTCCCCACCGGGTTTGAGTACCCGCGTCATTTGTTCCAAAGCGGCTTGCCAATCCGGGATGGTGCACAGGGTGAATGTCAGCAAAATGGTGTCTACGGTGTCATTTTCTAAAGGTATTTTCTCGCCAGGAAGGTCTAACCATTCTACCTTGATAGACGAGCGGTTGAGGTTTGCCTGGGCTTTGCGGCGCATTCCTTCAGACGGTTCCAGGCCGTACACCATTTCGACACGGTCCGGATCGTAGAATTCGAGGTTGATGCCAGAGCCCATGCCAACTTCCAAAACACGGCCTTTTGCACGGGGAACCACCTGGCTACGAAGCTTCATCACCTGCCCCATAGAACAGGCTTTGTCGATGATGTGAGGCAGGATGCGATTTTCGTAAAAACTCATTGGTTCACCATAGTTGGCTCGATTTGTTGTTGTGATATGTCAAGAGTGCGACAAATTGTCTCGCGTTTCTCTGGTATGATCGCGTTAGCATTACCGTAACCGCTGGTAATAACAATATTACAAAATGCACCAGACTGTTGCTGTGCGGGCTACGCCCTTTTGTAAGCATGTCATTGCTGGAGGTTCCTATGGAGCTAGATCCCCTCATCCTATCGCGAATCCAGTTCGCGTTTGTCGTGTCATTTCACGCCATTTTCCCGGTGTTCACTATCGGGCTTGCTTCCTACATCGCACTGCTTGAAGGGCTTGGCTACAAAACCAAGAATCCGGTGTGGACCACCCTATCCACCTTCTGGACCAAGGTTTTTGCGGTGGTGTTCGGTATGGGGGTGGTGTCGGGCATCGTGATGTCATTTCAGTTCGGGACCAACTGGAGTAACTTCGCACAAGCCTCTGCTAACTTCTTAGGGCCCATCCTGAGTTATGAGGTACTCACGGCGTTTTTCCTGGAGGCGGCGTTCTTGGGGGTTCTGCTTTTTGGTCGCGATAAAGTGCCACCCGGGGCGCATCTGTTCTCCGCCATCATGGTGGCCGTTGGCACGCTTATCTCTACGTTCTGGATTCTCTCAGCAAACAGCTGGATGCAAACCCCTGCCGGTACAGAATTCAGAGACGGTGCGTTCCACATCTTGTCGTGGGGAGAGGCGATTTTTAACCCGTCCTTTAAGTTCCGCTTGATGCACATGGTTCTGGCTTCGTTCCTTACGGGTAGTTTCGTGGTCGCCGGTGTAAGTGCCTGGTACATCCTCAAAGGGCGCGAAGTGGAAGCGAACAAGAAAGCTCTCTCGATGTGTTTGTGGCTGTTGCTGGTCATTGCGCCAGCGCAAGCGGTTGTGGGCGATTTCCACGGTTTGAACACGCTGGAACACCAGCCGATGAAGGTGGCAGCAATGGAAGGCCATTGGGAAACCTCCACTAATGTGCCGCTTTTACTGTTTGCGATTCCAGACCAGGAAAACCAGACCAATCATTTCGAAATCGGCATTCCCAGCCTCGCCAGTTTGATTCTCACCCACGATTTCGACGGTGAGATTCTTGGTTTGAAGGAAGTCCCGGTTGAAGAACAACCTCCAGTGGCGATTGTGTTCTGGTCGTTCCGGGTGATGGTCGGCCTTGGCATGCTGATGATTCTGTTTGCCATCACCGGGCTGGTTCTGCGTAAAGGTGGCCGTTTGTATAAGGCCCGTTGGTACCTGCAAGGGCTCCGGGCCATGAGTATTGCGCCGTTTCTTGCGGTTTTGACGGGCTGGTTTGTGACTGAAACGGGTCGTGCGCCCTGGTTGGTGTACGGCATGATGACGCAGGCAGAATCGGTTACCCCGTCTCTCACCGGTGGCATGGCGCTGTTCACCTTGATTGGCTACATCCTGGTATATGCCTCCATCTTCTCGGCCGGTTTGTACTACCTGATGCGGGTTCTGTACGTAGGGCTGGAAGGCGATGGTGGCCATACCGAAGACGAGGCCGACCGCCCTGCCCGCCCACTGTCTGCTGCTCACGTTCAGTTCGAATACGATGCAGAGGAAAACGCGGCAAATCCGGCGAAAACCGCCACTGAAGGAGGGCAACAATAATGGAAGTGTTCGATTTAGCCCTCATCTGGGCATTTATCATCGGTTTTGGAATCATCATGTACGTCCTGATGGACGGCTTTGATCTGGGGATCGGCATTCTGTTCCCCTTTGCACCTTCGGAAGAAGATCGGGACACCATGATGAATTCGGTGGCGCCGGTCTGGGACGGTAACGAAACCTGGTTAGTGTTGGGCGGGGCCGGTTTGCTGGCTGCGTTTCCAATGGTGTACAGCATCATTCTGCCCGCCATGTACATTGGTGTGTTTTTGATGCTGGCCGGTTTGATTTTCCGTGGAGTGGCTTTTGAATTCCGATTCAAAGCGCGCAGCTCTCGCTACCTATGGAACTGGTCGTTCGCGGGTGGCTCAACCGTTGCGACCTTCGCGCAAGGTGCGGTGGTTGGCGCGTACATTCAGGGTTTCAACACTGTGGATGGCGTGTACGTTGGCGGTGCACTGGATTGGTTAACGCCCTTTACCGTGTTAACCGGTTTGGGCACATTGGCCGGCTATGCCTTGCTAGGCTCCACCTGGTTAATTCTGAAAACCGAAGGCCGCTTGCAAGACTGGGCTTACCGCATTACCACCCCGCTTTTGATCACCGTTCTGGTGGTGTTCGGCATTATCAGTGTTTGGACTCCCTTCGTTGATCACATGGTATGGGAGCGCTGGTTCTCGAACCTCGGCATTATCTGGATTCTGCCAGCCATCACGTTGCTGTTTGCGTTCCAGATCTGGCGTTCGGTTCGCAATCGGTTCGAGGGTATGCCGTTTGTCGCCACCATGGGGCTGTTTATCACCACTTACCTCGGTTTGATTGTTAGCCGTTGGCCTTACGTGGTGCCACCCAACTACACCCTTTGGGACGCCGCCTCGGCTCCGGAAGCTCAACTGTTCTTGCTGTTGGGCTTGCTGTTCGTGATTCCCATCATTCTGGTTTACACCGCCTGGACCTATTGGGTGTTCCGCGGCAAGGTGCGCGCCGGAGAGGGGTATCATTAAGTGGAACCGTCGGACCCGGCCCGTGTCCGGCGTTGGCTATCTGGGTTAACCAAGAGCAGTCAACGCTGGATACGGGCCACGGTACTGGCTGGTGTAGGGGTTGGGCTGGCAACCATCGCTCAGATGGCTTTGCTGGCCTGGCTGGTACATCAGGGCGTTATTGAGCAACACCCCCTAGCCGATCTTACCCCGGCATTCTTGGCGTTGGTGACCGTATTGGTGCTGCGCGCTCTTGGCCAAGGCTTGCAAACCCGCTTCGCCTCGCGCTGCAGTGAAGAAGTGCGCAGGGATGTTCGCCGCCAATTGCATCGCAAATGGCAGTCACTCGGGCCCGTAGCACTCTCCGATACTTCTGCCGCGTCGCTTACCCGGGAATGGCTGGATCACGTTGAAGCCCTGCACGGTTACTTCGCCCGATTTCTACCGCAAATGATGTTGTCTGTGTTTGTGCCGCTAATGATCTTGGCGGTGGTGTTCTGGCTGGACTGGCTGGCCGGTATCTTTCTGGTGTTATCTGCGCCCTTGATTCCTTTGTTCATGGCATTGGTGGGTATGGGTGCCGAAAAGGTAAACCAGCAGCACTTCGAAACCGTGAGCCGGCTTTCAGGGCAATTTCTGGACAAGGTACGAGGGCTAACCACCCTTCAATTATTTGGCCAAACAGCCCAAGCCAGTGATGCGCTGCACCAGCGTTCAGACCAGTTTCGCCTGATCACACTGAAAACTCTTAAAATCGCCTTCCTTTCCTCCGCGGTGCTGGAGTTTTTTGCCTCCGTGGCGATTGCGGTGATTGCGATCTACATCGGTTTTGGGCTTCTGGGCTACATCTCGTTCGGGCCAAGTTCTGAGCTTACGTTGTTTTCGGGCCTGTTGATTTTACTGTTGGCTCCGGAATTCTTTCAGCCCCTACGTACGCTGTCCCAGCATTACCATGATCGAGCAGCGGCTCTAGGCGCCAGTGCTGAGATTATGGCGCGCCTTGACCAACCAACTTCGCCAGTAAAAGCCACGGGGTTACCGGGTTCATCAGACGCGGCGGTGATTGATTTTCATCGAGTGTCTTTGTGCTACGACACCGGTCCCGAAGTGATCAGAAACGTGACGCTTACCTTTAGAAAAGGCGAAACCATTGTGCTGACCGGCCCTTCCGGCGGTGGTAAGTCGACCCTGTTGCACATGCTGGCGGGATTCCTACAACCCGTTTCAGGCTCTATCTCGATATTTGGTAAGCCCTGCGGTGAACAACCGTTCGGGTGGCTAGGCCAAAAAGGGTTCTGGATTCAAGGAAGCTGGGCCGACAACTTGCGCATGACCAGCCCGGAAGCCTCAGACATTGCCATTGAAAAAGCCCTTCATCAGGTCGGTTTGGCTGATCTGGTTGAACATCGGGAACACGGCATCTACAGCATGATTGGCGAAGACGGTCAGGGGCTATCCGGTGGCCAGGCCCGGCGCTTGAGCTTGGCTCGAATTTTTCTCGCCGATTACGATTTAGTGATTCTGGACGAACCGACCGCGGGTTTAGACGCCACCAGTGAAATTCATGTATTGGAAGCTCTGCACAAACTGTCTGAAGCGGGAAAAACCCTGATTTTGTCCACCCACCACCAAGCCCTGATGACGCTGGCCGATCGACTGCTGATCGTTCACGACGGCGAGGTGAAAGATGCGTGATCTTCGCCCGTGGCTCAATCTGATATTGCAACGTCGTGGCCGTTTGGCCATAGGGGCACTCTTGCTGTTGGCCACGTTGATTTCGGGCATTGCCCTGCTCGCGTTGTCCGGCTGGTTTTTAACCGAAACTGCGTTGGTGGGCTTGTTGTTTGCAGCGGGTGTTCAAGCGTATATCAACCTGTACGTACCCGGAGGCGGCATCCGGTTTTTCGCTGTGTCACGCACGGTAGCCCGCTACCTGGAGCGCTTGTATAACCACAACACGGTGCTCCAGCTTTTAACCGATATCCGCGTAGCGTTATTCGATCAAATGGCACAAGCTGGCCATCGTGACAGGGGCCGGCAGAAAGGCGCTCACTGGCTTTCTCGGCTTACGGCCGATGTTGATGCACTGGATACTCTATACCTTCGCCTTGTGGCTCCAGCCTGTTTGGCCGCGTTGGTTGCCTTGCTGGTAGTTTTGCTGCTGTGGTTACTGCTGAACCTTACCATTGCTTTAACGGTACTGGTTTTACTAACTGGAGCGTTTGTTATTGCAAGCTGGCTTTTGTATCTCAGAACCCGAACGCTTTCGGGCGAGTTGAGCGGGCGCCAGGAACACTTGCGTGGCGAAGTCATTGAGCATCTGGAAGGCTTTTCGGAGCTGACCGCCGCAGGGCGAATCGGAAAACACGCGGCGCTTTTAAAGCGGCAATCACTCGCACTCGACAAAGATCAGGCGGTGATCGAAACCCGAACCGGCTGGCATTTGGCAATAACTCAACTATTGATCAACCTCTCCGCCCTGTTGGTCCTCTGGGCCGGGTTTGCTCTATTTGAAAGCGGATCTGTCTCTGGCCCGGTGCTGGTTATGCTGCCAATCGTGCTGTTAGGGCTCAACGAAGTATTTGCCATGCTCCCGGATGCCTTTGGCAAACTGGGAGCAACCGTGGCAGCTGCCAAGCGCCTGAATGAAGAGGTTGAGCCGTCCGCTGTTGCACCGGCGATTTCAATCACCAGCACGGCGCTGACGGCGACTGACCTGACCATTGGCCATCCCGGCACCGCGCCGGTAATGACGCATTTTTCGCTGACCATAAAGGCGGGTGAACGGCTTGGTATTGTCGGCGCATCTGGCAGCGGTAAATCTTCGCTGGCCGATACGCTTGCAGGAGTCATTCCCGCGCTGGCAGGGACACTCCAACGCCCGGCGTGCGCCTATCTGACGCAAAGCACTGTGCTGTTTGAAGACACCGTAAAAGCAAATCTGCGGTTGGGCAATGCCAAAGCAACAGACGCGGAGTTGTGGCGGGTATTAGAACTGGTTGAACTGGCGGAACGGTTTACACGAGAAGACGAAGGCTTGAACACCTGGCTCGGAAGCAGTGGAAACCGGTTATCCGGCGGTGAGGCTCGCCGTTTGGTGCTAGCGCGGGTACTGCTATCCGGTGCACCGCTGATGATTCTGGATGAGCCGTTTACCGGCGTTGATACCGATACACGCGAACGTATAGCCCCGCTGATTGACCGCTGGCTTGAAGGCCGCACAGTCATCAGCCTGGGGCACGGGCCGGAAGCACTGCTTCCTTCCGACCACGTACTGCACTTGAATTAGCGCTTAGCGGGTTTCCAGCAACTCAAACGTCAGGCCAGCATTGCTGGTCAGGCGAGTGTGGAGTTTGTCGCTCATTGCTGAAGATGGTGTCCAGAAACCGCCGGGCAACTCTTCCTTAATATCCAAAGCCAGACATAAACCGGCTTCGCCCAGCATTTTTCCTGTTGAGCCGTAGCCCGGATCCCGGTCGCCCGTCACCTTGGTGATCATGGTTTTGCCATCTTGGGTACGGCCGATGAAGCGAATATCGTAGAAGCCGGCTTCCTGTGCTTCCGGAGTCGGGCCTTCGCCTGGCTGAGGAACCAGTTTTTCCACCAGCCAACGGGTTGGTTTGATCGCAGATGCCGTGAAAAATGCACCCAGCGCGGCCACAACACCATAAGCTGTCAGACGGCCCTTGGTACCCTTCCCTGTCATGATGGCTTCATCGTAGGTGAATTCTTTTCCGTAACGAGCGCCCTGCACTGCATTCGAGCGATGAACCACGCGGGTGTTAATGGCCCCCATAACAAACGGCGCCAGCCAAACGCCGAAATCTTTGTCGTATTCAGCGGATTTCAGGCTGGGCTGTCTTGTCTTCGAGCGGTGCTCTGGCGGACAGATCGAAAACGGGTTCGCGAGTTCTTTCCGCAGCGCCGGGTTGGCGCCCACTTCCTTCGCGATGTTTATCATGGATGCAACCGTGCCGCCGGATAGGCCCCCTTTGGCCACTTTAACGCGCATACGAACATCCTGACACGGCTGACCAAATGCCTCCTCAGCCTTCTGCTGCAGGAACCAAACGCCCATATCAGATGGAATCGAATCGAAACCACAGCAATGCACGATACGCGCACCGCTTTCCTTCGCCTGATCTTCGTAACGTTTGATCATCCGGCTAATCCACTGAACCTCACCAGTCAGATCGCAATAATCGGTGCCGGTGGTTACACAGGCTTTGATCAGCGGCTCACCGTACAAAGCGTAGGGACCAACCGTTGAAATCACCACTTTGGTTTGCTCGCACAGGGCAATCAAAGCGGTTTCGTCGCTGGCATCGGCAATCAGGACAGGCAAATCCGCGGAGCCTGAGCCCAGCGTAGCTTTCAGATCATTCAGTTTGCCTTCAGAGCGACCGGCAATGGCCCACTTCACATCACCGCCTACGCCGTAATTCTTGGCAAGGTAATTGGTGAGTATCTGGCCTACGAAACTGGTGGCGCCAAATACAATCAGATCGTAATTTGCTGGTGTGGTTGTCATTGTGTGCCCTTGTCTTTATTGAATTTTATGATGGAAACGATGGTAACAGGTTTAATCGTGCGTGTTACTTTCATCTTTTCATGAAAACTGCGTCCTTCCGGCCAATCGTTTAACCGCCAAGCAGGTTCAAACTGGTACTACCTTAGCAAATACCCCGGAGGACATACGTGACTGTATTCCTGGTTATAACGAGTTTCGTTCTTGCGGCCCTGAGTGGCCTTTTACTCTGGCAACTGCGGGAGCAACGCAAGATGATTGATCAAATGCTTGAACGTGAAGATATTCCGGAACAGCAACCCGACCCGGAACTGGCGATTGTTCTGAAAGTAACCGACCCGATCGGCCTGGCCAAACGGGAATCAAGAGCCGGTCGCCTGATCGGGGACCGCTTACCGACCATGGCAACCAAAATGGTGTATCAGGAAGTTCTCAAGGAGTTAACGAGCGAACTGGAAGCGCGGGAAATTGATGTTGATATGCAGATTGAATACCGCTGAGGCAAACCAATATGATGACATTGATAGCCACCGGTGTGGGTTTAACGGTGAGCGGATGCCTGCTGGCTGCAGGTTTCAAGCAGTCCGCCGAATCTCGTAAAAAACTACGCATTCTGAACGCTAGCCGGCTACAGACTCACAGCCGTATTCAGCAAAAAAGAATGGAGCTGCTTGAGGTGCGAAATCGTGCCAAGCTGATGGAAGACACGGTATCCGGTGGTACAACCGCCGTTGAGAAAGTACACAAGGTCATCGCCAATACCACCTTTGGTTTGATTGACCGGTTCGCAAAAGATGAAGAATTTAAAAACACCGCCCGTAAGGTCAAGAAAACCCATCACGAAAAAAGCGAGCAGGTGTATCAGGTGGTGAGAACCACCAATCGAGCGGTGCACATACTGGCCGACAGCCTATTCATCGGTAAAGCCGAGAAGCGCATTATCTCCAAAACAAAAAAGGCACCCTAAGGTGCCTTTTTCTGAGAGATCAGAAAGTTACAGAACTTTCTTCAACTCTTCTTCAAGCTGAGGAACAGCTTCGAACAGGTCCGCTACCAGGCCGTAATCGGCAACCTGGAAGATCGGAGCTTCTTCGTCCTTGTTGATCGCAACGATCACTTTGGAGTCAGACATACCTGCCAAGTGCTGGATAGCACCAGAGATACCAACCGCTACGTACAGCTGAGGCGCAACGATCTTACCAGTCTGGCCTACCTGCATGTCGTTCGGTACGAAACCGGCGTCTACCGCGGCACGGGAAGCACCTACAGCAGCACCCATCAGGTCAGCAACTTGCTCAAGCATCTTGAAGTTTTCGCCGTTCTGCATGCCACGGCCACCGGAGATAACGATGCCGGCAGAGGCCAGGTCAGGACGGTCAGAAGCGGCTTTCTCTTCACCTACGAAAGAAGACAAGCCTGCGTCTTTAACAACATCAAGCTGTTCTACAGAAGCAGAACCGCCTTCAGCAGCTACCGGGTCGAAACCAGTCGGACGAACAGTAACAACTTTGATGCTGTCGCTTGCTTTAACAGTCGCGATGGCGTTACCCGCGTAAATCGGACGTACAAACGTGTCTTCAGATTCAACACGGATGATGTCAGAAACCTGGGCAACGTCCAGCAGCGCAGCAACGCGAGGCATGAAGTCTTTACCAGTGGTGCCGGCAGAGGTCAGGATGTGGCTGTAGCCCTTACCTACTTCTGCAACCAGTTCACTCAGGTTCTCAGCCAGGAAATGACCGTAGGCAGCGTTGTCAGCAACCAGAACCTTGCTTACGCCTTCGGCTTTTGCAGCGGCTTCAGCGACGGCACCTACGTTTTCACCAGCAACCAGCACGTCGATGTCGCCACCGATGGCCTTGGCTGCCGCTACAACGTTCAGAGTAGCCTGCTTCAGGCTGCTGTTGTCGTGTTCAGCAATTACCAGGATGCTCATTTAGATCACCTTCGCTTCGTTCTTCAGTTTATCCACCAGCTCAGCAACGTCAGCCACCTTGATACCAGCCTGACGTGCTGCAGGCGCTTCTACCTTCAGGGTGGACAGACGAGGTGCAATTTCGACACCCAGATCGGCTGAACTTACTGTCTCGAGGGGCTTCTTCTTAGCCTTCATGATGTTCGGCAAAGAAGCGTAGCGCGGCTCGTTCAGACGCAAGTCAGTGGTAACAACCGCAGGCAAGTTCAGAGCAACAGTCATCAGACCGCCGTCTACTTCACGGGTTACGTTAACTTTTTCGCCATCAACAACCACTTCTGAAGCGAAAGTACCCTGACCCATACCGGTCAGAGCGGCCAGCATCTGGCCAGTTTGGTTGTTGTCGGAATCGATGGACTGTTTACCCAGAATAACCAGTTTCGGCTCTTCTTTCTCAACGACAGCTTTGAGCAGCTTGGCCGCTTCGAGGGATTGGACTTCTTCGTCAGTCTCGATGTGGATACCACGGTCAGCGCCCAGTGCCAGAGCAGTACGGATTTGCTCCTGGGAGGCCTTCGGGCCAATGGATACAACAACGATTTCAGTGGCAACGCCTTTTTCTTTCAAACGAACCGCTTCTTCAACTGCGATTTCGCAGAACGGGTTCATTGCCATTTTGACGTTGGCGAGGTCAACACCGGTGTTGTCCGGCTTGACGCGCACCTTTACGTTGTAGTCGATAACTCGTTTTACAGCGACCAGAACCTTCATAGATTCCTCGTTCTTCTACAATGGGTTTAATGATGCACAGTACTAAAAAGAGCGCCTGCCACATAAAGCATGACAATACTGCAGGTTAAAACAGAAGGGGTAATTGCCCCATCCGACGCTCCAGGCCTGCGTTCACAGCCAATCGACCGGGTTGACCCGGCCAGGCAATGAGACGATACTAAAAATCGACTCAAAACACACGTTATTTCGGTGTATACGTACAATGCCAAAGGTAAGTGCAAATTTCAAACAAACGTTTGTTTGATTTGTCAAATGCGTTATCCTTCGGAAAATAACATTCATTAAAGCTGTATGAGATGAGGAGACCAACGTGGAACGCGAATCAATGGAATTTGATGTTCTGATCGTAGGCGGCGGCCCTGCGGGACTGTCGGCAGCCTGCCGAGTCATGCAACTGGCGCAAGAAGCCGGTGAAGAACTGACTGTTTGTGTAGTTGAGAAAGGTTCCGAGGTTGGTGCACACATCCTCGCAGGTACCGTTTTCGAGCCTACCGCTCTGAACGAACTCTTCCCGGACTGGAAAGAAAGAGGCGCGCCGCTGAACACTCCGGTGACCCGTGACGATATTTTCCTGCTGAAAGATCAGGAAAAAGCCACCAAGATTCCGAATGCTTTTGTACCCAAGAACATGCACAACCACGGCAATTACATCATCAGCCTTGGTAACTTGTGCCGCTGGTTGGCCGAACAAGCCGAACAGCTGGGTGTAGAGGTATACCCTGGTTTCGCCGCTTCAGAAACCATCGTTGAAGACGGTCAGGTTAAGGGCATCATTACTGGCGACATGGGCGTAGCCCGTGACGGTTCCGAGAAAGACGGTTACATGCCGGGCATGGAACTGCGCGCCAAGTACACCCTGTTCACCGAAGGCTGTCGTGGTCACCTGGGCAAGCGCCTGATTAACGATTTCAAGCTGGACGAAGGCAAAGACCCTCAGCACTACGGTATCGGCATCAAAGAGCTGTGGGACATCGACCCGGCTAAACACGAGCCTGGCCTGGTTGTTCACACCACAGGCTGGCCGCTGAACGAATCCAGCTCTACCGGTGGCTCCTTCCTGTATCACCTTGAAGGTGGTCAGGTGTATGTGGGTCTGATTACTGACCTGTCATACAGCAACCCGCACCTGAGCCCGTTTGAAGAATTCCAGCGCCTGAAGCATCACCCTGAGGTGAAGAAGTACCTGGAAGGTGGTAAGCGTGTTGCTTACGGTGCCCGAGCCATCACCAAAGGCGGTTACAACGCCCTGCCTAAGATGAGCTTCCCGGGTGGCCTGCTGCTGGGCTGTGACGCCGGTACTCTGAACAGCTCCAAGATTAAAGGCTCCCACACGGCCATGAAGTCTGGCCTGCTGGGCGCTGAAGCAGTATTTGAAGCGCTGAAAGAAGGCAAGAACGGTGAAGAGATCACCAGCTTTGCGAAGCGTTTTGAAGACAGCTGGTTGTACAAAGAGCTTTACGCCGAGCGTAACTTTGGCCCGGCCATGCACAAGTTCGGCAACTTTGTTGGCGGCGCAATTGCCTTCGTTGAGCAAAACATTCTGCGCGGAAGTCTGCCGTTCACGTTCCGCGATACCACGCCGGATTACGCCACCATGAAGCCGGCCGCCGAGTGCAAGAAGATCGATTATCCGAAGCCGGATAACGTGTTGACCTTCGACCGCTTGAGCTCAGTGTTCATCTCGAACACCAACCATGAGGAAGATCAGCCGATTCACCTGAAGCTGACCGATCCGGATATTCCGATTCAGGTTAACCTGCCGAAGTACGACGAGCCTGCGCAGCGTTACTGCCCGGCCGGCGTGTACGAAGTGGTTGAAGCAGAAGACGGAAGCGGCAAAAAGTTCCAGATCAACGCCCAGAACTGTGTTCACTGTAAGACCTGCGACATCAAGGATCCTTCACAGAACATTACCTGGGTAACGCCGGAAGGCAGCGGCGGACCAAACTATCCGAACATGTAAGAAAATGTTCTGATATGATCAAAAAAGCCGGGATTTTCCCGGCTTTTTTGTGTTTTGCAGCTACAAAAAAACGGCTCCCGAGGGAGCCGTTTTTAATCAACCTTTCGGAAGAGATCAGTGCACGTGGCCGTGCTCTTGCTCTTCGTCAGTTGCGTCGCGAGTTTCTACAACTTCCACGTCGAAGTGCAGAGTCTCACCCGCCAGCGGGTGGTTAGCATCGATCGTGACGGTTTCTTCACTCACTTCAACAACGCGAACAACCTGCGGGCCGCCCGGAGTTTGTGCTTGGAACTGCATGCCCGGCTCGATGGTGTCTACACCTTCGAAAGCGGAGCGGGGAACAGGCTGAACCAGTTCTTCGTTAACTTCGCCGTAGCCTTCAGCAGGCTCAACGGAAACTTTAACCTGATCGCCAGCGTTCTTTTCGTTCAGTGCGCTTTCCAGTCCACCGATGATGTTCTGTGCACCTTCCAGGTAAGTCAGAGGCTCACGGCCTTCTACACGGGAGGAGTCAAGCTGCTCTCCCTGGTCGTTGGTGAGCGTGTAATGGATGGTGACAACACGTGGTTGGGCCATGTGATCTCCTTGCGAGTCGCAGTGACTATGTATTTAAAATGGAGGTAATCGAAAGGAACGTGAACAGACGCACTGCACAGAGGGACTAACGACCACCGGCCTCGTTAGAGAGCCTGGCTCGATAACAAGAAAGAAACCACAGTTTAACAAGTGACAGACTGCGTTTTCTACCTTCTTTATGGAGACGCCTCGGGGCTTTTCAACCGCCCTGCCCGATTTTCCAGAAATTTCCGTGACTCATCACACCCACAACAGTGCTTCCGTCAATTTCCCGCTCTTCAGCAACTGCTACCAAATCGTAAAACGCGCTGGTTTGAAGGCGTGCTTCAACTCCGTGGCGTACGGAGATGGTCGGTCTTGGCTCGTCAGAATTCGGATAGCTTTCAACCTGCAAAACATGGTCGTTGCCGATTTCCAGGGTTTCACCCGTGTTCGTGGTTAAACTCAACACCTGGCTTTCACGTTCCCCTGTTACGGTAAGCGTATGCGCCAGTAAGGGTGCATCTTCGACCTGAATACGCCACTTTTCGACGGGGGTGACAAGGTAATAATGGCCATCACCTTCACGGCGCAAAATGGTCGAAAACAGCTTCACAATGGTTTCCCGCTCGATTGGGTTACCTTTGAAAATCCACTGACCATCACGAGTGATCACCAAATCCATGTCACCTGAGAGCTCAGGGTGCCATTTATCCAGCGGTGGCAGACTGCGCTCTTTCGAGTGCTCGCTAACAACTTTGGCAATGTCTTCTGGCTTTGTGCTCACGGGCGAACTCCTTTTGCTTGAAAACGGAAAGTATCAAAGGCCCCGCATAGACTCCGGCCTTAACGGCACGGCACCCGGCTTTGTGATAGCGAGGTTTACCTGATCCAGCAAGCGCTGTTTGTCTTGCCCTAGCGTACCTTTCAGCACCAGATAGTTTGAGGCATGATCGCTTCGGAAGGTGGTGTTTTCTAACTCCAGATGCTCAAGAAACACCTGGATTTCCTCAAACAAACCTTGCTGGTCTAAAGGTTCGAAATCGTCTCCAAACCCTTCGCGGAACCGCTCCTCACCCTGCGGGAAGCTCACCACCAATGTGGAGAGGAAATCCGGCTGTGTTTCGTTGCACAAGGTTGCGGTGTTAATGGCGTGTTGGCGCGACAAGGTTCTGCCACCTAGCCCGTTAAGCACCATTACAGAGCTGGTTAAACCCGCTTGCTTGATTTTCTCCAGTGCGGAACGAGTAGATTCCCAGGTTTCACCTTTGTTGATGCGGCGCAGCACTTCGTCATCGCCGGATTCCATACCAACGTACAAAATTCCTAACCCGGCCTCACGCAGCGCCACTAAGTCTTCGACGGACTTCTTGGCGAGGTTTCGCGGTAAACAATAACTGGACACCCGTTGAAGCCCCGGAAACGCTTCTTTCAACTCATGGAGGATTTCGAGTAACCGCCGGGTCGGCAGCACCATGGCGTCGCCATCGGCCAGAAAGACCCGAGGAACACTGCCAAAGGCCTTGGCTGCTTTCTCTATGTCGGCCCGAACATCCGCAGGCTTTCTGGCTCGGAATTTCTTTTGGGGCTGGGTATACATCTCGCAGAACGTACATTGGTTCCACGAGCAGCCATTCGTCACCGGCAAGATGAGAGACTTTGCTTCACTTGGCGGCCGAAAGACGGGCTCAATGTATTCAATCGGAAAACTGTACATAACGACTCAGTAATCTAGAGAAATAAGGACGGCAGGAAGAACAATCAGGGCAAAAACTGAGTTTTCAAGGTGGCACAGTCCGGACCTACCACTGGCATATCGAGCACAACCGCCTGTGCCGTCATGAACGGCATGCCATTGCGGTGGCCGTCCGATAACAGCGTGGTGAGACTGCCCACCAGGGGCATGTGGGATACCAGCATCAACGGCGACTCTTTGTTTTCGAGCAACGCATCCAGACACCGACCCGGGTCATCATCCGGTGTGATGAAAGATTTCTCTTTCACAGGAACGCCCAGTATGTCGCCGACGATAGCCGCCGTCTGCCGTGCGCGGATGTATGGACTACACCAAATAACGCTGGGCTTGGAATCGGATTGCGCAATTTTCTCCGCCACATTGGCGGCCTGCTTTCGCCCGACATCGGTCAGCTCCCGTTCGTGATCAAGGGAGTGCCTGCCTGCCTCACCGTGACGCATGATGATCAGTTGCATAATACTCTCCTCGTCCAGTTCGCTGGATTACTGGGCCACTGTACGAGGCAGAATGAATTCTACATCCGAGTTTTGAACAGCATTCATCAGATTTTTGATAACGACCTCAATCGGAGCATCGTTGTATAGAATCTCGTACAACCCTCGTACCAACGGCATGTGAATGCCAATCGCTTCAGATTTGTCTCTTACTAATTTTAGAGTATAGATGCCTTCTGCCACCTGACCCAATTCTTCAGCCGCCTCATCGAGTTTCTTGCCAGTACCCACGGCGTAACCGACCCGGAAGTTCCGGCTCTTGCTGGAGGTACAGGTGGCAATCAGGTCGCCAACACCCGCCAGCCCCATAAAGGTCATGGGGTTAGCGCCCAGGCTCACTGCAAACCGGCTCATTTCCGCCAGCCCACGGGTGATCAGCATGGCTTTGGCGTTTTCGCCAAGGTTCTGGGCAGAGGCCAAACCCGCCACAATGGCATAGATGTTTTTCAATGCGCCTGCCAGTTCGACACCATAAACATCAACATTGGCGTACACCCGAAAATAGTCGCAACCGAGCAGTTCTTGCACGGTGTGACGCACGGCGGGATCTTTCGCGGCAATAACCGTTGCGGTCAACTCGCGGTTAACAATTTCACCCGCTAAGTTGGGCCCGCTTAATACCCCGGTTCGGCAGCGCGGAATTTCTTCAAGCAAGATTTCGCTCATCAGCTTGAAGCCTTGTTGCTCAATACCTTTGGTCAGGCTGACGACAATCTGGTCGTCTTTGAAAACGCCGCTGTTGTCGCGAATTACCGAGCGAAACGCTTTTGAAGGAATGGCCACAAACACAACATCGGCGCTAGTAACGGCGTGCGCGAGATCGGTTGTAGGTAGAATCTTCCCTTCCAGAACGATGTCGGGCATATACCGCGCGTTCATGCGGGTTGTGCGGATTTCTTCGACCTGGGCTTCATCGCGCATCCAAAAATGCACAGTATGGCCATTCTCACCCAGCACCTTGGCCATAGCGGTTCCGAAACTGCCGCCACCAAGGACTGCAACGTTTTGCATTTTCGCCGCATCAGATTCCGGCGTTACGTTTTCTGGCATAGTGTTTCCGTTGGTTCGTGTTAGGCAAGACCCGGCGCTGGAAAATTAAATCAGCCGGGTTCTTCACACTCTAGAGCTCTGACGAGATTCTTGAACTCTTCCCGGTTTTTGCTGTTCATGGCCATTAACACTCTATGAGCGTCGAGCACTTTTTCACGAACTTGTTGTTCGCTGGCCTTCAGAACAGGAATTTCTTCTAGATCTTCAATGCGGGAAGCGGGCTCTCGGACGATGATGAATATCTTGTCGAAGCCCATAGACGAGATAATGCGGGTGACATCGGGGTTGGTAGATATCAGAGTCGGAAGAAAGTGGCTCTGTTTGTATGCCGCTAACGCAATCTTGGCAAGCAGCCCGAGCGTAGTGCTATCGACGATCTCTGTTTCAGTGAGATCGATCACGACCGTTTTGAAGTCTGGGTCCCGGGTGATGGACTCGACGAGATTGTCCAGCGTCGAACACAGGTTCAGCCGGATTTCTCCAATAAACTTCAGGACGTAAATTCCCTGCTTATCTGCTTGCAGGATTTTATAACCAGCCATTTTTTTACAATGCCACTAAGTCGACGACGTTTGATCTGAACCAGTTAACTGGTCAGTTACCGATACTATCGCTATATCGTCTGGCAGCTCTGAGATGCTATTTAAACCCAGAGCCTCGCTCAGCGATGCGATAGTGTGACTACCTCCTGATACGAGTTCAAGTAGCGTTCGTTCCTTTTCATCAAGACTTTTGTCGGGAATGACCTCCAAAATGCCATCCGAGAACAACAAAAGGCGGAATGGACGATCCAGTTTAACCTCGTACAACTCCCATTCCGGGTTTTCAAACAAACCTACGGGCAAGCCGCTGCCTTCCAAAAATCGGGTCTCGCCATCATTAAACGATAATATGGGCATTGGGAAGTGCGCCCCCACCGCGTAACTCAGGGTTCGTTCAGACAGCGTAATAATGCCGACAAAAACAGTGACGTGTTTACCCAAACCGGTGTCCATCAACTCTGAGTTAATACGCTCGAGAATGCGTTGCGGATGCATGATGTCATCACTGGACTGCCGCCGCAGATTGCGCTTCAGCCGATTGGTAAGGTTTTTGAGCAACACAGTGACGAACGCGGAACTGGCGCCGTGGCCAGATACATCAGCGATGTACACCAACATCTTGTCTTTGGATAACCGGATGTAATCGAGGAAGTCACCGCTCAGGTACAGAGACGGTTTGATCAGGTAGTCGGCATGCAGCCCACAAATGTCCTGGCTGTGATCCGGCAGCATTTTCAGTTGGACTTTCCGACCGGCATTTTGATCGGCCCGCAATTCGGCAATGCCGCTACGAAGATCAAGGTTCGCCTCTTCAAGTTCTTCCCGGTAAAGCTTATTCAGGCGGTTCACGCGAATACGATCGAACAGCTTTTCGATAACGTCGTCTAACGCTTCTTTGCTGGCGTGACAGGGCTTAAGCACGATGTCTTCTGCACCGGCACGCAGCAACTGCACCACTTCGGCACTGGAGGTGCTGCTGGTATAGGCAACAATGGGCGTATAACTTTCAGCCGCATCCAGGCGACGATTGAGGTCTTCAATGACCTCCGGGGACAGGTCGGCAAAAATGACGTCGGGAATATTCTCGGTAAACAAACTGCGAGCCGCACCAATATCCGGACAAACGCTCACATAGAAGCCTCTGGCATCCAGGTATCGTGACAGGTCTGAACGGGCCTGTTCATTGGCGTCAATAATTAGAATGCGCTCGGTGCGCGAGGTCATGTTAGTTGCCCTAAACTACCAGCGGTAAAAGAAAAACAGGCGTTATAAGGTCTATTCTGGCATGACCTTGTGATATAACAAGGCCATATGGATTTTTTTGGGGGGATTTGTAACCATGCGACGTGCTGTCAACGACCTTCTGGGTGCCTACGACAAACTGATCATGGACCCGGTCCACGGCGGGATCCCGCTTTACCGACACGAAATCCAGGTTATTGACCACCCTCTTTTCCAACGTTTGCGCAACATCTGCCAAAACGACATTCTCAGCCTGGTGTTCCCGGGCGCGACCCATTCCCGTTTCCTGCACAGCATTGGTGTCATGCACGTAGGTACGCGCATGTTCCGCGCGATGATCGACGCCTACCTTCGGGAGCGCCAGTTAAGCGAGCAAACAGAGCTGAGCCTGAATCAACTGGATGCCATTGATTACCTCGCCAAGATTATTCGCTTAGGCTGCCTGCTGCACGACAGCGGCCACTCCAGTTTTTCTCATCAGTTCACCCAAGCGCGCAAGATTCGCGAGCTTATGTCACGCCCGGAGCGTTTTCGCGAACTGTGGCGCGGCGAAGATTATACCCGTTATCACCCCGAGGAACCGGAAGAACTGGAGCACGAACACTACTCGGTGCGCGTCGCCCATGAAGTGCTCTCGTCAGTCGATCTGGAGGCTGCTGGTCTGCACGCCGAAGACATCATTGGCATTATGGAAACCACACAGGTAACGCCGAGCGATACCTTCTGCCGCCATGCACACACCTTCCTTGCGTTTATCGCGGGTGACCAAACGCTGGCCGCTTCTAACGGCGAACAGGAAGTGCCTGAACTGGTCATGGGGCTGCTATCGTCCATCGTATCCGGCGAGATTGATGCGGACCGCGCTGACTACATGCTTCGAGACGGGTTCCACAGCTCCGTGACCATTGGTGGCTTTAATCTTGACCACTTGCTGAGTAACTTGCGGTTTGGCTGGGATGTTTCCGAACCCTGGATGGGCCTTGCCATTACTCACAAAGGTTTGGGGGCCCTGGAAGATTTCGTTTACAGCCGCTATCAGATGTACCGCAAAGTGTACGGCCACAAAACCGCCCTTGGCTTTGACTGGCTCCTGCGGGAAGCCATCAACGAAGTGCTGGAAGATCCGGAAAGCTTCGAGTGGATTGATACCTGCCTCAGTGATATGAGCTTTTTTGCGGAACTGACCGACAGTTTTTTCTGGGAAGCATTTCGTAAAGTCGCCCGCAAACAACCCAAGAGCTACTCGTTCCTGATCGTCAACCGGGTCAAGCTGAAGCATTTGGATACGCGCGAGAACTTAAGCAAAACAGAAATCCAGAAACACAGTAACTGGCTGGCAGGCGAGCTGGGGTTGTCGGCAGACGATGTGGTTACCTGCACCATGAAAGCCCGTTTCTCCAACATTCAGGACAACTTCAACGGCATTAAAGTGCTCGAAAAAGACCCGATCACCCGAAAACGCTCACTTAAAAAGATTACCGACGTGAGCGCCTTCTTCTCGAAGTTCGAAGACGGCACCATCATCCATTTTTATCGCCAGCCCGATGTTGCTCCCACATCATCGAGCCTCAGCTGATAACCACAACTTGATATCAGCCAGCCTGCATGGCCCCTGCCAGCCGGCTGGCGCTTTCCCACGCGCCCTCAACACGACCGCCTACTAACCAGTCTCCCGCGACGCCAACGCCTTGATACTGATCCCACAAAAAACCGGGCTGTTCGGTCGAGACTGAACGCGCGTACAACCAACGGTGCGCAACCGAATCCACGAGCGCTCCGTCAAAGCCTGTCAGTTCTCTGAACGCCGCCAGCAATTGGTTCGTAACGTGTTCAGGTGTGGCATCCACGTTCGCTTCGGTCCACTCCGGGGTGGCATGCAGCACCCACCATTGCCCAGAATCGTTCCGGCCCGGTTTCGACGAATTGTTGGCCACCCAATACAGCACGTCAGACTCCGGCCGCATGGCATCGAATAGGGCATCCGGCGCTTCCGCGAAATGCGCGGCAACAGCCCAACATGGTAATATTTCGCCGCCCGGCTCTTGGGTTTTGTCTGACAGCTGCGTCAATCCGCTGGCCGCCAGCAAATTCTGGGTCTGAGCAGGTGGTGCTGTTATTACCACCTGATCGAACAAGCCATGCTCCTTGCCTTGCGTGCAGAGCAACTGCCAACGCGCCCCAGAGCGGACCATGCGCCCGATACGAACCTGTGCCGTCAATTCCACATGCTCCGACAGCCCACGCGTGATTGCGGTCATTCGTGGAATGCCTACGTAACGGGTTTCTTCAGGAAATGGCTGCCAGCCTTCTTGCGCGTTTTGGAAACCAAACGTCCCCTGCCATGGCCCGAAGCGGTCCGCTCCGGCGTAGTCGTTCAAAAAGTTCACAAAATCCGGGTTCCGCCCCGTGAAGTATTGCGCGCCCACGTCTACCGCACCGTTTGCCACTCGTTTCGATGCCAGCCGACCACCCGGCCCGCGACTTTTTTCAAACACTCTCACCTGATGGCCTGATTTACCAAGCATAATGGCAGCGGTTAATCCGGCCATCCCTGATCCGATGACGGCAACCTTGCGTATGCTAGGGGTATCTAAGGTTTCTCTTTCCATGGCTGATTATGACCCGAGTTAATGATTTGTTTTCAAACATTCTAAGATGGTTCGACTCCGAAGCGGGATTGGATCACCTCGACACACAATGCCGAAAATTCAACGTCATCAGGGTGCTTCCCTTCCTTTCGCTTCACGCGGCGTGTCTGCTTGCGCTTTACACCGGAACAAGCGCCTTCGCTGTCGGCTTTGCTATTGCCTTTTTCCTGTTACGCATGTTCTCGATTACCGCTTTCTACCACCGTTATTTTGCGCATAAATCCTTCAAAACCAGCCGGGCTGCACAGTTTATTTTCGGCATTCTAGGTGCCAGCGCGGCTCAGCGAGGCCCCCTTTGGTGGGCAGCACACCATCGGCACCATCATCAGCATTCGGATCACCCCGAAGACCTGCACTCCCCTCATCACGGTGGGTTCTGGTGGTCGCACGTCGGTTGGTTTACCTGCGACGCGGGCTTTGTCATGGATGAACGTCGGGTTCGGGATTGGCTCAAGTTTCCGGAACTTCGGTTCATCAACCGTTTTGACGCTCTGGTTCCCGCGGTCTTCGCGGTACTGATCTACCTTTTCGGTGAGGCATTGGCCTTTTGGGCGCCAGAGCTGGGCACTAACGGGCTGCAATTGTTGGTATGGGGGTTCTTTATCTCAACAGTCGCACTTTTCCATGCCACCGTATCCATCAATTCGCTTTCCCACGTTTGGGGCAAACGCCGCTTTGACACCAATGACGATAGCCGCAATAACTTCTGGCTTGCACTGCTGACGCTAGGCGAAGGTTGGCACAACAACCATCACCGTTGGCCACAGTCAGCGCGCCAAGGCTTTCGCTGGTACGAGATCGACATTACCTGGTACGGCCTGTGGTTGCTGTCCAAACTCGGCATTATTTGGGACCTGGCTCCGATACCGCCCCACGTTGTCAAAGAAACACTGGCTGCTGACCAAAACCGATCAAGGAAGCCGAAATAATGACTCCGTCAGATAACGTTGTTGAAGTTGGCTCCAAAGACCGGGCCATGCAGATAACGCTGAACGCTTTCTGCAACCTTTACAACAAACTGGATAAAGGCCATCTATACGAATTGGCGGCGGTGTACGCTGAAGAGATCGAGTTTCAGGATCCTTTCGGTCAGGTGGTCGGGCTCGATGCTCTAACCCAATACATGGCCGGTGCCTATCAAAACGTCATCCGGTGTCAGTTCCGTTTCGGGGATCCGGTTCTGCAGCACCCACGGTGTTGCATACCGTGGGTGATGGAGCTGAACCACAAGCGAATCCAGCGTGGTCAAACGGTTTACGTAGAAGGCATGAGCCATTTACTGATCCAAAATGGCAAAGTTCATTTCCACCGGGACTATTTTGATGCCGGCGAATTGCTGTACGAACATTTGCCGTTAGTAGGCCGCGCAGTGCGCTGGGTAAAGAGGCATGCGGGATGAGCAAACGCGTGATGTCCGAATCCAACATCTGGCTGACAGGTGCTTCCTCCGGCATCGGTGAAGCACTGGTGCACGAACTGGCCAGCCATGGCCACAAACTTGTGATCAGCGGCCGGCGCCAACAACCTCTTGAAAAACTGGCCATGAATTGGCCGGCACAGATCCATACGGCAGTGGCGGATACCACCAATCCAGAGGAGCTTTCCGCCTTGGCCGGTTCGCTGAGACAATTTGGCGATCTGGACATGGTTATTCTGAACGCAGGCACCTGTGAATACCTGGATGTGGCTGAATACGACAGTTCCGTTATCGAAGCCAACCTCACTACTAACCTACTGGGCACCGCCCGCTGCCTGGATGTTGCCCTGCCTGCCCTTCGGGCTACCCGCGCCCAAGGCAAACCGGCGAGTGTGGTGATTGTCAGCTCCTCGGCATGGTGGTTTCCGTTCAGCCGTGCCGAGGGTTATGGCGCATCCAAGGCTGCCCTGACTTATTTCGCCCAATCTTTGCGCGCCGATTTGGCCGCGGAGGGGATCGAGGTGGTGGTGGTTTCCCCCGGCTTTGTAAAAACCCCGTTAACCGACAAGAACGATTTTCCCATGCCCTTTATGGTCAGTGCCAAGGAAGCCGCAAGCCGTATTCATCAGGGACTCGCCAGAGGTAAACGGGAAATTGCGTTTCCCCGGCGCTTCACCTGGACCCTGAAAGCACTTGGCTGCTTGCCCCAGGGCTTGATTGACCGGATGGCCGCCTCGATGGCCCGGAAAACCGATAACAACCTTTGAATAGATCTGCCACAGGAATTGTTTTGATGAATCAGGAACGCCAACGGATTGCCGTAATCGGGGCCGGAGTATCTGGCTTAACCGCTGCGTGGTTGCTCAGTGAACATCACGATGTTGAACTTTTCGAGGCTGCCGATTATGCCGGTGGCCACACCAATACCGAATACGTCACATCAGGCGGAAAAAGCTGGCCAGTGAATACCGGGTTTATAGTGTTCAACGATTGGACCTACCCTAATTTCATCAAATTGATGGATCGTCTCGGCGTGGCTTCGGAGGTCAGTTCCATGAGTTTCAGTGTGGATTCTCACGCCACAGGCCTGCAATACAACGGCACCAGCCTGAACACTCTGTTTGCGCAACGTCGCAATCTGTTTAATTTCAAGTTCCTGAAAATGGTTCGGGAGATTCTTCGCTTCAATAAAGAATCCAGGGCGGATCTGGCGGACGGCCAAATCCCCGAAGGCGAAACACTGGGCGAGTATTTGAATCGCAATCGCTACAGCCATTATTTCCGCAAGCACTACATCGTTCCGATGGGCGCGGCTATCTGGTCTGCGCCTGAGCTTGTTCTGGAACAATTTCCGATTCGTTTTTTCCTGCAGTTCTTTAATAACCACGGCATGCTATCTGTGGATGACCGACCAACCTGGCGGGTGATTTCCGGTGGTTCCGCCACCTACGTAACACGGATGATGGAACGGATTGGCGACAAAACCCATCTGAACAGCCCGGTGTCGGACATTCAGCGTGATGCAGACGGCGTCACCATCGTCTCGAATGGAAAGAGCCATCGGTTTGATCAAGTCGTTCTTGCCTGCCACAGCGATCAAGCCTTGGCGATGCTCAGCAACCCTACGGATAAGGAGCAGGCGATTCTGGGCGCTATCGGCTATCAGAAAAATGATGTAGTGCTTCACACCGACGCCAGTGTGTTGCCCTCCAATCCACTGGCTTGGGCGGCTTGGAATTACATGGTTCCGGAACACAGTAGTCAGCCGGTATCAGTCACCTACAACATGAACACTCTGCAGAACTTTGACGATGCACCCGAAACCTTTTGCGTCACCCTGAACCGCAGCAGTGATATCGCCCCTGACAAAGTCATCAAACGTTTCGAGTACGACCACCCGGTGTTTACGATGGATGCAGTCGCCGCCCAAGAGCGTTACCACGAAATCGGCGACCACAACCGTACGCATTTTTGTGGCGCTTACTGGTTCAACGGCTTTCATGAAGACGGGGTTCGCAGTGCATTACGGGTGGCGAACGCCTTCGGGCTGGAGCTTTGATTATGGCCAGCGAATGGCTAGAAGGCACGATAAGACATCGGCGTAAGCACCCGACACAGCATGAGTTTAACTACAACATTGGCATGCTGGCATTGGATGTGGACGAATGGAACACGGTGACCGGCATCAGCCCGTTTTTCTCACTGGAACGGTTCAACTGGTTGGCACTGCGGCGCAAGGATTACCTTGATCCCGACCAGCCAAATCTACGCGACGCGGTGAGTCAACGGGTCCAGGCTGCCACCGGCTGGTGGCCGGATGGCCCTGTCCAGCTCATTACCCACCCACGCTATCTCGGCCACATCTTTAACCCGGTGAGTTTTTATCTGTGCTACGAGCAAGGCCGAAATCCCGGCAATGGTGACGTTCCGAAAGTTATCCTTGCGCAAATCACCAACACGCCTTGGAAAGAGCGGCACGTGTACTGCCTGGAATGCCAGCACCCCGGCCCCCGTTCAGGACAATGGCAAACCGAGCGTTTTGCGTTCAGCAAACGCTTCCACGTGTCACCCTTCAACGGTATGGACCAGCATTACCAATGGCTGTTCAACTTTCGAGGTGCTGACCTGCGCATCCATATGAACGTCGAGCAGGAGCAACAGAAACAGTTTGATGCGACATTGGTGGTCCAACGCACTGCACTCAATCGTACAACCCTTCACAAGAGCCTTTGCCGGTTCCCAGTGGAAACTCTGAAAGGCGTCGCTGGCATTTACTGGAACGCCCTGAAGCTGAAGCTGAAAGGCGCCCCTTTTTACACGCACCCGGACAAACTTGACTCGCATATGCCGGAATACCGCAGGGGCACAGAGGATCAGGGCTTAGACATCACCGAGCCAGACTCTTTGGCACAACCGGATACAACTTTGACAGGAAGGGTAACCTCATGGAGAACGTGAACACCTCCACCAACAAATCGGGCCTGGCAGCCGAGCGCATGCCGCTGGTGAGCCGGATTGCAAAGCATCTCGTTTGTAATCAGCTGGCCCAACTCGGCGAAGGCACGCTCCGAATTCGGCAGACGGGTTTCGATGATTTAGTGTTCGGCAACGACGATCCAACTTACCCCGCTGCCGAACTGGTCATACACAATCACAGTACCTGGCGCGACCTGGTTACTGGCGGTAGCGTAGGTGCTGCAGAATCCTTCGTGGCGGGCGACTGGAACTCCCCCGACCTTGTGGCCTTGCTGCGATTTTTTACCCGCAACCTCGACACCATGAATGCTTTCGAGGACAAATTCAGCTGGGTGAGCAAGCCGGCACTCAAAGGCTTGCATTGGTTGAACCGGAACACGCCTGAAGGGTCACGCAAGAACATCAGCGCCCATTATGATTTGGGTAACGATTTGTTCAGCCAGTTTCTTGACCCAACCATGATGTATTCCTCAGCGATATACCCTCACCCGGACGCCAGCCTTGAAGAAGCCGCCGTACACAAGCTTGACGTGATCTGCCGAAAGCTCGACCTTCAGCCCGGTGATCAAGTGATGGAAATCGGCACCGGCTGGGGCGGTTTTGCCATTCACGCCGCGAAGCATTACGGCTGCCATGTAACCACCACAACGATTTCGAAGGAGCAATGGGCGCTGGCCCAAGCCCGCGTAGAATCCGAAGGTCTGGAAGACAAAATTACGCTGTTGTTTGACGATTATCGTGACCTGTCCGGCCAATTCGACAAGCTGGTTTCCATTGAGATGATCGAAGCGGTTGGCCCCGACTTTCTGGACAGTTACCTGAGCCAAATCAGCGCGCTGCTTAAACCCGACGGTATAGCGCTGGTACAAGCGATCAATATGCCGGAGCAGCGTTACGAGCGCGCACTAAAGAACGTGGACTTTATCCAACGTTATATCTTCCCGGGCAGTTTCATTCCGTCTTTTGGTGCCATTCTGGGCTCGATGCAAAGAGGCTCTGATCTGGTACTTACGCAGGTGGATGATTTCGGCTTCCACTATGCCCGAACTTTGCATGATTGGTGTGAGCGTTTTATGGCCAAGCGCGAGGTTTTGGCGGAACAAGGTTATGACACCGAGTTCCAGCGCCTGTGGCAGTTCTATTTTGCCTATTGTGAAGCGGGCTTTAGCGAACGGGCCATTGGCGTCGCTCACCTGATGATGGCCAAGCCTGCCAACAAGCACGGCAGCATTGCCTCGTCGTGATTCTTTCTGAAACCGGCCGGAATACGGTTAACTTTTTGCTGTTTCAAGCCGGCTGGTTCGTGTGCGTGCTCTATCCGGGCCTTGCAGCGACTGGGTTGGCCGTGCTGATTCTCGCAACCCACCTGATGCTGGTCAGCCGTAGGCCCGGCGCGGAGGTCCGATTCATCGCGGTTGGCATCTTGCTAGGCAGCCTCTTGGATTCCTTATGGTTTCGAACCGGCATTCTCGGCCTCGAGGGCACGGAGGCCCCCGGGTTTGCGCCGATCTGGCTCATTGCTATCTGGGCGCTCTTCATGACGACCCTGTGCCACTCGCTCAGCTGGGTTGCTCAACGAGCATGGCTTCCGTTCGTATTAGCGCCGTTCGCTGGCTCGCTTGCCTACTGGTCCGCCAGCAAGCTGGGCGCAGTGACATTACCTAACCAAACCGTTTCTCTGGCCGCTCTTGGCGCTGGCTGGTTCGTGCTGTTTCCATTATTACTGTTCTTTCGTAACCGGATGGTTCGGGAGTTGGCACCATGAGTCGATGGGTAATTCTCTGGGGATTATGCTTACTCAGCGGACCGACAGCGGCCGCAACGTTTGAATTTCACGGAACCGCCGAATCGCTTGAGACAAAAAGCGAACTTTACGAAGAACGGCACCAAGTCACCGGAATCTGCACGGATGCCGGGTTCGAACCTTTCAAGCATACCGTCACCTATCACGAAGGCCCCGATGATCGGCGGTTTGCGGTAAAAACCCTGGAGTACGGTCAGCACCCCAGCCGGCCCAGTGTGGTATTCCGCCAGCCGGATTTCGACGAAACGTTGGAGATTCGTTACCCACAGTTAAAACAGCTCACCATCGACTGGCAACCACCGGCTGAAAATCGTAAACAGTTTCAGGTGTCCTTCGATCATCATTTGGTGGTCGATGCCGGTTTTGATCAGTTTGTCCGCGCCAACTGGCAAGCGGTCATCGCGGGTGAATCGCTGCCGTTCCGCTTTCTGGCTCCCACTCGCGGGGACCAATACGGGTTTGTTCTTGAACCGGCGCCCAAAGAAAATATTAACGCCGAAGTGGTGGTTAAGATACGCCCCACCAGTCTGGTTTTGCGGTTTCTGGTTGATCCCATCATTTTGGGTTACAACCGGCAAGGCGCCTTGACGCACTATCAGGGTCTAACCAACATCCGGGCCGATCGTAAAACGAATCATACCGCCCACATCCGATACCGCATCATTAACTACCCGGACTGCGATCTGACTTTGTGAAGCGCTGCCCCGCGGCCATTCGGCCAAACGGTTATCCCCCATCGATGTGGTAAACTCCGGGCCAAACTGATTCGGAGACTCCAAAACCATGATGTTCGTGTCGTTCAACGTCAACAGTATCCGCACTCGCTTGCACCAACTGGCGGCGGTTATTGACCAGCTGAACCCTGATTTCATCGGGCTTCAGGAAACCAAGGTCAGGGATGAAGAATTCCCGGAGGAGGCGATCCGGGAACTCGGCTATCACGTGCATTTCCATGGTCAGAAGACCCACTACGGCGTTGCGCTGCTGTCCAGGCAAGCGCCCGATGAAGTGGTGAAAGGTTACCCAAGCGATGACGAAGACGCACAGCGCAGGCTCATTACCGGGCATTTCACGGTAAACGGCGAACCGCTTACCGTTATCAACGGCTACTTCCCTCAGGGGGAAAACAGGGACCACCCCATCAAGTTCCCGGCCAAGAAAAAGTTCTACGCCGATCTGATGGATTTTCTGGACGAGCTGAACAAGCGCCCCGGCCATGTTGTCTTGATGGGCGATATGAATATTTCGCCAACCGACAAAGACATAGGCATTGGCCCGGACAACGCCAAACGTTGGCTACGTTCCGGTAAATGCAGTTTCTTGCCGGAAGAGCGGGAATGGTTGGGCCAAGTAGAAGCGCGAGGATTTACCGATGTGTTCCGGCACCTGAACCCGGATGAAGCCGATACATACAGCTGGTTTGATTACCGCAGCAAAGGCTTTGAGCGCGAACCCAAGCGAGGACTTCGTATCGATCTGGTTATGGCAAATGACAGCTTGCTGCCCAAAGCTAAAGATGCCGGCGTCAGTTATGAGATTCGGGCTATGGAGCGCCCCTCTGACCACTGCCCCATCTGGGCCAGCTTCGAACTCTGACAGGCCAACCGATCCGTCATGAAGAAAATAAAAACCAGGGACAGGATACTGAACTCCAGCTTGCAGCTGTTCAACAGCCTGGGTGAGCCGAACGTCACCACCCTGTTGATCTCGGATGAGCTGGACATCAGTCCGGGCAACCTTTACTACCATTTCAAAAGTAAAGGTGACATTGTTGAAGAGCTTTTCGAACGTTTTGAAGCTGACATGCTGGATTTGCTTGCCGTGCCCGGCGACGCCGAAGTGCCTCTGGACCAGTTCAGCTTCTTTCTGCACCTCCTGTTCGAGGCGGTTGCGCGCTATCGGTTCATGTACCAGGACTTGGTGAACGTGCTGTCTCGATACGAGCAGCTGCAAGTCCGTTTTCGGCGCATACTGAAGAAGAAAACCCTGGCGTTTGAATCCCTGTGCACTAGCTTCAAACGTCAGGGTTTAATGGCAATCGGGCCTGCAGAGCTGAGCGCGTTGTGCCAGCAGCTCACCTTGACCGTTTGCTACTGGAGCAGTTTCGATACGCTTTCGCATCTGGATGATCGCGAATTTGTCGATCCCGGAAAAGGGGTATACCAGATTTTGCATCTGATACTGCCCCACCTCACCGAAGAGCACAAAGAGGAAGTCCTGCTGATCAGCGAGACTTATCTGTAATCCTCAGCCTATTCTTCTTCATCGTTACCGTTTGCGGTCCTTCCGCGAAGTTTGGCCAACTCCGCTTCCAGGTATTCGATGCGACTCTCCAACGCCTGAATATCTTCTTTGCGGTGAATCCCCAATCGGCGCAAGGCTCCGGATACCCGTTGGTCGAACATATGCTCCAGCTTATCCCAGGTGCCGGTTGCCCGCTCACGCACTTCACCTACCCGGTCTTCCACGGTGCGAATCTGTTTACCAACAACACCTCGGGTTTTGGATTCCAGCTGTTCGCCTTCCTGAACCAGCCGCTCGAAAAACTTACCGGCATCTTCTTCTGCCTTGGTGTAGGCACCAAGCCCAGCCAACCAGATCTGACGAGCAGAGTCTTTAATCTTTCCCGGCAGATGCGGATCTGTCTCCGGGTTATGATCATCGTGATCCGACATGAGTACCTCTTAAATACGGGCGATAGGGTTATTTACGCATTATATTACACCCACCTGTTGATTGCAGTGGTTGCGGCTACCCTCCTGAAACCCGCATAACGGCGGGCTGCAATATAAAGAACGGCGGCATATGAAGAAATGTTTTCAAAGGAGTCGGGGCAAAGCTTGAGTTGTACGAAATATGGTCAATACTTCTCAATACCGGTGTCCCCGTTGATGCCGGTTTGTCTGGAAGTCTTTCATGGATACTACTCGCACGCCTCTGCCCGGCCTCCCAAGCCGGGCTTTTTTTGCCCTTATTTCCTGTTATTATATGCTTATTCCAAAACGCACACTTAACCGGAGTAAAGCATGATAGATATTGCCTGGAGTGAATTCACACCCGTCAGCGCTTTGGCTGGCGGTATTCTGGTAGGCCTGGCTGCCGCCAGCTTCCTTCTGTTTAACGGTCGAATCGCCGGCATCAGCGGCATTCTCGGCGGACTGCTAACCCCGGTGCGCAACGACATGCTCTGGCGCATGGCCTTTCTCGGCGGCTTAATCGGAACCCCGATTGTCTGGAGGCTGTTTGCAGAGTTACCGGAAATCGAAGTCAATGCAGGTTTTCCGGCTCTGATCATTGCAGGCCTTTTGGTGGGCGTGGGTACGCGCTACGGCTCCGGATGCACCAGTGGTCACGGCGTGTGCGGCCTTTCACGACTATCGCCTCGTTCGCTGGTTGCCACCCTAAGCTTCATGGCAACCGGCTTTATTACCGTTTACATCATTCGCCATCTGATCGGAGCCTGATCCCATGAAATACAATCTCACCGCATTAGTTTCCGGCTTAATCTTTGGTTTGGGGCTGATCATTTCTGGCTTGGCCAACCCCGCAAAAGTGCTGGGTTTCCTCGATCTTGCCGGCCTGTGGGACCCGTCGCTTGCCTTAGTTATGGGTGGTGCCATTCTGGTCGGTTTAGTGGCCTTCACGGTGGCCAAAAAGCGCACGTTATCGTTGCTCGGTTTTAACATGAAGCTGCCCACCAGCACCAAGATTGATAAGCGCCTTGTGGGCGGTAGCTTACTGTTTGGTGTGGGCTGGGGCGTTGCCGGCTTCTGCCCGGGGCCAGCACTGGTTGCGGTTGGTGCAGGTGAAATTAAAGGGATAGTCTTTGTCGCATCCATGGTGGCAGGTATGATGCTCTTTGAATTGATCGAACGGAAACGCGCGCAATCCTGAATTAATTTCGGTAATTACGCGCGTAACAGTGCCGGGCTAACGATTAGCCCGGTTCATCCAACCCCTGGAGAAGCCCCGTGGATATCAGAAAAATTGACGACAACCTATCTGTTTCGCCCCAGATTGCGATCGAAGATATCGCTGAAATAGCTCGCCTCGGCTTCAAAACCTTGATCGCGAACCGACCCGATGGCGAAGAATACGGTCAACCTCCCATGACCGACATCAAAGCAACGGCCGAGGAACATGGGTTAAAGTGGGTGTATCTGCCCGTTGCGTCCGGCCATATTACGGATGAAGATGTCGATGCGTTCGCCCCTATGTTCGCAGAGGCAGATAAACCGGCTTTAGCGTTTTGCCGCTCTGGTACCCGCTGCACCGTGCTTTGGGCGCTGAGTTCAGCACGGGACCAGGATCCTCAGGATCTGCTCTCCAAAGCTTATCAGGCCGGTTATGATCTCACCGGGCTTATTGGCCGTATGCATACGCAGCAGCAGAATAACCAAAGTTAACACCCCACAACCGGAAAGTTTCAATGCCATACAAAGGGACTGAAAACTTCAGCCATAGCCAGGCCGAGCGCCTGGGTGTTCTTGTCACCAATTTGGGCACACCCGATGCTCCCACCCCTTCAGCGTTAAGACGATATCTGGCTGAATTTTTATGGGACCCACGCGTAGTCGAAGTACCTCGGCCACTCTGGTGGCTGATACTGCACAGCGTTATCCTGCGCATTCGCCCCAAGCGAAGCGCGAAAGCCTATGCAGGGGTTTGGTCCCCGGAGGGATCTCCGCTACTGGTGCACACCGCCAAACAAGCCGAAGGTATTCGTGAAGCCTTGCAGGCTCGATACGGTAATAACGTGGTGGTGGGCTTTGCCATGCGCTACGGCAATCCATCAATTACCCGTGTACTGGACGAAATGCAGCAACAGGGTGTCACCAAACTGCTGGTACTCCCCCTTTATCCGCAATATTCGGCATCCACCTCTGCCTCAACCTTTGACGCTGTCTCCAAAGACTTCATGGGGCGCCGCTGGCTTCCGGACTTCCGTTTCGTATCCCATTACCATGACTTCCCCGCTTATATCGAAGCCATGGCTCAGCACATCGAGGCCCATTGGGCGGCACACGGGCGCAAGCAGAAGCTAATCCTGTCTTATCACGGCATTCCGCTGAAGTACCTGCTTAAAGGGGACCCGTATCACTGCGAGTGCCACAAAACGTCGCGTTTGTTGGCCGAGCGGTTAGGGTTAAAAGCAGACGAATACCTCACAACGTTCCAATCCCGTTTTGGCCGCGAGGAATGGTTGCAGCCCTATACCGACGCAACCCTGAAATCATTGCCGGCTAGTGGCGTGAAATCGATCGATGTTTTCTGCCCCGGCTTTTCTGCGGATTGCCTGGAAACGGTTGAGGAAATTGATGAGGAAAACAGGGAATACTTCATGGAAGCGGGAGGTGAGGCGTTTGCCTACATCCCCTGCCTGAACGCAACACCCGGGCATATCGACGCTCTTGTGGAGCTTGTTGAAGAGAATATAAAAGGCTGGACCGTGCCTTCCAATGACAGCGAACAACTGGAAGCGCGGGCAAAATGCGCAGAAGCGCGCAAGCAGGCCACCTTCCCGGGCCGAACCGACCTTTAAGCCTATGCGCGCTTGAATCCAAAGGCCACTATGCTCAGCCGGGCTGGTGGCCTTTTGTAATTTCAGTCTTCGCCACCTCTCCTTTCTGCTCTACATCCGGCAAAGCCTGGCAGAACGTACATTCTTCTGTATCAACAGCCGCTCCGCCCGATTCGACATAACGAATCCGGTGGCTGGCATTGCCACGGTTAGCCGATACCGAAAACCGACGATTCTTTCGTTCGTCCTGCTCGGTGATTTTTTCGTTGTTCGCCATAAAACACCTCATCATTTAGTGCATCTTCATGGTCACGAAACAGCGGAACGAAAGCAATACGAGGATAGACGGACGAGGCCGAAGGATGAGTGGATCTGCCCGGCTTAGATAGCTGAGCAGATCCAGTCAGAGGCTAGTTTTGACGAGCATCCTCCCAGGTTTTCAGCAACTCTTGATACGGAACCGTCTTACCCTGAGCTTTTTCGTTGGCCAACTTCGGTTTCGGAGCACCGGGCTGATCCAACCAATACTGAGGATCGCGAGGCTTATTCAATTTAGGCCCACAATTAGGCATGACATTAGCCCGCTCCAAGCGCTCCATCACACGGTCCTGAGCATCGGCCAGACCATTCAGTGCTTCTTGCGGTGTTGCTTCGCCACTGGCCGCTTGAGCAATGTACTGCCACCATAGTTGCGCCAGTTTCGGATAGTCCGGCACGTTGGTACCGGTTGGGGTCCACTGAACGCGCGCCGGGCTGCGATAGAATTCAACCAGTCCGCCGAGTTTGGGGGCCATTTCTGTCATGTAGTCCGAGTTGATGTCGGAGTCACGAATCGGCGTCAGCCCAGCGATGGTTTTTTCTAAGGACACGGTCTTTGCTACCGTGAACTGGGCGTAGAGCCACGCAGCCAAACGGCGCTTTTCGGGCGTTGAATTCAGGAAGGTCCAGGACCCCACATCCTGATAACCCAGTTTCATGCCCTCTTCCCAGTACGGCCCCCTCGGTGAAGGTGCCATGCGCCATTTAGGCGTGCCGTCTTCATTCACAACCGGCAAACCATCTTCAATCATGCTGGCCGTGAAAGCGGTGTACCAGAACACCTGTTGGGCAATATTTCCTTGAGCCGGAACAGGACCGGATTCAGAGAAGGTCATGCCGGTCGCTTCAGGCGGCGCGTACTTCTCCATCCACTCCACGTATTTGGTTGTTGCGTAAACAGCGGCTGGCCCGTTTGTGGCGCCGCCACGCGACACGTTAGAACCCACCGGATGGCAGTCCTCAACCCGTATGCCCCACTCGTCCACCGGCAATCCGTTCGGCAACCCCTTATCGCCAGCTCCGGCCATAGAGAACCAGGCATCGGTAAAGCGCCAGCCTAGGGACGGGTCTTTCTTGCCGTAATCCATGTGGCCGTAGACTTTTTCACCGTCGATCTCCTTCACGTGAACCGTGAAAAACTCGGCGATGTCTTCATACGCAGACCAGTTGATGGGAACCCCCAACTCGTAACCGTAGCGCTCCTTGAACTGCTTTTTCAGATCGTCCCTTTCGAACCAGTCCGCACGGAACCAATACAGGTTGGCAAATTGCTGGCTTGGCAGCTGGTATAGCTTGCCATCCGGGCCGGTCGTGAAATCCAGCCCGATAAAATCATCAAGATCGAGAGTTGGCAGCGTCAACTCTTTGCCCGGACCATTCATGATGTCTTCTACCGCAACTACCTTGCCATAGCGAACGTGGGTACCGATTAGATCCGAGTCGTTGACATAGCCGTCGTAAATATTTCGACCGGACTGCATTTGTGTCTGCAGCTTCTCAATAACGTCGCCTTCCTGAATCAGCGTGTGGTTCAGCTTGATACCGGTAATCTCGGAGAACGCTTTGGCTAACACATTCGATTCGTACTCATGGGTCGCGATGGTTTCAGAAACCACGTTGATTTCCATACCACGGAAGGCTTTGGCAGCGTTGGTGAACCAGGCCAGCTCTTCCAGTTGCTGCTCTTTGGTCAAGGTGGATCGCTTGAACTCGTTCGTCACCCACTTTTCCGCGGCGTCTGAATACCGATCCGCGTAGGCTTGCAGGCTTAGCCCCATCGTCGCCGCCGCAATAGCCGCGCTGAGTATCAGGGCCCCGGGATGTTTTTTATTCTTGGACATATCCGACCTCTTTTACTGTTGTTATTGAGAGAGCGTCACAAACCGCACTCGGGGTTTACTGCAACATCACGTACTCCATAAACAGCGGTGTTCTTTTAAACCAAATGCTCGTTTTCAAACACTGATTACAAACTAGTGCGCAAACGAACTCTTTACAAATTTCATCGCAACTGTCAGCCCCACCGCAATAGCACCAGTGCCCAAACCACCGAAACCGCCAGCGCCACCCACAAAGTGACATCGCTGACGGCCAGAAAGGCGAGATGGATATAGGCCGCAGACAACAAGCCAATGAAGAGCCGGTCGCCGCGAGTTGTTTCGATAGGAAGAAATCCCTTACGCTCGGTGCACGGCGAGACAATCTCGTAAACCGTCATAACCGCCAGTATGCCCGCAATCACTGCGAAGAAAATGGCGACGCTGGGTGTCCAGTTCATCCACGAAATCATAGGTTGTCTCCTTAAACACGCCCGAGCGCGAAGCCTTTGGCCACATGATTCCGAACAAACCAGATCACCAACAGGCCCGGAATAATGGTCAGCACACCCGCTGCGGCCAGAACCCCCCAATCAATACCGCTGGCCCCGATGGTACGGGTCATGATGGCCCCAATGGGCTGGGCATCAACCGAAGTCAGTGTTCTCGCCAACAGCAACTCAACCCAAGAGAACATAAACGCAAAGAAGGCCGTTACGCCGATACCCGACCGAATCATCGGCAAAAACACCTTCACAAAGAACTTCGGAAAACTGTAACCATCGATGTACGCCATTTCGTCATATTCTCGCGGTACCCCTTTCATGAAGCCTTCAAGAATCCAGACCGCCAGCGGTACGTTGAACAAGCAGTGGGCCAAAGCAACCGCAATGTGGGTATCGAACAGGCCAATGGAGGAATACAGCTGAAAGAACGGCAGCAAGAACACGGCCGGCGGCGCCATACGATTGCTCAGCAGCCAGAAAAACAGGTGTTTGTCCCCCAGGAACTTGTAACGACTGAACGCATACGCTGCGGGCAGCGCAACCAACAAGGTGATGATCACGTTGATGGTCACGTAGGCCATAGAGTTCAGATAGCCGTTGTACCAACTCGGGTCGGTGAAGATCACCACATAATTTTGGAGTGTGAAATTCTCCGGCCACATGGTCAGGCCCCCGAGGATTTCCTGATTGGTTTTGAACGACATGTTCAACAGCCAATACACAGGGGTAAGCAACAAAATAATAAACACGGTAATCCCGACGTTTTTCGAGCGAGCTTGTTTCATCACACTCTCCTTACTGTTCTTTGTCGGCGTGCGTGATCGCGGTGAAGAACAACCACGAAATCAACAGCACAATCAGGAAGTAAATCAGTGAGAACGCAGCCGCACGCCCAAGGTCGAACTGCCCGATCGCCATGGTCGTCAGGGTTTGGCTCAGGAAGGTGGTCGAGCTCCCCGGGCCGCCACCGGTCAGAACGAACGGTTCGGTGTAAATCATGAAGCTGTCCATAAAGCGCAGCAGCACCGCGATAATCAGCACACTTTTAAGCCGGGGCAGCTGGATGTAACGAAATACCGCCCATTTCGACGCCCGGTCGATTTCCGCCGCTTGGTAGAAGGCTTCGGGAATCGCACGCAGGCCTGAGTAACACAGCAACGCAACCAAGGGTGTCCAGTGCCAGACATCCATCAGCAATACCGTCAACCAGGCATCGACCGTGCTACCGGTGTAGTTGTAGTCCACGCCTAGCTGATTAATGCCCCAACCGAACAACCCAATGTCACCGCGAGCAAAAATCTGCCAGATCGTGCCGACCACGTTCCACGGAATCAGCAGCGGAATCGCCACCAGAATCAAACACAGGGACCCTTTGATTCCCGATTTGGGCATCATCAACGCCACACCGATACCCAGTGGAATCTGAATCAGCAATACGGCGCTTGAAAACAAAAACTGACGGAGCAACGAATCTTGTAGACGCTCATCAGTCAGCACCTCTTTGAACCACTCCGTGCCCACAAAGTACGCCTGCCCCGGCCCGAAAATGTCCTGGACTGAATAGTTGACCACGGTCATCAGTGGAATGAGTGCAGAAAACGCCACCAATAAAAACACCGGCAACACCAGCCACCAGGCTCGATTGTTCGGGATTTTATCCATCACGATTGCTCCTGTATCAGGAATTCATCGACATACAGCATGGTCCACTGAGGCGGCATAGTGAGGTGCACGCGACTTCCAATCCGGGCATCAAAATCCTCATCGACCCGGGCTTTTAATGTCTCATCGCCGAGCCCTAAATCGATGATTTTGTAAGTGCCAAGATCTTCCATATCTAACACTTCAACTTCATAGGAGTTCACTTTAGGTTCTAGCCCTATCTCTATGAATTCCGGTCGAATACCAATTTTCACATTCGTTGAGCTAAGCCGATTCAAATACTCAATCTGCCAAGGTTCCAAAACCACTTCGGCTGAACCAAAACGAACACCTGCCTCGCACCGCTCAACGTCGATCAGGTTCATTCCGGGACTGCCAATGAAATAGCCGACGAAGGTGTGGTTGGGTTGTTCGAAGAGCTCGGTCGGGGTGCCAAACTGCACAATCTGGCCGTCATACATGACGGCGATCTTGTCGGCAAAGGTAGAGGCCTCAAGCTGATCGTGAGTGACGTAAACCATAGTGATATCGAATTGTTCATGGATTTGCTTGAGCTTGCGGCGCAATTTCCACTTCAGCTGTGGGTCGATCACCGTGAGCGGCTCATCAAACAAGATGGCAGATACATCTTCCCGTACCAGCCCACGCCCCATCGAAACTTTCTGCTTTTCGTCTGCGGTCAGGTTTTTGGCTTTTTTATGCAGCTTGTCTTCGATCTCCAGAACTTCCGCAATCTCCTGTACCCGCTCCTTGATACGGGCGGCAGGAACCTTATTGTTCTTCAATGGAAACGCGAGGTTTTGATAGACGGTCATCGAATCGTAAATCACCGGAAACTGGAAAACCTGTGCGATATTCCGATCCCGCGGCGAGAGTGCGTTAACCCGTATGCCATCAAACAACACTTCGCCTTCCGATGGCTGCACCAGACCAGAGATAATATTGAGCATCGTGCTCTTACCGCATCCGGACGGCCCAAGGAGCGCATAAGCGCCTCCTTTGTGCCAAACGTGATCGAGCTGCCGAATGGCGTAATCTTCAGGGCCTGACGGCGATTTACTGTAACTGTGGGCCAGTGACTTCAGGTGAATCTCGGCCATTACACTCCCCTCCCCGAAACCTGCGACGGCGTATGCACCAGTTGTTCGTGAGTATCGAACACAAACAGCTTGTTGATCGGCAAGTACACGCTAATCGGCGCACCGGTGTGGTATTGGTGCACGCCCATCAACTGCGTCACCATTTCGAAATGACGACTCTCAACATGCATAAAGGTTTCTGAGCCACTGATTTCACTCAATGCCACTTGCACGGGAACTTCAAGATCATCATCGTTGGCCGGTTTGAGCGCAATGTGGCTGGGGCGAATGCCAAACCAATACTCGCCCGGTTGTAGATCGGCGAGTTCCTGGGTCAGGGCGTGGCGGGTATCCTCATCGAACGACAGTTCGGTATCGGAAACACGGCCACGAATGAGGTTCATCGGGGGTTCACTGAATAGCTGAGCGGCCAGTGTGTTCACAGGCTTTCGATAGACGTCCATCACTGGGCCGCTTTGTACTACCTGGCCTTGGTGAAGCAGTGTGGTGGTTCCGCCCAAGGCCAAGGCTTCGTTAGCTTCGGTGGTTGCGTAAACCGCAATGCACTGGCGCTCCCGGAACAAATCCCGAAGCTCAGCCCTCAACTCTTCGCGCAGTTTGTAATCGAGGTTCACTAACGGCTCATCGAACAGCACCAGGGTCGCGTCTTTCACTAAGGCTCTCGCCATAGCCGTGCGTTGCTGCTGGCCACCCGAAAGTTCAAGAGGAAACCGCTTCAAGAGCGGCTCGATGCGCAGCATCGCTGCGGTTTCTTTGACTCGGCGGTCAATTTCAGAACTGGGCATTTTCGCCAAACGCAGAGGCGAGGCAATGTTTTCGTAGACAGAGAGATTCGGGTAATTGATGAACTGCTGGTAGATCATCGAAATGTTGCGCCGCTGGACACTTTGGCCAGTCACGTCTTCGCCGTTGTAGATCAAACGGCCTTCGGTAGGTTTGTCCAGACCCGCCATCAGACGCATCAACGAGGTTTTACCCGCGAGCGTCCGGCCGAGCAATACGTTGAACGAGCCAGCCTCAAACGTCAGGCTGGCATTCCGAATGTAATCGACACCGTCAACTATTCGGGAAAGATTCTCGAGCGTTAAGGACATGAGTCTTCCTTGTTGTTATTTTGAAAACGTGTCCGGGTACTGGCGCGGGGGCTTAATCCACTCAAGCCCCCGCCTGCCTACAGTTTTTGTACGGCGTTAATCCAGCCCTCGTACAGTCGGTCGCGGTGCGACTTTGTCATCACAGGCTCAAACCTGCGATCACAACACCACAAATCCGATAAATCATCCAGCGACTGATACACGCCGGCTTTCAGCCCAGCCAGATACGCCACGCCCAAGGCGGTCGTTTCCACCACCGACGGGCGGTCTACGGTTGCGCCCAGAATGTCAGCCAGGAACTGCAGCACCCAACTGTTGGCAACCATTCCACCGTCTACGCGTAGTGTGGTCGGCCGAATGCCGTCCTTTTCCATCGCTTTTTGCAAATCCTTGGTCTGGTAGCACACCGACTGCAACCCGGCAGTCACAATCTCTTTGATCCCGGTATCCCGCGTTAAACCAAAGATAGCCCCTCGGGCATCGGGATCCCAGTAAGGCGCACCAAGTCCGGTAAAGGCAGGTACCAGGTACACGCCGTGATCAACGGGCGTTCCTTGGGCCAAGGGCTCTGTGTCGCAGGCGTTATTGATCAGTTGCAGGCCGTCCCGTAACCACTGAATTGCGGCCCCGGCAATAAAGATGCTGCCCTCCAGCGCGTAGGTTGTTTTACCGTCCAAGCGATACGCCACGGTGGTAAGCAAACGGTGTTCGGAATGGAGCGCCTTATCACCGGTGTTCAGCATCAAGAAACAGCCCGTACCGTAAGTGCTCTTTGCCATCCCGACTTCAAAGCAGGTCTGCCCGAACAGAGCGGCTTGTTGGTCTCCGGCGATGCCGTACACGGAGGTTCCGTTGAGTGCACCACCTTCGGTGATTTCTCCGAAGTCATCGGATGAATCCATCACTTCTGGCAACAGCGAGGCCGGGATATCGAACATTTCAAGAAGATCTTCATCCCACTTCTGGGTATGAATGTTGAACAGCAACGTGCGGCTGGCGTTCGTGGCGTCGGTTCGGTGAACCCGACCACCCGTCAGGCGCCAAAGTATGAAGGTATCTACCGTACCGAACGCCAACTCCCCTCGTTCTGCACGCTCCCTGACGCCCGACACGTTCTCGAGAATCCAGCGAATTTTCGTGGCTGAGAAATACGGGTCTATCAAAAGGCCGGTTTTGCCATGCACCCAGGGTTCGTGGCTGCTCAGCTTGAGGGATTTACAGTAATCGGCGGTGCGCCTGTCCTGCCAGACAATGGCGTTATACACCGGCTTCCCGGTTTTTCGATCCCAGATGATGGTTGTTTCACGCTGATTGGTGATGCCCACGCCAAGCAGTTCGTCATCAGCGCCAAATTCCTCTGTCATCACGGCATCGCAGGTTCGCTGAACCGTTGACCACAGGTCCTCCGGGTCGTGTTCAACCCAGCCGCTGTCTGGAAAATGCTGACGAAATTCCTCTTGTCGAACGGCGTGTATATTGCCTTTCAGATCAAAGAGAATGGCCCGGGAGCTGGTGGTTCCTTGATCAATCGAAAGTAGATACTGACTCATGCGTTATCGGCCTCGGCTTCATTTTTGTTCGCATTTTTGCTTTTTTGAAAAAGAAATACCAAGAATTTTGCCTCCCCCCTTTATATAGCAGTCAATTTGCCATCCAACCCATCGGGATAGCTGCAGAAACCCCTTAAAACAACTAAACTTTCCCAAAATGTTCGTTTTTACGCGAAATCGAACAGAAAACACCCAGCTTCGGAGTACATTAAATGGCGCAGCGGCATCGGCAGGAACTCATTCTGGAGTTGATCCAGGAGAACGGTTTCGTCACTACCGATCAATTGGTCGAACAGTTTCAGGTTACGCCGCAGACCATACGCCGAGATTTAAACGAGCTGGCAAAACATAAGAAATTGCGCCGCCACCACGGTGGCGCAGGTATAGACTCGAGCACCGAGAATACCGCCTACCAAGCCCGAAAGATTATGGACCTTGAGGCGAAAGAGCGGATCGCCGAAGCCATGGTGAAGCTCATTCCGGATAATTCCTCACTGTTCATCAATATCGGCACGACCACGGAAACCATCGCCAAGGCGCTGCTGGCTAAAAACGGGTTGCAGGTGGTCACCAACAATCTTCACGTAGCGTCCATCCTTTCCGCCAAAGAAGACTTTCGAGTCATCGTCGCCGGCGGCGAAGTTCGAAGTCGTGACGGCGGCATTGTGGGCGAGGCCACCCGAGACTTCATCAACCAATTCAAGATGGACTTCGGTATTATCGGTATCAGTGGGATCCACAACGACGGATCGCTTCTGGACTTCGATTACCGCGAAGTTCGAGTCGCTCAGGCCATCATTGCCAATTCAGACCAAACCCTGCTCGCGGCCGACCATTCCAAGTTCGGCCGAAACGCAATGGTAAGGCTAGGCAGCATTACTCAGGCTGACCACGTGTTTACGGACGAACAACCACCCGAAGAAATTTCAAAAATGCTCACAGAACACAACGTGGCGCTACATTTGGTCTAAACCTCTCAACCTTTCGATCTCGAACAAAACCCCTATCCACACATTTTCGATTGCCTTCGCATTTTCCTTTACGAACATCTTATACTTTCGCATAATAGCGAAACGAATCTACTAAGGCGTCGGGAGAGCAGCAGACATGTCAGCAGAACACCCCCATTATGATGTCGTTGTCGTGGGCGGCGGCATCAATGGCACAGGCATCGCGATGGATGCCGCAGGCCGAGGCTTAAAGGTTCTGCTGTGCGAAATGAATGACCTGGCCTCTGCTACCTCGTCTAACAGCAGCAAACTGATTCACGGCGGGCTGCGCTACCTGGAGCACTACGAATTCCGGCTGGTCCAGAAGGCATTGGCCGAACGAGAGTCTTTGTTGCGCAATTCGCCCCACATCATGCATCCAATGCGCTTCCGCCTGCCCCACCGCTCTCACCTGCGCCCAGCGTGGATGATCCGAACAGGGCTGTTTCTTTACGACCATCTGGCCAAGCGTGAAATGCTCCCCGGCTCCCGCTCGATCCGCTTTGATGGTTCCGGACCACTGAAACCCGAAATGACGCGCGGCTTCGAATACTCAGACGGCTGGGTAGACGATGCCCGACTGGTTGTCCTAACCGCCAAAAAAGCGGAACAGGCCGGCGCCACGATCATGACCCACACCAAATGCGTCAATGCAGAGCGCGGGACCGATGAGTGGCGGGTAACACTTCAGGATACGTGCACAAACCACGAAAAAATCGTCACCGCCAGAGCGATAGTGAATGCCTCCGGCCCCTGGGTAAGCTCTTTGTTCGGTGAAGCGCTTTCGATGAAAGCGCCCAAGATGATTCGCATGGTGAAAGGCAGCCACATTGTGGTGCCAAGACTGAACCAGGAAGAAGAGGCGTACATTCTCCAAAACGAAGATGCGCGCATTGTTTTCGTCATCCCCTACGAGGACAACTTTTCACTGGTCGGCACTACCGATGTCGAGTACGAAGGCGACCCGTCAAAAGCCAAAATTTCGCCCGAAGAAACCACGTATTTGCTCGACATAGTCAACGATCATTTCAAACGGCAACTTCAGCCGTCAGACGTGGTGTGGTCGTATTCCGGTGTGCGCCCCTTAATGGATGGCGAAGAAGAAAATGCTCAAAAGGCTTCACGGGATTACACCTTTGAGGTGAATGATGAAAAAGGGAAAGCCCCACTGATCTCGGTGTTTGGCGGTAAAATCACTACTTACCGTAAACTGGCTGAAGCGGCAACCGATAGGCTGTGCAACTTCTTTGAGCGAACCGGCAAGCGCTGGACAAAGACCGCCGCCTTACCCGGTGGGGATTTCAAAAACCAGGACACACTAGCTAGCGCGCTCAAACAAGAGTTCTCCTGGCTACCTGACGCCATCGTTCGTCGATACGTGCGTACATACGGAACCCTGTCTCGCGCCATCCTGAAAGACTGCTCATCTATCGAGGATCTCGGTCAACACTTCCTGGGCACTCTCTATGAGCGCGAAGTGGACTATCTGGTGCGTAACGAATGGGCAGTCACATGCGATGACATCTTATGGCGCCGCACCAAACAAGGGCTATATGCCTCGGAAGGTGATATTGAATTGCTACAGGCGTATCTGAGTGGATCATAAAGCGCCTGAATAAGAGCCTGTTTCTATTCCAAAACAGAAACAGGCTCTTATTCACTAGATATAATATAAATGTTTTAGAGGTAGATCTTTAAATACTATTTATCTTTTGAAGCGCAGTTACAATCTGAATGATTGCAGCCTTTTCCTTCCGCGCAGCCTTCACTACAAAAAATGCCCTCTGCTGTCTTCGTGTGATTCTTGTCGTCTGCGACCCTGCAACTACAACTGTCGTGCGAACATAGGTAGGTCCCATCTGGATTAACGTTCTGCATGGTATACCTCCATTTACTGGTTTAACCAATAGGGGACATCCCGCGGATGTCCCCTCACCGAGCAAATTACTCCGTTGCCTGCTCGGCCTTGTCACCCATCGTCTCTACACCTTGTTTGACGTTATACCAAGCTGAAGACGTGGCCTCCTTGGTGTTCTCCCAAGCACTTTCACTAATGTCCTTGGTGTTTTCCCAAGCCTGCTGCATGCTCTGGCTTGTTGTATCCCACCAATCCTGATTGTAGGACGGTAGTTTTTTCAACTCATCCTGAGTCATTTCCATATGAACTTCATACTCGACGTCGTCGTATCCGGCTTTATCGGAGGCGGTCACGACAGTAAATGTGCCACGCTCTGCGACAACTTCACCACCGCCTATGCCGAGTATTTCCCCGGTTTCAATTACCAGCGAGTGAACTGACATGTCGTTGCCCATAAGAACGTCTTCAACTTCGCCTATCTCTTCACCGCTACTGTCGAAGACACTTGCATCCGACAACTCATCCATGGAATACAACCCTCCTGCTGCAACCGCTGGAAGACTAATAACTAATCCGCTAGTCAACAGAGAGACGCCCATTGTGTGAGAAATAAACTTACGCATTATCGTACTCCTGTAGAAAGTTACGTTTGCGATCGCCTGAAGAGAAATATGCTCTTTAAGCTCATTCAGGTATAACTCATAACATGGTTATGACGACACATAAGCGAACTACAAATACGTATAAAAATTAGACCTAACGCCATTCCATATTACGTATTCACAAGCTGGCACAGCTTTCTACTTTTAACAACCGCTTCTCCATTGCCATTAACTAATACTCCATTAATGTGGTTCCATCTTGATAGCTTGAGCTTTAGGGGGAACCGAACTAACTTTGAGAAACTATACTGTTGATCGGCGTGCTGGGTTATGTGGGCTGGCCGTCAGCCCCTACGGTAACGGGCTGCTTGGCATTGTGGCGCTGGGTCTGTTCGCCTTTGGGTTGTACAGCTTTCTAGAAGCAGCATATCGCCGGATCAACACGTAAGACACACACCTGAGGCGCAACGCCGCTGCATGATTCAACATCAGAAACAGCTAAGACGCGTGCCATAGCTGTTTCTGGTCTTTAGGATGAGCAACTGTAATGCGATGCACCGCCCACGCCAAAGAGCTCCATGGGCTTCAGCCGGTAGTATTGATGCTCAATAGCTTGCGACTGCTCAACGTACGGCTGTGTCATCACTAACTGCAGTTCTCGCAGTAGCTCATAGTTTCCCGTTTCGGCCTGTTGGTACGCTGGCACGACTTGCCAGTCGCGCAAACAGTATTTCGGATTAACTTTTTTCATTCCGCTCGAAACCTGTGCATCGGAGTGTGTCGTCGAACTGCCAACCATTGCCCTCCATCTTGCGAGCCAAACAGACCAGCGTTCATCAATGCCTTGCGGGTCGGCCGCGTATGACGGACTTTGATAAAAGCTCTTTTTCAGTGGTTCTATGTTGTCAGGCAGCAAGGACAGCTCGCGGAAAAACACTGTGTAATCGACCGATGTTTCCATCATCAACCTCACCAGATCACGGAACAAATCGGGGCAAAATCTATTTAAACCAAGTTTTGCCGCCCACATCTTCTCCATCTCGGTTTGCATGGCTCCCGAGAAGCCTTTTTCGATCTCAGAAAGTTGTTGCAGGTGGTCCGAGTGCTCGGCCAGCAACGGCTCCACAGCCACACAAAACATGTGGAAGTTAGCTTCCGCTGCAACTGGCTGGTTCAAAAAAGAATAGTGATCTCCCCCGCCCGTCCAAGGCTGAAAGCGCGGATTAAACACATCACAGAAACCGAATGGGCCGTAGTCCAGCGTATAGCCACCTGCGGCACAGTTGTCGCTGTTAAAGTTGCCCTGACAGAAACCGACGCGGACCCAGTTTGCCACCAACGATGTCAGCCTGCCTCGAAACGCCAGCGCCAGTGCCACCACCTGATTTGGTAATGCCAGTTCGGTGTCAATTTCTGTACCGTACTCACGCTCAATCAGATGCCGGACAATCTGTTCAAGCTCAACCATCGCTTCTGGGTGTTCGTTTTTTCGTGCCCGACGTCCGAACAGCTCAAGCTGACCAACCCGGATAAACGAAGGCGCCACGCGGATGCTGATCGCCAACGGTTCAGAAACCAGCGTATCCGGATCTCTTGAACGCGAGCCTTCGGAATACCAGGGCCTCCGGACTTTCTCGGTTTTCGACACATACAGACTTAAAGACCGTGACGTCGGCACGCCGAGTGCGTGCATGTGCTCCTGCGCTAGAAACTCCCGCACGCTGGATCGCAACACCGCACGCCCGTCACCACCGCGACAGTAAGGTGTGGGGCCACCACCTTTTAACTGCATTTCCCAACGCTGGCCGTTAATAACCGCTTCCAGCACGGATATGGCGCGACCGTCACCGTAGGCGTTGCCGGTTTGGAACGGGCACTGCTGAATGTACTCGTTACCCATAATGGACAACGCATATCCACAGGCCCAGCCAAGCTTGCGCATGGGCAGGGGGACCGATGAAAGATCGCCAGAGAACATGCGCATAAAGTCCTCCGACGTTGCTAACTCGTCGGCGAAACCCAGTTCGCGAAACAAACCGAAGCTATGGGCCACATATTCCGGATCTTTTATAGGTGTAGGGGCAACGGGCACATAGTGACCGCTGAAAACCTGCCGCGGCCGGTGGTCGCGCCCATCCTCTTTGGCATCGGGGTCGCAATTGAGAGATTTCAGCAGCGAATAATCCGCCAAAGCGGCCAGCTCAGTAAGGGTGTTAGTAGGGGTAAGCGTCTCAACCGTTTTAGTCGCGGTATGGAGAGGTTGTTTCATCATCGTGATTCTCGCCAAATCTGGGAAAGTCATCGTGGAGCGATCAGCGTCCTACCGAAACGTTCGAAATACCATGCTATACCTTATTCAGGTGGACTTCAGCAGACGTTCAGAGCACAGATTTAAAGCGACATGAAAGAAAGCAAAGCCAGTTAGGCGATAACTTTTATCGTGCGGATTCGTAGAATACTGGGAATCAAGAGTACAAGTGTATGCTTGGGGAGGGAAAATTATTCAACACCTGAAGAGTGTTTGGAAGCCAGGTACTTAATTTAACCACTTGTATCCAAAAGAAAAGTGGCGGTGGGCCAGGGATTCGAACCCCGGGAAGGCTATTAACCTTCGGCGGTTTTCAAGACCGCTGCATTCAGCCGCTCTGCCAGCCCACCGCATCTTTCTTGCCGTCATCTCGACAGCGGTGTGCATGATACCGGAATCGCCTATGCTGTCAACGGTTTGTGCCGAAATTCCTGAAAATTTTGCGGATCGCCATTAGATTGATCAACGTTTCATCAATACAGGCTAGGTGGACGAAGTGTAATGAACTTCTTCACCCTGTTTATTGTCACAAATGATTGAAAGTTGCGTATACAACCTTATTATGGACTTCAGGTTAGAGGGAAGCGGAAAGGCGCGTTCAGCCTGCCCTCCCCGCCGTTTGATAAATTCGGAGACGAGAATGGATAACAGGCAATACAACGTTCAAAGCCAGGGTGGCATCCAAGTCGCTCGCGGCAGCGCTACCGGAGCCATCAGCCCGGAAGCCACCAAGGTCCTGCGTAACACATACACCCTGCTGGCAATGACACTCCTATTCAGTGCTGTCATGGCCGGTGTTTCCATGAGCATTGGCCTGAGCCAAGGCGCAAGCTTGATTTGCAGCTTGGGCGCACTGGCGCTCGTGTGGCTTGTTCTGCCAAGAACTGCCAACAGCGCAGCCGGTATTGGTGTGGTTTTCGCTTTCACCGGACTGCTGGGCCTGTCGCTGGGTCCGATCCTGATGCACTACCTTCAGTTTGCTAACGGCAGCCAGATCGTTATGCAGGCACTGGGCGGCACCGCGGTGGTGTTCCTGGGGCTTTCAGGGTACGTGCTGACCACCAAAAAAGACTTCAGCTTCATGCGTGGCATGTTGGTAGCGGGCCTGATGGTGGTTATCGTTGGCATGCTGGGCGCTTTCGTCGCCAGTTTGTTCGGCGTTCAAGTAACCGCCTTTAGCCTGGCAATGAGTGCGGCCATCGTATTCCTGATGTCTGGCTTCATCCTCTACGACACCAGCCGTATCGTAAATGGCGGTGAAACCAACTACATCATGGCAACAACCGGGCTGTATCTGAACATTTACAACCTGTTCGTCAGCTTGCTGCATCTGATTGGCGCCTTCACCGGCGAAGACTGATTCAGAATACAGAATCAGCCAAAAGAAACCCCGGCGCTTTGCCGGGGTTTCTGCTTTAGGTACACTCCTAATCTGCATCTATCCATTATCTGAACCCTGACACATGCCGAATTCGCTTACTTTCACACTGGTTATCACCGGCGCCCCGTGGACCTCTCAGGCCCCGCAGACGGCTTTGATGTTCGCGACAGCGGCTCTATCGGCCGGCCACAGCATCGACCGTGTGTTCTTATACGGCGACGGCGTGCACCTGGCATCCAGCCTGAGCACCCCGCCCTCGGATGAGGCTCATTGGCCGCAGCAGTGGTCTGTTTTCCTCAAGAAACACGACATCCCCGCGACAGCCTGCATTGCGTCTGCCCTGCGCAGAGGGCTCATCGACAAAACGGAACAAGCCCGTTACGAACTGCCCGCCGAAAACCTTCTCGCGCCGTTCGAGATCGCCGGTCTGGGGGAGTGGGTAGAAGGCAGTCAAGCCGCGGATAGAACCATTTATTTCCATGGGAACTGATGTGAGCACACTCATTGTGATCGACCAAGCTCCTTACGGTTTCTGGACTGGACGGGAAGCATTAGACATGGCCTTTTCGCTGGCAGCGTTTGATCAACCGGCCGCCATGCTATTCACCGGCGCCGGCGTAAACTGGCTCCGAAAAGGCCAACGGCCAGACGGCGTCGGTCAGAAATCTGCTGAAAAGAATTTATCTGCTGCGCCGCTGTTTGGAATCGAGGCACTGATCGCAGATGAACACGCTTGCCAGCAATATGGCTTGACAGAATCGACAATGCTGCCGGGTGTAGAGCTCGTCAGCAACATTCGAGACGTGTTGGGCGACCATAAACATGTGGTTTTTGCGGGCTAGAGGGTGAGTATCATGACGAGTAACTCAACACTTCACATTCTGAACAAGGCGCCGGAGCATCCTCGCTACCAGGCCTGTATTAACGCTCTGGCGCCCTCGGACACGCTGGTGCTGATTGAAAACGGCGTACTCAGCGCTGCGGGCAACCAGCTGCACGCGCCATGCACGCTTTACGCGCTAAAAGCCGATATTGACGCCAGAGCGCTCGAGGCTGCCTGCGAAAACCTCAACACCATCGATTACGACGAGCTGGTTCAGCTTACGGCAACACATCCAAAAATCATCAGCTGGTAAACATGAGCGCATCAAATCTCCCGGAACGAAATAACGAAGGTTTTCTGGAATACGCGACCGACTGGAGTTCCGATGTTGCCTCTGTGATTGCAGCAGAGGAAGACGTCTCGCTGAGCGACAATCACTGGGAAATCATAGAGTTTCTAAGGAAATTTTATAATAAACACGAAATGTCGCCACCCTCTAACCGGCTTTTTGTGAAAGCCGTAAAGGATGCTTTAGGAGAGGAAAAAGGTAACAGCATTTACCTGATGCAATTGTTCCCCGGCACTCCGGCCAAAACGGCCTGCAAAATAGCAGGCCTGCCCCGACCTACCAACTGTCTATGACCAGAGCAACTTAAGCACCTGCAAACATAAGCGGCAAATAAGTGGTCCCAAATATCTGAACCAGCCCGGCGGCGGCCCCGAAAATACCGCCTACGACCATCAGCTGGAGCTCCTCTTCGCGAAACGCCGGACGCAGAATGTCTTGAAAATCTTCTGGCTGCAATGCCTTCATCTGCTCCGAAAGCGCCGCCGCCACGGCTGGTGCTCGCTCCTTTTTAAAAGCCGGGTCTGCAAACACATCTTTCGTCGCTATCACGGCTTTATCGTTCATGACTCGCTTTAAATCGGCGTAACCGGTCATTCCAACGCTGACCTGAGCCGCCATCTTCAACACCAGCGATTCGTCCAACATCGGCCTGAGATGCTTCTGCAGAATCGCCCGAGTTCGACTGCCCTGCTCCCCGTTCACCATCGCATCGGCTACCAACTCTACGGTAATCAGCTCTTCCGCGACCGAGCGCGCCCAAACATCGCTAATTTCATTCTGACGACGCAAAAACAAACCCTGAATTTTCCAAAACAGGAACCGGCGAGGCCGCAAGGGTGCGAAAATCAGATTAATGGCCAACCAGTTAGTGACAAAACCGACCAGAAAGCCTCCCATGGGCAAAGCCCAAGGCTCCGGATAGCGAATCCAGAGCGGTAATAGCGCCGCCCCAAGCAAGCCACCAATCCACGCTCCGCGATTCACCACGGCTTTCAGCTCAACCTCTCCGGCCTCTTTGAATATCCGGTTCATCAGATCAGGTTTGGTTTGTAACTGCCGACTTAACAAAGCTTTGAGATCGACCAGGCTGTCGAGGTCATCACCAATGTCATCGACAAGCTCTTCGATTCTTGACGGCAACTGTTCGCGAGCCCAACGATAGATTCTGGAACGAACGAAAATTGGCAGGTTATCCCACAGCACAGGATGTACCTCATACATGATCGAGTCGATGTACTCATCCAGTCTTGGCGACACGAGATTAACCACATGCTCAACAATCTTGTGGGGTCCAAGCTTTCGATAGACCGAGTTGAGATCACCAAATTGCCGGAGCGTTTGATCAACGCAAATATGAGCCATTTTCTCAGCTTTGCGAGGTATAACACCCCGCCAACCGAGAAACCCGATCCCGACAAACTGGACCGGGTAGAACGACATTTGTATAGCCAGCCAGTTAGTAGCCCAGCCGACAACAGCGGCGACCAACGGCACCAAAAGCAGTGAGTATTCAGACAAGGGTAATCCCATCTATCGTCCCCGCCACCCGCAGGGTTTGTTCTTTAATGACGGCATAATACCGCACTAACTAGTTGTTTGAGAGACGGATGATGAACGAACCGGGCCGGCGCCACATTGGCCGCATTGCCAGTCAAAAAGGTGATACGGGCAGGCGGTGGCAGTCACCACCACCTGCTTAAGGCGGGAAACTCAACGAACTAATAGAGACTTACTGGTAATACGCGTTTTCGGTTTGCGTATGGTCGGTTACGTCACGCACGGCGGTGATTTCCGGGACGCGCTCTTTAAGCGTTTTCTCGACACCCTGTTTCAGGGTCAGGCTCACAGCCGAGCATCCCTGACACCCCCCACCAAAGCGCAGTACAGCTACCGATTCGTCAACGATCTCAACCAGAGACACGTCACCGCCGTGGGCTGCCAGATTCGGATTGATTTCAGAGGCAAGCACGTACTGGACACGCTCAGGCAGCGGCGCGTCGTCAGACACCTGAGGTACTTTCGCGTTCGGCGCCTTAATGGTCAGCTGGCCGCCCATCTGGTCTTTGGAATAGTCTACGAAAGCGTCTTCCAGGAACGGCACGGAGTTGTGATCCAGATACAACATGAACTTTTCCAGATCTTTCGCTTCATCCGTCGGCACTACTTCGTTTGGCGGACAATACGCCAGACACGTTTCCGCATTTCGTGTACCCGGCTGGGTGACAAAAATGCGAACCCCCATGCCTTCAACATCCTGCTTTTCTATCAAGCTTGCGAGATAATCTCGTGCGGAATCTGTCACAGTTACCACGGCCATGCTTCCTACCTGTTTTCAAATGTAGCTTTCATTTTAAGAGCTTTGAATGAAAGTTGAAAGACCAAGTAAAACGGTCAAGCATTCTGAACGTAACTAATTTCCCGTATTGTCACCGCTGACAGTCCTAATTTTCAGTCACTTGATAATGATCATCTGTACTAAGACCTTCTGTTGCATTTTTGCTATGATCCCGCGGCACTACGTTTATTAGATGTTATTCATGACTCCGGAAGATTTACCTATGACCGATCGCAGCAGCCGTCTGGAACAACTCCATCTCGCCCTTAAAGAACGCATTCTGGTTCTCGATGGCGCCATGGGTACCATGATCCAGAATCAAAAACTGGACGAAGCCGCCTTTCGAGGCGATCGGTTCAAAGATTTTGCCAACGATGTTCAGGGCAACAACGATTTGCTGAACCTGACCCAGCCCGCCCTGCTCCGCAACATTCACGCTGAGTATCTGGACGCTGGCGCAGACATCATCGAAACCAACACATTTAACTCCACGCAATTGTCCCAAGCCGATTACGGCATGGAAGCACTTGCACGGGAATTGAACGTAGAGTCCGCTAAAATCGCCCGCCAAATCGCCGACGAATACACGGCGAAGACACCGGACAAACCACGCTTCGTAGCCGGTGCCGTTGGCCCAACGTCACGCACGGCATCCTTGTCGCCAGACGTCAACAACCCCGGCTTCCGTAACGTCGACTTCCAGACCCTTGTCGATAATTATTACGAAGCCGTGTCGGGTTTGGTTGAGGGCGGTTCCGACATTATTCTGATCGAGACCATCTTCGACACCCTGAACGCAAAGGCCGCCATTTACGCGACCCAACAGTTCTTTGAAGACAGTGGTATTGAGCTGCCAATCATGATCTCCGGCACCATTACCGATGCCTCAGGTCGAACGTTGTCGGGCCAGACTACCGAAGCCTTCTATAACTCCATCGCCCACGCGAAACCTATCTCTGTAGGTCTGAACTGTGCGTTGGGTGCCGATGCGCTGCGCCCCTATGTGGAAGAGCTGGCCAACAAAGCGGAAACCTATGTATCCGCCCACCCCAACGCGGGCCTGCCAAACGAGTTTGGTGAATACGACCAAACGCCCGAAGAGATGGCCGACATTATCGAGGGCTTTGCCCGCGACGGTTTTCTGAACATCATCGGTGGTTGCTGTGGTTCTCGCCCCGAGCATATCGAAGCCATTTTAAATGCCGTTTCAAAGTACCCGCCCCGGAAAATTCCGGAGCGCCCAAAGGCATTGCGTCTATCAGGCCTGGAACCGTTTACCGGCGACGAGAACACGCTCTTTATTAACGTAGGCGAACGCACCAACGTCACCGGCTCCAAGCGTTTCCTGCGCCTGATCAAAGAAGAGCAGTACGAAGAAGCTTTGAGCGTTGCCCGTGATCAGGTTGAAAACGGTGCTCAGATCATCGACATCAACATGGATGAAGGCATGCTGGATTCGAAGGAAGTGATGGTCACTTTCCTGAATCTGGTGGCATCAGAGCCCGATATCTCTCGCGTCCCTATTATGATCGACTCCTCCAAATGGGAGGTGATCGAGGCGGGTTTGCGCTGCATTCAGGGCAAGGCGGTAGTCAACTCCATCAGCCTGAAAGAAGGCGAAGAGAACTTTATCAAGCAAGCGCGTGCTTGCATGCGTTATGGCGCTGCGGTCGTGGTCATGGCCTTTGACGAGGATGGGCAAGCCGATACCTTCGAGCGCAAAACAGAGATCTGTAAGCGCTCCTACGACATCCTAGTCGGCATTGGCTTCAACCCGGGCGATATTATTTTCGACCCCAACATCTTTGCAATTGCGACCGGCATCGAAGAACACAACAACTACGCCGTGGACTTCATTAATGCAGCTCGCTGGATTCGCGAAAATCTGCCCCATGCATCCATTTCCGGCGGCGTAAGTAACGTTTCCTTCTCGTTCCGCGGTAACGATGCGGTACGTGAAGCCATTCACTCTGTGTTCCTGTACCACGCGATCAAAGCCGGCCTGAACATGGGCATCGTAAACCCCGGCCAGCTAGTCATTTACGATGAAATTGAACCTGATCTGAAAGATCTCGTTGAAGACGTCGTTCTTAACCGTCGCGAAGATTCCACGGACCGCCTCCTCGAAGCGGCAGAGAAGTTCAAAAGCAAAGGCGGAAAAGCTCAGGAGGAAGACCTTTCCTGGCGGGAACTGCCGGTTCAGAAGCGTCTCGAACACGCACTGGTTAAAGGAATCACCAGTTACATCATCGAAGACACAGAAGCATGCCGCCTTGAAGCCGATCGGCCGATCCATGTCATCGAAGGCCCGTTGATGGACGGCATGAACGTGGTCGGCGACCTGTTTGGCGACGGCAAAATGTTCCTGCCGCAAGTGGTTAAAAGCGCGCGGGTCATGAAGCAAGCCGTTGCTCACCTGATTCCCTTTATCGAAGCTGAGAAAGACGAAAACCAGCAAGCCAAAGGAAAAATCCTGATGGCAACGGTAAAAGGCGATGTTCACGATATCGGTAAGAACATCGTCGGCGTTGTGTTGCAGTGCAACAACTACGAAGTGATCGACATGGGCGTGATGGTGCCCTGCGAAAAGATTCTGGAAACGGCGAAGAAAGAAAACGTTGATGTTATTGGTTTGAGCGGATTGATCACGCCATCCCTCGACGAGATGGTCCACGTCGCTCGCGAAATGCAGCGCTTGGATTTCCATTTGCCGCTGATGATTGGTGGCGCCACCACGTCGAAAGCGCACACGGCAGTAAAAATTGAGCCGCATTATAAAAACGATATTGCACTCTACGTTTCAGATGCGTCTCGCTGCGTGAACGTTGCCTCACAACTGCTCAGCAAAACCGCCAAGCCCGGTCTTGTCGAAGCTGCACGTAAAGAATACGAAGAAGTCCGTGAGCGCCGTAAAAACCGTGGTGACCGCACCAAGCTGGTCACATTGCAAGAAGCACGCGACCGCGCGCCGCAAATCGACTTCGAGAACTATGAGCCACCGCGCCCGAAGTTCACCGGGGTTCGCGTTTTTGACGATTACGATTTAGCCGAGCTTGTTGATTATATCGACTGGACGCCTTTCTTTATCGCGTGGGACATCTCCGGAAAATACCCGGCTATTTTCGATGACCCGAAGCGTGGCGAAGCCGCCCGCACATTGTTCAACGATGCTCAGGTTATCCTCAAACAAATGATCGAACAGAAACGCGTGACGGCACGGGCAGTGGTCGGCTTCTGGCCCGCGAGTCGCCGGGGAGACGATGTTGTTCTGTATACCGATGAATCGCGTACCGAAGAGCTGACTACCCTGCACCACTTGCGCCAGCAAGATGACAAAGCGCCTGGAAAGCCAATGATGGCGCTCTCGGACTTTGTTGCACCGGAAGCATCCGGCAAAGAAGATTATGTCGGGGGTTTTGCAGTAACAACCGGTATCGGTGCCAATGATTTCTCACTGGAATTCAAAGACAAGAACGACGACTACAACGCGATTATGGTGCAAGCTCTGGCTGACCGCTTGGCCGAAGCCTTTGCCGAACGCATGCACGAGCGTGTTCGTAAAGAGTTCTGGGGCTACGCCAACGAAGAGCAAATGGCCAACGAAGACCTGATCAAAGAGCGCTACCGCGGTATCCGCCCAGCTCCCGGTTACCCCGCCTGCCCGGACCACACCGAGAAAGCGACGCTGTTTAAATTGCTGGAGGCGACTGAAAACATTGAGCTTGAGCTGACGGAGCACTTTGCGATGTTCCCGACCGCGGCAGTCTCCGGCTGGTACTTTGCTCATCCGGAGTCGAAGTATTTCCCGGTTGGCAAAATTGGCGTTGATCAGGTTGAAGACTATGCTGAGCGTAAAGGCCTTTCCAAAGCGGAAGCAGAACGCTGGCTGATGCCCAGCCTGGCGTACGATCCTGCGGAATAGTTCAGGAACTTCATATGACTGACAGTGCTAAAAACAGAAATAAAAACGGCGAAAACGAAAAACCCCGGGGCCCCGGGGTTTTAAAAATCACACAGAGCATCCTTGCCGGTGCGTTTGGCGTTCAATCAAGCAAAAACCGGCAACAAGACTTCTCCAGCCATAGCGCTGCACCCTATATTATTGCCGGTCTGATATTTACCGGGCTTTTTGTTGGTGGCTTGATCCTCATCGTCAATCTGGTGCTGTCGAGCCAATAACGCTTTACTGGCCCGACACCCACAGCACCGCTAACCCCACCACCAAAATAACCAACGCCACTGCGGCCATGGAATCTACAAGACTGTCGGAACGCTCTGACTGCTTCATATGAACCTCGCTCGTATCACGCTATTGTTTTTATCGCTTTGCTGCTGAAATTAAAGCAGATAACTGACATTCGTCCAGTCTGCCCCGCGCCCTTATCACCTGAATCGATAAAGATATTTTGAAATAATCGTTTTGAGAATAAAAACTCGCTGGTATCCTTCACATCAGGAATAAGGCGCAATGGAAAATTGTTGCCATAACTATTAGCTTCTGATGTTAGCAGGCAGGACGTTCCACTATGTACGTTTACGATGAACACGACCGAAAAATTGCCGCAGAGCGCGTCGCCCAATTCCGGGACCAGACAGAGCGCGCCTTAGCGGGTGAACTTTCCGAAGAGGAGTTTCTGCCTCTTCGCTTGCAGAACGGTCTATATGTTCAGCGCGTTGCACCCATGCTCCGAATTTGTGTGCCCTACGGCATGCTCCGCTCAGAGCAATTACGCCGCCTGGCCCGAATTACCCGCGACTACGACAAAGGCTACGCCCACGTCACCACGCGCACCAACATTCAGCTGAACTGGCCGCGCATTGAGGACGTTCCCGACATTCTGGCGGAACTCGCCGAAGTGGAGATGCATGCGAACCAGACCAGCGGTAACTGCATTCGCAACACAACAACAGACCAATTCTCGGGCGTTCAGAAAGACGAATTAGCGGATCCGCGCCCGTACTGCGAAATTATCCGTCAGTGGTCCACTTTCCATCCGGAATTCGCGTTTCTGCCCCGTAAGTTCAAGATCGCGGTGAATGCCTCGGAGCATACCGATCGAGCGGCAATCCAGGTTCACGATATTGGCCTACAGATGGTTCGTAATGAACAGGGCGAACTGGGCTTCAGAGTACACGTAGGCGGTGGCCTTGGCCGCACACCGATGGTTGGCCCTACCATTCGTGAATTCCTGCCGGAACTGGACCTGCTCACGTACCTGGAAGCCGTTGTTCGTGTATACAACCGCTACGGCCGTCGTGATAACAAGTTCAAAGCGCGCATCAAGATTCTGGTTAAAGCACTGAGCCCGGCAACCTTTGCCGAAAAAGTTGAAGCCGAGTGGCAGCAGATTAAAGACTCCCCCACGCGCCTGACCAACGAAGAAATTAATCGGGTTAAAGCGTACTTCACCGAGCCGGCTTATGACGCTCTTGAAGATGCCACTGACCTTTTGAGCCAGCAGCGTTTCGAGAACCGGGAATTTGATCGCTGGTTAACGCACAACGTGGCTGAACACAAAAAGCCCGGCTATGCCATCGTGACGCTCACCCTGAAGAAAACCGGCACACCGCCTGGCGATGTAACCGACCGTCAACTTGAGCAAATCGCTGATTTGGCCGACGAGTACAGCTTTGGTGAAGCGCGCGCGACCCACGAGCAGAACATGGTGCTGGCCGATGTACGTCAGGATCGCCTGTTCGAGTTGTGGGAAGCCATTACCGGCATGGGCTTTGCCACCGCCAACCTGAACACCCTGACCGACATGATTTGCTGCCCGGGTGGCGATTACTGCGCACTGGCAAACGCCAAGTCGCTTCCGGTTGCTGATGCCATCCAGCGCCAGTTCGATGATCTGGATTATCTCTACGATCTGGGCCCGATCGACCTGAACATTTCTGGCTGCATGAACGCCTGCGGACACCACCACGTGGGCCACATAGGCATCCTGGGTGTCGATAAGAAAGGCGCCGAATTCTACCAGGTAAGCTTGGGCGGCTCATCGCAGCATGACGCCAACATCGGCAAGATTCTTGGGCCGTCGTTTGCCCGCGAAGCTATGCCAAATGTGGTATCCAAGATCATTGATGTGTTCGTTGAAAATCGTACCGAAGAAGAAACCTTCCTGGACACCTATCGCCGGGTTGGTCTGAATCCATTCAAGGAGCGGGTTTATGCCTGATGTTATTGCCGCTGACGGCACTATTCGTAACGACAATTGGGTTGTGGTTGCCCGCCCCGCCGAGGGAGATTCTCTGGACATTCCAGAAGGCCAGCCCGCGCTCATTCCTGCAGATCTTTGGTTGGCGGGTTACGAGCATTTCACCGGCCGCGCTGATATCGGTGTCTGGTTCGACAGCCATGACGAACCGGAACTGCTCCAAGGCAAAGTAAACGAACTGCCGTTGATTGCCGTCAACTTCCCGCGCTTTGTGGATGGCCGGGGTTATAGCATCGGTCGCCTGCTGCGCGAGCGGTTTGGTTACGCAGGTGAAATGCGGGCTATCGGCGATGTGCTGCTGGATCAGCTTCAGTTTATGAAGCGCTGCGGCTTCGATTCGTATGTCCTTCGCGCCGACAAGGATATTACCAAAGCCGCCCGTTGCCTGAATTTCTTCTCGGAGACCTATCAGGCTGCCGTAGATAACGATGTGCCGCTATTCCGGCGCCGCGCATCTTAATCGATAAGCATTCAGGTGCCATCTATTTGGCTGGCACCTGAACGTGGGCTACCTGCTACTGCATCTTCTGATTTCTGATCGCACTTAATACTTTCCAAACCGACCGCTCCAGCGCAGTGCTCGTTGCAATGCCGATTTTCTCCGCCAGCGTCCGCTTTTGCTGAAACGAAACAGACACCACGTCTCCACGATCACATGCCTCGATCAGGTACTCATCCGAGGTTTTGATGTCGTCGATCAGCTTGACGTCTAAAGCCCGTTTGCCGAACCAGATGTCACCATTTGCGACTGCTTTAATATCAAGATCCGGTCTGCGCTCACTGACATACTCTTTAAACAGGCCGTGGGTGTCTTCGAGATCTTCCAGAAATTTCTGCCGGCCTTTTTCTGTGTTTTCACCAAACATGGTGAGCGTTCTCTTATGCTCACCGGCGGTCAGCACCTCAAAATCTACGTTGTTTTTCTCGAGTAAACGATGAAAGTTCGGCAATTGTGCAACCACACCAATAGAGCCGATAACAGCAAACGGCGATGCCAGAATCTTGTCGGCCACGCAAGCCATCATGTAGCCACCACTGGCCGCAACTTTATCAACGCAGGCTGTCAACGGCACGCCTTTGCTGCGGATGCGGTCCAATTGTGCCGACGCCAAGCCATAGGCATGCACAAGGCCCCCGCCACTCTCCAGGCGAACAACCACTTCGTCTCGCTCGGGATCTGCAACACTCAGAACGGCACTTACCGATCGGCGTAACGTGTCTGTATCACTGGCTTTAATGTCACCATCAAAGTCGATAACGTAAATACGGGCTTTTTGCTGAGCATCTTCTTCAGCTTTGTTTTTTTCAGCTTTTTTCTTGGCCTTTTCTTCTTTCTTCTTTTGTTTGTTCCAGGCTTTGTATTCCTCGTCAGACATCAACTTTGCCTGAATCGATTCCTTCAGGTTACGGTATTTATCATTCAGGTTTCTTACCTTCAGTTCACCGTCGTCATCGTCCGAATCGCTATGCTTACTCGCGGATACGATGACGGCGACTAAAATAATCGCCGCCACAACGAAAGTTGCAGCCTTTGCAAGAAACAATCCGTACTCACTAATGAATTCCAAAATGCAGTCTCCAGTGCGCTTTATGCAAACCCCAGAGTGTACTCTGTCGCACCTTAACTGATAAGCCCGAATCAAATTAAAACAAGCGTTCGATCAAGCTTGACATGCTCCGGCCGTAACCATAAAGTCGAATACTGAGGTCGGCGATACCCAGCTATCACAGAGTCCGTTTCGCTCGGGTTGTTGATCCGCCAATTAAAGATAAGACTATCACCAAAAAGGGTATAACTAATGTCTGTAGAACAGATTTTTGAGAAGCTGGAAAAGAACTTCAACGCAGACGCAGCACAGGGCATGGACCTAGTGTTCCAGTTTGATATCGAAGACGACAAAACGTACAACCTGGAAATCAAAGACGGCTCTTGCAAGTTGAACGAAGGCGCTCACGAAGATCCTTCTGTTACCCTGATCATGAACTCCGAAACTCTGGAAGGCATCGTTTCTGGCGAAACTGACGGCATGCAAGCATTCATGGCTGGTCAGCTGCGCGCCGAAGGCGACATGATGCTGGCCACCAAGCTGGGTGAACTGTTCGACATGGGCTAAGCCCTTTTCGTAAGTTCCATAAAAAAACCTGCGCAACTCGCAGGTTTTTTTTGTGTCTGACGTTTTGCCTATCAAACTTACAGGCCTACGTCTGCCAATGACGTTTCCGCCAGATTGAGCAAGCCGACATTGCTATCTTCACGGCGGCCAAGGCTCTCAATGTAATACTCTAACGAGGTCAACGCATCCGCCAGCGCTTCTAACACCGAACTCGATGGCGCTTCCCTCGCATCCAGAAGCTGGTTCTGAATAGAGTCAGCCACACGCGCAATTACACTGGCAGCGGCGGGGTCACTCACCATCATCAAGCCGCCCCATATACTGCGTAGAGTGCCCGGCAGGTTCGCCAGATGCAGCTTATCGTAATCCGATTCAATGAACGCCGTAATCGCCCTTTTTGCGAGTGTTAACGCGCCACGAGCTTCTTCGGTAACGACCCAGATCGCTTCCTGAAGATAGACCGACTCTTCAGCTCGACTGTTGGCCCCCGCCAACGCATCCGTCTCAGAAGTAATGCCGCGGGTAACAATTTGCATCACCGCATCTTCTACCCCCAAAACCGAATCCGCCAGCTGATACAGCTCTTCTTCCGCTGGCAGGCGGTTCTCGGTTTCCCACTTACGAAGTTTGCCAGCTTCACCCCGGGAAATGCTCGCCAAACGGTTAAGGTCGAGCATCACCAGCGTGTTGGCAAGCCGTTCAAGCGCATCCGCAATGGAGGACAGCTCTGCAAGGTCCGGCTCAATGCCCCGCTCAATGATATCGAGTTTGTCTTTAAGCTGATTCAACTCATCCAGCAAAGCATCCGACAACGATTTCAATACATCCGTTCCCGGCCCGTACAAACGGCGGGAATGTGCTTCCATCATGGAGTCGGGGAAATCAGAAGGCAGCAAGTTGTAACTCTGCAACACTTTATTGATTTCAGGGTTGGCAGAGCCACTGCGGTAAAGCAAATACAGCAGATCTTTTACAATTGAATCCGGCGCGTCTTTGGCAGTTGCAACTTTGCCCACGTACACAATTTCTCGCGTGTAGCGCTCAAGACGCATCAGCAAACGCTTACGAGCCTTACTGAAACCCATTGCCCGATCAAGCATAGCATCTGCTGTGATCGCCAGAAGGCACCACATCTGCCCCATCGGCGCGCCTTGGCAGAGGCGGGCAAAGCCACGCGCAGCACGAGCGATCAGTTTTTTGCTGACCTCTTCGTTCTGGTCCCGAAGTATGCCCAACAACGCTACCTGGAACGTTAACCGCATGCGACGAGCCAACACTTCATATTCAGCGTCGTCTTCAACGTTAGGCCGCAGAGCCACATCGCAACAAAAATCCGGGCGTTCACGTACATCTACGTCAAAGAAACACGACTCCGGATAAGGTTTTTCCTTTCGGGCTTCGCGCAACTCGTTAATGACGGGGAGCAATAGCTCGGGATGATCAACACGTTGCTGGTGATAATACTCAACGTATCGACGCAAAGTGAACAATGCGCTATTAAGCGTCGTTAGCAAGATGTTTTTGTCGTCGTTGGCACCCACGGGAACGTCATTCGCCAGATTCACTGCTTCCTGACAAATCAGTGTTCCGCCGCGAAGTTCAACGAGCAGGAAAATACCGCGTAACTGATTCAGATAATCGACACAGTTTTGTAGATCTTCTCCACTTTCGCGGTTCTCCTGAAAGCGTTCAAGGCTCGATTCCGCTTGTTTGATGGTCTGTTCAATTTCACCTTTAACCAGATCAAACGACTGCGATTTCGTCGCAAGAGACGATTGGACCATAAACGCTTCCTGTTACGTTGCGGAGACTACCGCTTCCTGTGCATGAACATTATCAATTCGCATAAAACTCGCGAACTTATCATTACTTATAACACAAAATTCAAGTAGCTCAAGAAAGCTGAAATGTAACAATTAGTACAGTTAGATACAGATCTCACTCTGGGGCACTAAGTTTGCCCCAGACGGTCGTCCCCGCCTTGTTTTCGATCCGATCCATCATTTCATTATGCGCTGCAATCTCATCATTTGTAGCTTCGATCACCGGCAAGCGCACTCGCTCCGATGACAACCTCCGAATCCCGGTTACGCCACCGCCCTCGCCCGAGTCCGCGTCGAGCGAAAGCGCGGTTTGACCACCGGTCATTAGCAGGTAAACGTCGGCCAGTATTTCGGCGTCCAACAGAGCGCCGTGAAGCTCCCGGTTCGAGTTATCTACGCCGTAACGCTTACACAGCGCATCGAGGTTGTTCTTTTGGCCAGGATGTTTCTTTCGGGCAATGGCCAAGGTGTCGACAACGCCGCAATGGTCAGCCGTTTTCCGCACCGGTTTAAGGCGGGCAAACTCGGAATCCATAAAGCCGACGTCAAACGCCGCGTTATGAATAACCAGCTCAGCACCTTCAATAAAGGCGAAAAACTCATCGGCGATTTCTGCGAATTTTGGTTTGTCCTGCAAAAATTCGTTAGTGATGCCGTGAACGGTAATGGCTTCTGCCTCAACCTCGCGCTCGGGGTTGATGTAAACGTGGTAGTTGCGCCCCGTTAACTTACGCTCAACAACCTCCACACAACCGATTTCTATAATCCGGTGCCCTGCGTTGGGATCAATACCCGTGGTTTCTGTATCCAGTACAATCTGTCTCATGCCTTACCTTCCGGAGAACATACTCTGCTGTGTTTACTTTAGCGGCTCATCACGGTTTCGACACCCAAGTTGGCAAGCTCGTCAGCCATTTCGTTGCCGGGGTCGCCTGCGTGGCCTTTGACCCAATGCCAGTTGACGTTGTGACGCGCCGATTCTGCATCCAGCTCTTTCCACAAATCTGAATTCTTGACCGGCTTTTTAGCGGATGTTTTCCAGCCGTTTCGCTTCCAGCCAGCCATCCATTCAGTGATTCCTTTTCGGACGTACTGAGAATCGGTATACAGCTCAACATCACAGGCACGGTTTAGCGCCTTTAACCCCTGAATGGCGGCCATCAATTCCATTCGGTTGTTCGTAGTGTCGCGCTCACCGCCATGCAGTTTTTTCTCTGCACCGCCGTATCGCAACACCACCCCCCAACCACCCGGCCCGGGGTTACCTTTACACGCGCCGTCGGTGTACATCACTACTTTGCCTGCCATTAGAACTCCGGTGAATGGTTACTGTTATCGTGATTTTCGGGCACCCTATTCAGGCAACCTCTTGACGCACCTACTGCACCGGGAAGCGTCATAACTTTGCTTTTGCGCCAATTTACGCCTCGCTGTACGGGCGCCGGTACCCGTTTGCGCGCAAGGATACAGTAATAGGCGCCAACAGGAACAATATTGGGTTTAGCGGAAGGCGCCCGGGTGCTGGCAGCAACATTTCGCTTCTGCACTGGTAGCCGATTAAAATAGGTGGCAGACGATTCAACCGTGAAGCCGAGCAACCGAAGCCAGTCTTCCATCCGCGACCGCATCATAAAACGCCCTCCCCAAGGGCCCTGATGATGGCGGGAGATCAGCTTGCGAGCTCCCCACAACCCCAGCGGGTTAAACCCGACCAACGCCATTACGCCCTCGCCACGCAGAACCCTTGCCGCCTCCCTTAATACCTGATGAGGATCATCAGAAAAATCTGCGGCATGATGCAAGATCGCTAAATCGATTGAGTCGGTCGGAAATGGCAACTCATCCGAATCACACACGGCCACGCCATCGGGCATGTTAGGGCTCCATGCGGGCGTAGTGATTATACGCTGCACAAAATCGGTACCGGTGGCCAAGGGCAAGCGGTGGCTTAAGCCAATTTGCAACTGTCTGGCGCCAGTCAGCCCACCGAGCTCTTTATCGAGCACACACCGCTGACTGGCCAGCAAAGCTCGCCCTAGCGGGCTCTGGAACCAAACTTCAAAACTTTCGTGGCGTGCTACGTAATCTACCGGCCTAGAGTCTTTCACGGTTTAATCCTCTACTCCTGTGGCCCTGGTATCGGACACCTTGGGATAGGCGCACTGTTGCTTTATGATAACAGGCACATCCATCAAGCACATGTGGTCATGATGTTTAGTATTTACCCTATTCCGGCGTTTTCAGACAACTACATCTGGTGCCTTGCAGACTCATCAACAGGTAAAGCCCTTGTGGTGGACCCGGGGCAGGCGCAACCAGTCATAGATTATCTGGAACAAGCCGGCCTGACACTCGACACCATCCTGGTTACTCATCATCACCCGGACCACGTTGGCGGTATTGCTGAACTAAAAACATACCAACCGGGTGTTCGAATTGTCGGTCCGGAAGGATCACCGTTTACCAATGTGACTGAGACCGTAAGCCATGGCGATCACCTGGAATGGCAGGATATACGCTTTACGGTAACGGCTACCCCGGGGCATACCCTGGATCACATTGTCTATTTTACCGAGACTCACATTGACGGCTCGCCCGCTCTGTTCAGTGGCGATACGCTCTTTATTGGCGGCTGTGGCAGATTATTTGAAGGCACTCCGGAGCAAATGCACCGCTCTCTTGCGGCGTTGCTCACGTTGCCCGGTAACACGCTCATCTATTGCGCCCACGAATACACCCTTGCCAATCTGCGCTTTGCTCGCCACTGGTTGCCCGAGGATTCGGGGTTGATCGAGTTCGAGCAGGCATGCAAGGCATCCAGAGAAGCCGGCAAGCCGACAGTACCTTCCAGCCTGGAAAAAGAAAAAGCACTTAACCTTTTCCTTCGCTGGGACGACCCTTCGGTTATCGAAGCCGCGGAAACCTATGGTGCAGAACACGGTTTATCGGTAACCAACCCGGCTGAAGTATTTGCGGCCGTTCGGCATGGGAAAGATCACTTCTGATACGCACCACGCTTGAGGCGGGGTAACACTACCTCTCAAAGCGGTAACATCACTTGCCTTGACCGCCTCAAAACCCGTCCCATAGAATCTCGCTCGAACTGTGTTTGTAGCATTGTATTTATCTTTACGCCGGACCTTGGCACCAACGTCCGGCGCAACCTCCCGGAAGCCTAGTTATGCCGGTTAATCGCTTGTCATTGGTCTTGCTTACCAGCTCTTTAACCGCTGGCTGCAGCAGTAGCCCGTTATTCGAAAATTGGCACAGCAACCCTCTTGAATCTGAACGCGTTGTGGTGGCTCAGGGCGACGACGAACTGATCGCGGCGATCGACTCCGAAGAAGATCTTGCCGCAAATGCGCCGTTGGATGATGCCATTTCGGCCGACCTAAAAGCCAAAGCCAAATCCGCTCGAAAAAAGCTCGACGAACCTAAGTCCTCCGGTGCCGATGAGTTTGTGCAAACAGATCTGTGGAGCCGCATGCGCGCGGGTTTCGCCATGGACCATTCGGTTGATAACGCCCGGATGCAAGCCCAGCTTGACTGGTATGCCCGTAACCCCCGCTACATTCAACGAGTCACTGAGCGAGGCGCCCGATACCTGCATCATATTTTGAGCGAGGCCGAAGCTCGGGGATTACCCACCGAATTGGCCCTACTGCCCGTGGTGGAAAGCGCGTTTGATCCCTTCGCTTATTCGCATGGCCGCGCGGCAGGGCTCTGGCAGTTTATTCCGTCTACCGGAAAGTACTTCGGTCTGACGCAAAGCTGGTGGCATGACGATCGTCGGGATGTGCTGACATCCACCGACGCTGCCCTCACCTATCTGGACCGTTTGGCGAAGCGCTTCGATGGCGATTTTACGCTGGCTCTGGCGGCCTATAACTCCGGTGGTGGCACGGTTTCCAGCGCAATGCGCCGGAATCGCAAGGCAGGAAAACCAACGGACTATTGGTCGCTTAGATTGCCAAAAGAAACCCGGCACTATGTTCCGAAACTGTTAGCGCTGGCTAAGGTGATCGACAATCCTGACGCCTATGGCATTCAGCTACCGGAACTCAAGAACGAGCCTTATTTCGAGGTGGTCGAAACGGGCTCACAACTGGATCTTGCCCAGGCGGCCAAGCTTGCAGGTGTCGATATTGACGAAATTTACCTGCTAAACCCGTCTTACAACCGCTGGGCGACTAATCCCGACGGCCCTCACCGTTTATTGGTACCAACACAGAGCGCCGAGACTTTCCGCACTGCGCTGGCGAATTTCCCAGAGAATCAACGAGTTTCATGGCAAAACTATAAGGTTTCTAAAGGCGACAACCTGGGCAGCATCGCTAAGCGTTTCTCAACGACTACTTCTGTGATACGTCAGGTGAACAAGCTGAAGGGCGATATGATTCGCATTGGCCAGCAGCTGCTGATTCCCTCTTCCACCAAGAGTTCAGACGCCTATGCGTTGAGCCAGTCTCAGCGACTCGAGCGCAAACAGGAACGGAAACGCTCAGGCAATAAAGTACGCTATACCGTCCGTCGGGGAGATACTTTCTGGGACATTGCACGTGAACACCGTGTGAGCGTGCGCGAAGTGGCCGCATGGAACGGCATGGCGCCCGGGGACCCTCTTCACCCCGGCCGGGAACTGGTTATCTGGAGCAAAGTTAAGCAACCCAAAACCGTTGCCAGCAATGCCAGAAGTAAAGCCATGGTTCGTAAAGTTGGATATCGGGTGCGAAAGGGCGACTCTTTGTCGACAATTGCATCCCGCTTCTCCGTGAATGTGCGTGACATCGCATCATGGAACGATCTTAATACCAACCGTTATCTGCAACCCGGCCAAAGTCTGGTACTCTACGTTGACATAAGAAACAGCCCATAACGTGCGAGAACTATGACAAAAATACGTAAAGCACCGAGTCTGGCAGGACTGGTTACGTCACTGGCCCTAACGGTCACTTCTTTTGTTTCACAAGCAGACAGCCCTATAACGGACACACCCGCTCCCGTGCACGGAATTGCCATGCACGGGGAAGTGAAATACCCGTCGGATTTCGATCATTTTGACTATGTGAATCCGACAGCCCCAAAAGGCGGCCATCTTAAACTGAGCGCCGTCGCAAACGGTTTCGATAGCTTCAACCCCTTTGTTGTCAGAGGCGTCGCTGCCGCCGGCATCAGCACCTATGTCTACGATACCCTGATGGTGGCATCCGATGACGAGCCTTTCTCGGCTTACGGGTTGATCGCAGAGAGTCTGGAAGTACCCGAAGACCGAAGCTACGTTATTTTCAACCTGCGGAAAGAAGCCCGCTTTCAGGACGGCGAACCGATTACCGCCGAAGACGTAGCCTTTTCCTTCCGTATCCTGACCACGGAAGGCCATCCCTTTTACCGTAACTATTACTCCGATATCGAAAGTGTGTCGGTCGAAGGCGGCCACCGGGTCCGGTTTGATTTCGGTGAAACAGAGAACCGCGAGTTGCCCCTGATTATCGGCCAAATGCCGGTGTTGCCAGCCCACTACTGGCAAGGCCGTGACTTTGAAGGCAACGGGCTCAACATACCGGTAGGCAGTGGCGCTTATCGCATTTCGTCTTTTGATGCAGGCCGTTCCCTCACGTTCGAACGGGTGCCCGATTATTGGGCAGCCAAGCTTCCTGTCCGTAAGGGCCGTTTTAATTTCAACAAGATTACCTACGAGTACTACAGCGACGACACGGTGGCGCTGGAATCGTTCAAAGCGGGCAATTTCGATTTCCGGCAAGAAACGTCAGCGAAAAACTGGGCCACCGCCTACACCGGCCCGCCGTTCGAAAATGGCTCGATCACCAAAGCCGCGATCGAACACCACCGCCCAACCGGCTTGCAGGGGTTTATTTTCAATACCCGAAAGGACGTGTTTAAAGACCCGAAAGTGCGTGAAGCTTTGGCCTACGGCTTCGACTTTGAATGGGCAAACCGGAACCTGTTCTATGGCCAGTACACCCGCACCGACAGTTTCTTTGAGAACAGTGAGCTGGCCGCTACCGGGCTGCCATCTGGCCGCACTTTGGAGATTCTGGAGCCGTTCCGAGAGCAACTGAGCCCGGACGTCTTCAACAAGGTATACACCCCGCCTGACACCGGTAAATCCCGCAGTGTGCGTGACAACCTGAAGCAGGCGTTAAAGCTGCTGACCGAAGCCGGCTACGGGATTAAGGGCGGAAAAATGGTTCACAAAGAAACCGGCAAGCCGCTGACGTTTGAAATCCTGCTGGCTCAAAAAAGCTTTGAGCGCGTGGTATTGCCGTTTACCCAGAACCTCAAGAAACTCGGTATCGATGTGACCGTACGTCTGGTTGATACCAGTCAGTACATCCGTCGCGTCCGGAGCTTTGATTTCGACATGATCACGCAAGTTCTTCCTCAATCCGATTCGCCGGGTAACGAGCAGCGCGATTACTGGCACTCCTCGAACGTGGATGTTGAAGGCTCTCGCAATACCATTGGCGTGAACGATCCGGTTGTCGATGAATTGATCGGTATGGTGATTCAGGCGCCCGACCGGGACGAACTGGTGCATCGGGTTCGCGCGCTGGATCATGTGCTCCTGCATGGTTATTACGTGATTCCTCACTGGCACCTGAGCAAAGACAGAGTGGCCTATTGGAACCACCTTGAGCGGCCCGACGTTACCCCTGATAGCGGTATCGATCTAAACAACTGGTGGGTCGGCCGCTAAACGGCCCGCCATGAACCAAGCCGTGATGAAAGGATTCCTTCCCTAGATGGGTACATACATACTTCGGCGATTGGCGCTTATTATTCCGACTCTGATCGGAATAATGCTGCTCAACTTCATCATCGTGCAGGCCGCGCCCGGGGGACCGATCGAGCAGCTGATTGCCGAAATGGAAGGTCTGGGCGGCAGTACCCTGGCCCGGGCCGGTGGTGGTGACATGGGCGGCGAAGTATCGTCAGCGTCGGGCGAAAGCCGGGGTGCCCGCGGCCTGCCCCCTGAGCTGCTTTCAGAAATGGAAGCCCGGTACGGTTTCGACAAGCCGGCACACGAACGTTTTTTGGGGATGTTGAAGGATTACGCTACCTTTGATTTTGGCGACTCCTTTTTCCGGGACCGCTCCGTCGTCGAACTGATTATCGATAAAATGCCGGTTTCAATCTCCCTCGGGCTTTGGTCAACCCTGGTGATCTACCTGATTTCCATCCCTCTGGGCATTCGTAAGGCAGTAAACGACGGTTCCCGGTTCGATGTCTGGAGCAGTTCGGCCATTGTAGTCGGGTACGCCATTCCCGGTTTTTTGTTTGCGATTTTGTTGATCGTTCTGTTTGCCGGCGGCAGTTATTTCGACTGGTTTCCTCTGCGGGGGCTAACCTCACCTGACTTCGAAACCATGACCTGGTACCAGAAGGTAGCCGATTACTTCTGGCACTTGGCGCTGCCTGTCACGGCCAACGTCATCGGCGGTTTTGCCACTCTCACCCTACTGACCAAAAACTCCTTTCTGGATGAGATTGGCAAACAGTACGTGGTGACCGCCCGGGCAAAAGGGCTGGACGAGAAACAAGTTCTTTATGGCCACGTATTCCGCAACGCCATGCTAATTGTTATTGCCAGCTTACCCGGCGTGCTTGTCTCGTTATTCTTCACTGGCTCGCTGCTGATCGAGGTAATCTTCTCACTCGACGGTCTTGGGTTGCTTGGTTTCGAAGCAGCCTTGAACCGGGATTATCCGGTCATATTCGGCACCCTGTATATCTTCACGCTGATGGGCCTTCTGCTCAAACTCATCAGCGACATCACCTATGTTCTGGTAGACCCGCGTATCGACTTTGAAAGCCGGGAGGGCGCGTAACCGTGATCAAACTCTCCCCCATCCAACAACGTCGTGTGCGTAATTTTCGCAATAACCGCCGCGGGTATTGGTCACTCTGGCTATTTCTTCTGATATTCGGCATCAGCCTTTGCGCCGAACTGATTGCTAACGACAAGCCCTTGGTTGTTTCCTACCACGGCGATTGGTACTTCCCGGTAGCGCAGACCATTCCAGAGGACACCTTCGGCGGGTTCCTGCCAACCGAAGCGGATTACCGCGACAGCTTTATTGCCGACGAAATCAATGCCAATGGCTGGATGCTCTGGCCCCCGATCCGGTTTAGCTACAACACCATCAATTACGACCTGGAGGTGCCATCCCCGGCGCCTCCCAGTGCCATCAACTGGCTGGGCACAGACGACCAAGGCCGGGACGTGGCCGCCAGAGTGATTTACGGTTTCCGGATTTCTGTGGTATTCGGGCTCACGCTGACATTGGTCAGTTGCGTTATCGGCGTGGCGGTCGGGGCCATTCAAGGCTATTACGGAGGCAAAATCGACCTTCTTGGCCAGCGGTTTCTGGAAATCTGGTCCGGTCTGCCCATGCTTTATCTGTTGATTATCCTGTCAGCTATTGTTCAACCCAATTTCTGGTGGCTTTTGGGCATTATGTTGCTGTTTAGCTGGATGGGGCTTGTAGACGTGGTTCGGGCGGAATTTCTGAGAGCGCGAAATTTTGAATATGTAAGGGCTGCAAGAGCGTTGGGGCTGGAGAACCGGCATATCATGTTCCGTCATGTACTGCCGAATGCCATGGTGGCCACCCTCACCTTTCTACCCTTTATTCTCGCAGGCGCTATTACCAGCCTCACCTCGCTCGATTTTCTAGGGTTCGGCCTGCCCTCGGGCTCACCTTCGCTTGGTGAACTGATTGCCCAAGGCAAGGCCAACCTGCACGCGCCTTGGCTAGGCATCTCAGCGTTCGTTTCCCTGTCACTCATGCTGACGCTTCTGGTGTTTACCGGAGAAGCCGTGCGCGATGCCTTTGACCCGAGAAAGAATTGATATGAGCGACTTGTTAACCATCTCGGATCTGTCCATACAGTTTGATAACGGCCCTCTCGCAGTGCAGAACCTTTCGCTGTCGATTGGCCCGGGCGAGACGCTGGCGGTCGTCGGCGAAAGCGGCTCAGGCAAATCGGTTTCCGCACTTTCGGTGCTCCGGCTGCTGGACGAACGACACGTAAGCTATCCCTCCGGAAAGATTCTGTTTCAGGGCACCAATGTGCTTGAGGCTTCCGAAAAAGCCATGAAAACCATTCGAGGCCGAAAAATCAGTATGATTTTTCAGGAACCGATGACCTCTCTCAATCCATTGCACACCGTTGAGAAACAGATTTCAGAAACCCTTCAGATTCACCTCGGCATGCGTGGGCCGCAAGCACGCGCACGCTGTGTCGAATTGCTGAATCTGGTTGGTATTCCTGACCCGGAACAGCGCTTGGCGAGCTACCCGCATCAGTTGTCCGGCGGCCAGAAGCAACGGGTGATGATCGCCATGGCACTGGCCAACGAGCCGGAACTCCTGATCGCCGACGAACCCACGACCGCGCTGGATGTAACGGTACAGAAGCAGGTTCTGGAACTTCTCAAATCGCTTCAGAAGAAACTTGGTATGGCGATGCTGCTGATCACCCACGATCTTAGCCTAGTCAGACGCTATGCCGACCGGGTATTGGTAATGGAAAAAGGCATTAAGGTTGAAGAAGCGGAAACCGAACGCTTATTTGCCTCGCCCCAGCACTCCTACACCCGGACCTTGATTGATGCGGAGCCTCCTGAACAACCAAAATCCGCTCAGACCAATGCAGAGCCTTTACTCGATGTTGCGGCGCTGAACGTATCCTTCACACTCAAGAAGAATTTGCTGGGTAAAGTCACTAATAGCTTCCATGCGGTGAAAAACGTGAGCCTGCAACTCGGCCGCGGCGAAACCTTAGGCATTGTCGGGGAAAGCGGCAGCGGTAAAACCACCATCGGCCATGCCTTGCTCAAGCTAACCGGCAGCACCGGCTCTATTCACCTCGACGGCACCGATTTATCGCCTTTGTCACAAAAGCAGTTTCGACCTTGGCGCCGACGCATACAGATTGTGTTCCAGGATCCTTTTGGCAGCTTAAGTCCACGCATGTCAGTGGCCGAAATCATTAAAGAAGGGCTCCAGATTCACGACCAGGCCAATACCGAACAACACGATGCTAAGGTCATTCAGGCCCTGAACGATGTCGGGCTAGACCCTGATGCTCGCCACCGGTACCCTCACGAGTTTTCCGGAGGCCAGCGCCAACGTATTGCGATAGCCCGCGCGCTGGTTTTGCAACCGGATGTGATCATTCTGGACGAACCGACATCGGCACTTGATCGCACGGTTCAGAAACAAGTAATTGAGCTGCTGCAAGAACTTCAGGCCCAGTATGGGCTAAGCTATATTTTTATCAGTCACGACTTGAGTGTTGTTCGTGCGCTCAGCCACAAGCTGTTGGTATTACGACATGGTGAGGTAATCGAATACGGCGACGCGGAAACTATCTTCCGGGCGCCCCAAGAAACCTACACACGGGAGCTGCTGAACGCGGCATTTTTCTACAGCACTACGACCAATTGACATTACCCCCTTTGACTCGTGTCGGGGATAATGCGCCAAAATCAAGGAACATAGGGAGTTGATACCCATGGGTATTCTCAGTGGTAAGAAAGCACTGATTGTTGGTGTTGCCAGTAAACATTCCATCGCTTACGGCATTGCCGAAGCTTTCGCTCGCGAAGGCGCAGAACTGGCGTTCACGTATCAGAATGAAAAACTTCAGTCCCGCGTCGAGAAGTTTGCTGAACAATGGGGAAGCAAAATCACTATCCCCTGCGACGTTGCCAGCGATGAAGAAATCGAGAACGTGTTCACCGAGCTGGGCAAACACTGGGACAACATCGACATCATCATCCACGCCGTTGGCTTCGCGCCCGGTCATGAGCTGGATGGTAACTACGTTGATGTGACTACCCGTGACGGATTCCGCATCGCCCACGACATCAGCTCTTACAGCTTCGTCGCTTTGGCGAAAGGTGCTCGCAAGATGATGCACGAAGGCAGCAGCCTGCTGACTCTGAGCTATCTGGGCGCAGAAAAGGTACTGCAAAACTACAACGTAATGGGCCTTGCCAAAGCCTCTCTGGAAGCCAACGTGCGGTACATGGCCGCCAGCCTGGGCAAAGAAGGCATCCGTGTGAACGGTATTTCAGCAGGCCCGATCAAGACTCTGGCCGCTTCGGGTATTAAGAGCTTCCGCCGAATGCTGGCAGAAAATGCCAAACGCGCTCCGTTGCGCCGCAACGTGACCACTGAAGAAGTGGGTAATGCCGCTGCGTTCATGTGTTCAGACCTGGCATCCGGTATTACCGGTGAGATTATGTACGTTGACGGTGGTTTCAACATCACCGGCATGGGCGAACTGGAAGACTAAACACTCTTCACAGACCATCCATTATGAACAAAGCCGGCTTATGCCGGCTTTGTTCATTCTGATCGGGAAAAAGCATCCGCAACGGCTTCAAGCCAGTGCAAATAATCTGTTTCGTCCGAATCAACAACCCGCACACCATTGAGATAACGGGCTCCCTCCGCTTTCTGCCAAACCACCTCAACCATCAGCTTTAAAGATTGGTGTTGCCCCGACAGAAGGACTTCAGCGGTAAGCAACGAGCCTGTGCGTAGCACCTCGTTGGTGACCAGGCTCATCCCGTTTGCGGACAGATCCCGAACCTCGCACGTTTGCACAGACCCCTCGAGCAACTTACCACTAAGCTCAAGCGGCTCGGCGGATTCGGTATGCAGCCGAACGGTAGCCCGAGCGGATAACCGGTAATCTCCGCGTTTTTCGGTGCCATCAGGAACAGAGGATTCCTGACCAAAGCGGTAATCTTTGTCCATCACAGCCCCCCTTCGTTACGGCCACCCCGAATTCGGCCAACGACACGGCTGAGCGTGTCGTCAAAAGCGGCACCACCACCGAGAATTTTGATGGTGCCAGCGACGATACCTGCCACCAATTCGCCCCTCATGAACTGGTGACGGTTCAGCCCCAAACGGTCAACAAATACAAACTTCCCCGTCGCTGCGATTTTAACGGCGAGTTTTAGTCGCAAAGGCGCACCACTTTCCCCCTCAGGTTCGATAACAATCCAGCCTTCTAGCCCAAGCTGATCAACTTTTCGGCTTGCTTCAGCTTCCGCTTCCCGGGCCAACCTGTCCCGTTTCAGCTTTTCATCAGCAATCCGCTGCTGCTCGGCCTCTGCCCGCTGCTGTTCCAGCTCAGCTTCATGTGCTGCCTTTTGTTCCGCCGCCAGGCGCTCTGCTTGTTCTTTCTCGCGGCGGATAGCTTCAGCTCTTGCGCGCACGTCCCTTGCCGCCTGCTCTCGTTGCTGTTGCTGCTTATCGCAAACAGTCACCAGCAGTTGTATGGTTTCTGCCAACACCTCTCCGAACGGTTTCAGATCGGGTAACAACCGCAGCGTTCCCGCCTTGAGCTCTCGCTGGAATTCGGTCCAATCCTGCAAACCGAGCTTGACACCCGAGCCGTTCGTCCAAACGATTTCCTGGCTGTCCGGCAACAGAGTGAAGAAAAATCGCCGTTGCTCATCGACACCCTCGCCTTGCACGAACCAGTGTTCGAGATAGGGTTCAACATCACTGGCTGCTACGGCCTTTCGGTCAAGGCGTTCAATGTCGTAGGAGAAGCTATCGTTAGCGGGTAACGCCGCTTCCAGATCGATGGTTTCACCTTTTATCCGGTCAACGATAACCGCATTGATCGCTTCAATTTTTGCCACCGGTATGTCTTGTTCCATGGCACGGCGCCAAACGTCATGCAGCAAATCCCCAATCTGTTCGCCCACTCGATAAAGCTTGCTCCGGTCGCGATCAGACAACGCGGGGTCGCTCGCCCACACCAACCATTCAAGAATTTTGTTGGCGTGACGGCATAACTCGCTTTCTTCGCCGCTGCTCAGCACACTTTGTTTAAGTACCAATAGCCAATCGTTAAGTACAAAGCTGGAAATAACCGCTGGCAACTGACGCCCTTTCAGAGCTCGTCCTACCAGTGCTTTCGATATGTACTCAGCGTGACGCTGGCGCGACAGCCCGCGCTCGGTTTCGTACAAGCGTCGACGAAGCTTATCAGCCTTGCCGCGCTGCTTCAGGCTGTCGTTGAGCCACTGTTGGCAATAGTCTTCCACCGGCTCAATGGACTGCTGCTCAAAGCTCGCGGCTACGGCGATCACCAGGCTGTCGAGCAAATCCAGCAAAACCCGAGACGACCGACCGCCGGTGTCGCTCCATCCACGCCATTCCTGAAGATGGTTAAGCCAATCCAGCACCACCACAGGAAAACCTTCACCACCCGCTTCACCAAGACGCCAAGCGAACCAAAATCTGAGCCGTGCGATACGTTTGACCAATGAAGCGTGAAGCCCGCTGGTATTCAGGAACACATCCATAATGCGGTCAGCCAAATATGCAGCGTTCACCTGCCGAATGCTCCAGGCGATCTGCACTGAACGCAAAACATGAGTGACACGTTCGTCCCGCTGCTCCGACCAACAAGACAGAAGCAACGGGCGCCAATCAGGCAGCGCTTCCGACGAGGCATTGCCAGCAGGGTATGGCAGGTCCGGAACACGAATACCGGTGAGAACCTGATTAATTCGGGCAGCAACCGTTTTGCGGGAAATTGGTTCTGCTTGTGGCTGCTTCGCCGTAGAGGACATCCGGTGCCTGTTGTCTGGAATCGTTGAAATGGACCTTCAAATAACGCAGTATAACCAACTCGCCGGGGTTTGCTGCAACCGTGTACCGGCGCCATTCGTGTTTATCTTCTATCACCGGGCAACGCAACACGGTCTTGTTTCGGTGACGTAACGATTTGAGTCGGGGAACTACAACAAGATGTCGGGCAAGAAACTTGAAAACCTGAACGTGGCCAGCCAGGAACAACTCATCACTCCTGAAGCCTTGAAAGCAGAGCTGCCATTGTCGGATAAGGCTGCAGATACGGTTGCATCAGGCCGTCAGGCTATTTACGACATCATGGACGGCAAAGATAAACGACTATTTATCGTGGTCGGCCCCTGCTCTATCCACGATCCCGAAGCAGCAAGAGATTATGCCAGCCGATTGAAAAAGCTGGCCGATGAGGTCAGCGATACACTGCTTATCGTGATGCGAGTGTATTTTGAAAAGCCCCGCACCACGGTTGGCTGGAAAGGGCTCATTAACGATCCGCACCTGAACGACACGTTCGATATTGAACAGGGGCTTCATATTGGCCGCCGCTTGCTGCTCGACATCAACGAAATGGGCCTGCCAGCGGCTACCGAAGCGCTTGACCCGATCTCTCCTCAGTATCTGCAAGACACTATTGCCTGGTCAGCGATTGGGGCACGTACCACCGAGTCGCAGACACACCGTGAGATGAGTAGCGGACTGTCGATGGCCATCGGCTTCAAAAACGGCACCGACGGCAATCTGGACGTGGCGGTGAATGCCATGAACTCGGTTTCACACCCACACAGCTTTTTGGGTATTGATCAGCAAGGTCGAGGGGCCATAATCCGCACCAAAGGCAATAACTACGGCCACGTTGTTCTGCGCGGTGGTGGTGGCAAACCCAACTACGACTCGGTGAATGTTGCTTTGTGCGAACGTGCGCTGGAAAAAGCCAACCTGCGCCAATCCATTATGGTGGATTGCAGTCACGCAAACTCCAACAAAGACCCCGGCATCCAGCCACTGGTTATGCAGGACGTTACGCGCCAGATTATCGAAGGCAATGAATCGATTCAGAGCCTGATGGTAGAAAGCAACATCAACTGGGGCAACCAGTCCATTCCTGACAACCTCGAAGACCTGAAATACGGTGTATCGATCACCGACGCCTGTATTGATTGGGACACAACCGAAAAGGCAATTCGTGAAATGCGCGAAAAGCTGAAGGATGTGTTGCCAAAGCGCGGCGAATAAAACGAAAAAGGCCCGGCGCTGTCTAGGCGCCGGGCCTTTTTTTGGCCGATCGAGCCATCAGTTAATCGACTCACACCCCAGCCAGTCCAACTTCCCTCTCAAACTGACCACGTGACCAATGATTACGATGGTTGGAGCCTGCACCCCACTGCTTTTAACCACCTCGACAATGGCGTCCAGGGTGCCCGTCACCACCGCTTGCTCTGGCGTTGTGCCCTTTGATACCAAGGCAACCGGCATGCTCGAATCCATGCCGTGGGCAATCAGTTCACGGCAGATGATCGGTAGCCCAACCAATCCCATGTAAAATACAAGTGTTTGGTTGTTCTGAACAAAATCCGACCATGGCAAGTCGCAGGTGTCGTTCTTCAGATGGCCAGTAATAAAGCGAACGGATTGGGCGTGATCCCGATGTGTGAGCGGAATCCCCGAATAGGCAGCGCAGCCCGATGCCGCGGTGATACCCGGCACAACCTGGAACCGAATGCCGGCCGCTGCCAAGGTTTCAATTTCCTCGCCACCACGGCCGAAAATAAAAGGGTCACCCCCTTTTAACCGCACAACCCGATACCCTTCCCGCGCCAGATCAACCAAACGCTGATTGATCTGGTCTTGAGGAAGCGTATGGTTTGCCCGCTGCTTTCCAACATGAATCTTTTCAGCGTGTTCCGGGATGAGCGCCATAATCTCCGGCGACACCAGACTGTCGTGCAGCACGACTTCTGCATCCTGAATCAATCGCCACGCTTTGAGCGTCAAAAGCTCTGGATCACCCGGGCCCGCGCCCACAAGAGCCACCTCACCGGCGGAATTGTTCGGGTTATCTGTGACCGGATTCGGTTTGAAGCGGACGGGGCCCGCTCCCACCTTCACACCTTTCCCTGGCACCTCGGTTTGTCGGCTCATTGGATGCGCTCAACGCCTCCCATATAGGGTTTTAAAACCTCAGGCACAACAATGCTTCCGTCGGCCTGCTGATAGTTTTCCATAACCGCAATCATGGCCCGGCCGACCGCCAAGCCTGATCCGTTCAGTGTATGCACAGGCTCTGGCTTACCGGTTTCCGGATTACGCCAGCGAGCCTGCATCCGGCGCGCCTGGAAATCCCGGGTATTGGAGCAAGAGGAAATTTCACGGTACTTGCCTTGGCCCGGCAGCCACACCTCAAGGTCATAGGTCTTAACTGCAGAGAAGCCCATATCACCACCGCACAGCGTGACCATGCGATACGGCAACTCCAACAACTGCAAAACCTTTTCCGCGTGACCGGTCAGTTGCTCCAAAGCTGCACTGGACTCGTCCGGGCGAACCACCTGTACCAACTCGACTTTGTCGAACTGGTGCTGACGGATCATGCCACGCACGTCACGGCCGTACGATCCTGCCTCACTTCGGAAACAAGGAGTATGAGCCACCATGCGCAGAGGCAACTCTGAATCTTCCAGAATGCTGTCAGCCACCAGATTGGTGACCGGTACTTCCGCAGTCGGTATCAAGTACAAAGGATTGTCGCCTTCCATGCGGAACAGGTCTTCTTCGAACTTTGGCAACTGGCCGGTGCCGAAAAGGGCGTTTCCGTTCACCAAGTAAGGGACATAAGTTTCGGTGTAACCGTGCTCGCTGGTGTGCAGATCGAGCATAAACTGAGCTAACGCCCTATGCAGCCTAGCCAATGAACCACGCATAACCGCAAAACGGGAATGAGCGAGATGGGTCGCTTTCTCAAAATCGAGCCCGTTAATGGCTTCACCCAAGGCAACGTGATCTTTCGGCTCAAAATCAAATTCTTTAGGCGTACCCCAAACGCGGGTTTCCACGTTGTCGTCTTCGCTTTTGCCAGGCGGCACGTCTTCGTCTGGCACGTTCGGAATACCGGCAAAAAACGCGTTCAAAGCCTCTTGCACGGAACGTAGCTCATCTTCCGCTTCGCCGCGCTGCTGCTTTAAACTCTCGACCTCATCCAACAGCGGCTTGATATCTTCACCGGCAGCTTTGGCTTTACCAATCGACTTGGAACGTTTGTTCTGCTCGCTCTGCAGGGTCTCGGTACGAACCTGAATGGCTCGGCGGCGCTCTTCCAGCTGCTCGAAAGTAGCGACATCGAGCTCAAAGTTTTTAATGGCCAGCCGGCGGGCGATCTCTTCTGTCTGTGAACGGACACGTTTGGGATCGAGCATGGTGTTCCTGAATTATCCAGTTAACGAATGGGTGAATAGGCGAACATTATACCCGCCGTGAGTTTGGTGGCCACCATTGACCTGAACAGCAACGCAAATCCCGGCGGCGCAATCTAATAGCGTTTGACCGTGCTTTGCTTATCGAGAGCATCCAACCGCTGACGCTTCTCCGCAAGCTTGATTTCCAACCCCCGCATGACCGGCTCATAATATCGGCGCTGATGGATGGCTTCGGGCAGATAGTTCTCACCTGCTGCATAGGCATCAGGCTCATCGTGAGCATACCGATACTCTTCGCCATGCCCCATACTCTTAAGCAGTTTGGTCGGTGCGTTGCGCAGATGCACGGGTACATCGTAGTCCGGATCGTTCTTGATATCGGCCATGCACTGGTTGAAGGCGGTATAGACGGCGTTGCTTTTAGGCGCCATGGCCAGATAGGTTGCGGCTTGGGCTAGCGTCAACTCGCCTTCCGGCGAACCCAGGCGTTCCTGAGCGTCCCAAGCCTGCATAGCAATTTGCAGCGCTCTGGGGTCAGCGTTGCCTATATCTTCGCTGGCGATACGAACGAGCCTTCGTGCGATGTAAAGCGGGTCACAGCCGCCATCGAGCATTCGGCACAGCCAGTAAAGTGCGCCATCCGAACTGGAGCCCCGAATCGACTTGTGCAACGCCGAAATCTGATCGTAAAAAACATCCCCACCCTTATCAAAACGGCGCAAGCTGGTTTGCAGTACTTGCTCAAGCGTAGACGCCAGAACTCGGCTATGGCCTTCTTCGTCAGGCTCAGCCAGATCTGCGGCCACTTCCAGGATGTTGAGTGCCCGCCGGGCATCGCCTCCGGAAGCCGAAGCCATGGTATCGAGCACCGAAGGCTCAACCTTTAAAGCCCCAGCAAATCCTTCGTCGCTCGAAAGTGCACGATGAAGCAGGGTCAGAATATCGTCAGACTCGAGGTTTTTGAGAACGTAAACACGGGTGCGAGACAGCAAAGCGCTGTTGAGTTCGAACGACGGGTTTTCGGTGGTCGCCCCGACAAAAATGAAGGTGCCATCTTCGATATGAGGCAGGAAGGCATCTTGCTGGCTTTTGTTGAAGCGGTGAACCTCATCCACGAAAAGCAGGGTATCGCGACCTTGCGCCTGCTTTCGATGTTTCGCGCGATCGACCACTTCGCGTATTTCTTTTACGCCGCTGAGCACCGCCGACAGGGTTTCAAACGTTAACTCACCCACATTCGCAAGCAGTTGAGCAAAGGTTGTTTTGCCCACGCCGGGTGGCCCCCACAGGATCATAGAATGCAGCTGACCTTGCTCCACAGCCTTGCGAAGCGGCTTACCTTCACCAACCAGATGGGCTTGCCCGACATAGTCGGCAAGGGTTGTTGGTCGCATTCTGGCGGCCAAAGGCTGAAACCCGACCTCTGGCTGAAACAGGCTGTCCTGCATTAAGCACCGTCCCGAATAACGTCAACCTCCTCGGGGTACTCCAGCGTGAAGGCTTTCTGATCAACATCTTTGTTCAGTTTAATGGAATCAAAGCTGAGAATGCTGATTTGAGCCAGCGAATCTTCCATTCTCATTTCTTGCAATTCACCGTCGAAAAAGCTCAGACGCAGTGAAACGAACAAAGAGTCAGCACCTTTCGGAATCAGGGTAAATTCTTGCGTCGACTCGCCGATTCTGCGCTGGCTAACCTCATAGGTTTCGTCCAGATTATCGACCTCACCACTGAGCAACAGCGCAGGCGTGCTCTGGACACGGTCATCCAGCTTGTGGATCGTCACTTGCTCAAGATCCGGGTCATAAACTTCAACAGTTTCGCCGTCACTCACAATGAATTGCGACAACGGAGCTGCAGTTTCCCAGTAGAACAATCCGGGCCTCTTGGCCTTCAGGGAGCCACGTGTTTCTTGTACCCGGCCCCCGTTTTCACCTACTACGATCTGAATAAAGTCAGCCTGATAGGTTTCATAACTACGCAAGATTGATGAAAGCTGTTCGGCTGCGCCGGTGGAAGCCTCTTCGGCATGGCTAAACCCCGCTGCAAAAACAAGCAACAGGCTCATGATCAAAGAAGTCATAAATCGATTCATACTAACGCTCCTAGTCTCTTGGGGGCGGCGGTGCCAGAACTTCTCTGGCGCCATTATGACCCGCCGCACTGACCACACCCGCTGCTTCCATTGCATCCACCAGGTTGGCGGCGCGGTTGTAGCCAATTTTGAATTTACGCTGAACCGAGGAGATGGACACCCTGCGGTTTTCCGTCACGAAAGCGACGGCTTCATCAAACAATGCATCGCCTTCGTCACCACCACCGCCTTCGGTCAGCGTGGGCACACCGGGCAGATGCTCTCCTTCGGCACCACTGAGTACATCGTCAACGTATTCCGGCTCGCCCCGAGCCTTCCACGCACTGACCACCCGATGCACTTCATCATCGTCCACAAAGGCACCGTGCACTCGAACAGGCAAACCTGAACCCGGCGGCAGATACAACATATCCCCGTGCCCCAGGAGCTGCTCTGCCCCACCCTGGTCCAGTACGGTTCTAGAGTCGATTTTCGAGGAAACCTGAAACGAGATCCGGGTCGGTATGTTGGCTTTGATCAAACCGGTAATAACGTCAACCGACGGACGCTGCGTCGCCAGGATCAGATGGATACCGGCAGCCCGGGCTTTTTGGGCAATTCGCGCAATCAGTTCTTCAACTTTTTTGCCAACAATCATCATCATGTCGGCAAATTCGTCGATCACCACAACAATGAACGGCAAGGTTTCCAGCTCGGGGCGCTCCTGCTCATCATTCGCAAGATGATCATCCGGTTTCCAGAGTGGATCCAGCAGAGGTTCACCCTCCGCCCGGGCATCTTTTACCTTTTTGTTGTAGCCCGCCAAATTACGCACACCCAAACTCGCCATAAGGCGATAGCGACGCTCCATTTCCGCCACACACCAACGCAGTGCATTGGCAGCTTCTTTCATGTCGGTCACCACAGGGGCCAACAAATGCGGAATGCCGTCGTAGATGCTCAGTTCGAGCATCTTCGGGTCAACCATAATGAAGCGAACATCTTCCGGGCCGGCTTTGAGCAGCATGCTGAGCAACATCGCGTTCACGCCGACCGACTTACCGGAACCGGTCGTACCGGCAACCAGCAAGTGCGGCATTTTCGCCAGATTGGCGACCATTGGATTGCCACCGATGTCGTTACCCAGCGCCAGGGTGATCGGCGACGAAGAGTCGGTAAACACACGGGCGCCCAGCACCTCACTGAGCCGAACGATTTCCCGGGTTTCGTTCGGTATTTCTATACCGACTACCGATTTACCCGGTATGACTTCCACTACACGAACACTGAGCACCGCCAACGAACGGGCAAGGTCTTTCGCCAAATTAGAGATTTTGCTGACCTTCACACCCGCCGCAGGTTTGATCTCGAAACGGGTAATAACGGGGCCCGGGTTCACCTCAACGACTTCAACCGTAACACCGAAATCAGCCAGCTTCTCTTCCAGCAAACGCGACATATGCTCGAGGGATTCTTCGGAATAGCCGCTCTCTTTGTGCTCTTCCGGCGGATCCAGCAGCGTGATCGGTGGAATCGGGCTCTCAATATCTTCCAGCAACGAACCTTGTTTGTTGTTGCCTTTTTTCGATTCCGAAACGCCTTGGTCTTCTTTTTTGAACGGCGCAATTTTCAGCGCCCGGCTTAGCGGTTTCTCGGCTTTTTTGGCCGCTGGCTTGGGCGCAATCGGCTCAACATCCCGGGAGCTGAAGCTCTCGACCTCTGTTGGCTCAGGCTCCGCTGTCGGGCGGCCTTCCAGTGCAGGCTCTTTACGCGGCCTGCTCGGCTTAGGATCGGTTGTGGGTGTGTTTGCTTTGTTTTTCTTTGCAAACAAGCGACGCCACCAAGGCAATTTGGAAGCAGCATCAGGTTTTGTGTTGGCAGGTTCCGCCTTGGCACGGGCGTTCAATACAGGTGGTTCTGGCTGATCGGATGACTGAGGCTTGTCCCCACGCTTCGGCTTGGACGCTTGAGTCTTGAAGAAAGCGCTCACGGCCAAAGCTGCTTTCAGCGTCAGTCCGCCCACCCTGTCCATCAACCGGAACCAGGAAAGCCCGATTGTTACGGTGAGCGCAAACAGGAAAATAGCGATTAATAAGAGCGTGGTTGCTGGCAAGTTGAAAAAACGCACCATCGACTCGGAAACAGCCTTGCCCAAGACACCACCGGAAGACATGCCCAAGCCAAACAAGGAATAGAGAGACAGCAAACTCGTGGCAGACAGCAGAATGAGGATGAATCCGCCAAAACGGACCATGAACAATGGCCAGTGCAGATCAAGCGGCTGGTGCCGCAACCGAATGAGCATGAAGGCGTAGCCGGCGACCATGACAGGGAAAAGCCAGGATACATGCCCGAAAAAGTCCATTAACAGGCTGGCGAGCCAGGCTCCGGTGCGGCCGGCGTAGTTTTCTACATTGGTTTCATGGCCAATACTGGCCCAGCCGGGGTCTGAGTGGCTAAAGGTGAAAAGCGCCATTGCAAGGTAGATGCACAGCACGATGAGGCCCAGTACAGCCCCCTCACGGGCACCTTGAGCCATCAAGAGGCGAAAGCGCTTTTGTTTTTCTGTGAGTTCCGTTGGTACAGATTTTTTCGCTTTAGCGGATTCCGCCATGAATACTCAAACCGTCTGTAAGTTTAGTCTTCCAGCGCCTGAAAACCCCTTTCGAGATCGGTTTTCAGGTCGTCAATGGCTTCAATGCCAACTGACAGCCGGATCAGATTTTCAGTAATGCCTGCTTTTGCTTTATCTTCAGGTGCCAATCGCCCATGCGTTGTCGTTGCCGGGTGGGTGATCGTGGTTTTCACATCCCCCAGATTGGCGGTAATGGAGATCATCCGCGTGCCGTCGATAAACTGCCACGCTTGTTCTCTTCCGCCCTTGAGCGCAAAGGACACCATGCCACCAAATCCGCTCTGCTGTTGTTTAGCCAACGCATGCTGAGGATGGCTTTCGAGCCCTGCATAGAATACTTTTTCAACAGAGGGCTGTGTTTCCAACCACTTAGCCAACTCTAACGCATTGTCGCAGTGAGCTCGCATACGAATCGGTAAGGTTTCGAGCCCTTTCTGGAAGACCCAGGCATTGAACGGGCTCATCGTAGGGCCAGCAGAGCGAATGAAGCCATAAACCTCATCCAGATATTTGGCCGGCCCAACGACCACACCACCAACGCAGCGCCCCTGACCATCAAGATACTTGGTTGCAGAATGAATAACCAAATCCGCACCCAAATCCAGAGGCCGCTGGAGAATCGGCGTGCAGAAGCAGTTATCAACCACCAGCAACGCATCGTTATCGTGAGCCAAGCTGGCCAGAGCCCTTACATCCGCCACTTCGCATAACGGGTTGGACGGTGTTTCAATAAACAGCATCCGGGTTTCCGGACGAACGGCAGCCTGCCACTCATCCATATCGGTAAGACCAACAAAGGTGGTTTCGACGCCAAACCGGGCCATGTACTTCTGAAACAACACGTTCGTGGTTCCGAACACACCTCGTGAACAGACCACGTGATCGCCTGTTTTCAATAGCGACATACAGGTGCTGAGAATTGCCGCCATACCTGAAGCCGTGGCAACCGCTTTCTCACCGCCTTCCATGGCGGCAATACGCCCTTCAAACGCCTGAACGGTCGGGTTGGTGAAGCGTGAGTAGATATTGCCCGCTTCTTCTCCGCCAAACCGCGCCGCGGCCTGCGCCGCGCTGCCATAAACAAAGCTCGAGGTGGGAAAAATTGCGTCGCTGTGCTCCAACTGCCCCGTACGAATCTGCCCTGCCCTCACCGACAGCGTATCTACGGACATCCCTTCGAGGTCGGACTCGGGAATCCAGAGGTGTTCTTCACGCGTGTGGCTCATGGCATTCTCCTGGTTACTGGGCAGTGCTCAGTCTTCGTCGTTATGTAGGTCAATATTGTCGTTATCTGAGTCAGAATCCGAATCTGAGTCAACGTCCGTCACACTGGTGGTCGCGGTACTGCTATCTTTCCGGCGATTCTCAAGGCGTGTCAGGTAGTCTTTATCGATGTCGCCGGTAATGTAATTGCCACTAAACACCGAGCATTCCCAACCATCGATCGCTTCGTTGACGTCGTTAACGCACGAGATCAGATCATCCAGTTCCTGATAGACCAACCAATCGGTGCCGATCAGTTCGCCAACTTCTTCAACGGTGCGGTCGTGAGCGATCAGTTCAGAAGCCGACGGCATGTCGATACCGTAAACGTTCGGGTACCGAACCGGGGGCGCTGCGGATGCAAAATAAACGTTGCGCGCGCCGGCATCCCGGGCCATCTGAACGATTTCTTTACAGGTGGTACCACGAACAATGGAGTCGTCCACCAACATGACGTTCTTGCCGCGGAATTCCAGATCGATAGGATTCAGCTTCTGGCGCACCGATTTCTTCCGCATTTTCTGGCCCGGCATAATGAAAGTCCGGCCGATATAGCGGTTTTTGATAAAGCCTTCCCGATATTTCACGCCGAGTTGATAAGCCATTTGCATGGCAGACGTGCGACTGGTATCCGGAATCGGGATCACCACATCGATGTCGTGATCCGGGCGTTCACGCAGCACTTTATCGGCCAGTACTTCACCCATGCGCAGACGAGCCTTGTACACGGAAACGCCGTCCATGATGGAGTCAGGGCGGGCAAAATACACGTGTTCAAAAATACATGGATAAAGCTTCGGTGACTCCGCGCATTGTTCTGAATAAAGCGTTCCATCGGTTTCAATATACACCGCTTCACCGGGCTCAATATCCCGGACCAATGTAAAGCCTGCTGCATTGAGAGCTACACTCTCGGATGCAATCATGTACTCCTTCTGGCCGTTCTCACCGTCACGAACGCCGTAACACGCCGGGCGAATACCGTTAGGGTCACGGAAACCAACAATGCCGTAGCCGGTGATCATGGCAATCACACCGTAGGCCCCGCGGCAGCGCTGATGAACGGCACGAACAGCCGCAAAAATTTCGTCTTTGGTCGGGTTCAGCTTGCCAAGTTTCTGCAGCTCGTGTGCAAACACGTTCAACAGGACTTCCGAATCGGAATTGGTATTGATATGACGAAGGTCGGTGCGGAACAGATCGCTGCTCAACTCGTCGGCATTGGTCAGGTTGCCGTTATGAGCAAGGGTGATGCCGTAGGGACTGTTTACGTAGAACGGTTGGGCTTCGGCAGAACTTGCACTGCCTGCCGTCGGATACCGAACGTGACCGATACCCACATTGCCCACTAAACGACGCATATGGCGCGTGTGGAAAACGTCTCTCACTAAACCATTGTCTTTACGCAAAAAGAAACGGTCATCCTGGAAGGTAACAATACCCGCCGCATCCTGGCCACGGTGCTGTAGAACGGTCAATGCATCATAAAGCATCTGATTGACGTTAGAAGTACTGACAATACCGACAATGCCACACATGGCTGGACGATTCTCCGAGTGTTAGAACTGAATGTTAGAGAGAGGCAGACGCGGGTTCCACGCCTTGCGGTTCACTGGGTGCCTGGGAATTATCTGAACTACCATCTGCCGGCCCCAGAAAGCGGGCAAATTCATCACCAAAGGTGCGTCGAGACCAATCTTCGACCACAGCCAAACGATCAATCATGACGGAGGATTGCCACCAGGTATCCTGAGCCAACGGGGTATAGCGGGTGAAAGCGATGCCAACGATGACGACCACCACGCCACGGAGCAAACCAAACCCCATGCCCAAGACCCGATCGGTAGCTGAAAGACCGGTGGCGCGAACCAAATGACCAATGAGATTGTTAACGATGGCACCCACGATCAGAGTGCCGAAAAACAGAATGGCGAATGCAGCAACCAAACGAACCAACGGTGTCTCGACGGATGATTCGAGTAATGCCTGCATTTGCGGATGAAAGGTGCGGGCGATGATAAATGCACCGATCCAGGTCACCAATGACAGAGCTTCGCGAACGAACCCCCGCTTCAGACTGATGAGCGTGGAAACAGAAATGAGGGCAATGATGACCCAGTCAATCCAGATCAGCGATTCCATGAACAACCCGGTGGAGAAAACGAAGGGGCAATTCTAACAGGAAACGCGAGCGCACCAAACTCTCGTCTCAAGATAATTCGGTTTCTGGCGAAATTATTTTCCGCCTTTGGTCACCAAGCTTTTCAGACCGAACTTTTTATCCAGTTTGGCCTTGGCCTCGTCCGCATCGTCGCGATTCACAAAAGGACCACTGAAGACACGAGTCAACGTTTTGTCGCCGCTGGAAAACTGCTGCAGATGGGCGCCAAAACCCATTTCGATAACTTTATCTCGCAACCGTCGGGCATTACCTTCATTGCCGAAGCTTCCCAACTGAACAACCCAGGCCCCCTCCAGGGTGCGGGTGTATTCGGCCTTTTCTTCGGCAGGCGTCGCCGACGCTTTTTCAGCTGGCGCTGCCTGCGGCTTTTCCACTGGAGACTGGGTTTCCGCGATTTCTGGCTGTTTAACCGGTGCAGCCTGTGACGACTCGCTTGGCTCAGGCTCTGCAGTCGCTTGCACGCTTTCATCCTCAATAATCCGGAACCCCGGTGCTTTCGCCGATTCGCCGGCCGCGGGCGCTACCGTATCTGAGGGAACCTCATAACCAACAGCATCACCTGACGGTTCTTCGGGCATATCCACTTCGGGGAACGGCGGCTCTTCAGGAATGGTAATAGACGTGGATTTTCGCTGTGAGTGGGGCTCATCAAAAATCATTGGCACAAAGATGACAGCCAGGGAGATCAGAACCAAAGCACCAATGATTCGCTGTTTTAATCCGTCCACCTGAAAGAACTCCCTATGCCAACCTATTTGAGTTCGATAGTAACTGTGTGAAAAACAGAACTGAAGCCATATCCGGCCAATGAACAAAGTTTAAGGCGATCCACCTAACAGCAACGCTCTTGCTTCGGCCACGGTAAAGAAGGATCCAAACACTACGACACAGTCTTCGGGCTCTGAAGCCTTACTCTTGGCAGCCTCCAAAGCGTCAGCGATGGTGACACTGGCACCGGCGCTGGACACCTCGCCCACACGAGCTTCAAGATCGCTAACAGACAAGCCTCGGGGCACATCCAGGCCCGCCAGACACCAGTGATCAACAACTGGCATCATAGCTGACACAACACCCTCAATATCTTTATCGCCAAGCGCCGCGTAAACCGCGACGACCCGACCGCCACGTTGCTGCTTCAATTCATAAAGCTTACTGGCCAGCCAACGAGCGGCGTGGGGATTGTGGCCGACATCGGCGATAACCAAGGGTGTACTACTAAGCTTTTCGAAGCGCCCCGGCAGATTAACTGCCTTAGCAGCCTCTCCCAGCCGGTCAAGGCTCACATCCGGCAGGAGTTTCACAGCCATAACCGTCGCCGCAGCTACACTTTCAATGGGCAATGGCCCGGCCGGCAAGGCAATACGCTTATCTGCTATCACCAAATCTATAATATCAGGGTCGCTTGCACGGGGCTCGAGGCGGTAATCGCGGCCTGTCAGCCGCAAATCAACCTTCTGAGCAGCAGCCTGTTGCAACACCGAACTGGGCGGCACCGGATCTGCGCAAACCGCGGGAATTCCAGGGCGCAAAATACCCGCTTTCTCGAATCCAATCACCTCCCGGTTATCACCCAGAAACCCGATATGATCAATATCGATGGAAGTAATAATCGCGTAATCGGCATCCAGAACGTTCACTGCATCCAGCCGCCCCCCCAAACCGACCTCCAGCACCCAATCCTGAACACCGGCTTGATCAAGGGCCACAAACGCAGCCAAGGTTCCAAATTCGAAGTAGGTCAATGAGACACTACCCCGAGCTTCTTCGACCGTTTCGAATGCAGCCACCAAAGCCGTATCGGAAACATTAGCTCCGTTGATACGGACACGCTCGTTGTAGTGCTGCAGATGAGGCGAAGTGTAAGCCCCCGTCGTGCGGCCAGCGTCCAATAACTGGCGTTCCAGCGTGGCAACGGTGGAACCTTTCCCGTTGGTGCCGGCAACGGTAATGATTCGGGCATTGGGCTTTTTCGGGAACAAGCGGCGAAGCACCACCAGAACACGGTCAAGCCCCATGTCGATTTCCGTTGGATGAATGGCTTCTAACCACTGAAGCCATTCATTAACCGAAGCGCCCTCGCTAGGGCTCTTTACCGCCTTGCAGGAATTACTCGACAGATTCATCTGAACCCGGCTTTTCTGTGATTTCAAACTCAATTGGCGCTTCGGTGCCCGGCTTCTCCTGCCCCGTGAATTTCGCCAGCACGTGCGCAATACGCTCACGCATCTGATGACGGTGCAGAATCATATCGATGGCACCGTGCTCCAACAAAAACTCACTGCGCTGAAAACCTTCCGGCAGCTTCTCACGCACGGTCTGTTCGATAACCCGAGGCCCCGCGAATCCGATCAGCGCATAAGGCTCTGCAATGTTGAGATCACCCAACATAGCCAAACTCGCGGAAACACCACCAAACACTGGATCGGTCATCACCGAAATGTAGGGAATGCCCTCCTCTTTCATGCGCTCAAGTACCGCGGCAGTTTTCGCCATCTGCATCAGTGACAGAATAGCTTCCTGCATACGCGCGCCACCACTTGCCGAGAAGCAAACCAGCGGTATCCTGCGCTCCAAAGCAACGTTGGCGGCCTGAACAAACTTCTCACCCACAACCTGGCCCATGGAGCCGCCAAGGAAGTTAAATTCAAATGCGCAGGCAACCAGTGGCACACCCAAAGTACTACCGCTCATCGCCACCAAGGCATCTTTCTCGCCGGTCGCTTTCTGAGCGGCTGCCAAACGGTCTTTGTAACGTTTGGTGTCTTTAAACTTCAGCCGATCGTTCGGCTCGAGACCAGCGGCAATCTCTTCGCGCCCATCTTTGTCTAGAAAGATTTCAAGGCGGCGACGAGCAGACACACGAAGGTGGTGATTGCACTTTGGACACACATCCAGGTTCTTTTCCAGCTCTGGCTTATATAGAAATGCGCCACATTTCGGACACTTCTTCCAGAGCCCTTCCGGGACACCGGTACGTTGTCTTGATTCCGAGCGAATCTTGCTCGGCATTATCTTGTCCAGCCAGTTACTCATGCTTAGGTCCTGTCCTTTTGTGCCCGGATGCCCGCGTATCAGGCAAGGCTATCCAGTGCTTCGCGCATCGGGTACAACAGATCGTGTAACGCTTGGTTCAATGCGTCAGAATCTGATTGATTTCGGGCTATTGTATCCACCAGTACGCTACCCACAATTACACCATCGGATACTTTGCCAATAGCGCCTGCGGTTTCCGCATCCCGAATACCAAAGCCAACGCCGACAGGAAGTGCGGTTAACTCGTGGATATGAGCCACTTTCTCAGCGACTTCATCAACATTGATCGTAGCCGAGCCGGTCACGCCCTTGATAGAAACATAGTACACATAACCGGAAGAGTGCTTGCTAATGGCCGTAATTCGGTCATCCGTCGTAGTTGGCGCCAGCAAAAAGATCGGATCTATATTGCGCTTAGAAAATAGTGGCGCAACATCCCCAGCTTCTTCCGGCGGCAAGTCAACGGTCAACACCCCATCAACCCCGGCTTTTGCTGCCGCATCGGCGAAGGCTTCATAACCCATGGCTTCCATCGGATTGAGGTAGCCCATCAACACGACTGGGGTATCGGGATCGGTTTTACGAAACTCTTCGACCATACCGATCACTTGGCGCAACGAGGTGTTGTGCTTCAGCGCTCGCTCACACGCCAATTGGATGACCGGGCCGTCGGCCATCGGGTCGGAAAACGGAACGCCAAGCTCGATGATGTCGGCGCCGGCCTTGACCAGAGTATGCATCAGGCTGACCGTTTGATCAGGATGAGGATCCCCCGCCGTGATATAGGGAATCAACGCCTTGCGCCCCTGCTCTTTCAAGGACTTCAATACACCTTCAATACGACTCATGCCTGCTCCTGATACCTTCAGATCTCGATGCCATCCAACTGGGCGATGGTATGAATGTCTTTATCGCCGCGGCCCGACACGTTAATAACCAGAACTTTGTCCTTATCCATAGTCGCAGCCAGCTTCAGCGCATAGGCCACCGCATGGGACGACTCCAGTGCTGGCATAATGCCTTCGACCTGAGTCAAAGTGCGGAAACCGGCCAGCGCTTCTTCATCGGTCACGGATACATAGTGGGCGCGGCCGATGTCTTTCAACCAGGAGTGCTCTGGCCCTACCCCCGGGTAATCCAATCCAGCACTGACGGAGTGCGTTCCTGAGATCTGGCCGTTCTCGTCTTCCATCAGGTAGGTTCGGTTACCGTGCAGTACCCCCGGCCGACCCGCACACAATGGCGCGGCGTGATCACCCGTTTCGATACCCAGACCACCTGCCTCTACACCGTAAAGCTCAACCGACTCGTCGGTCAGGAACGGGTAAAACATGCCAATGGCATTGGAGCCACCACCTACACACGCAACCAAGGCATCGGGTAGTTTGCCCATTTTTTCCATGGACTGCTCACGCAACTCGCGGCCAATCACAGATTGGAAGTCGCGCACTAATAGCGGGTACGGGTGCGGCCCCGCTACGGTACCAATGATGTAGAAGGTATCGTCTACGTTTGCCACCCAGTCCCGCATGGCCTCGTTCATAGCGTCTTTGAGCGTTTTCGTGCCGCTCTCGACAGCGTGAACGGTGGCGCCCAACAACTTCATGCGATAAACGTTCAGAGATTGACGCTGAACATCTTCCGAACCCATGAATATGTGGCATTCAAGGCCGAGCCGGGCGCAAACCGTGGCGGTGGCCACGCCATGCTGACCAGCGCCGGTTTCAGCAATGATGCGTTTTTTGCCCAAAAAACTAGCAAGGAGTGCCTGGCCGATGGTGTTGTTCACCTTGTGGGCACCGGTATGGTTGAGGTCTTCCCGCTTGAGCCAGATCTGTGCGCCACCGGTTTCCCGGGTCAGGCGTTCGGCAAAATACAGCGGACTTGGCCGGCCTACATAGTCGGCCAGATCTTTATCGAAATTGGCCTGAAATTCAGGGTCGTCTTTCAACTGAAGATACTCTTTCTCCAGTGTCATTAACGAATCCATGAGGGTTTCTGAAACAAAACGGCCACCGAAGGCACCAAAGTGACCTCTGGAATCCGGGAGTGCCTTCAGCATTTCATCAGTCAGTTTTACGGACACTTTGCACCTCTTTAAAAAATTCAGACAATTTGGTGGCGTCTTTAATACCCTTACTCAGCTCAACCCCGCCGCTGACATCAACCGCCCAAGGGCGGACCTCTTCAATGGCGCGGGCTACGTTAGCAGATGACAAGCCGCCGGCCAATATCAAGGGGATAGGACGGTGATCGGGTATCAGCTGCCAGTTAAAGGATTGACCTGTTCCGCCATAGCGTTCGGGATCCCAGGCATCAACCAGCAACCCTACCGCTTTGTTATACGTAGAATAGGCTTCTAAGATCTGTTCTGAACTCCGAACTCTTATGGCTTTAATCCACCGCCGCCCGAACGACTCGCAAAACTCTGGCGTTTCATCGCCGTGGAACTGCAACAGATCCAGCGGAACCGCACTGAGAACCTCTTTAACAAAATCAGCCTCCGGGTTCACAAACAGCCCCGTGACCGTTACAAACGCCGGAATCGCTGCGGCCAACGCCCGTGCCTGCTCAATCGTTACCGCTCGCGGGCTGGGCTCGTAAAATACCAAACCAATGGAATCCGCACCGCTGTCTACAGCAGTTCTTACATCTTCTACTCGGGTTACGCCACAGATCTTTACACGCGCGTTCATGATTCAGTAACCGGTTGCTTGGGATGAATATGAGTCGGGGCTATAGGTAAATTCTCTTCCCGGGAGAACCATGGCGACACGAAAGCCGGGCCACACAGTGCTTGGGGAATGTCGAAGTGATCAGGATACCCCACATCCACCAGATAAAGCCCGTATGGCGGCGCGGTCACTCCTGCAATCGTTCTGTCCCGGGCGGCCAGCACATCGCCGACCCATCCTACTGCTTGCTCGCCGGTACCTACAGCCATAAGGGCGCCGGCAATGTTACGGACCATGTGATGCAGGAACGCATTGGCCTGCACATCAATCACCACGTAGTCGCCTGAGCGGGAGACGGCGATACGCTCCAAAAAGCGAATGGGGGTTCGGGATTGACACCCTGCAGCCCGGAAAGACGAAAAATCGTGCTCGCCGACCAGCGCTTGCGCCGCTTCGTGCATTTTTTCAGCATCCAACGGCCGAAAATTCCAACTCACCTGACCGCGCTGAATACCCGGCCGAACCGGATTGTTAAAAATAACGTAGCGATAACGGCGGTAGATGGCAGAGAAGCGGGCATGGAAATCACCTTCGCCACTGCCTGCCCAGTGCACCGCTATGTCGTTTGGCAGAGCCGTATTGATACCCATAACCCAAGACCGCAACGTACGCACAGCCTTAGTATCAAAATGAACGACCTGAAAGCTCGCATGAACGCCTGCATCTGTCCGACCCGCGCACACCAACTCAACGTCGTGGTTGGCAATTTTACTGACTGCTTTCGTTAGCTCAGCCTGAACCGAACGAACGCCACTTTTTTGCTGCTGCCAACCGTGAAATGCTTGACCATCGTATTCGAACGCAATGACAACACGACCGTCGCCAATCGCATTATGTGTCGTTAAAGGGTGCGGCTGAAGAAACAATGGAGCATCCAGTTTTTTCGGGTTCAGAAAAACAAAGCGCCGGCACAATGGCCGGCGCTGTTGCCGTTATAGGTTGATTATAACGAATCAGGAGAGATTTTTAAGAAGCTCTTGCGCTTCGGCCTTCTGCTCCTCGTTACCTTCCAAAGCAACTTCTTCCAAAATGTCCCTGGCACCATCGCCGTCGCCCATCTCTACGTAGGCGCGCGCCAAATCAAGCTTGGTTGCCGCTTCATCAGTACCGGCGAGGAAGTCGAAATCATCGTCGTCGCCAAGATCCGCATCATCGATATCAAGGCCAGACAAACCTTTGTTTACGTCTTCACCTGTATCGACTTCGGTATCCAATGACGGAATACCGTCATCCGAATCGGCACTTGCCTCATCATCTTGATCCAGTTTATCAAGCGCGTCTTCAAGGCCGAGCTCCTCACTCAAGGCATTCGCATCCTCGTTCTCTGGATCGGCAACATCAAGTTCAGCAAACTCGTCCATCAAAGCCAGGTCGTCGTCGGAAACATCCAACTCAAGATCGTCCAGAGCCGATTCACTCAAATCCAGAGGCTCGGACTCATTGTCTTCTTCCACCTTGTCCAGCTCTGCATCCAGTTCATCGAGGAAAGACTCATCCAGACCATCGTCACTCGAGACTTCATCCAAAGATACAGCCTCATTTTCCGCTTCTGACTGCTCCTCGGTATCACCCGCGAGAGCGGCCAACTCGTCCAGCTCACCGTCAATATTAAGGCTTTCTGTCAAATCCAGCTCTGGGTCAATCGCATCTTCCGACTCACCCGAACCGAAAACAGCTTCATCTTCTTCGCTTAGCTCAAAATCAAGACTGAACTCATCTTCGCCAAGAACGTCATCGGGCTTTGCAACTTGAGAGTCCGAATCGACATCCATTTCAAACGATGAGAAATCGGATTCCTCAGAAGGCTTTTCCGTTGCCTCCTCTGAATTATCGAGCGCTGCAATACCGGTAAGATCGTACTCAATAGGATCATCTGGTGAGCTAACGCGCTCTTTATCGCCCTCGAGGTCATCATTTAAATCAAACTCGCCCAAGCTATCGTCTAGCCCTTCAAATTCATCGTCCAAAGGCGTTGCGGACACTTCAGGCTCGTTCTCGTTATCGTAGGTTTCTGATGCGAAGCCAGCCAGCGAATCGGAGCGAAGCTCGTTTTCAAGATCGTCTATACTCGGCATTTCTTGCGCATCTTGCAGCTGCTGCTTAAGAACCACAGCTTTAGCGAGCGCTTCGTCATCACCCAAGGCTTCCACTTCGCCAAACTGCTTGTCAAAAGACTGATAATCCTGCGCCTCGGCATAGCTTTCAAGCAGCTTCAGACGCAAATCCGTACGGCTTGGTTCGCGGGAAATAGCCGTTTCCAGCACTTCGGCCGCCTTATCATGCTGGCCGTATGCAATATAGCTATTGGCTTCTGCCAACACCTCGTCGCCCTCTGGGCTGACTGCGACCTGACTTGACTCATCCGCAGCGGAGAGTTCAAAGCCTTCTGTATCGCCGTCATCATCCGCGTTTAACTGATCGTAAAACGCCTTCTCGCGATTAGCGTTCCTACGAGCGACCAACAAAAGCAGAAGCAGTAACAGGATCAGACCGCCACCTAAGGCGATCTGGTACATCGGATTCCCGACGACCGCATCCATCAACTGACCCAGCAAACCTTTTTTAGATTGCTGCTCAGGCTGGCGTTCTTCCGACTGTTGAACATTGGGTTCCGCATTGTCCGCGCTCGCAATCGGTTGTGCCGATTCTTCTGCACCCTCGGTTACAGCGTCTTCCGGAGCCGTCTCGCCACCTTCTTGAGCAACCATTTCTGATTCCGCGGCACCGGCCACGTCTTCGTCTTCATCCGCGATTGCTGCCTCTACAGATTCTCCAGAGACACTTTCTTCTGAGGCCTGCGATTTTTCCGCACCGGTTTCCCCGGCTTCGGCATTTTCATCCTGCGCCGGGACAACGTCATCAGAACCTGTTTCGGGCGCTTCTACTTCTTCCCCCGAGGCTTCGTCGGCACTGCCTTCAGCAACCTGGCCAACTTCTACGTCCCCCGGAGCAGCGGAGGACTCTTCGGAGACTACGCCTTGCAGATCAGCAAGCTGGGAACTCTTCAGCTCCAGAAGACGCTGAAGCGTCTCAACCTGGGCTTGCATGTCTTCAAGCTTGGAATTCAGCTCTTCGTTCTCGCGACGCGTGGCTTCAAGCTCCTCCATCGCGACTGCAGACCCTGCATCCACACCCCCTTCGCTGGAGCCATCCCCGCCGGCAGAACCACCCTGTTCTTCGGTACGAGCTTCGGTGTCATCAGCGGCAATCAAGCGAAGCTCAGCTCCGCCCTCTTGAGGATTCACATTCGACGGCTGAGCAGCCTCAGCTGTTTGCGTGGCATCGACAGGGCGTGGAGATTTAAGCTCCTGATTCTGCTTTGCAACCACCCGAGATGCTTCAGCTTGGCTACGACGTTCAATTTCAGCGAGACTTGGTGCGCGCAGTACCTGCCCGCGCTTAAGGCGGTTAATGTTTCCGCCAATAAATGCTTCCGGATTTTTATCCTGGATAGCCAGCATGACCTGCTGCATTGACACCGAGCTATCTGGACGCATGCGCTGAGCAATGGTCCAAAGCGTGTCAGACGGTCCGGTAGGGCCAAAACTGTCAGCGCTGGCGCTAGAGGTACGGGAGCTTTGAACAGCGGCTTGTCGGCGCACAGACTCGACACTGCGGCTGGCCTGGGAAGCCGTGCTGCGCTGCGGAGCCGATGTGGGCGGCGTTACTTGCTCACGTATGCCCGACTCTTCCGCATAGACCGGAGGATCGACCAGTACGGCGTATTCACGCATCAAGCGACCACTAGGCCAAGTGAGCTCGAGAAGGAAATTCAGGTAAGGTTCGCGGAAAGGTTCCCGTGATGACACATTGATCACGAGATTACCGTCTGCCTCTGTTACTACTTCAAATTTCAGTTTGCTCAGAAACTGATGTCGCTCAATTCCGACTCGTTGGTAAGCAGCTTCAGGAGCCACGTTAACGAAGACATCACCGGGATCGACTCCACGACTTTGTCGCAACGAAATCTCAGCATCCAGCGGCTGATTCAACCAGGACTGCATCTCAATTTCACCCAGCCCCAGGGCCTGAGCCATGCCCGAGCCGAGCCCTCCCGCCAACGCCAGGGCAACCGCAAGCTTGCGTACCTTCATGCTTTTTCCTTTCCAGTCTCCGTTATTCTTTGACTGCTGAATCTCAACAGAATCGGACGAGGTTGGATGACTTTCGTCTTTTTATAGTTTGGGAGTATTGTTGATAAAACCTCTTTTATCAATCAATCAGCTGCATTCCTTGCACCATTAGTTCACCACTCCCATGGAACTCATTAGTGTCCCTGAAAATAACAGGGGCGGACACTGAAATCAGCACCCGCCCCGAACCGGCTTATGAAAAACCGGACACAGTTGGCATTAATGACCAACCTGTAACAATTTTTAACGTTCCTGAAGGATTCTCAGCATTCTGCGAAGCGGCTCTGCAGCGCCCCACAACAACTGATCACCGACGGTGAACGCGGAGATGTATTCCGGCCCCATGGCTAACTTCCGAATACGTCCGATTGGCACACTCAAAGTACCTGTTACCTTCGTTGGGGTCAGCTCCTGCATGGTCGCGTCGCGATCATTCGGAATGACCTTCACCCAATCGTTACCTTTTGCCAGAATGCTTTCAATCTCTGAAACCGGCAAATCCTTTTTCAACTTGATGGTCAGCGCCTGACTATGAGAACGCATCGCGCCAATACGAACGCAAATGCCATCAATCGGAATCGGGTTACCACTGCGACCAAGAATTTTGTTGGTTTCAACACCGGCCTTCCATTCTTCCTTGCTCATGCCGTTATCAAGCTGCTTGTCGATAAACGGAATCAGGCTACCTGCAAGCGGCACACCAAAATGTTCCGTTGGAAAATCGCCTGAACGCATGGTGTCGGTGACCTTGCGGTCGATTTCCAGAATCGCAGAGGAAGTATCCTCTAGCTCAGACTTGACGCTGTCGTTCAACGCGCCCATCTGGTTCAGCAACTCACGCATGTTCTGTGCGCCGGAACCAGAAGCCGCCTGATAGGTCATTGGCGACACCCACTCGATCAGATCCTGCTCGAGCAGCCCGCCCAGAGCCAACATCATAAGACTTACGGTGCAGTTGCCACCAACGTAATCTTTCACACCCTTCTCGAGCGCTTCATCGATAACGTTACGGTTAACCGGGTCCAGAACGATGACGGAATGATCAGCCATCCGCAGGGTAGAAGCTGCATCAATCCAGTAACCCTGCCAGCCCGCATCACGCAGCTTTTCGTAAACCGCGGAGGTGTAATCACCGCCCTGACACGTGACAATCACGTCCATCGTTTTCAGGATGTCGATATCAAATGCATCCTGAAGAGCCGGAACGCCCTCTTTGCCTACATCCGGAGCCGGCTTACCCGCCTGGGATGTGGTAAAGAACACCGGATCGATGTCAGCAAAATCATTTTCTTCGCGCATGCGTTGCATGAGGACAGACCCCACCATGCCACGCCAACCTACAAGTCCAACTCGCTTCATGTGCGACCTTTGAACCTCACATTATGCCCGCCCCTACCGTTATCGCTGGCAGGGACCGGATGGATGATCCCGCAACGACTGCATCGCGCCGCTGTCGGGCCTCGGTTTCTGAACCAAAATTTTAAAGCGCACTCAGTACAGCTTCGCCCATCTCACGGGTCGAAACCTTCTTGCCGCCTTCTGACATAATATCGGCGGTACGCAAACCTTGGTCCAATACCTTGCTGACCGCAGCTTCAATCGCTTCTGCGGCTTCGTCTTCGTTCAGACTGTACCGCAACATCATTGCTGCACTGATAATCGTGGCCAGCGGATTCGCAATGCCCTGCCCGGCAATATCCGGCGCTGAACCGTGGCAGGGCTCATACATACCCTGCTTCTCGGAATTCAGCGAAGCAGACGGCAACATACCAATTGAGCCGGTCAGCATTGCTGCTTCGTCAGAAAGAATATCACCAAACATGTTGCCAGTCACAATCACGTCGAACTGCTTTGGCGCTTTCACTAACTGCATCGCCGCATTATCAACGTACATATGGGACAGTTCGACGTCTGGATATTCACCCTTCAACTCTTCCATGATCTCGCGCCACAGCACGGTCACTTCCAGAACGTTTGCTTTATCGACTGAGCACAGCTTCTTACCGCGCTGCTGTGCGGCTTCAAACGCAACACGGCCAATACGGCGAATTTCAGACTCAGTGTACTGATAGGTGTTGTAACCCTGACGCTCACCGCTTTCCAGCAGACGCACACCACGCGGCTGACCAAAATAAATGCCGCCCGTCAGCTCACGAACAATCAAGATATCCAAACCGGAAACCACCTCGGGCTTGAGCGATGAAGCAGACGCCAATTGCGGGTAGAGAATAGCCGGCCGCAAGTTCGCAAACAATTCCAGACTGGACCGCAAACCCAACAGACCTTTTTCCGGACGCTTTGCCATGGGCAGGCTATCCCACTTAGGACCACCTACCGCACCCAGCAAAATGGCTTCGGCTTTACGTGCCTTATCCAAAGTGTCGGCCGGCAGCGGTGTATCTTCCGCATCGATCGCCGCACCCCCAACCAGAGCGGTATCAAAAGACAAACCTAAGGAAAACTTTTCGTTGACCTTGTTCAGCACTTTTTCAGCTTCTGCGACAATCTCGGGGCCAATGCCATCACCTGGCAACAACAACACACTACGGGACATATCAGAATCCTTTTATCAATTTCCAGCGTTAAACAACCAGGGAGCGCTTTGGCGACGCGCGTCTTCGTACGCTTTGATGGCATCGGCGTCTTCGAGGGTAACGCCGATGTCATCCAAACCGTTCAGCAAACAATGGCGACGGAAGTTATCAACCTCAAAGCTGAAGGACTCACCGTCTGGTGTCGTGACGGTCTGAGCCTCAAGATCAACGGTCAGCTGATACCCTTCGTTCGCTTCGACACTTTCAAAAAGCTTATCAACGATTTCCTCTTCAAGAACAATCGGTAACAGACCATTCTTAAAGCAATTGTTGTAGAATATATCCGCAAAGCTCGGCGCGATAATCACACGAAAACCGTAATCATCCAGTGCCCACGGCGCGTGCTCGCGACTCGATCCGCAACCAAAGTTGGCGCGCGCCAACAACACGCTGGCATTCTTGTACCGCTCCTGATTTAACACGAAGTCCGGATTCAACGGCCGTCCCGCACAATCCTGATCCGGCTTACCTTCATCCAGATAGCGCAGCTCATCAAACAAGTTCGGGCCAAAGCCCGTACGCTTGATGGATTTCAAAAACTGCTTGGGAATAATCATGTCCGTATCCACATTGGAACGGTCCATGGGGGCAACGATGCCCTGATGTTGCGTAAATGCTCGCATGGTGTCTCTCCTGTGGATCAGTTCATCAACTCACGGACATCAACAAAGTGGCCCGTTACTGCAGCAGCAGCAGCCATCGCCGGGCTCACCAAGTGAGTACGCCCACCGAAACCTTGACGACCTTCGAAGTTACGGTTTGACGTAGACGCACAATGCTCGCCCTGCCCCAACTTGTCGGCGTTCATCGCCAGGCACATGGAACAACCTGGGTCACGCCACTCAAGACCGGCTTCGATGAAGATCTTATCCAAACCTTCCTTCTCTGCCTGCTCTTTCACCAAACCGGAACCGGGCACTACCATCGCCTGCTTCAAACCAGCAGCAACCTTGCGGCCTTTAACAACCGCAGCGGCCTCACGCAGATCTTCAATACGGCTGTTGGTACAAGAGCCAATAAACACACGATCCAGTTTGATGTCGGTAATCTTCTGATTCGGTTCCAAGCCCATGTACTTCAGTGCACGGACAATGCCTTCACGCTTGATGGGATCTTCTTCTTTCGCAGGATCCGGCACGTTCGCACCTACATCTGCCACCATCTCAGGTGAAGTACCCCAACTCACTTGCGGCTGAATTTTTGTGCCATCGATTTCGACGATCTTGTCGAAAACCGCGTCATCATCACTGTGCAACGTGCGCCAGTATTCAACGGCCTTGTCCCAGGTTTCACCCTTGGGCGCAAATGGGCGGTCCTTTACGTATTCGATCGTGGTGTCGTCTACCCCGACCATACCGACACGCGCACCGCCTTCGATGGCCATATTACAAATGGTCATCCGGCCTTCCATGCTCAAACCACGAATCGCCTCACCACCGAATTCGATGGCATAACCCGTGCCGCCGGCCGTGCCGATCTTACCGATAATCGCCAACACTACGTCTTTGCCGGTCACGCCCGCGCCCAACTTACCAGTCACTTTGACCAGCATGTTTTTCATCTTCTTCTGAACCAGGCACTGAGTGGCCAGTACGTGCTCAACCTCGGAGGTGCCGATACCGTGCGCCAAGCAACCAAACGCGCCGTGTGTCGAGGTATGGGAGTCACCACACACAATACTCATACCCGGCAAAGTAGCGCCTTGCTCTGGCCCGATAACGTGAACAATACCTTGGCGAATGTCTTTGATCTTGAACTCGAGAATACCGAACTCATCGCAGTTCTTGCCCAAGGTTTCAACCTGGGTACGAGACACTGGATCGACAATGCCATCGATGCCTTTGTCACGGTCGGTAGTCGGTACGTTGTGATCCGGCGTTGCCAGGTTCGCATCAATGCGCCACGGCTTACGGTTAGCCAACCGGAGGCCTTCAAACGCCTGCGGCGATGTAACTTCGTGCAGCAACTGGCGATCGATATAGATCAATGCTGAACCGTCATCGCGCTGTTTGACCAAATGGTCATCCCACAACTTGTCGTATAAGGTCTTGCCCGCCATGATTCTCTCTCACTCTCTGGGGGTTTCTGTTTCATTCTAAACTGGGGCCATCATACTATTTTGCGCCCAATAACCCCAATTCATGTTTTTCATTCATTGCATTCCAAATGGTTATCGATGATAGTTTTGGTTCGACTGGTAACCATCTTGAGTGCAGGTCACTACCGATACGGGGTGGCTTTTCAAAACACGCCTACGAGCACGTCCCTGTAGGCTCGTTTCGGGCCGTCCATGGCCCTCAACGGTTTTGAAAAGCCACCCCGTATCGATAGCGCCCCAATGCTCATCACGTAATTCACCGGCACAGATAAAATCGAAACTAAACGGCATATGCAGGTGCACAGTTAGCGACTTCAGTACCCCCTCCCAAAAATTTCGTAGGCCATGGATGGCCGAAGAGAAGCGCACATGGATGTGCTCGTAGCGGTTTTTGGGAGGGGGTACTGAAGTCGCGACACACTCCAAAGGTGCAGTTCGAGACAGGTGAGACCTAAAAAATGGACGCAAACTCCCTAAAAGCATTCCTGACAATCGTTGACCAAGGCTCTTTCTCCGAGGCCGCCGAAACGCTGCATCTGACACAGCCAGCCGTCAGCAAACGCTTGGCTACATTAGAGCACCAACTCGGAACCAAACTGATCGAACGGGGCCACCGGGAAATCCGCCTGACCGACGCAGGCAGCCGGCTACTCCCCCACGCCCGACAAATACTCGATGACATACACAACGCAAAAGCCGCGCTATCATCCGATAACGGCACCATCACCGGCGAACTGAACATCATCGCCAGCCACCACATTGGCCTGCACCACCTGCCCAATTGGCTACGCCGTTTCGCGCGAGAATACCCCGAGGTATCCGTAAACCTGCAATTTATGGAGTCTGATGCAGCCTACAGCCAAATGGTCAAACGCAACGCAGAGCTTGCATTCGTAACGCTCAGCGACAGCATGGAAAGCCAGTTCAAAGTGTACCAACAGTGGCCCGACCCCATGGCGTTCGTTACCGGACCCGACCACGAACTGGCCGCGAACAACACGACAACGCTAAGCGATTTGGCAAAATACCCTGCACTACTGCCAGACACCACAACCGCCACCTATCGAGCCGTAAGCCGCCTCTTTCTGGAAGCCAACTTACCCCTGAAGCAACAAATCCCGACAAACTACCTGGAAACCATTAAAATGATGACGAGTGTCGGCCTAGGCTGGAGCGTTCTACCATTGAGCATGGCAGACAGAACGCTGCATCAACTTGACACGGGAATCACGGTCAGCCGAGTGCTTGGTGCTGTCGGGCTCTCGGGAAGACACCTGAGCCAAGCCGCCAGAGCCATGCTGGACGTTGTGCAGATGGAAGAATCGACGTAAAAGATGGAAACAAACATTAAGCCCATTGCCTATGCTTGATCGGGCGGCGGTTTCAGCCCCCACCAAGTCACAACGATCGCAACAGCCATAGCGACTGCACCGCCCCAGAACGCCGCGGTCGTGCTGTAGCCATCCACCAGAAATCCAGACATCCACGCACCGAGCGCGCCACCCGCACCGAACGTCAATCCGCTATACAATGCCTGCCCTTGGCCATGGTGATGCTTGCCGAAGAACCCCTGAACGTACTGAACCGAAACCGCGTGCAAGACACCGTAAGACGCGGCGTGCAGCAGTTGAGCAAAAATCAGAATTGGAACAACGGCCGTCAGTTCGGCAATAAGGGCCCAGCGAATCAAGGTCAGGACTAATGCGCCAAGCACGACCTGCCGGACAGATAACCGCCGGGTTAGCCGATGCAAAAACAGGAACAGTACGATTTCCGCAATCACACCGAGCGACCACAGCATGCCGATGGATAATTTACCGTAGCCATGTTGCTCAAGGTGAATGCTGAAGAAGGTGTAATAGGCCCCATGGGACACCTGCAACAGAAAGTTCATCGCAAAGAATGCAATCACCGCCGGGTGGGTGACAATCGCCTTCAAGCTACCCCTGGGCGCACGCTGCTTAAGCTCACCACGGTCTGACGGTATCAAAAACGCTGAAACGGCGATGCCGGCAAACACCGGTAACAGCAGCCATGGAAGGTATTCAATCGGCAGCCACTCCAACAACGCGCCAACCAGCGCGACCGCACCGATAAAACCCACCGATCCCCAAAGGCGAACTTTGCCATATTTTTCTCTCTGCGCGCCCAGCACCCGCAAGGTAATAACTTCATAGAGCGGAAGAATGGCATTCCAGAAGAAGGTGAAGACCAACATAACCAACAACAGGCCGTAGAAGCCCGGCTCCAGAAACACGCCCGCAAAGAACAATGAGCCTGTAATAGCGCCAAAGCGAACCAGACGAACACGCTGCCCGGTCCGGTCGCCTAGCCATCCCCACAAACTGGGAGCTACAATTTTGGTTAGCTGGATGGTCGCCATGAGCGTGGCGATTTGCAGATAGGAAAAGCCCTGCCCCTCCAGATAGAGGGACCAGTAAGGCAAAAGCCCTCCTAAGAGGGCAAAGAACCAGAAGTAGAGGTTAGACAGCCGCCAGTAGATGGTGTCGCCTCCTTATGATCAGAGCTGGCCGATAACCGGAGTGGCTACCTCGACATCGCCATTTTGAGCGCGATGACGTAGGTAATGATCCAACAGAGTAATGGCCATCATGGCTTCAGCAATCGGGGTCGCCCGAATACCAACACAAGGGTCGTGACGACCGGTTGTAATCACCTCAACCGGATTGCCGTGTACGTCAATGCTTCGCCCGGGCAAACGCAGACTGGAAGTCGGCTTTAAGGCAATACTGGCAACGATGGGCTGCCCTGACGAAATACCGCCAAGAACCCCGCCCGCCTCGTTTGACAGAAAGCCTTCCGGTGTTAGTTCATCCCGGTGCTCTGTACCTTTTTGCTCAACGCAGCCGAAACCGGCACCAATTTCCACGCCTTTAACAGCATTAATGCTCATCAAGGCATGAGCCAGGTCAGCATCCAAACGATCAAAGATCGGCTCGCCCAGCCCCGGTGGCACACCCTCTGCCACAACACTGATGCGAGCACCGATGGAGTCACCCTCTTTTCGCAAGGCGTCCATGTAGGCTTCCATTTCCGGCACCTTGTCAGCATCCGGACAGAAAAACGGGTTCTGGTGAATCTGTTCCCAATCCAGCTTTTCAACTTTAATGGGGCCTAACTGGGACAAGTACCCGCGGATCCGAATGCCGAGGCGTTGCTCCAGAAACTTTCGAGCCACAGCACCGGCTGCCACACGCATTGCCGTTTCGCGGGCTGAAGAACGGCCGCCGCCACGGTAATCCCGGTTGCCGTACTTATGGTGGTACGTGTAATCAGCGTGGGCCGGACGAAACTGCTCAGAAATCTTGGAGTAATCCTTGGAGCGCTGATCGGTGTTTTCGATAATCAACCCGATTGGCGTGCCGGTGGTTTTACCTTCAAACACTCCCGACAGAATTCGAACCTCATCCGCTTCACGACGCTGAGTGGTATGGCGGGAAGTACCCGGTTTTCGGCGATCCAGATCAGCCTGCATGTCCGCTTCTGACAGCTCGAGCCCCGGCGGACACCCGTCAATGATGCAGCCTAACGCGGCGCCGTGGCTTTCACCGAAGGTAGTGACCGTAAACAGCTTTCCGAAAGTATTTCCCGACATATTTCAGCACTTTATTGAAGTTTTATAAAAACAGAATTAAGACTTGCTTGCCTGCCATTCGCGAAGATCACGGGCAGTAATGAGGAATACGCCATCGCCGCCACTTTCGAACTCGAGCCAAACCAACGGCAGATCCGGATAGGCATCATCCATCGCGCCCCAAGAGTTGCCCACTTCGACAATTAACAAACCGCTTTCCGTTAGGTGATCCGCGGCCTCGGCGATAATACGGTGCGCAATATCCAGCCCGTCATGCCCCGCCGCTAACCCAAGTTCCGGCTCGTGTCGATACTCTTCGGGCATATCCGCCATGTCTTCAGCATCTACATAAGGCGGATTGCTCAGAATCACATCGTAGCGGCCTTCAATGTTGGTGAACACATCCGAGCGGACTGCGTGCACTCGGCCTTGGAGGCCGTGTAGCTCAATGTTCGATTCTGCCACCGCCAGCGCGTCTTCAGATATATCAGACAGAGTGACTTCTGCTTCGTCAAATACCGTCGCTGCACCAATCCCGATGCATCCGCTGCCCGTACACAAATCCAGCACACGCTGAACGTCAGCCTCACCCAACCATGGCTGCAAACCGTTTTCGAGCAACTCTCCCAAAGGAGATCGCGGAACCAAAACCCGCTCATCGACATTGAACGGCATTCCCATAAACCAACCCTCGCCCAACAAATAGGCAATCGGCATGCGCTCGTTGATGCGACGATCGATACGATTCAGAATCAGATCCCTTTCTGACCGGGTTAGCCGTGCATCCAGGAAGATATTGTTGTTTTCCAACGGCAGGTGAACACTGCGAAGCACTAGCTGAACCGCTTCATCCCACACGTTGTCAGTGCCGTGACCGAAATAGAGAGGCGATGCCGCGAAACGCGAAGCGGCATAGCGCAACAAATCACGGATGGTGTGCAGGTCATCTACGGGGCTAGTCACAAAAAAACATTCCTGATCGAGGGTTATTTAGCGCCGCATTATACGCTGATTGAACGAACAACTGCAGCATCACAGGCGCTTAAAGCGCCAGAGGGCCGGAACTGCTGCGGCTTTCCTCAAACCGATCCAGCGCCGCAATCATTCGTTCGCGCCCCAAGCGAATTAGTTCCGGCGCTTTATGGTAGTCGTAACTTCGACTCGCGTTCTTGGGGATATTCACGAGCAGATCTGGCGGATAACCCGCGATCTTGTACTGAACCAAAGCACTTTGCATCGTTTCGATGGTCAGGTTCATCACATCAAACTTACCAATGCCCAGCTTGTCCCAATCAATCGTGGGATGTTCCTCTTTCTGCTTCGCCCTATTCTGAATGCGCTCCTCTTCTTTGGCCTTCGGTTCGATCTTCCTGTTCTCTTCCGCCGTTCTCTTCGCGATCTCCCGGCTGATTTTGTCTTCCGGTGACTCGTCACCTCTCGGGTTACGGGTGGTGAGCGATTTAATCGCATCCCAGTCAAACCAACGGGAAGCTTTGTCCCTCATCGCCCCAACCCACTCTTCAATATCGCTTCCGTCGTCGTCATTAAATGAAAACGCCGCATCGGGTATACGCCGTTGCTTGTCATCTTCACCGCTGAGGTTTACGGCCATCACAAGATCCGCGTGGGCCGAAATGGTGGGAATAATGGGGAGTGGATTCAGCAAAGCGCCGTCTACCAAAACCCGACCATTAAGCACCAATGGTGTCACAACACTGGGAATCGCAATGGAAGCGCGAATGGCCTGATCCAATGGTCCTTCCTGAAACCATATCTCTTTGTGAGCAAGCAGATCGGTCGCCACAGCCGTGTAGGACATTGGCAAATCTTCAATGCGCGTATCGCCCAAAATATCCCGCACTACCGAAAAGACTTTCTCTCCGCGAATGGCCCCAATCGACGTAAAGGTCACATCCAGCAGTTTAAGCACATCAAACTGCCCCAGCCCGGTTACCCAGTCTTTATACTCTTGCAGCTTGCCGGCAGCATACATTCCGCCGACCAGAGCGCCCATTGAGCAACCGGATATCGCAATGATCTTGTAGCCGCGTTCATGCAGCACCTCAATTGCGCCGATATGGGCATAGCCTCGCGCGCCACCACTGCCGAGTGTCAAAGCAACAGTTTTGCCGTTACCCGTTTGCCGGTTGCCAGGCGACGGTGGTGAAACCGCGGAACTTTCAACAATGGCCCTGACAGCGTCTTGTGCAGGTCGGTTGTCATCAGAACCGCTGTCCGACCCAGGCTTGTCCTTCTCTGACATGATTACGGCCTCTTGATCACGACGACTTCAATTCGGTTACCGGATCTCTCTGGAGCAATCGCCTGTACGGCCGACCCTGCCGGTATGATTTGTATCTGGCTGCGTGAAACGCCGATTTTACTCAACAAATCGGCAAACGAATCTGCGGCCTGCCGGGAGCGCTCAACGGAATCCTCGAAGCTTTCTTCATTAGCGAGCTCGGAAAACGCCACCAAAACCACTTCGGTTTCCGCTTGCTCACTCCAGGCTAATAACTGCCGCCTATCGCCGGATGTGAAATCAAACCGGTATGTAATGCCACCCTGCCAAGGCACAATCACCGGGCCTTGAACTCGACCGTTACCGGCTTCAAAGCCCGGGATGACTGCACCGCCGGTAACGTTCAAATGCTCGACCCAAACATATTCCCGCAAATTACCACGCGTGACGGTATATACCGAGGTCAGCCATTGCCGCCCCTGTTCATCCAATGCGGCCACCACGAAGTAATCCTGCTCAGTATCCCGTCCCAGTAATTTCGGCTGTTCAAAGACCTGATTCGCCCACACGTTACTCCTGCCGCAATTGATGCCGGAACACTCGAAAAGCACCTGAGCCCCGCGGGCCTGCAACCGCTTCAAATAATGGTTTCGCGCGTCATGGCGACTGGCATCACGACTAATCTCGTACAACAGTCCCTCTCCACGAACGGGTAAACGAGCCATTACTTTGGAGCGAATTTCATTCCTCACTTCCCGGGTTGGACTAAACAGCACCAAGTGGCCCGAAGACTCAATGGGCTTGGTTAACTGGAGCCGGGACTGAGGAAAGGCTTCGGGCGCTTCCCGAAAAGAATCGGCAGCAGCAGCCCACGAAAGCCCAAGCAAGACAACAGCGACGAGGCTTTGCAGACAACGAAATCGCACAGACTCACACATTAAATAGGAACCTTTTTATCGCAGAAGCGACCGGCGCCGTGTCACCATCAAGATGACAATGATGCCCGCCGGGCACTTCCACGGTGGTTAAATCGGGAATTAATTCAATCCGCTTATCCACACCTTTTCGACCGGCCAGCAACCCCTCCTGCGCTCGAACGAATAAAGTCGGAACCGTCAGCACCGACAACGATGCGTGCACCTGCTCTTCGGTCATCATCAGGGCGGTCGGGTGCCTCAGGCGCGAATCCGTTCTCCAGACAAAGCCATCTGGATGCTCTCGCATGTTTCGCGGTACCAGAGTAGCGGCCGCTTCCGGACTTAACGGACTGAGTCCCCCTTCCCGAATCTTTGCGGCTGTCTCAATCGAAGAATAGACCGCAGGAGGCGCTGAACCGCTTCGTTTTTTCTGCAAGGCGCGACGCAGTTGCGGAACGGTTTCTTTCGCCGGGCGGCTTAATGCGCCGATGCTGTCTATCATGACCAACCGCCGGACCCGCTCGGGAAAAGCCGCAGCGTAGAGCGCACAGACAATGCCGCCTAAAGAGTGGCCAACCAGATCCAGCGGCTGTTCGCCGCCCTTGGTGAAATGAACATCAATGAGTTCACACAGGTCAGCAACATAGTCGGTCAACCAGTAGCCATATCCGGGAGGCCGATGCTGAGAATGGCCGTGCCCGGCCATATCAATGCCATACACATCTGCCACTTCCGAAATGGCCGGAGCCAAACGGGCGAAGGTCATGGCATTGTCCAGCCAGCCATGCACCATAAGAATGGGAGGGTGAGTTTCCGAAGCGTTTTTAGCCGGCCAGTTAAGACCCGCCAGCTCAATGTATTGCAGGGGCCAGTGTGCTTCCCGGCAACCGGCCGGATTCGCGAGCCTGCTGCCAGCTAACACGGCATCATTCATCTAGAAAATCCTACATCGTGTGCGTGGGGCGATCTGAACTCAAAGAACCGGCAAGGTATGACTCAATTTTAGTGCGCGCAGTTTCATCATCACCGTTAAACTGAACACCAATACCCGCAGCCCGGTTGCCCTGAGCGCCTTTTGGCGTAATCCACACCACTTTTCCGGCGACCGGTATTTTCTCTGGCTCGTCCATCAGATTGAGCAACAGGAAGACTTCGTCCCCCAGCTGATATTGCTTTTGGGTGGGTATGAATAACCCGCCTTGTCGGATGTACGGCATGTAGGCGGCGTAAAGTACCGCCTTATCTTTGATGGTCAGGGTCAGTATACCGCTGCGTGCTCCGAATCCGGGGCCCATATCAAACACCTTTGAATGCTAAAAGTTTCGAGACGTTATTTTATGCTATTTTTCGCCAAGAATTTCCCGATATTTCACAATCATAGCAGCTGATCTTAAACAAAGCTCAACTTGCTTTGCGCCGCACCGGCATCAACGAGCGCCAGGCGATCAATAGTTGGCTGGCTTCCAATTCAGGACTCGCGTTGTAAACCGCAGCGCCCCGGCTCTCTTTTACTTTATCCAACAACTCATGGGCACGCCAAGCCGGATTACTTCCGGCAAGATAACCAAACATGTCTGCGGTTTCGGGGTCAGACACCTCTCCTCCGGCACAGCAGCGCGCCAGATCTGCTGCCCAGCTTTCAAATAGCCCGAGCGCATCATCAACGCCCAAGGCTTTAAATTTCTTTGCAGCCTCACCTACCCCGACCTGCCCCTTCATGAATTGGCGGAAGGCCTCAAAAGCGGCATCCCGAAGGGACAAAAACTCGCCTGTAGCGTATTCAAGTGCCAAGCGCGGCGCGTTACCGGACAACAACAAGCTACGCGCCAGGTCCCGGTCTGATGGCCGCTTATCTTCATCCAAGCTCGACATCTTAGCCGCCAGCCACCGGCTCGCCTGCTCGGCGGTGGGAAGCGGCAACGCAAGCGCCTGACAGCGCGATCGAATCGTCGGCAAAATGGGTCGCCCGCTCTCCTGCAACAACAGCAAGGTGACATCTGGCTGCGGCTCTTCCAGGGTTTTCAGCAACGCGTTGGCGGCATTAATGTTTAGCTGGTCCGCTCGGTCTATGATGGCAACCTTATGTTGAGCGACCTGTGCCGAAGACACCGCAAACGAGGTCAACGCACGGATCTGATCAACTTTGATCATCCGTGATTTTTCAGGGGCGTAGACTCGCAAATCGGGATGAGTTCCTGCTGCCAAAAGCTCACATTGTTTGCAGTGCCCGCACGCCAACGGTGAACCGTTCTCCATACCGCTCGGGGCTTCACACAGAAGAAGCGCGCCAACGGCTTTCGCCCAGGCCTGCTTACCAACACCTCTTTCACCACCCACCAACAGAGCGTGAGGCAGGCGCCCCTGAACCAAGCGCTGCTGAATGCTTCGCCAGTGATCAGCGAGCCAAGGTATGTCCTGTGCTATATCCGTCATTTATCCGGGCCCGTGGAACGTCGTTGGCCGTCCTGTCGAAGTTGACGTTGGATGGCTTTTAATAATCGTTTGAGTCGCTGCAAGTCGTCATCGCGCTGCGATAGTGGCTGTTGTCTATAGTAATGGCTGTTAACCGCCCGGGCAAAAGTCCTTGCGGATTCCGCCACGGCTGGCCGCGCCTGGGCTAAACGTTCGGCTTGCACCATCGGGGTTTCGCCACCGCGCACAGGCACCCCGGCTTGCTGACAGATACGCCGCCAGCTGTCCAAGGCTCTTCCAAAACCGTCACGCCGCTCGCGGGACTTAAGACTCAGGCCCGACACAACACCGGCAATTAATAACGCCAAACCGACAATTCCGGCCGTGAGATAACCCAGCTCCTTCAACCCCATCCCGCCCGGCAAACGGGACATCAGATCTAACTGGCTCTGACCTTGATAACCAACTACCCAGCGTTGCCACTGATAATTAATCCGGTCGAGCTGAAGCCCAACCCACTGGAGTGCCGCAAAATCCTGATAGCGCTGAAGTGATGTGAAATCATTTTCAAGAAACGAGCCTTCCTCCTCTACCGCATCTCTCAGCCCGGATTCTATTCGGCTCGGGGCAATCGCCGCCGTGGGATCGACTCGCACCCAGCCGCGCCCCTCCAACCACACCTCAACCCAGGCGTGTGCGTCGTATTGGCGCACGATCAGATACTCTCCTCCCGCTCCGGGGTCACCGCCCTGATAACCGACAACAACCCGTGCCGGGATACCAGCCGCTCTGAACAGAAAGGTTGAAGCCCCAGCGTAATGAGCACAAAAACCCCGTTTTTCATCAAACAGTAAAGCGTCTATGCCATCCTCTGGCATGGCCGGTGGGCGTAGTGTGTAGTAATACGCCTGTTCCCGGAACCTGCGCATGAGCGCATCAACCAACTGTGCAGGGTTGAGATCAGCAGACATGGCTTCGGCTAGTGCCCGGGCTCGCGGATTGCCACTGCGCGGTAATTGCAGATAGCGGTTTCGCTGAACAGGATTTAGCTCCAACATCGACGCGCTCGATGCTTCAGCCAAGGCCATCCGGTAACGTATCGGGCTGTCGGCCGGTCTCTCAAACCGAAACAAATCCTCGCCGGCCGAAAAAACATTGTTTGAAGCCGCTACTGAGTTCTCAAGGGTAAAGGCCCAGCGCTGATCTGTTGGCTCCATCAATACATCGTATTCGTTCTCTGCCAGCGAGCCAGCCCCGCCGTCGGTCGCGACCCGCCCTAGCCGCCGGAAGGGTTCGTTATCTCGCTGGCGCCAGGTTTCGCCATCCAGATAATCAAGGATCAGTCCGCGCCAATAACGATCCCTGTAATCCGGATTCTCTCCGCCAAACGTTACGCGAAAGGCTCTTTCGCTACTTTGAGCCAGATTCGAAATATCACCGGGGCGCATGGTATCCGAGATTCCGCTGCGGGCCTGTCCCGAGACCAGCGGCACACTCCACAACGGCGCCATTCGCGGGAAAAACACAAAGAGCAAAATAACAATTGGCAGGGTTTTCAGTAACAACAAGCCTAACCGTTTCCAGCCTGCGCGGACATGCCCCGGCAACGCCGGTGCATTCAAAATTTGCAGCCCCACCAGCAGACACCCGATGGCCGAAAAGGTTATCAACGCCCAAATAATGCTTTGCTGGAACAGAAAATTGACAGCCGCGAGATAAACCAAAATAAAAAACAAAACATAGAAATCCCGTGCTGTTCGGGTTTCCAGCCATTTCAAACCCACGGCAAGCACAAAAAACGATGCTGCGGTATCAACGGTAAAGCGGCCTTGCACCGTAGTTACATACACCGCAACCAACACCAACATCACGCCGGTCTTCAGCCACCGGCCCGGTAGTCGAAATCTTCCTTGTTGTGCCAACCAACGCCACACCGCCAAAACCGCACATGCGGCTACCAACCACAAAGGCAGACGATCCCACTGGGGAGCGAGCAGCAAGGCAAAGGCGCCGATCAACCACAGCAATGCACCCGCAGGAATGGCCTGCATCGCGCCGTCGCCTTCGTCGCCCTGCCTAAAGCTAAAACGGCCCAACACGCTCATTGCGATGCCCCCGTAAAACCCGCATCCAACGATTTTCGTGTTCCATACGACAAAGAATCTTGATCCCTAGGCGGCTGCTCACCCCAAGCGGCAAGCGCGCGCAGGCAGCGTTCGCCATGAACCAGGCCTGAATCCGGCTCAATGATTTCACCGGGAAGATTGAGGCCGAATCGAGCCCCTTGCTGAACACGATCCGCCACAAGCCAGGCCAGATAACTTAAACGTAGCTCCGCATCGGCACCCGGAAAGGCGTTGAAATCCAGCCAATGGGGGCTGCCCTGCTCGCCCTGCCAATCTGCGACCACCATCTGGCCCGAGCGCGCGAACCGCTTCCACATTACCCGCTGACTGAGGTCACCCTCACGGAATGGCCGCAAATCCGCATTGTCCTGCCCTATCACCGGCTTAGCGGCCGTTGCTTCAGCGCCGTCGTCAACCTGACTTCCCGCTTCCGGTGCCACCAAAGGGCGCGGATACGCTAAAGCGGCGGATGAAGGTCGCAGCCAGGACCATGCCTTTAACAAACCAAAGGGAAAACGTGTTTCTATACGAATCCTATCCGGACGCACATACCCTCGATGTGCAGATGGAACTGGCAACACCACGTCTTTGGTTGCGCCTGCGGGAATATGAAGCTGCTCAAGCACCGAATCTTCCACTGACACCTGAATCGCCACGGCCTGATCTTTGCCGGCCGTCAGCCTTAGATAAAAAGGAATATCGTCGCCGGCTGTTCCTTCGCCAGTTCGGGCAACCGACAGAGTCAATCCCGACAAATTTCGGTGGGTTTGGTGCATCGCACCGATAAACACGGTACCCAACACAAACGTCATCAGGTAAATGAGGCTATTCTGGTAGTTGATACCGGTAATCAGCATGATCAGCAGCAGAATGCCAAACACCACCCCTGCCCCGGTGGGCAAAATGAAGAGGTTCTTTTGGCTAAACATCTGTCTATCAGAACGAGGAATCCGTCGATTGATCCAGCGCCGCCATCGATGTAACAAACCTTGCCTCAACACACCCTCCAAGTCCCCGCGACTATTTATTCTCACCCGATTCGGTGCTCATCAAACCACAGTTTGGCACTTCAGACACAACTATACTGATTAACTGCGGGTTCTGATCACACCTGCGGCACTTTCTGATTGAAAAAGTGTCTGACAACCAGAATACTCCAATAAGGGAGCGTATCGGCTGAACATAGCATTCTCAGCGGCAGCTCTGAACAGACACGGTAACGCACGAGGCACGAATTATGACTCGCCCATCACTGCTTGCAGCAACCATTGCAGCGACTTTGGCCAGCCCCGCTTGGGCCGGCGTTCAAACAATGAGCTCTGATGAGATGGTTGATACTTACGTTGAAGACTCCGCTGTCATCGTAGTACCCAGAAATCAGCAGAAATCCGAAACCGACCGCCAAAAAATTATTCGCGCCCTGACTATTTCACCGGGTGAACCGGTCATCACCCAAGCAGAAGAAGAAGCCTATCGGGAAGCGTTGCAGCGCTATATTGAAGACGGCCGAAAAGATGCATTGACCGATGCCGAAGAGGAATTTGTGCGAAAGGCACTGTTGCTCCCCGTCGACGAACTGGCAAGTGCGCAACCACCGGCGGAATTTACGCCAAGGACACTGCCTTTGATTTTTGGCCAGCAGCCCGAGATACCAGACGAGCCTTTCACACAAACGTTTATGAACGATCAGCTAGGGCTTGGGTTTGACGGGAAGAATTTGAATTTCAGTATTGGCAACCCACCGGGGTTAAATCAGATACAGGTACCGCAAGGAATTAATGAGGGGCCGGTTACACTGACACCACGGCCAGGTGGCGGGTTTGATTTATCGATTGCGGTGCCGGACCGCTGATCATTCAGATATAGCCCTACACGCGAAAACGGCAACTTAAGGGTTGCCGTTTTTGTTTTCATGCTTTTATTTCAGGCACAAAAAACGCCCCGCAGTGCGGGGCGCTTCTTCACCAATTAAGCGATCAGGTCAGATTAGTGACCGTATACTGCCAAACGGGTGTTCTGCACATGCAGGTTGTCCAGAGCAACGGTACCGATATTGGTTCCGCCGATCAGAACTTGATCTACGTTAACATCCATAACGATGTCGTTGATGTTGATGCGAAGGGCGTCGGTCGCGGCGGGAGAGGCGCCAAAGCTACTACCCTTATAAACGTCCAGATTTACACTTGCGAAACCTAGGGCAACTTTCTGCTCCTTGGAAAGGCTACCCAGATCCCCTGGCGCTACACTCAAGTTGGGTGAAATAACCTCATCGTTATCACCTCCGGCCAGACTTAAACCATCACCATCATAGTCAAAGTTCGCGCCTGCACCAGTGATCGACATACCCTTGATACCCAAAGCCAGGAACGGAACATCAAACTCCATGCTGTTTACAGTGAAAGCGGTATCAATGTTCAGAGAACCGTCACCAGTTCCACCCAAGTTGGTCGCTGCATCTTCAGTGTCAACACGGATATCCAGCTTAGCCAGCATACCCCAAGCTTTCAGGCCAGAAACCAATGTAGTGCTATCGGTGCCTTCCAGCATCATGCTGTCCGCAGTCAAACCAAAGTCAATTGGCAGGCCGCTGATGGTGTGAACGGAGATTACCGCATCACCATCTGCCGCAATGTCGATGTCGATTGACAGATCGTCAAGCAACTGAGTCGCTGCAAGATCAGGCGTGCCATCACCATCGGCGTCAAAAATTGGAGTTGCACCAGTGATAAGCCCAGCACCGCCAAGATCGATGTTGTTCACGGTGAAGGAACCACCACCGATTTCATTGGCGCCACCGGCGTTCGTGTCGGTGTACTTGAACTGACCGATGCTTACCTGGGTTTCCAGCTCGATGGTGACACCGGCTTGGCCAGTAACGTTACCCATCGCCATGTCGTTCATCGCTTGCAGCTCAGCATTGGCAGCAAAGGGTGCCGCAGCAATAGCTGTTACCAGAGCAATTTTTTTCAGGCCTTTCATATTATTCTCCTTAAAACTCTTCGTTGTTTTTATCTGAGTTTGTATTTTTTGATGCGAGATCGATGACCCCACGAGTTCATTTAAGATTGTTTTACAGTCCGATTCCGTGACTGTACTCACACTTCCCCACATCAAAGCTACGAAAACTTACAAAAGGCGCCTGCCCCACATTTCCCCAAAACATCTCAACTTTCTGTAGCACCGTCGTAAAACAGTTCATAAGGTTTTTTCTGCGATTGGGCATCACCAAAACTCAGCTCACCTTGCTGGAAGCGGTATGGAACAATCTGCAACCCCGAAATTCCAAGACGATGTTCATGCTCCACCGCCAAAACGCGGATATCATCCTCGCCGTCCAGATTGCCCGCGTAGACGATTGCCGTTCCTAAAATTTTGCCGTGGCGTGCCAGCGACTTCAGCGCCGCCCGATACATCAACACCTTAATCGTTGCTGAAGCCTTGTCTCCGGTTTCCCCGAGTTTGACCCTTTTCACTTCACCGTCATTCATCATCATCCACGCTGACGGGATAACTATGCCGCTTTGCTCTAGTTCCGCGCCGACTTCTTCTCGCGCGACTGTTGTCAGCTTTTGAACGTGTACCGCAGCAAGCGTTGCGTATTGCTTGATCTCTTCTTCGGTCAATTTCCCGTCTGACAATGCATTGCGATCAGGTATTGGCAACTCTTCCTCAGCTTGGGCGAAGGTCACCGGCACTGTTACAAAAACAACCGTCAGCATTATCCAAAACAGACTTTTCATATCTCTTATCATTATTAGAATCCTTACGCGTTATTTGCAGGAGGAGCGGCGATCCAAATTAAGTTAGAATGCCGCTTTGGCTTTCTTCCCCTTTTTATTAGACCAGCGGCCTTCCTGAACCGACAATGCCGGTTTTGTGGCCTAAGTATCATTCTTCTAATTAACTGGAGCTAATTTGCCGCTTTCCGCCTCCACCCAGATTGACCGAAAAAAATACGAACGCTTACTTGCTTGGGCGGCCGAGCTAGAAGATTTCGCCTATTTAGGAAGTACAGGTTCAGGCCACAACCGCGGTTCGTTTAGGGGGTTCACAGGCTGCGCAGTGGAAACGGTATGCATCGAACCTAATACTGATCTTCTAGAAACAGATTCGCTGGCCTCAAAGATGGAAAGTCTGGCTCGCCAGTTCAGTGTGCCCGATAGCGACGCAAGAAATATTCTGACAGGCGGCTGGATAGGCTTGCTCAGTTATGAATTCGGATACGCAAGAGAAAAACGCCTTGCCGGCGAAAACCAAATGGCATCGACACCGCTTTTATACGCTGGCCTTTATTTGTGGGCGGCCAGCCATAATGTCGAATCAGACACCTATCATTTATGGCTCCACCCCGAGTGTCCGAGCAAAACTCGGACTCTTATCAATTCCTGGCTAGACAACGAAACTCCTAACCGACTCGAAAGCTGGAAAATACCGGCGGGTTTTACAGCTACGCAAATAGCTTCGGATTTCAAAACGAGCGCATCGAAAGTCCTCAGTTACATCACCGCCGGAGATTGCTACCAAGCGAACCTCTCTCAAGAATTCACAGCACGTTATAGCGGAAACCCATGGTTTGCTTTTCAGAAATTAGCTGAAGCCAATCCCACGCCTTACAGCGCATTCCTGAAAACTCCGACCCGTTCCGTGCTGTCTATTTCTCCCGAGCGTTTTCTGGAAATCACAGATCGCACCGTAAAAACCAGCCCAATAAAGGGTACCCGCCCCCGCGGAACCACACCCGAACAAGATGCTGCTTTAGCCCAGGAACTGCTAGCCTCCGAAAAAGATCGCGCGGAAAACTTGATGATTGTCGATCTACTCCGCAACGATCTTAGCGTCAACGCCCAACCCGGTTCCGTAAAAGTTGACGAACTGTTTGCGTTGGAGAGCTACGAAAACGTTCACCATCTGGTCAGTCATATCAGGGCTGAACTGAAAGACGGCGTGTCACCGTTGCAGGCACTGTTCGATGCTTTCCCCGGCGGCTCCATTACCGGTGCCCCGAAAATCCGGGCGATGGAAATCATTCGGGAACTTGAACCCCATTGGCGTGGGCCTTATTGCGGCTCGGTGTTCTATTACGGGTTAGATGGCAAGCTCGACAGCAACATCGCTATTCGCACCCTACTCTGCGAGAACGAACATACAGATGAAAACGGGTTAGAGCATGGCACTATTCGATGCTGGGGTGGCGGTGGAATCGTTGCCGATTCGGAGCCGGAGGCGGAGTATCAGGAAACGCTGACCAAAGTTCAGCCCCTGATGAAGTTCCTTGAGGATTTGAAACTCTGACCGGCACCACCTTTTGGTGGCGCAGGTCAGCCGTTTATTCTATTAAGCGCTGTGAACAGCACTTGCCTTCAAAAACTCTTTCTTCAGATCTTCGAATTCATGCACCGCCGGGAACTGCGGGAATTCTTCAATCACGTTCTGCGGTGCGTGGAACAAAATACCGGCCTCGGCCTGCCCCAGCATAGTGGTGTCGTTATAGGAATCACCGGCAGCAATCACGCGGTAGTTCAACAGCTGGAAAGCACGAACGGACTGGCGCTTGGGGTCACGCTGACGCAGCAAATAATTGGTGATCTGGCCGTTCTCGGCCACTTCCAGCTTGTGGCACAGCAGCGCCGGGTAGCCCAGTTTCTTCATCAGCGGCATCGCGAATTCGTAGAAAGTGTCAGACAGAATCACCACTTGGAAACGCTCACGCAACCAATCCAGAAACTCGCGAGCACCCGGCAGCGGGTCCAGGGTTCCGATCACTTCCTGAATAGCCGGCAAACCATAGCCGTGCTCATCCAGAATACGCAGACGCTGCTTCATCAGCACATCGTAATCAGGAATATCCCGGGTGGTCGCCTTGAGCTCCTCAATACCGGTTTTTTCTGCAAATGCGATCCAGATTTCCGGGATCAATACGCCCTCAAGGTCAAGACATGCGAGTTCCACGACGGTCTCCTGATTCATTTATTGGTGAGAGAGCACAACCGGTGCTCATCTTTCGTGCGGGTATCATATGAAAAAAGGGGCGCAAATGCATCGTGTATTGGGCCAGCGCGCCTGCCGACAATGCATAAACATATAGATTGTCATTCCTTCAGGTTATGAGTTGTTTGTTGTAGCCTTGGAAAATTCTGTACGAGCAATGCTGGAGCAACATGACTGACATAGATTCCCTCCGCACGGAACTGGACGGCCAAAGCCCGCGCGCGATTCTGAAAGCCGCCTTGGCACGTTACGACAACATCGCCATTTCCTTCAGCGGCGCTGAAGATGTGGTGCTGATTGAAATGGCCCACAAACTGACGGATAACCTGAAAGTCTTCACGCTGGATACCGGTCGGCTGCACCCCGAGACTTATGAGTTCATCGAAAAGGTCCGCCAGCATTACGGTATCGAGATTGAAGTGCTGTTTCCGGACGCGGAAGCCGTTCAGAACCTTGTCAGCAAGAAAGGCATGTTCAGCTTCTACGAAGACGGCCATTCCGAATGCTGTGGTATTCGCAAAGTGGCACCGCTGCGTAAAAAACTGGCCACCGTGGATGCTTGGATCACCGGACAGCGTCGCGACCAGAGCCCCGGCACCCGTAACGACGTACCCGTGGTTCAGATTGATGGTGCCTTCTCAACGGACGACAAGCCGCTGGTGAAGTTCAACCCGCTGGCCAACTGGAGCTCTAAAGAAGTATGGGACTACATCCGGATGTCGGAAGCTCCCTACAACGCGCTGCACGAAAAAGGCTTCATCAGCATTGGCTGCCAGCCCTGCACCCGCCCGGTATTGCCGGGACAGCACGAACGCGAAGGTCGTTGGTGGTGGGAAGAAGCCACTCATAAAGAATGCGGGCTGCACGCAGGGAACCTGATCGGAAAATCCGGCTAATCGCGAATCACAAAAAAGCCCGCCCGTGTTGACGACACCGGCGGGCTTTTTTGTTTCGTGCACGATTAGTACGTGGGCAATTCTATATCTTCAAACAGAGCTGCAATTTCGGTGCGACTGCCCTGGTGCGCAACAACGCGATCAACCATCTCTTTGGTTAGATGCGGCGCAAACCGGTTCATGAAATCGTACATGTAACCGCGTAAGAAGGTTCCTTTACGGAAGCCCAGGCGCGTGACCGACGGGCGGAACAGCTTGCTGCCATCGAGCGCCACCAAGTCGGTATCCACTTTCGGGTCGTAGGCCATGCTGGCAATGATCCCTACCCCCAAGCCAAGCCTTACATAGGTTTTGATGACGTCAGCATCGGCCGCGGTGAACACCACTTTTGGTGTCAGCCCCTTAGACTGGAACGCTTCGTCCAGTTTGGAACGCCCGGTAAAGCCGAAAACGTAAGTAACCAGCTGGTATTCCGCGAGCTCTTCCAGAGTCAGTTCTTGGCCCTGTGCCAGCGGATGGTCTTTGGGCACCACCACACACCGGTTCCAGCGATAGCACGGCATCATCAGCAGGTCGTTAAACAGCTCCATGCCTTCAGTGGCGATGGCGAAATCAACCGCGCCGTTCGCCGCCATTTCCGAGATCTGCATCGGGGTGCCTTGATGCATATGCAAGGACACATCGGGATACTCTTCAATAAAACCCTGAATGACCGGCGGCAGTGCATAACGGGCTTGCGTGTGGGTGGTGGCAATACTCAGGTCGCCCTTGCGTTGGTTACTGAACTCCTGAGCGATTTTTTTGATACCTTCCGCACGCCGCAGAATCTCGCCGGCTTCGCGGATAATGATTTCGCCGCCCGGAGTGATTCGAGTTAAATGCTTCCCGCTACGGGCAAACACTTCCAGCCCTAATTCGTCTTCCAACAAACGGATCTGCTTTGAAATCCCGGGCTGAGAGGTAAAGAGGCTCTGGGCAGTGGCAGACACATTCAAATCGTGGTGTGCAACTTCCCAGATATAACGCAGCTGTTGTAATTTCATTAAACCCGTCGCTCCCAGATAAGACCTTTTACCGAATAATACGCATAAAAATAAGAATTTTCATTCTTTTTGGATATACATAGGCACCCATCTTCAGTGTAGCTTAATTCCTCGTTTTAACCGCCCTGCCAGCAGGTTGCATCCGTTTACTCTTGACTTGAGCGTGACAAAGCACACAATCGCTTATCGAAGCTATTTATCATCGCGTTGAACCATGCTGCTAAACACCAAATTTTTAAGGCCATCCCCCGATCGTCGAGCGGTCCAAAGAGAGCGTTTGAACGCGCTTCTTGATCGCTCTGACAACAAACGGCTGAATTTGATTGTTGCGCCTGCAGGCTTTGGTAAATCGACGCTCGCAAGCCAATGGTGCGCACATACCACAGCCCCGACCGCTTGGCTGTCTCTGGATTCTCACGACGACAAACCCAGACAGTTTTGGCAATACCTGATTGGCGCTTTTGAACACACCGGCTTGATGGGATTGGAAGACGCGAAAAAACAGCTGTCACAAACCTCTGGCGACGACCTGACGGCTGCAATTACTTGCCTGATTAACACGCTGGCAACCGAAAGCACGCCTTGGTCGTTAATTCTGGATGACTACCACGTCATATCTAATGCTGACGTTCATCGTCAACTGGCATGGTTTATTGACTACTTGCCACCAGGCATGCTGGTGACCCTGGCTTCTCGTACAGAACCGCCTTTGCCGCTGGCTCGCTGGCGAGTTCGCCGACAGGTTCAAGACATTTACCCCAGTTTGCTCGCATTTTCCGAAGACGAATGCCTCTCGTTTTTCCGGGACACCATGGCGATGGATCTGACCGAGCCGGAGGCCCGTGCAATTTGTCAGCGCACGGAAGGCTGGGTGGCGGCGATGCAACTGTCCGCTTTATCCGGTGCCGCTCAACAAGAATCTCAGGGACAAAGTAGTCTGACCGCCCCAATCGCTGCCGAAGGCAAGCTAATCAGCGACTACGTGTTAACGGAAGTGCTCGAGCAACTATCGGATGAGCTTACGGAATTCCTGCTGGATACAGCCTGCTGCCCCCGGCTATGCGCGCCCCTTTGCGATGCCATTCGGAATCGGACAGGCAGCGAGGAGATGCTTGAATCGCTAGTCGCCCAGAACCTCTTCATTATTCCGCTGGACAATCGTAACGAATGGTTCCGATACCACGATTTGTTTCGTGAAGCTTTGCTACAGCGGGCCCGCATCATCGATAGCGAAAAAGCCGATATACTGCAACAGAGCACCATAAACTGGCTACTCAACCACGGTCACGTGCAAGAGGCCATTGCCCAGATTGTCAGCAGTGAAGATACCGCACGATTAGCTCAGGTGCTGGCCGAGCACGGCAACAACCTAATCCACGGTGGCTTTCACTTGCCGGTACTGGAATGGCTCCGATACTTACCTGAGGAACAGGTGCAGGAAAACCCTCAACTGATGATGCTGAAAGTCTGGGGACTTTACTTTGCCAATCGTGTCGATGGCCTGGAACCGGCTCTGGCTCAGGTTGAGGACCGTCTGGACAGGCAGGTGGCCGATTCCCATCCGGACGCCGACGGCGCGCTGGCGATCCACGCCGAGTTATCTCTGGTGCGCTCGTATCTGGCCCGCAGCCGAAACGACGAACAAAACGCATCAGACCTCACTCGCCAAGCATTGAAAGATATCGACCACAACCAGATTCCACTAAAATCCGTTACCTATTACGGATTAGGGTTGGATTACTTCGGAAAAGGCGAGCTGAACGACGCACAGGAAGCGTTAGAAGCCGCCGTCCGTTTCGGGCAGGTGGAGCGCAAGCCCAGCACGGTGTTGTCGTCCGGCGGTCTTTTGTCGTGGATTCAGTACCATCGCGGCGATACCGACATTGCGCTTGAAACCACAACACGAATCCGCCGTTGGGTGGATGAGCACTACTCAGATCCGAGCCAACCAAGACTTATTTCATGCTGGCAAAATTCAGCGCTGACGGAAATATACCGGGAACGAAACGAGCTCGAATTAGCTGCGAGTTATTTATCGCCACTGCTTGAGCATGTCGACAATGGCACCGAGCCGGGCCAACACGTGGTTATTCAGTACGTGCGAGGGCATTTGGCATTTAGCGAAGGAAAGCTGGAAGCTGCGATTGAGGCCCTGGAAGATGCGTTGTTTGTAGGCAACAAACGCCGCGAACATATTGTGTTCGAGCCGCCGGCCGTCTCCGCCTTGTTAGCTCGATGTTATCTGGCGACTGGCGATCAGGCGAAAGCCATGCGCTGCATTGAGCCCGCCATCCGGCAACCAGCCAACAATCCGTTGAACCGGGAACAAAACCAGATTGCGCTGGCACGAACCCTCATTTCTGGCGGGCAATACCGCGAAGCACAAGACACGCTTTCTTCGTTGATCCCCCTTGCCGAGCGTAACGCCCACAACCGCCATTTGGTCGAAATCCTGCTGGTGTATGCGGACGCCCTGCAACACGAGAGCCGCTCAGAAGAAGCTTCGGCCATGCTGGAGCGCGCTCTGGATAAAGCAGAAGATGCGGGTTTTATGCGGCTGTTCGCTGAAGAATCGAACACACTAAAACAGCTGCTAATGGATTTACCCCGGCTAAAAACACCGGGCCGCTGGAATCGAGATCTGCTGGCCATGCTCGAAGATCAGCAAACCGACTCACTTTCGCAGCCTCACTCCACCCCGCCGGCCAAGGGTGAGGCACACACCAAACCATCACCTGCACGCTCATCGCTCGTAGAACCCCTGAGTCTACGCGAGCAAGAAGTTCTTCAACTTATAAACGAAGGCTTGGCGAATAAAGACATTGCCGTGAAGATGGCTGTGGCACCCGCCACTGTGAAAGCTCACATCCGCAACCTTTACAGCAAGCTGGGTGTAGGCCGCAGAACGGAAGCCCTGGCCAAGGCGCGAGAACTCGGATTGTTGACCGACTCACTCTAAAGTGTGACGCGAGTCACACTTTCCGAGAATTAAGCCTACCCACTACGCCTTTAGGACGATCCTTATACGCCCCCTTGCGCCCTATGATGAATCCATCGTGAGGTTAACGCCTCACACGAGATCTGAAACTCAGGCCTTCAGTCTCCTTGTATTGCGTTGTTTGGACGCCCGGGTTCTTTAAGAACCCTTTCTACAAGAGCCATCCTTTTGGGCTGGCTCTTTTTTTTGGAAGGAAATAAATGCGGGGTTAATGCTCAATTAACCGGCGGAACGGAGGTAGCGCATCCAGCAACAACTGACCATAACGCCTGGCAACAATACGCCTATCAAGAATCGTCACACGGCCGGTGTCTTGCTCGGTCCTCAGAAGCCGCCCAACCGCCTGCACCAGTTTCACAGACGCATCCGGCACGGTGATTTCCATAAACGGATTACCGCCCCTCTGAGTCACCCATTCAGCCAAACTGGCTTCAATGGGATCGTCCGGCACCGAGAACGGCAATCGGGTGATCACTACGTGATGCAGATACTTTCCGGGTAAATCGATTCCTTCGGCAAAACTGGCCACTCCGAAGAGTACACTGGCTTTACCTTCATCAATCCGACTGCAGTGGGTGCGGAGCACTTCGTTCTTCGCCATGTCGTCCTGAGTCAGAATCAGCTCCGGGTATTCCGGTGCCAACGCGTCCCTCACCTGCTGCATTTGCCGACGAGAAGTAAACAGCACCAGTGTGGCTTTCTCACCCGCCCATAAATCCGGCAGGCGTTTTATCAACGCATCACCAAACCCGTCATCCGTTGGCATGGCTTCAATCGCAGGCACTTCAACCGTGGCCATTTCGTTGTACTTAAACGAGCTTGGTACCACCATGTATCGGCTGGCTTCCGGCAAACCGGCTCGTGAGCGTAGACGGTCGAATCGCCCGAGCGCGGTTAAGGTCGCGCTGGTCAATACCGCACCGTAAACTCTCGACCATAACCGGGAATACAACAGGTTGTCGGCCAGCACAGGTGAACTGTACAGCGTAATGTCTTCCGCGTGTTCCCAACGTTGACGCACCGACCAACGCGCCGCAGGTGGTCCTTTGCGGGGAATCGGTTGGGCGCTTTCGTCCTGGTCCGGTTTCGCCGCAACGGCCCCTTCTGACCAGGCTTCCCATAATCGAAGCTGCTCTTCTGCCCGGCTATGGAATGCACCAATCACCGGATACCAGGATTCGGCCGTATCGCGATCAAGTTCAGGATCTTTGCGCTCATCGAACGCACTTTGCAGCTCCTCAACCAGGGTACCAAGGTTGCGGCACAAGCCGGCGGTGACAATTCGGGTTTCACCCGCCAATTCAGCCAGGCTATCGGGCAATTCACCTTCCGGGTAACGCCATTGGGCGCTTCGGCGCTCTTCGTTAAAATCCCAACCGGTATTTTGCTCAACCTCTTCGTACACCTTGGCCAACGCAATATCGAGATCCCGCCCCGCCAGACTGATTTTTTCAACGGCTTTGGTTGCCTGAGATCCACCCGGGAGCCACGGCTGCATTTTCACCAAAGCCTGTGACAATTGCTTCAGCCATTGGCGCGTCGAATTCAACGGCACAGACGCGGCGAAGTGGTTCAGTGCCTTATCCGGAAGGTGGTGCGCCTCGTCGAAGATAAACAAGGCGTTTTCCGGTTCAGGAAGAATAGCGCCGCCGCCCAAAGCAAGGTCAGCCAACACCAGATCATGGTTCGCCACCACAATATCGGCATCGTCCAGATCTTTTCGGGCTTCGAAAAAAGCACAGCTATCAAAGTAGGCGCAATGTCTATTGGTACACTGACGGTGGTCGGTGGTGACTTGTCGCCAGATTTCATCCGGAATTTGTTCCGGCCAATGGTCGCGGTCGCCGTCCCATTCCCGTGAACCGTAGCTGCCGAGCATTTTCTCGAACGTCGCTCGGCTGCTGGCTTCATCATCTATCGGATTGTCCAGCAGGAAGAGCGGCATGGTGTCGCTGTCGCCGTGCCCTTCATCGTGTAAGCGCGCCTCGAGTCGAGACATGCACAAATACCGGCCTCGGCCTTTGGCGAGGGTCCAGTTGAATTTCAGTTTGCTGTGTTTACGCAAATCCGGCAGGTCTTTCAGAACAATCTGGTCTTGCAGAGCCACGGTCGCCGTTGAAATGACCAGCGTCTTACCCAACGCCCTCGCAACTGGAATCGCAGAAATCAGATAGGCCAGCGTTTTACCCGTACCGGTACCGGCTTCCACCACACACGCTGACGCGGGCGATGTGCGCTGACCGTCGTTCTCGGTAATCTCGCCCATATAACGGGCAATTTCAGCGATCATCAGGCGCTGGCCGTAGCGGGCTCGCACGCCTTTGCCCGCCAACACATCCCGATACGCCTGTTGAATGTCCTGTTTAACGTCGTCGGTCAGCGCCATTATCTCGGGCTCACCCAATCACGAACGATCCCGACCCGGAACCGCTGACCATTTTTACTCAGCACCACGCCATCTTCTGTGATGTTTTCAACCACCAACGAACCCAGGCCCTGGCCCGCTCGCAAATATCGGTTGTTGATCATCACCCGGCTGGCTGAAGGGTCTGAGGAATAGATATGGCTATTAAAGGTCAAATCAGGAACACTCTTTTGAAAAGAAAGCGGCAATTCTACCAGATGTGGCACCCGGCCTTGGGGCCGTGATTGTACGGGGGCCAGCACGCTTTGTGGCTGCGGTTGGCTCGGCACGATTATGGTGGGCTGTTCGAACTGACGCTCATTCACACCGGATTCCGCAACTGCTTGCGGCGTTTCAACGGGCGCAACGGGAACCTGGCTGACGGGCGTAGGCTCAGGCACAACCTTGGGTTGTGTCGTCGGCACAGACGACGAAGAGGAAGCGACGGAAGATGGTTCGTCAGTGGCAGCAGGGGCAGTCACAGGCTCTGGAAGTTGCCTTGACGGCCAGAACACGTATGCCAGCACACCAGCATTAATGATTAACGCCAAGACCACCCAGATTACCGCCGATACCGGTTTTTTCTTGGGGCGGTAGATCATCTGAACCTGTTGGCCGAGATCTGGCGCTTTACCCTGGCGCCGCTCTGCTTCGGATTTCTTTAAGGCTTCGAGTATGTATGACATAGCTTAGCTGTTTCCCGTCACCGACTCTGCAACCAATCGCGGCACATCAACCCCCAGATCGTTTTGAATCTGGATGATCGTCATGGCACCGGGAATGCCGTCTACCGTTAGCCCACGCAGTTTTTGATACCAACGCACCTGATCAGGCACCGCCAATCGCTTGATGCGGTCCGCTTCCTGCTCATTGCCCGCGTACCGATCCGCCAGCTCCATCATTTTCGAACTGATCCATAGGGTTTGGCCTTGTTTGTCACTGTATACGCCGCCCTGTTGATAATCTGGCGCCCGCCAAAGGACACGGAACCCGCCAAACCAATACCGTTCGATTTGTTGGAATGAGACGGTAACCGGCCCTTCCGAAGTGTTGAGGGTCGCGCTGGGGCCGTTCAGAGCCCGCAAAACAACCTGAATTTCCTGCCCCGGCGCAACGCGCAGATTCAGGATCGCAGGACGATCCAGAAACTCCAGTGTTCGACGAGCCCCCTCTCGCTGCAAGCATTCCAAACCCACGTTCTGGGCGTGCTGACACGGGTATGGCGCAACTTCGGGATGATAAATCTTGCCCCATAGCTCGAAGAGTTCAACGTACGCATCTTGTGTGGAAAGCCCGTGTTGCTCCGGAATAAATTCGGGCTCGACGGAACCATCAGATTCGCCTGGAATTTGCGCCTCGGACACGCTCTCATCATCCGTCGTGGCGGCCACAACCCGCTCAATAACACCCGACACCGATTGCCCGTCTTCGGGCTCTGCGAGAACTCCATAGTGCGGGCTGTCCAGCACCCAAAGCGTCCCCATAATCGCGATTAAAGCCGACGCTACCACCAACCACAAATGGCTGACGCTATCGCCGAACCGGGCGGGCTTACCGTCTTTTTGCTTCAACCCGCCGCTGACTTCCTTGGCTGCTCGCTTTATATGTAGCGCAGTTATCTGGTGATCGCCTTCCGCGTAAGCGCCCAGCAAAGCACGGTCGCTGATCAGGTTAATCAGGCGAGGCACACCCTGGCTGGCACGGTACAGTTTCCGAATCGCGGCCGGGGTGAACAAATCGCCTCTCAGTCCGGCCACACTTACCCGGTACTGCAAGTAAGCCGGCAGCTCTGCCTTGTCGATTGCATCCAGATGGTAGCGCGCGGTCACTCTTTGGTTAAGCTGGCGCAACTCCGGCAACGCCAGAATATCCTGCAATTCGGGCTGCCCCAGCAGAACAATCTGCAGCAACTTCTTTTCAGCGGTTTCCAGGTTGGTTAGCAGGCGTAGCTGTTCAAGGACATCGGCAGAAAGGTTCTGCGCCTCGTCGATGATGAGGACTTTGTGTCGGCCAGCGGCGTGGGCTTTCAATAAATCGGCATTAATAGCGTCTACCAGCACCTTGATACTGGCGTCTGGATCGTGAGCAATTTCGAGCTCATCGCAAACGGCCGACAGCAACTCCCGGGCTGAAAGCCGGGGGTTGAGTATCAGGGCAATATCGACATGCTCAGGCGCGTTATCAAGAAAGCATCGGCACACCGTGGTTTTACCGGTGCCCACTTCGCCGGTAATCACAATAAAACCACCCTGCCCCTGCACACCGTACATCAGGTGCGCAAGCGCCTCTTTGTGACGATCACTCAGGTACAGGTATCGCGGGTCCGGTGCGATGGAAAAAGGCGGCTCTCGAAAACCGAAAAAATCGTAGTACATCGTTCCTAGGGCCTTGCCTGGCTGCCGCTGCTAACCAACTTCAGTTCGGCAGCGCGGCGGCTTTGATATTTCAGGCGACGCACGCAGCGCTCCAGAGTTTTTGATATGCGTGCGTGAGAGCGGATCATGGAAATCTTCGGCCAGGTCGATTTTTCCCCCTGAAGGATCATTTCCCGCACGTATTCGGGGGTCGGGCTAGACAGAATATGGCGGTAGTGGCGAAGAGAATAGCTCGGCGCTATGGTTACATCACCGGAATAACGCTGCGCCATGATCGTATACATCTGACCAGACACTTGCCGCAACAGCTCAGGCTTAACGCGCTTGCGCAAGAAATCAAACACGCCCTGCCCGTGAAACGCCACTTCAGCCTTCAACAGATACGAGGGCAAATTCAATAGCGACAACTTCTCGTCCTGGCCCTTGGCGTTCAGAAACGGGATTACATGGGGATTGGTTTGACTCACGATGGTGAAATTCACATCGTACAGATGCATCAATCGGTCAACAGGAAGATCACTGACCACCGAACCGTCTACGAATTTCAAACGCGGCATGTATGGCAGAGTATTTCCGTTGAGATCTTTCTTCATCAGGGTGACCGGCGGGAACACCCCGGGCACGGCTGCACTTGCGAGAGCGGCGCTCCACATCATCAGATAAGGTGAGGTATAGCCGCTTAACAACCGCGCTTTTTGATGCGTTTGTACTGGCGACACACTGATATTTACACTTCGCCCTGTGCGCTGGTAAGCCTCTTCAAAGGTATATTCACCGATATTGTCACGAAGGCACTGTTTCAGGGTGTCCTGATCCATCAATCCGTCGCCGCGAAGCGCACTGAATAGACCGCGCCACTTCCAGGCATTGAGATTGTGGTTTTCTGGCACCAGCATTTCCGGTATTTCAGCATCGGTATGCACCCCCAGAATGCCAGCAATGATAGCGCCAACGCTGGATCCGGCAACCACCTGCGGCAGCAGACCCTTCTCCCACAGCGCCTTGATCACACCAAAGTGGAACATGCCTAACCCGGCACCGCCACTGAGCAGTAATGCCGGTCGGCCAAAGCTGGTCAGGGTATCCCGGAAAAACTGCAGTTTGTCGTGTACCGAAAAGTTCGGCACCGGATGGTCACACAGATAATCCAGCGACTCACAAACCTGAGTAATGTACTCTTCAACCAGATGCTTGGTGCCTACCCGTGAGCGCGTGTAAAGCGCCGGGTTACCCATGTTGCCCAAGTCGTGATGGAGTCCTTCACGCAGGGCGCGCTTCAATCGTTCGAAATCGTTTTGTTGACGATACTGCTTGAGATGACAGAGCCTGTCGTAGATCAGTTCGTAGTGATACAAATCAGAGGCGAAGTCTTCCTTCCACTCGACATTGCCTTCGAGGTAATCCAACTCCAGCGCAGCCGCTTTCCATTGCTCATAGTTCTGAGCATCTGCCAGCTGCTTGCGAAATCGGTTTATCCTCGGATCTTTAATCAACATCGAACTCCCGGCGCTGCTCAGAAATCGTCGAGCATCAGGTCATCTTCGTCATCATTGGCGAAGGGGTCAGCTGTGATCTTACCATCGTTAATCAGGAATTCACGCCGCTGCAGGAAGGCATTTCTCACGAACGTGTACCGATCCCCAGAAATAATACCTTCTGCGGGGATCAAGTCCGCGCGTTTATCAACAATTTGCAGGGCGCGCAGAAAGTACACGTCGGGTTCTTCAACCGCGTCCCAGGCTGAGGGCAAAACAAAGCTGTCGGACGCCAGGCCCGAGAAATGCCGCGGAGTTGACGGCCCGAGGAACGGCAACATCAGATACGGGCCGGAGCCCACGCCCCAATAACCCAAGGTTTGACCAAAATCTTCCGGTCGCTCCGGCAGATCAAAAGCCGTAGCCACATCAAAAATGCCGCCCAAACCGAATACCGTATTGAAGGTAAAACGACCAAAGGCCACAACCGCTGACTCGCCCTTGAGCTGGAACAGGCTATTACTAAAGTTGCGAATTTCTGTCAGATTGTTGAAGAAGTTAGTCACGCCACGATCCACAATATCCGGGGTGACGGTACGATAGGTCTTGGCCACGGGGCGAAGCACCCATTCATCGACCGTTTCGTTAAACGAAAACACGCTTCGGTTCCAGTTTTCGTATGGGTCAGCAGGATTCACCTTTGCCGCTCTCTGGCCCACAGGCTCTTGAACGGTTTGTGCGGCGACAGGCGATGTGGCCAATATGACCAAGAGCACGATCATTAATGCTGCGAGTATCCAATACCGAGTAGTCGTTTGAGTCATTTCAATCTCTTGGGTTGTTTAATCCGAGTCCATTGGTCGACAATACCGGCGTTGTATTCTTTTTATCTCAGTCATCCGGAGGAAATTAAATGTCAGTTCAGGGAAACCTCGTCAGCTCCCTTGCCATGGCCCTTAGATGGGGTGACATGGATGCATACGGTCACGCTAACAACACAGTTTACTTTCGCTTCTTTGAAGAGGCTCGTATTGTCTGGCTGGCAAAGCTTGACCTTGGCGGCACAGGTGAACCTACAGGTCCCGTTATTATAAAGACCAGCGCCACGTTTCTGAAGGAATTAACTCACCCCGCCACCGTGGTGGTGGAAACATACGCGGGCAAAGCTGGAAATACCAGTCTGGATACTTACCACTTGCTGAAAGATGCAGACACCGGAGACGTGTACGCGGAAGGCTATGCAAAGATTGTCTGGATGGATAACACCACCAGAAAATCTACCCCACTGCCAGACACCCTAAGAGCGCTGGCAGCGGAATAACAGAAATCAGCGGTGGCGTACGACCACGCTGCCGATGGAATAGCCGGCGCCGAAGGAGCAAATAACGCCCAGATCGCCGGCTTTCAGATCGTCCTTAAACTTATGGAACGCAATGATGGAACCGGCAGAGCTGGTGTTGGCGTATTCATCCAAAATCACCGGTGCCTCTTCAACGGTGGCATCCCGGCCCAGCACTCGACGGGCAATTAACTGATTCATGTTCAGGTTGGCCTGATGCAGCCACATGCGCGCCAGATTGTCCGGTGCCAACTCCAAAGCCTCCAGATGCCCCTGAATCGTTGATGCGACCAACGGCGATACTTCTTTGAACACCTTCCGGCCCTGCTGAACAAACAGTTTATCCGGTTTACCTACGCCGGATTCATCCGCACGATTCAGAAAACCAAAGTTATTCCGAATATTGTTGGAGAATTTGGTCACCAAACGGGTACCAACGATCTCGAAACCCTGACCCGCCTTCACATCTTCGTCTCGCTCGACAAGCATCGCAGTGCAGGCATCACCGAAAATAAAGTGGCTGTCACGATCGCGGAAATTCAAATGACCGGAACAAATCTCGGGGCTGACAACCAGAACGGCACGAGCTGTTCCGTTTTCAACGGCGTTTGCTGCTGCCTGCAGTCCAAAGGTTGCCGAGCTGCAGGCAACGTTCATGTCGTAGGCAAAGCCGTCAATACCCAAGGCTTGCTGAACTTCGATGGAAATCGCGGGGTAGGCTCGCTGCAAGTTGGAGCACGCCACGATGACGGCATCGACATCAGCCACGGTTTTGCCCGCTTGCTCCAAAGCTTCATTGCACGCTGTCACCGCCATATCACATTGCACGGAAGGCTCGTCGTTACTCCGCTCGGGAATGTGTGGTGTCATGCGTTTGGGATCGAGGATACCTTCACGATCGATAACGTGCCGGCGTTTAATGCCAGACGCTTTTTCAATGAATGCAGAAGACGAGGGTTGCAGCGCCGCCAGTTCACCGCGGGCTATCTCGTCCGCATGCTCGGTGTTGTACAGATCCACATACTGGTTGAAGGCTTCGACCAATTCGTCGTTTTCGATGGTGGCGGGCGGCGTATACAGGCCGGTTCCGCTGATGACGGCTTTAATCACAATAACCCCACGTCATGGTTATAAAAACAGTTTTTGAGAATGCACTGCCAGAAATACTAACACAGTCCTGAGGATTTGCCCGTTGGACTATCGTTCAGTAACGAGGCCTTCAACGGTGGCACATTTCATCAAACCCGCGTTGCCGCCCATTGTTTATCCAGACGCTTTACCGACACGGTCATCGCCGTACCTAATTGCTGGGCAAAAAACGACACCCTGTATTCTTCCAGCATCCAGCGATACAGCTCCAACTCGGGATCGCGAACACTCTGACGCTTTTGCTGCTCCAGTTTCTTGGCGTAGCGAGTCCACAGCGCATCGATGCTGTGCAGAAACTCTCGCTCTTTGCCCATTTCCCTCGGCATCTTTTCCAGCCGAATGAGTGCTGCTTGAAAATAGATGCCGAAACGGCTCAGCCACTCTGAAGGCGTTTCAACAAGAAAGCCTGGGTAAACAAGATGTTGAAGTTGAAACTTAATGTCCGCCATGCTGTTCGCTAAGGCTAGATTAATCTTGCCTTTCAACTGCTTCGCTACTTTCTGATAGCCCGTCATGGCTGCATGTAGGCGTTCGTCGGCCAGCTCCAGTGCTGGAATAAAATCCCCCCGATGCTGATCAAACACCCGATCAAAGCTTTCGGAATCTCGTGGAACCTCCGCTGACAAAAAGTGTTCCATCACAGCGGCAAGCAGCAAATCATCCAGCAGCGCTTTCGCTTGCCCCACCGGCGCAAACATTAGTGCAGACTGCTTAAACTTAGGCAGGCGGCGCTCGAGATCCGTTAAGGTGCTGCCAAACCGGTTAATGATTAACCGGGCAACACCCCGGCGCATGGTGGTGTCCGCCGTTAAGGGGTCAAGGCAACGAATCGCCCTGACCTGCTTGCCAAGATCTTCCAGCGCCGGGTAGACCGTCACTTGCATACCGCCCTTTTCGGTCTGAATCCGCTCGGGCAGCTCGCTAAACTGCCAATCCGAGTGCTCAATCACTTGGGCTTCAGCGGTGTCGTCCGACGCGGCCGTGGTCAAGGCCATTTCAGCCTGCTCACCCAGTTTCGCCTGAAGGTCATCAGCGCTTCGGCTTTCGGCCATCACCTTGCCTTTGTTGCCGGTGACTTTCAGATTCATCCGCAAATGCCGGGGCAGCTCTTCTTCTGGCCAAGCGTCTGGGTCTATTCGAACACCCGTCATCCGGCGCAATTGATCGGCCAGTTTTACGGTTAAAGGTTCGTTGCTGGGCTGCATGTTTTCGAGCGCGGCATCGACAAAATCCGGCACGGGTACGAAGTTTCGACGCACAGACTTAGGCAAGCCTTTCACCAGTGCAATGCATTTCTCACGCAACAAGCCCGGCACCAGCCATTCCAGACGGCGAGCAGGAATTTGCTTCAGGGCCATCAAAGGCACATTCAGAGTCACGCCGTCCCGGTCACTGGTCGGCTCAAACTCGTAGCTCAAGGGGTACTTCGCCCCCTCCCATTCCAGGTAATCCGGATAAAGCGCTTCCGCGGACTGATCAACCGGCCGCTGCAACACATCGGCTTCGGTGAGCTCCATGTTTCGCAGTGCTTCGGCGGACAAGTTCTTCCACCAACTTTCGAAATGCCGACCGCTGACAATGTCATCCGGCAGGCGCTCGTCGTAAAACGCCACCAAGACTTCGTCATCCACCAACAAGTCACGACGCCGCGTTTTCCTTTCCAGGTTTTCGACGGTATCCAGCATCTCGCGGTTGCGAGCAATAAAAGGAGCCTTCGACCGCAACTCCCCTTCCACCAGCGCTCGACGGATAAACAGGTTCCGGCATTCGGCAGGGTCCACTTTGGTGTAGGGAATACGGCGCTTGGGCACCACATCCAGGCCGTACAGAGTGACCTTTTCATACCCCATCACCTGCGCACGTTTTTGCTCCCAATGGGGTTCAAAATAGTGGCGTTTAACAATGTGCCCGGCCAAAGGCTCCACCCATTCAGGCTGAATACCGGCAACCATGCGGGCGAATACCTTACTGGTTTCAACAATCTCAGCGGCCACAATCCACTTGAGGCCGGATTTCGCCACTTTAGAGCCCGGAAAAATCATGACTTTGCGATTCCGCGTCGCCAGATATTCCCGCTTTTCCACTTTGACGGCGATCTGCCCCAAAAGGCCTGCCAAAATGGGTTTATGAATAGCATCGTAGTTTGCTGGCTGTCGATTCATGGACAGCTTTTGGTCCCGGCAGATCAGCGTAAGCTGCCGGTGAATATCACGCCACTCGCGCATGCGCATGTAGCTCAGAAAGCTCTTCTGACAGAGTTTTTTGAGCTGATTCTGTGACAATTCCTGGCGCTGCTCTTCAAACCAGTTCCAGATATTCAGCAGTGTTGCGAAATCCGATTCTTTATCGTTAAACGGCGCATGGGCCTGATCGGCAGCCTGCTGTTTATCCTGGGGCCTTTCCCGTGGGTCTTGCACGCTCAGGCCGGCAATCACAATCAACACTTCCGCTAAACTGCCGTGGTCGGCCGAGGTGACCAGCATTCTGGCTAAGCGAGGGTCCAAGGGAAGCCGGGACATAGTACGCCCGAGCTTGGTTACCCGCCGTTTGTCATCAACCGCACTGAGCTCCTCAAGCAATTTGTAGCCATCATTAACCTGGCGGCGGTCCGGCGATTCCAGAAACGGAAACTGGCGTATTTCGCCTAAACCAGAGGTGGCCATTTGCAAAATAACGGAAGCCAGGTTGGTGCGCAGAATTTCCGGATCGGTGTATTCCGGACGATTGATAAAATCAGCTTCGTCGTACAACCGGAAGCAAATGCCGGGCGCAACCCGGCCACAACGCCCTGCTCGCTGGTTTGCACTGGCTTGAGAAATCGGTTCAATCGGCAATCGCTGAATTTTCGAACGGACACTGTACCGGCTGATTCGGGCGACGCCGGTATCAATAACATAACGGATACCCGGCACGGTGAGTGAGGTTTCCGCCACGTTGGTAGACAGTACAATTCGCCGTCCACGATGTGACTGGAACACCCGATTCTGCTCTTGATTACTCAAGCGGGAATACAGCGGCAATACTTCGGTATGACGCAGTTCGGCATGCCGGAGCACTTTGCTGACAGCTCGAATTTCCCGCTCGCCCGGCAGGAACACCAACACATCCCCCGGGGGCTTTTTTTCAAAGCGTTCGTGCTGTTCGATTTCCTCAATGGCAGAAAGAATGCCGTCGGTCCAGCCTTGATCCTTGTCGTCCTCGTCACCGACCAACGGGCGATAGCGAACATCTACGGGGTAGGTCCGGCCGCTCACCTCTATAACCGGGGCTTTGTCGAAAAACTCGCTGAAACGCTCTACCTCGATGGTTGCCGAGGTAATGATCACTTTCAGATCCGGGCGCTTTGGCAAAAGCTGTTTGAGGTAGCCTAGAAGAAAATCAATGTTCAGGCTTCGCTCATGGGCCTCATCAATGATCAGCGTATCGTAGCGATCCAGAAACCGGTCATGCTGTACTTCCGCCAGCAAGATACCATCGGTCATTACCTTAATTTGCGAATGCTCAGAGGTATTGTCGGTAAACCGAACCTGATAACCCACGCGCTGACCGACCTGCTCGCCTAACTCCTCGGCAATCCGGCTCGACACACTACGCGCTGCAATACGCCTAGGTTGCGTGTGCCCCACCAATCCACGAACGCCACGGCCCAGGTTTAAACAAATCTTGGGAATCTGGGTGGTCTTTCCCGATCCGGTTTCACCGGCAACAATAACGACCTGGTGCTCTTCAATGGCTTTGCTGATGTCGTCAACCCGGTCGCTAACTGGCAGGCCTTCCGGGAAGGTAGCGGGCTTATTCAACGCCTGACGCTTCCGAACTTTCTCTTTGCCCTGCTCCAACCAATCGCTCATTACAGCGATATCCTTCTGGCCGGGCAGGCCTTTGCTCCGCCCCAAGCGCCGGACAATACGAGCGGCCTCATGCTGATTGCACTCAGCAAGTTGACGCTTGATAGCGGCCACCTCCGCTTTGGGATCGGTCACATTGGGTGCGGAAGCTTTGTTCGGGTTCGAATCAGACATTACTTGCCACTGGCTCTCAAAGTTTCAATCGGGGTAAACAGGCGCCACAGTCTAGCCGGAAACCTGTACCGTATAAACACAAAAACCCTGCCGAGGCAGGGTCTTCAGGTGCGGGGTCAGCTCCCCGCAAGGAGAACGGTTTACGCGTTTGCTTCTTCGTCTCGCAGTTCACGACGAAGGATCTTGCCCACGTTACTCTTGGGCAGCTCTTCCCGGAACTCAAAGTGCTTCGGCACTTTATACGCGGTCAAACGCTCACGACAGAACTCTTTCAGCTCGTTCGCAGACACGCCTTCTTTGGTGGCAACAACGTAAACCTTAACCGCTTCACCGCTCTTGGCATCTTCGACACCAACGGCTGCGCACTCAACCACTTTCGGGTGGCTGGTTACAACGTCTTCGATTTCATTCGGGAAGACGTTAAAGCCAGACACAATGATCATGTCTTTCTTACGATCCACAATGCGGATGTACCCGTCTTCCTGAATCAACGCGATATCGCCGGTCTGGATGAAGCCATCTTCAGTGAAAGACTGTCGGGTATCTTCAGGACGCTGCCAGTAGCCACGCATGACCTGCGGGCCTTTCACGCACAGTTCGCCCGGTTCGCCTACAGCCGTCTCGTTGCCTTCATCATCAATCGTTTTAACGATGGTAGACGGGATTGGCAGACCGATGGTGCCCAGTTTGATCGCGCTGCGGGGGTTGAAGGTGACCACCGGTGAGGTTTCGGTCATGCCGTAACCTTCGCTGATCTCACACCCGGTAACTCGTTCCCACATTTTCGCGGCGTCACTGGTCAACGCCATTCCACCCGAGGCGGTCAGTTTCACACCGGAGAAATCCAGCTTCTGGAAATCTTCGTTGTTACACAGAGCGACGAACAAGGTATTCAGGCCGATGAAAGCCGAGAACTTCTGTTTCTGGAGCTCTTTTACGAAGCCTGGGATATCGCGCGGATTCGGGATCAGGATGTTATGCGCACCCGCTTCCAGCATGATGCCGCAGTTCAGCGTGAAGGAATAAATGTGGTACAGCGGCAGCGGCGCAATAACCACTTCTTCGCCTTCGGAAACCTGATCTTCCAGCATAGGGCGAACCTGAGTCAGGTTAGCCACCAGGTTAGCGTGCGTAAGCATGGCACCTTTCGCCACACCAGTGGTACCACCGGTGTATTGCAGTACGGCCAGATCGTCCAGCTTGATTTCAATCGGGCTAAACTTCTCGCGCGCGCCCGCACTTAGAACCGCTGGCAGCTTATGGGAGCCCGGAATGTTGAACGGAGGCACCATTTTTTTAACGTGCTTCACCACCGCGTTCATCAGCTTGCGCTTGATGGGCGAATGCATGTCTGCAACTTCGGTGACGATTACGTGTTCAATGCCCGTGTGCGGTAGCACTTTCTCGGCGTTCTCTGCCATGTTGGCAAGAACCACGAGCGCTTTCGCACCGGAATCGTTAAACTGGTGTTCCATTTCCCGCGTGGTGTAAAGCGGATTGGTATTCACCACAATCAAACCGGCACGCATAGCACCGAAAACAACCACCGGGTATTGGGTGATGTTCGGCATCTGAACGGCAATTCGGTCGCCAGGCTTCAGGTCGGTTTTGTTTTGCAGCCAAGCCGCGAAATTGCGACTCTGAGTATCAAGATCTTTGTACGTCAGAGTGACGCCGACCGCGCTGAACGCAGGCTTGTCTGCGTATTTCTGAACGGCCTGCTCAAAAACATCTACCATGTTTTTGTACTTGCTGAGATCTACCTCACGGGGAATGCCCGCAGGGTATTTATCTTGATAGAACTGCTCAAAATCCATCACCATCTCCTGTCTGATTGGTGGCAATCGGGCTCAAAGAGCAACCCGACTAAAGTCTCAATCCTTAAAAGTGGAGAGAGAATAGCAGTTTTGGTAACGATGAGGTAGCTTTCAAAAATCTATCCGGCTACAACCATTCACCTGCCCTTAAACTCTAGAGGTCACTATGAGCGACACCTTGGACATTCTCGAAAATATTACTTACGACGAACTGAATGAAGGTGATTCCGCGACCTTCACCCGAACCCTCACCGAAGATGAACTGGTGCTGTTTGCGGCGGTTTCAGGTGATGTGAACCCGGTGCATCTGGATTCGGAATTTGCAGCTGACACCATGTTCAAGGAACGCATCGCCCACGGCATGTGGAGTGGTTCGCTGATCTCAGCCGCACTCGCTACGGTTATGCCTGGCCCCGGCACCATCTATCTGGACCAAACCTTGTCATTCAAACGACCGGTAAAACTGGACGACACCCTTACGGTAAAACTCACCGTCTCTGAAAAAGGTGCGAAGAATCGCGTCACGTTAGCTTGTGATGTTCGCAACCAAAACGATGACCAAGTCGTGGTCGGCGAAGCCAAGGTTATTGCACCGACTGAAAAAGTCTCCCTGCAAAAACCCCGCTTGCCGAAAATCACCATCGAAGGCTAAGCACTTAGCCCGGAAGGAAATCGATCGGAAACTGAACCTTCCGGGTGCTCACCTGAGCCGCCCCGAAATCGAACATTTGCACCCTCATGGCAATACGCTGTTCCAGTGTCGGATTGCTCAATTCGGACGCTACCACACGGCAAGCGGATACAGAGCCATTAGGCTCGATCGTTAGCTCCAAGGTAACCTTACCCTCAAGCGTCGGATCTTTCCTGAGCTCTCGCTTATAAAGCGAGTACAGAACACTCTTCTGAGCATCGAAAACCTGACGAATATTGCTCATAGCACGTTGTTTTGAGGGTTTGCGCGCCGTTTTTGCGGCCTTCGCTACAACGACTTCTTCGGGCGCTTCCACATCCGCAACCTGATGAGCTTCAACCACCACCTCTCGGGCCGGACCTTCACGGGTTTCGACGCCACCACTGCTAGCTAATACGTCAGCCTTTGGCGAGTCCGCTGACAAATCGATCGCTTCAGCACTTGTTACATTAGCAGCGAGCTCCCGACTGTGCTTCGGCTGGGTTTGTGTCAAAGCTTGCAGCCGGTTTTTCATGGCGAACAAGCCAGACTTCGACGCCGTTTCCCGCGCTTGCTCTTTCGTTTGAACAGGTTGTTTCGCAACCTCGGGAACAACGTCAGGTTGTTGAGGTTCGGGGGCCGGTTTCGGCGCTATTTCCTTTTGAGCTATCTCGGGCGCCGGTTCAGGCTCGGGTTCTCTGACGGGCTCCGGCTGTGTGGGTGGTTCCGGAGGCGGTGGAGCAACCAGTTTGGCAAGCCGTGGCGGTATCCGCTCCGCTTCAGCCCGTTCAAGCTCAGGGACATCCAAACCAGGTATCAGAATTGCCGGCACCATAAACAGGGCCAACACCACCGCTACGATGACACCGAAGCGAACGCCCTCTGCGCGATCACGGCTCCACGGCAAGCGGGTACTGCCCCGGCGTTCGACGCGATCAACCATGGCTGACCTCCGCCTCTACGGCGAGCCGGACCTGGCGAAATTGTTCATCAACGCAGGTTTGCATAATCCGGCGCAACAACCGGTAATCGGTATCTCTAGCCGCCATAATGGTGATTTCCAGCCCCTGTTCGGGTACTGCATCCCACCGACTGCGGCGGTAAGCCAACTCATCGGACAAGCCGGGGATTCGCGTATCTGTCTCTTCAATTCCGTCAAGCGTTGCCACTTCGCGGCCCTGCACGAGTATCGATTGGCCAACCACCTGTACTGTCAGGTTTTCGACCGCCTCTTGCTCTGCGGTTGAGGTCGGCAAAGGTACATCGGCCTTGTTCTGCATCACTTTGACGTCGGAAGAGTTCACCATCAGGAAAAACACCAGAATGGTAAAAATATCCATCAAAGACACAAGATTCAGGCCACCGGCTTTGTGCATTCGGCTGTAGTGGCGTTTGCGCATGCGGGCTCTGCGGGATGTTTTCATACGCCCTCTCCGTCAGCAGCACTTGAGTTTTGCGCCAATACACGATTTTCATCGGCATCCATGAGCGATACATCAGGGAACAGCTCGGCTTCAACAACACTGGTTGCCACAACTGCCGGGTATGACCGCACGGTATCCATCACCGATACAAGGGTTTGATAATCAACGCTGGGCCCAACCTCCAGGATCACATCGGTTTTATCGGGAACGTGGCGCTTAATTTGTTGCAGCACCCTGCGCAGGCCCTCGTAATTCTGAACCTCGCCGGAAACCGGCAACACTTCGATAAGGCCGCGTTCGCTGTCTGCCACTTCCAAACCAGAGGGGATGACGGTAACAACCAGTCGCAAATCTTCTGCTGCGGGCACCTCACCCGCCTCCATACCCGGAAAATTAAGCTCTATCATGCGAACCTGGCTAAACACCATGCCCAATAGCAACACGGGCACCAGCACGATCATCAGGTTCATAAAGGCCGTAATATCCAGTTCCGCCTCGGTGGTTAACCGGCGGTGTCGACGTCTCATATCGCCCTACTCCTGTTCAAACTCGTTTGAGAATCTGACGGATTACGCCGCTGCGTTATCAGCTGCGGGCTCAGACACAATGTTCAGGAGTTTGACGCCTGCCATTTCGAAGCTATCAACGATTTCATTGGTTCGGGTTTGCAACAGCGCATGGAACAACAGCAGGGGGATGGCCGAGATCAAACCGAAGGCTGTGGTGTTCATGGCAACGGATATACTTTCAGACAGCAAACTCGCTTTTTGGGCGGGATCAGCCGCAGCCACCGCCGTGAAAGCAGCAATCAACCCAATGATGGTTCCCAGCAGGCCGAGCAGCGTTGCCACGTTCGCCAAAGTCGCCAGGTATTGGGTTCGTTTTTCCAACCGCGGAAGCACCTCCATCAAGCCCTCTTCCATGGCGTACTCGATGTCTTCACGGCGGCTGTTATTCAACAACCGGGCTATACCGGCGCCGAGAACAGAAGCAATTGCACTGTCCGAGCTGCTTGCTGCCTTCATAGCACGAGAATAATCACGCTTTTGTAATGCCGGCAAAATACCGCGTTCGAACGCCATGCGATTACGGCGGCGAACCGAGCCGAGGTAAATAAATCGCTCCAGAGTAATCGCCAATCCAATCGCCAAAACGACCGCAATCGGATACATGAAAGGACCGCCGTCCTGAAAGAATCGGATAAGGGTGTCGAGCATACTGTTGTTCTCCGTTGTTACTGCTGTATCACGGTTTATCCCGGCCTGCAGCCATGCCTGTTGGCTCCAAAACCAGTGGGTTCAGGGTTTCACGAAACAGACGGTGGTTTTCCACGGCTGTTGCGGTTACCGGTTGGGTAAGTTCGGGCAATTCCTGATTCAGCTCGGCCCTTGGCCTTCTGGGCAAGCTGGGGCCTTGCCATGGCAAGATGTAAAGAATCCGTGGGTCATCCTCACCCGGGCTCGCGGATATCCCGGCAACACTCAAAGGCGATGTCTCAGCGCGCTCGACGGACGTTTCTGATTGTGCGGCCAAAGGCAAGTCAATCGTCAAGACAAGTGCAAAAAAGCCGCCGATTTTTACTAACGAACGCATTATTGAAGCCTCCGTTCCAAATCCACAATCCAGCCCGCAACCGCCTCATCTTCATTACTGGAAAGCTGCTGGTAACGCTTGTAGTGAGTCAGAGCTTTGTCGAGCTGGAGTAGGTAGAGCTCGGATATAACCGCCAGGTTGTAGTGCAATTCAGCCGTTCCCGGCGACACATCGACACCTTTCTCCAAAAGCTTCGCCGCTTCAGCAAACCGGTTTTCGTCTTTTAGAACCAGAGCAAGATTATTGACGGTGGCTGCATCGGCCGGATTAAGCGACACCGCACGCTGCCATGATTGAATAGCAGCCTCCAAGTCACCCCGTTCATAGGCGTTCTTACCTTCACGAGCCAAACTCTCCGCCTGCTCCGGTGAATGGTCGAGTTGCGACGATGTCCGGCTTTTATCCGAACCAGCGCCGCTACCGGTTGCCGCGCATCCCGATAACGCGGCCGCAACCGCGACCAGCAGGCAAAGGCTTAGATTCCGCGTGCAGTCAAACACCGTCGTTCTCCTGTGCTGCCCATGTCATCCAGCGCAGATTTCGGCTATACCGGCCCGGGTGCATGGCGGCCAACGCCTCCAGACTCTGCCCAATCCACGTGTCGTAACCCTGTTGTTTGATTTTTTGATGGTTCTGCGTGTGCAGCTCCAGAGCCCTTTCTTCCAGCGGGTAGGCTTCTTCCTCAAGCAGCATTTGGTATTGCATAGTTTCCAGCTCATTGAGCTCCGACGGCACCTCTGACGCCATCAAGTCGGCGGCCAGTACGCGATAGAGCTCAGCTCGCCGGAACAAGACCTCTGTTGCCACCTTCTCACCAGCAAATGATTCGGCATCCAGCAGGTAATTCTGTGCACGCTCCAGCGCTGCTTGTTTACGAACCAATGTTTCTTCGAGAGGATGAACCAGAGCAATGGCCGCAAAGTTATCCGCAGCGCGAGCACCAAGCCGTAGCGCGGCATCCGCGGCCCACACGAGCGTTTCCTCGGAATGCCACTGGCTGCGAGACTCCGTAGCGACTAATTCCTGCAAGGTTTCGGAATCACTTGCGCCTGACTCGATCAGTCGGTGGCGCATGGTCTGCTGCTGCACATGTTCACTGGCGGACACTGCGGTTGGCGCTACGGAAAGCCACTCACGATAGAGTCTGTCGCGGCGGTCAGTTTTCCCGGCTTCGTGGTAGATCGCCGCGGCCCGCAGCCGGTGTGACCACGGCTCGGCCAATTGAGCTGCGGAGGCAAGCAATTCGTCAGCGGCTTTTAATGGCTGCTGCGACTGCCTATAGGAAAGGACCAGCTTCTCGCTGATCTGGTCTGTTAATGCATGATTCGGATAATCTGACCGGAACTGTTTCAGTTCGTTGATTGCACCGAGCCATTCCGAACTTTTCAATAAGGTGTTGGCCGCGTCAAAACGGGATTTAATCGCCAATTCGGACCCCGGCAACACATTAACCACACGCTTAAAGTGCGCAACAGCCAAGGTCGAATTACCGACCGACGCCGCTTGCTCACCCTGCTTATAAATCGCGACGGCCAGTTGCTCGCGAAGATCGTTTCGCTCAGTCGGTGATACAGCCAAATGGCGTTCCGTTTCAGCAAGCGTTATGGCTTGGCGCCACGCCCGCTCAGCCAAACCAAACTCGGCCTTATGTTGCTGCACGCGGGCGATGATCAGCCAAGCAGCGTATTGTTGCTCAGTGCTTGGTGATTCCCAATCGAGTGTTTTCTTGGCATAACTGAGTGCACGTTCATAGTCGCCGTGGGCATACCAACGGTTCCCCAGGTCGGCACGCAATGCCGATACTCGGTCATCGGTACCGAAGGTACCCGAATAACGTTGTTCTTCCGAACTCAACCGCGCTAGAGCTTTTTGGGCATCATCGGGTTTTGGGCCGTGGGTTACAGGTGGCAGCGCACTTCTGAGCAAGGTTATCGCTGCCCAGCCCGCGTCTCTGGCTTGCTCATAGTCCGCACCATAGGCTGCACGCCGGAAGTTAGCCAAAGCTTGCACATCTTGCTCTGCCAGCAATCGGGCATCCCCGGCCAAATGCATTAACTCGCCTTCTACCACCGAACGGGGCGCCAACACTTCGTAGTATTCGGCCGCCTTAGCCCAGGAACGCTTCGCCTCCTGTGGCTCGCCTCCCGATTGATAGGTTGAGCCAGCCGCGTAATAGTGGTCAGCCAACGATCGCCCATAGGTTTGCCAATGCTGCCGGTGGAGGTCCGACAGGTTCCGGTAGCGTTCTTCAGATACATACTGCTCGACAAACTCGGCTTTGGCCCTGCGAACCGGCTCGAGCTCTCCCGCCCGCTTCCAGAACTCGACATTCTGAACCAGAAAATCGGGCTTAGATTCATGCTCGGAGTGCGCCCGTACAAACGCGTTATTCACCGCTACGGCCTGATCATAACGGCCTTCGATAGCATGTAAGTCCGCCAGCCGGTCGTACAACAGGTAAAACCACTGGGACTGGTTTCGACCTGCCAACCAACGTTCCAGGGTTTGATGATCGGTCATTCGGGAAGCCATAAGTGCGAGTATCCGAAAGCTGTCTTCGATCATGTTGAGATTGGACGTAACCGGCTGTTGCTCCTGAACGCTGCCCGGAAGTTGCTGGTCAAGCAATTGCATGAACGTGCTTGCCGCTTTTTCCCAACCTGAATCACCTTGTTTGAACTGGCTCCACCCCAGCATGTAGCTGGCTTTGGTGGCAAGTTCCGAATCGGGCTTTGCGGATATCAATGCCTGATACCCACGTTCTGCCTCCTGGTATCGGCCGGCGGAAAACTCGGCTTCCGCGATGCGAAAACGAGCTTCGGGAACCAGTACCGATTGCGGGTACAGCCCGACCAGTTGTCGCAATCGCTGAATGGATTCCTGGTGCTGGCCAGTCAGGGAATGCGCTTTTGCCATTTGATATAGCAATTCATCCAAACGACCCGAAAAAGAGCCTCGCGACAGAATGCTTTCGTAACTGCCTAATATCTCTTGGTATATTTCAGCCTCTCTGGCCTGCGAGAAACCAATATCCTGCCCCGAGCGATCCCGAATGTTATTCAAACGGTTCAGCGCATCAATACGCACCTCGGGCTCATCGGAATCCTCGAACAGTTTCTGGTACCGTCGCGCCACCTCCGCCGGGGAGATCGCGGGTAAGGGTCGGGTTTCAAAGGTTAAAAACACTGGTCGCATATCGCGCAGGGTTTCGCCGTCTTTCCCAAGTTCCACTCGAAACGATTCCTGAGCGGATACGTGGCATTGGCCCAATGAAGCCACCACTAACCAAGGTAGAAGCCGCTTGGAAACGTGAGGAAGTTTCATTGTTTACTCTCCCCTAGCGACTCGAGGGCAAGGTATTCGTAAAGGTGCGCAATCTGCTGCTCCGTTTTATCAAGAGCGTGGCCCATCAACTGATATTGGTGTTCAACAAAATTCAACGCCAACTGATCCAAGGCTTGGGCAGAGCCGGTTCTCTGCGCATCCACCTGAGCGAGCAATCCAGCGATCTGTTGCTTTAAATCTTTCGATTCTGAAAGCATGGCTTTGATGGAAGAAGCAGTGTTGCCTGAGTTACGCAAATCGGTTAGCGCCTTTATAAACACTGACAGATCATGGGTGTTGCGGTTTAGCTGCGATGCAAACCCATCCAGTAGCGCAACGGTCCTGACGGCGTCCTGAGCTTTCTCCGCTTCCAGAAATCTCAACAGATACGCCATCCGGGGCTGGGTTAACGTTCGGCTATCCGCCAAAAACCATTCCGGACCAGTGTTTCGGGCATCTTCAACCAGAGCCTTATAAGCACCTTGCTGCTTGATCCGCTGGCCGAGTTCCTTCAAAGTCACTCGCTCGCCCTGATAGGCCGCGTTAGCCGCTAACCAGGATTCTCCCGCTTGCCCCGGATAACCCGCCAAATCGTAACCCCGCCCCATACCAATCCAGGCATCGGTGACGCCAGGAAAGGCCAGAGGAAACTTTTTAGCGCGATGCCAGCTTTGCATGGCAGCCCGATGGCTGCCTTTGTTCGCTAGCGCGAGGCCATGCAGGTACAACGCCTGGGGCGCGTAATAACTATCCAGCCTTACTTTTTCGAGCAGAGTAATGGTCTTGTCGTTTTCGTTGCTTTTTAGGGCAAGGTACCCGGCCCGAAGATGCAATTGATCAAGGAGGTTGTCGCGGCGTGCCTGATTGTTGTCTTTGGCGGCCATCGCCATGGCCACTCTTAGAGAAACGAGCGCCCTCGTAGAGTTCAAATCGTCTCTGGCAAAATCGTTGGCGAGGTTGAGGTAACCCAATGCTGCCCAATAGCCCTCATCCATTTTCGCAAGATAACGACCCGCCGCATCTGTTCTGCCGTTGTTCCGCTCCTGCTCAGCCAGCTCAAACATTTGTTGTTCCCGCCGTTCTCGGGAGGCAGGCTTGGCGTCGCCTTGCTGAGCTGAATTGCCGGATGGGGGTGCAACGTCTTCGGAAAACAGTGCTTTTGGCTCAAATTCAGGTGCTTTGGCGTGCAGAGTAATCTGCACGTGTTTTTTAGTGGACTGTTTAACGAAAGGATGGACGAACTCACGGCGCACGAATCGATTATTGTCCGCCCGAGCGTTAACCACGATTTTCAGGTGATGAGAGCCGCTGGAGAGGTTTCCTTGATACAACGGCAAGGCTTGCCCCTGCGCGAACTCGTCTCGGTCATTTTCTGCGTACCGATGGGATGCAACCAGTTGCTGGTCGAGATAAATTTGCGCGGAATCGGCAGCGAGTTCGGCCGGCGTGGCAATTGAAAACGCTACCGTTACACGGGTATCTGTGAGGGCCAAAAGCTGCTGTTCGATAGCCCGTACGCCCTCTGTGTGGCGCGCAACTTTGTCATTAAGTTGCACCATCGTATTCTCGGGTAACGCAGCTTGAGCACTGGCGACCATGAATACGATCAGTAATCCGGATATCCAACGCTCCAACGTCCTTGGAGCAATCATCCGGCACAGTTGTGATTTTTGTTTGCCGAACATAGCTGTCCTGTGGTGTCTGGCCGCAACGAAGACGGCAGCCGTGTAACAATTCGAAATAAAGAGTAACACCGGCTAACAGCCAAGAACGGTATCTAATTCACCAAATGGACATTTGAGATGCCTGCACGACATAAAGTGTCGATATATTTGACAGGCGGCGTCAGGAAAAGGCGTTCAATGCGAACGAAGAAACACTAGAGCAAATATCAAACAATTGATTTTTAACGACATTATAGAAAACTGGCCTAATCTCTGCTTACGTTAAACAGGCGGGCGCGCCTTAAGACTGCACCCGCTTGAATATGCCGAGCTTTGCCGATGCTGCAATACGCATCGGCTTTTTTATGGGCAATTAAAACGCTATTTGGTCAGCTGTTTCATGGCCGATTCGAGACCTTCAATGGTAAGCGGGAACATGTGATCGTTCACCAGTTGCCGGGTGATACCCAAGGATCCTCCGGTGCCCCAGTAGCTCTCTGGCAACGGATTCAGCCACACCACTTTATGAAAATGCTCGGTCACACGCTGCATCCAGGTTGCGCCGGCCTCTTCGTTCCAGTGCTCGATTGACCCACCAGGGTGCGTAACTTCATAAGGCGCCATGGTGGCATCGCCGACAAAGATCACTTTGTAGTCTGGCGTGTATTTATGAAGAATATCCCACGTACTGGTGGTTTCATTCATTCGGCGAATATTGTTCTTCCACACACTTTCATAAATGAAGTTGTGGAAGTAAAAATATTCCATGTGCTTGAACTCAAGGCGAGCCGCCGAAAACAACTCTTCACACACGCGGATGTGCGGGTCCATGGAACCACCCACATCAAAGAAGATCAGAACCTTCACGGCGTTATGCCGTTCGGGCACCATTTTAAGATCCAGATAACCAGCGTTTCGGGCCGTTGACCGGATGGTGTCATCGAGATCCAGCTGATCGGCCGCACCCTGGCGAGCAAACTTGCGCAACCGGCGCAGGGCCACCTTGATATTGCGAAGCCCCAGCGTGATGCTGTCATCCAGATCCTTGTAGTCCCGTTTCTCCCAGACTTTCACTGCCCTGCCGTGCCGGCCATTTTTCTGCCCAATGCGAAAACCTTCCGGGTTGTAACCGTTGGCTCCAAACGGGGATGTACCGCCGGTGCCCACCCACTTGTTTCCACCTGCATGGCGCTCTTTCTGCTCTTCCATGCGTTTTTTGAAGGTTTCAATCAGCTCTTCAAGGCCACCAAGGGACTCGATTTTGGCTTTTTCTTCTTCGCTGAGGTGCTTCTCGAACTCAGCCCTTAGCCACTCATCGGGAATCAAAGCCTCGAGCAGGTCATCGAGGTTTTCGATGCCGTCAAAGTAAGCCTTGAACGCCCGGTCAAACTTATCGAAATGCCGTTCATCCTTAACCAGGCAGACACGGGCGAGATAATAGAACTCTTCCATATCGGCAAACGCCAGACGCTGCTGGATAGCTTCCAGCAGATCCAAAAATTCCCGCAGACTGGCCGGTACTTTCGCGCGGCGGATTTCGAGAAAAAAATCAATCAACATAAAGCGATGCTCTTGCCAGCAATCAGTTGCGACGGCGCGCCATAAACGCCAGCCTCTGCAGCAAATGAACGTCTTGCTCGTTCTTCACCAGCGCACCGTAAAGCGGTGGCAATGCAGAGCTGCTGTCTTTTTCCTGCAGCGCTTTGGCGGACAGTTCATCGGCCATCAGTAGCTTCAGCCAATCGATCAGCTCTGATGTGGACGGTTTTTTCTTCAGACCGGGCACTTTGCGAACATCGAAAAAGACTTCCAAAGCATCGCGCACTACTTGCTGCTGCAAGCCCGGGAAATGAACATCCACGATGTCTTTCATGGTGTCGTGGTCCGGGAAGCTGATGTAGTGGAAGAAGCAACGGCGCAAGAACGCATCGGGCAACTCTTTTTCGTTGTTGCTGGTGATCACGATGATCGGGCGCTTCTTCGCTTTAACGAATTCCTGGGTTTCGTAAACAAAGAACTCCATGCGGTCGAGTTCTAGCAACAAGTCATTCGGGAATTCAATGTCGGCTTTGTCGATTTCATCGATCAGCAGGATCACTTGCTCGTCAGACTCGAAGGCTTCCCACAACTTCCCTTTAACGATGTAGTTTCGGATGTCTTTTACTTTCTCGTCACCCAGCTGGGAATCGCGCAGGCGGGATACCGCATCGTACTCATACAGGCCTTGCTGGGCTTTGGTAGTTGACTTGATATGCCACGGGATCAGCTTCATTCCCAGAGAGGCCGCCATTTCTTCCGCCAACAAGGTTTTGCCGGTGCCGGGCTCGCCTTTAATCAGCAACGGGCGCTGAAGCGCGATGGCTGCGTTAACGGCCATTTGCAGGTCGTCGGTGGCTACGTATTTTTCGGTACCGGTAAACTTCATGTGTCTAATTCCTGTTAGTTACTTTAAAGCTTAATCTTTTTTGGTTTTGTCTTCGGACAAATCGTCGAATTCTGACAGATCAAAATCTTCCAAACCAAATTCTTCCAATTCGTCTTGGTATGTCTCGGGCTCTGGATCGATTGTCTCAGTCACCTCGGGAATCTGATCTTCTGATTCCGGCTCGGGCACCAACTCAGGCACTTTTACTGGCTCTGGCTCTGGCTCTGGCTCTGGCTCTGGCTCTGGCTCTGGCTCTGGGACAGTTTCTTCAAGAACCGGCAACGTTTCTTCGGGCTCTTGCTTCTCTTGCTTGCGGCGCACCGCAAATAGGGCAAACCCGACAATGATAACAACAAGAGCTGCGATTGCACCCAGCAGCCAGACTGGAACGCCCCACAACGTCCCTTTGTCGGGCTCGTGAATGGGCGGAGCTTCGGCTACCGGCGCTTTCGGCTCGACCGGCTCGGGCAGTGGCTCGCTAACAACAACCGCTTCATTTTGCGCGTCAGGCTCTGCAACTGGCTCCAGCGGCTGACTCAAATCTGGAACCAGAGGTTCGGACACCACGGCAACGGGCGGCTCTTCCCCCGGAATCACGAAGCTGGTTTCAGCGCTGAATTTACGTGCAAAGGTTCCGCCGTCGGCAACGACGTCCACCCGATAAACACCCGCCTTGGACAACTGTTTCAGCGACTCCCGGTATACCCCGTCTTCCGGAGGAGAACCAGCGGAAAGCGACTTGGAGCCCTTTCGCTTGCTGCCCGCACTGAGTGAAAGCGTTACGTCCATCACATCCAGGAAGTTGGGGTCTTTTAGCGTTTCGTTGCCCTCATAGAAGGCTACTTCAATGTCCAGCGGCTCTTCCGTACTGAACTGTGCCGGGATCGGGCTAACAACCATCCGCAGATTGCTCACAACAGTAACACGACTACCCTGCCCCAGTTCCCCGTCAATCTTCCACTTACCGGGTTTCGGATTGGTCACGGTAATCAGGTCGTATCCCGGCTCGGCCATCCAACGAACGCTATCCGGCGACTCTGCAACCGTGAACAGCTCACCAGCCGGCTGAGCCAACCGGAGTTCGCTCTGCTCCGAAGATGGACCACCAGTGAAGATGAGTGCGGTAAACTCCTCGACGCCCTCATCGACTGAGAATTCGTTGCCCTCAATAGGCAACTGAGCTTGCGGGACTGCAGCGTTCAACGCATCCGCAAACGCCAGATTCAACGCTTCGGCCGAACGCGCCAACCGGAAGCTTCCGCCGGTTTCATCGGCTAACGTGCGCAGAAACGAAACATCAGCAAACTCTGACAGACCCACGGTGTGTACGGTTAACCCTTTTGATTTCAGCTCCGGCAACACAGATTGGAGAATCCGCTTTTCCTCAGCACGGCTGGCCGCCTCACCTTTCGGGATATCAACCTTTCCGTCGCTCAAGAGAATCAGATGCGTGTGTTCGAGCGTGCCTCCGGACAGCCAGTCGTTACTGGCCTTTTCAATCGCCAGCCCGAGATTCGTGTGCAGAGCAACGGAATTAATCTGCTCTGACCGCTCAATCGCTGTGCTGCGCCACGATTGATTTACCGAATCATGGGGTACCAGCATGTTCACGTACTGGCCGAACGTCCAAACCCCGGCTTCCGATTCATCCGGAAGCAACCCGGCTAACAACCTGACAGCCGGGCGCCGGAGATTATCCGGATCGGTCTGTTTCATTGAGCCGGAAATATCGACAACGAGCCGAACATCAATAGGCGGTGAACCGGCGGCTGTTTCCGCTGCGGACGCCTGCCATGGCATCAAAACAAGAAAAACGACTGCAAACAGCCTGGTTGTACGGTTACTTATCACGGGTCGCCTACCAGTTATTATTTGGATAGTTATCAGGGTTATTTACGCACGAGCCGGTATCGCACCAAATCAAGAATCCAAACCAGCAGTATCACGGCAGCCGCTAACCCAAAGTTGAACAGCGCAATGCCTGCGGCGTCAATATCCCCAAGAATCAGTTCATAGCCTGCATAGAGCCATGCCGGAATCCACCATCCTGCAATGTCTGGCGATTCAACCGGCGTCAGCACTAAAACCGTCAGAGTCGCCAGCAAAAGTGTGCGGAAACCATAGAACGGCAAAAAACGAAACAAGGCCTTCATCATAAAAAACAATACGATGAAAGCCACGGCGTAGGCACCCCAGAAAATGGCGTAAGCCAAAGAAGCATCTGCATCAATCATTAGATAATCCAGTGAATTATATGTTCTTCCCATTCCTCTTCCGGCACATCGCTTTCGGAGGTCACTCTACCTTGAATGGATAAACCGGCTTTGCGCACAGTATCCGGGTCGCCCGACCGCAGCGGGTGCCAATCGGCCAGTGGCCGGCCTTCGGCGAGCGTTCGGTAAGCGCAGGTATGCGGCAGCCAGGCATAATCAGTAATAGTGTCTGGCGTAAGCACCGTGCATTCGGGAACCACGTCTGACCTCTGAGAATAAACCGTGCACTGGCCGTTTTCGATGTTCATACACCGACAAACCAGGTCGGTGTGGTACACGTCGCCGGTTTCTTCATCTTCCAGCTTTTGAAGGCAACATTGGCCACAGCCGTCACACAAGGACTCCCACTCTGACGGGGTCATTTCATCAAGGCGTTTACGCTGCCAGAACGGGATTTGTGCACTCATTTTTTATGTTGCTCGACCTTGCGCTTGAAATCGACGATGTAGGTGTCCTGCTCTTCGGGCATCTGCAGGAAAAAACCTTTGTCTTCCAGCGCATTCAACACTTCTTCGCCCGTTGTTCGAGCCAGCTTTTTGTCCGGTGTCAGCAACAGATCCATGGCATGTGCTGGCAGGCCAAAAATCGAACGGAGGCCTTCGGGAAGCTCTTGCCAGTCCTGACCTCGACGAACATAAATATATGTGTCTAATTTTTTGGTACTGCGAAACACCGATACAAATTCTCGGGTGGTCATGATTTTACAAGTTCCTCAATGTCTCTGACGACCGACCCCAGCAGTGTTGCGCGCCAGCCTTCGAAAAAAGCCTGTCCCTGCAGCGATCGGTCTTGAATCACTTTTTCAATTCGCTTTCTTGGCGCCATGATTTCTATTGGAATATCAAACTCTTGGGCTACTTTATTGAAGTATTTTTTTACGCTTTTATAAAGCGCTTGCTGATCTCGAGTAAGCGGCCGCTGAATGGGCTCAACATCCGCGGTGGCGGCATTTTTGCCGGCACGTATAAGGGCCAGCAAGTGTTCGCCATATCGCTTCACGATGCCACCCGGAACGCCCTGAATGCCACTCAGATCGCTCAACGAGTCGGGGTTTCGTTCTGCGATGGCAATTAGCAACGCATCACTTAATACTCGGTTTCTGGGGCGGTCCACCTTCCGACACTCCTGCTCACGCCAGGCGGCCAAACGCTGAAGCACGGCTTGCTGGGCGGGGAGCAAAGTCCAGCCACCACGAAGTTTGAGATAATGCCGGTTAACATCCTCTGGCGCTGCGGCTTCGTCTGCAAAGCGTCGTGACTCTTCGGCCAAGGCATGCTCCAAATTGCGCTCTTTCAGCTTGGCGACTACCCAGTTCGCCAGTGGCTCAAGATATCGAATATCGTCTACGGCGTAGCGCTCTTGCTCAGGCGACAATGGTCGCGATAGCCAGTCTGAGCGGGTGACTGACTTGTCGAGCGTTTCTTCAAACAGAGTCTCGACCAATCGCGCGTAACCAACCGAAAAGCCGGCGCCCGCCAACGCCGCACCAATTTGCAGATCCAGAAGACCTTGTGGCTGCACCTGCAGCCAGTGGCGAAACAGCTCCAGATCCTCGCTCATCGCATAGAGCAACTTCGGGCGTTCGCCGTCTGACAGCATAAGCCGGAATTGGGCTGAAGCCTCCGCGACATTGGGTTCAACGAGCCAGAAATCACCCGCCCCGCCCAACTGAACCAAGCCCGGTATCGGGTAAAAGGTGGACACCCGTTCGAATTCGGTATCGAGCGCAATGGGACAGCCACTAGGTAAACTGTTCAGCCACTGATCGAGCTGCTCCGGCGTTTCCAGCCAGCGAATGGTTTCCGGCGCTGGTGGAACCGGTATGGCCGTATGGCTTTGAGTCATAAATTAACCTGGAACTATTCTGAAAGGGGTTTACGGCCCCGGAAGGCATGCGTGAGAGTGAAACCATCGACATAGCCCAACTCGCCGCCCACCGGAATACCGTGTGCGAGCCGGGTGATCAAAATGTCCTGACCATCCAGACGGTCAGCAATGTAGTGAGCTGTAGCTTCTCCTTCCACCGTTGGGTTGGTGGCCAATATCAGCTCGGTCACGCCCTCCTCGTGAATCCTGCGCAACAGGCGTTCAATACCGATTTCTTCAGGACCCACGCCATCGATGGGTGACAAATGGCCCATAAGTACGAAATAACCGCCACGGTAATCACCCGCCTGCTCTATCGCGAGTAGGTCGGAGGGGCTTTCGACAACACATAAGGTTCCGGTACGGCGCTCAGGCTTGGCGCAAAGCTGACAAATGTCAGTATCCGAAAAATTCTGACAACTATCGCAACGGCGGACAGCGTCCATTGCCTGATTCAAAGCACCGGCTAACCGAACACCACCGGAACGGCCACGCTCAAGCAAATGAAAAGCCATACGCTGGGCGGTCTTCTGGCCTACCCCGGGTAAACAGCGCAGTGACTCGACCAATTCATCAACCATGGGGCTGAATGCCATGAATACTCCTCAAACAACTAAACGGCACACCGTTAGAACGGCATTTTGAACCCTGGCGGCATCCCCATACCCGACATCATGCCGGACATTTTGTCTTTCTGGTTTGCTTCAACCCGGCGAACGGCGTCATTAACGGCGGCAGCCAGAAGATCTTCCAGAATTTCTTTGTCTTCAGACAACAAGGAAGGATCAATATCAACCTTTCGAACATCGTGACGGCCATTCATGGTCACTTTGACCATGCCAGCGCCGGACTCACCCGTAACTTCGGCTTTAGCGGCTTCTTCCTGGGCCTTCTGCATCTGCTCTTGCATTTGCTGGGCCTTTTTCATCAGATCGCCCATGTTATTCATCATGCGATTATCTCCTGCTTGTATCTATCGGGCGGATACTTTCTTCGACAACCCGCCCTTCAAACCGTTCAACAATGTTGTGCACCAGCGGATCTCGGCGAATCGACTCTACGGCTGCCTTAAGGCGGGCCACCCGCTGCCGCTCTTCAAAGGCGGCCGGTGTATGTAAGCCGGGCTCACCTTCAACCACTTTCAACTGTGTGGCGTCGCCAAAGCGTAATCTCAAGGCCGCAAGAATTTTTTCTTCGTGCCGTTCGTTCAAAAGCCGGGCGTGCCCCTCGTCCAGCGTTAACACAACCGTCTCGCCCTCACGCTTCATGGCGCTGTAACTGGCCAGATTTCCGGGCATGCCGTTAATCTCCAAGGACCGATAGTCACGCTCCCAAACGAAGCCATCCTCATTAACCGGCGCCGCCAACTCGACCGTTGGCACCTCGCCCGTATTTACGAGCTCCGGATGCGGCATTGGCTCAGCGTGCAGCGTTGCTTCAGGCACTGGCTTTGGTTCCACGACAGCTGCAGATGGCTCCTCTGTATTCGCTGGAGGCTCAGGTTCCGGAGGCACTGTTGCGAACACCGGCTCATTGGGCTCTGGATCCCAAGGCGGGGCATCATCCATGACCGGTGGCGGCACCTGTTCCACAGCCGCTTCAGGTTGAGGGGCCGAAGGCGATACAGCTGCCTCTGCCGGAGCAGGCGCGGGTTCAGGTTCTGGTGCTTCCGGAGCAACAGCTTGGGCTTGGGCGGGCTCCGGTTCGGGTTCTGCGCGCCCGGCACTTTCACTACCGCTCGAAGACACGGCCGGCGGCGCTTTACGATCAGCACCCGGACGGAAAGCCAGCATGCGCAACAGTGTCATCTCAAACCCCATTCGCGCATCAGGAGTGATGGCGAGATCTTTTCGTCCCATCAATGCAGTTTGATAAAACAACTGAGCGTCTTCTGCACTGAGCTTGCGCGCCAGTGCCTGAGCTTGGGCAGCATCACCCATGGCGTTATCGGCGCTACCCGGTACCACCTGTTCCATGGTGACCCGATGGAATAACGACAACAGGTCCGCCAGGATAACGTCGTAATCCGGCGCAAAGTCAGAAATACGATTGATCTCAGCCAGCAACCCGGGACCATCTCGTTCGACCAGCGCATCGACAATGCGCTCGATGTCTTGCTGGTCGATAGTTCCCAGCATGGTGCTGACATCACTGGCGGCCAGCTTCTGGTTACCGAACGCAATTGCCTGATCGGTCAGACTCAAAGCGTCACGCATACTGCCGTCCGCAGCGCGGGCCAATAGCCACAATGCCGGATCTTCGAAGGGAATTTGCTCTTCTGCCAACACCTTCTGCAAATGCCCCACGATGTGCTCGGGTGTCATGCGCTTGAGGTTAAACTGCAGGCACCGCGACAATACGGTAACCGGCAGCTTCTGCGGATCGGTCGTTGCCAGCAGGAATTTCACGTGTTCGGGTGGCTCTTCCAGTGTTTTCAGGAAGGCGTTGAACGATTGATTGGTGAGCATGTGAACCTCATCGATGAGGTACACTTTGTAGCGGCCGCGGGTTGGCGAATACTGAACGTTATCGGTCAGCTCGCGCATGTCGTCCACCCCGGTTCGGGACGCCGCGTCGATCTCGATCAGATCGACGAACCGCCCGTCCAAGATCTCTTTACAACTTCCACACTCGCCGCACGGATTGGCCGTAATTCCCGTCTCGCAATTCAGGCAACGGGCCAACAGTCGACCAATGGTGGTTTTACCAACACCACGGGTGCCGGTAAAAAGATAGGCATGGTGAAGGCGCTGGTGCTCCAACGCGTGTACAAGTGCCTGAAGCACATGCTCTTGCCCCACCATATCTTCGAAGGTACGGGGGCGCCATTTTCGGGCTAAAACCTGGTAGCTCATGATCCGCCAACTGCTCTGAAATCAGGGCTTAACAATACCATGGACCCGTTGCCAGAAGAAGGATGATCACGCTAGCCAGACGTTTCGGCTATCTTGTCCAGAGCATTAATACGGCGCAACTCATGCCCTTCAAACATTGATTCCCTCAACAATTGAAGCGCCTCGCTTCGGTCTTGCGGCGCCAAACCTTCACTTTGTATTACCGCCTGCTTGCGCCGCTGATAGTCCGCAAGCCGCTGCTGCCATTGCTGCCGCTCTCTATCCACTTGTTCAAGTCTTGCGGTTGCTTCCGGGCCATACTGCTGTAACCGCAACGCACGAACTTCTGCCTCACTTGCACCAGATTGCCGAAGCGCCTTTACCCGTTGAACGTTGCTAACCACGGCTCGCGAGGTTTCTTTCGATTTTCGAACGTGCTCGGGCAGCTTTTGATCAATCTGCGCCAATGCTGTGCTTTTTTCAGGATCGCTTAAACGGTCATCTGACATCACGCGCTGACGCTCAAGGGCCAAGCGCAGGCGACTCTCCTCCAAACCATAAAACCCTTCAGCAACGTCCGGGCCCAGATATTCTCTACGTAGGTGATACACCGCCTCAAAGGCCGCAAAAATATCCATCGAATAAGGCTCTGACCGAAGCTCCATCTCCTCGGCCGCTTCCCGATAGGCCAGATACTGCGCAAGAATATCAAGCACTTCTTGCTGCACCGAGGTGGGAACACCGTTCGCTTCCATCTCAGCGCGCACACGAAGAGTCATGGCGGGTTCGTGCTTACGCCCGGGTGCCAGACCTATAAAAAAATCCAGAAAACGGCGGAGCTGCCGGTCGAGCACCAGATTCCCGTTCATGTCGAGACGAACCGCGCCATCGATCTCGATATCGTCAACGCGCTCATCTCTTGGCAAAGCAGGGAGCTGTTGCGATTGATCGGGGGACTTTAAAGGAGAAGCAGCACTCCGGGCATGTCCATCAACAAATGGATTTTGATCAACGGAAGTCTTGCGTGCGCCTTTGCCAAATTCCACATCAGCGTACCAATAGAACAACCCCGTGCCCGCCGCCACAAAGAGCAATACACCAAAACAAACAAAGATGTAACGCTTACTCATGCACCACCTCTAGGGCGGGCCAAACAGGCCCGCCCGGCATAAAGACCGTATCAGAGCCCCAGATTCTTGAGGCGATTGGCCTGCTGTCGATACAGCTGCACCGGATCGGCGGCATTGCGCCCGACCAATCCAAACAACAGATTCACCTGATCGAGATGGTTATGGGCGTAATCAACCCCAAGCACCTTACCAACTTTCATGCTGCAGGCCGGCACCAGGCCGTCTGTCGGCTCGTCAAACATCGGCTTCAGCGCCAGTAGCAACGCGTCACTGGCATCCAACACATTGGTCCAGACCTTGTTGCCGCCCCATGAGTAATAACGCACTCCATCAACGACTTCTTCACCATCGTTGCCGCAGTAGGTAGAAGGCAGGCCGGCAGGAAACTGCGCGTTAAACGCGAGGGAGCCGTCTGTGCTGAGTGATTCGATCGCTGCTCCGGTATCCTGCGGCAACCCGCCACCACCTGAGAAGGTGTCAATCAAGCCAAAGAAGAAATTGCCCAGACCGTCCAACGCACCATTATTTGCGGCATCCGCAACCGGTGTTCCCCAGTTAACGCCACCGACACTGGAAACCGAAGCCACGAGGTCAGGCCGAACTCCGGCGACGTAACGAACGGTGGGCCCACCATGACTATGACCAATCAGGTGCACCTTTTCAGCCCCGGTCACCGCCACGTACTCTTCGATTTGGGCAAGCAGTTGCTCACCGCGAACCTCGGTGGAATTTGCTGCCGACACTTGAGGCACGAACACTTCAGCCCCGCTTTCGGTCAACGCCTCAGGAATGCCATTAAAGTATTCAACGAAACCCAAGAGCTTGTTAAAGCCAGACAAACCGTGCACCAGCACAATCGGGTGTTCCGTTTGAGTGTAGGTATCCGCTGTTTTTCCGAATAGCCAATCGAACCATCCGGCAGATGCAGATTGCGAAGACAAACCAATAGCGAAGGCGCCGGCCACAACAGCCAGCTTTCGATTCGAGCGTTTCATTTCATCACCTGTTTTTTTGTTTTAGTTCAGAATGCAACATATCGAGCCAAATCAGCTTAGCGCACAAGCATGGCTGGATTTGCGAACATGGTCACAAGTGCCGAACAGACAAACAGGTCTTAAGGGGCCAAAAGAATCTGGAAACGAAAGGTGTTCAAGGAAGGAAATGGGGGTGACCCCACCAGCAATTCTCCGGCACACAATTCCACCGCTTCGGCTGCTCCCTTCCGGGCCTGACCGGGTTCACGGTTTCATGTTGCGGAGGCACCAATGGGGCCACCATAACGGCGTTTCAGAAGATTTCCCTGAAAGCGGCGCGAATAGTATCAGAGAGTTACAGGGACTACAACGCCTATAGCGGTAAAGGCACTTCATCTTGTCGAAACCAACAGGCAATGCTGTATCGGGTGCGCCTTGCCGGCAATACCTCGTGGGGGACGGTTTCGCTCAGGAAGAACGCCGCACGCCCGGTTTCAGGCCTCAACAAACCAACTGGCGCCTCGTGATCTTTTGCATCGAATATTCGCAACTCTCCGCCATCTTCCAGCCCCCAATCGTCGTTCAAATAAAGCACCAGACTGATCATCCGGGAGGCTCTCCCCTGAAAACTGTCCACGTGCCGCTTATAGAAGTCACCCGACTGATAGGTGGAATAATGGGCTTCATACCGCTTCAACCCCAAAAACAAACGGCGATTCAATCCATCCCGAACTTGATCAAAAAACCGGAACAGTTCGGCCTGGGGCGCGCTGAATCCGTCCATCCAGACAATTTTATCCCGCCGTACACTGCGGTCTTTCAGCAAATCCGAACCTCTACCTATGCCAGCTCGCGCCATGGCTTCGGTTTTATCAAGGATCTCTACTTCACGCTTCAATTCACCCAACAACCCCGCAGGCAAACGAAAGCTAAGATCACACTCAATCCATCCCGTACTGGCAAGAGCATCAGCCAATTCGTCTAACCAGAAACTATCTACGACGTTTGGCCCAGAGGGCGCCTCACCGATATTTTGCGGGTCATCTCCGGCCAACCGATCCAAGGCCTCACCACCTCGCTCAAGCCGAGGCTCAATCAGCGGGACCACAACACCTTTTGTCTTCTCTGAGTCCATTAGCAGCACTCCAGCAATTTGAGATATTGTATGACTAAAGTCGCCGGATTGGCGCTTTTATTTTAACCTGATAGTACGCAAATGCACCTAAACAAACGGCTTCAGCATGTCAGAACGCAGTGACAAACCCTCTACTACCTTGGCTCCCGGTCAATGGTCTTTTACGCGCTGGAAAACCATTGGTCAGCTGGAAGCATTGGAAGTTCAACATCCCTTGTTCGAAGCAGCGATCACCCTTCAGGGAGCGCACTTGGTGCACTTCTCCCACGCCCACGAGAAAAACTGGCTGTGGTTAAGCGAGTTCGCGCGCTTCCAACCGGGGCGAGCGATCAGAGGCGGCATTCCCGTATGCTGGCCGTGGTTTGGCGACCCGGCGCGCAATCCGCCGGCCATCCGCAATCACATTAAAACCCCCTCGGCACACGGTTTTGCCCGGACAGCTTTGTGGCAACTGGAAGATGTTAACGAGAGCGCTCACGAAGTAGAGATCAGCCTGTCGTTAACCACTGGCGCCGACTTTTCCGAGGAGTGGGAGGGCAACGCCCTGGCTCTGATCACCTTCCACTTTTCGCTTCGAGGCTGCCAGATCGCCCTCACCACAACCAACCTTGCCCACGAACCTTTAGCCTTAAGCCAAGCCCTGCACACTTACCTACCCACCCCAGACATCACCAACACCCGGCTTCTCGGCCTGGGTGACAGTCAGTACATCGATACTTTAAAAGACTGGAATTACGCCACACAGGACGGCCCCGTCTATTTCGACGGAGAAACCGACCGCATCTATGAATCCGGCGACGTATTGATTGCAACGACCCCCGAGCGGCGAACCAAATTGATCGGTTTTGGCAGCGACTCAACCGTCGTCTGGAACCCGGGCCCCGATAAATCTCAACGACTTTCTGACTTCCCTGCAACTGGCTGGCGAAACATGCTGTGTGTCGAAACGGCCAATGCGGCTGGCGACTATCGAGTATTAAATACCGGCCAGAGCCACACACTGGGCGTGTTGCTTGAGCGGGGATAATTCGTAACCTTCAGACCGCCAGCATGCACCCGGATTCAACACAGGGAGCAGGTATGGGCCTGGCGTCTTTTATCAGATCAAAGCTGATTTCAACCGAATCAGATAACCAGATTGACCGTATAGAAAAGCCTATCGGCACCCTAGGCTACGATCCCTGGGGCTTCAATAGCGATATGGTCAAGATGGGCATGGGGCTTGTACGCCACGTCTACGAGAAGTACTTTAGGGTTGAAACCAGCGGCATCGACAACATCCCCGCTGAGGGTCCGGTACTCATTATTGCCAACCACTCAGGCCAACTGCCCCTTGATGGCATTCTCATTGGTTATGCGCTGGCCAACCGCAAAGTAAAGCCGCGCTTGCCACGAGCCATGATCGAGCGATTTTTTCCAACCGTTCCCTGGCTTGGCAACATGCTGAACGAAGTGGGTGCGGTACTGGGCGACCCCGTGAACTGCGCCAAAATGCTAGAAAACGATGAAGCCATCATCGTGTTCCCCGAAGGTGTTCGTGGTTCCGGAAAACTGTATAGAGACCGCTATCAGCTTCAACGCTTCGGCAATGGTTTTATGCATCTGGCAATGAAGTACAACGCGCCCATCGTGCCCGTGGGCGTGGTCGGCTGCGAAGAAACCATTCCCGCGATTGCCAACATCAAGCCCCTGGCGAAAGCGCTCGGGGTACCCTACGCCCCAATTGCCCTGCCCTTTATCTTCCCGGCGAAGGTACACCTAAACTTCGGGAAACCCATGTACTTCGGCGGCTCCGAAATACCGGAAGAACAAGTTACCGAACGCGTTGAAGCGGTTAAATCCGAAATAAACCGACTCATTGATAAAGGCCTGACCGAGAGAAAAAGGTTGTTCTGATGCCAAACAAACCCAGACCGCAAATACTAGTGACAGGCGCCGCCGGTGCACTCGCCCAGCAGGTCATCAAACAACTCAGTGACACCTGCGACATCGTTGCCGTCGACTTTCGAGAGCAAGTCGATTTGGGCAACAAGGTACCCAGCTACTGCATCGACTTTAACAAACGCGTGTTTGAAGATTTGTTCCGACGGTACCAGTTCGAGGGCGTTATACACTTGGGCCGCGTGCAATCCAGCGAGCTCACTCGCATGCGTCGGTACAACGCCAATGTCCTTGGCACTCAGAAACTGCTTGATTTGTCACAAAAATACGGCATTAAACGGGTAATCGTTCTGTCCACTTATCACGTGTACGGTGCGGTTGCGTATAACCCGGCACTGATCGATGAATGCGCACCACTGAAAAGTGCCGGCCTAAGTGCCGATCTGGTTGATTCCGTGGAGCTGGAGAACCTCGCCAATCTGTACTTGTGGCGTTACCCGGAACTGAATGTCACCATTTTGCGCGCTTGCAACATCGTCGGGCCCGGTGTGCGCAATACTATGAGCCGCCTCCTGAGCAGCAAGGTCGCACCGGTTCTGGCCGGCTTCTCTCCCATGATGCAATTCATCCATATCGACGATATGGCGGATGCAATTACACTGGCCTGGCAGAAAACAACGAAAGGGGTATTTAACGTAGCCCCTCATGACTGGGTTGCGTACCAGCAGGCTTTAAAGCTGTGCGGATGCACGCGCATTCCTATCGCTTCCGTCCCGCCGGTTCTGCCAAAAACCATCGCAAAAATCTTACGCCTTCGAAGCTTCCCCCACTATCTATTGGCGTTCTTCAAATACCCGGTTGTGATTGATGGTCGAACGTTTGCCAAAGAATTTAACTTCACACCTAAACGGTCGTTGTCAGAAATTTTCCGCTATTACCGAGACAACAAATAAACGTGTGATCGGGGCAGCTAAATTGACAAATTAAATGGACGCAAACAGAGGTTCAACGCTACTCTGTAGAGGTTAGAGACAGATCCGCGGTTTAAGGAAAGACCGAATGTTCAGTGACCTCAGCGTTATCAGCTATGGCGCATCGGCGATTGTATTTGCCGTGCTATCCACCCTGGTAGCAACGCGCTACCTTCGGCGTGAACTTGATCGCGCGCTGTTTCTTGCGGCTTTTGTTACCACCCTCTGGGCATCGGCTTTGGTGTCTCAAAGCCTTTGGGGAGAGCCCGGATTCTTCATCCGCTACTTGCTTGAATTGCTACGAGACACGGCATGGCTGCTCCTGCTTTTTGCCTTATTACGTGACTCCTTCCGGCAAGCGAGATTTACCGGGCAACTCCGCAAAACGCTAGGGATCGCAACCACTGTACTGGTTATCACCCTTCTCTCCCTCGGCACCTTAGAGTTTGCGTTTGATGCGGATCTGGTCAGCGGAAAAACCAAGTTGATCGGGCAGATTGCCCTATCCTTACTTGGCTTATCATTAGTCGAACAGATCTGGCGCAACTCCCCGGCGTTGGGCCGGTCCAGCGTCAAATATCTTTGTATTGGTACCGCTACTATTTTCGCGTACGACTTTATTATGTACGCCGATGCGTTGCTGTTCGGGCACGTAGCTGATTCTTTTTGGGACGCCCGCGGTTTCATTAATGCTGCCCTCGTTCCCTTGTTTGCCGTCAACATTATTAATTCACGCAAACAGCCGGTGGACTTTCGTCTTTCGCGGGCTGCGGTCTTCCATGCCGGCGCTCTGCTGATGGGCGGCGGCTACCTGTTACTTCTCGCCATTGGCGGTTATTACGTTCGCAGCCTGGGCGGTGAATGGGGTGATGCCCTTCAGGTACTGTTCATCACCGTCGCACTCGCTTTTCTCGTGACCCTCGTGATGTCACGGCGTATTCGTGCCCGAATTATGGTGTTTATCAGCCAGAACTTCTTTGATTACAAATACGATTACCGGGAAGAGTGGCTGAGGATGACCCAAGAGCTCGCCAACCTTAGTGATGAGCCACCACTCCCGGAACGCGCCATCCGGATATTGGCAGATCTTGTTGAAAGCAACGCAGGCGCAATCTGGATAAAATCCGACCAGAACATCTATGAACTAAAAAGCAGCGTTAACATCGCAACACCGAAACACACAACCATTGATGGCGACTGCGATCTTGTGAGGCTGTTTCAGAATAAAGAATGGATTATTGATCTGGCCGAATACCGCGTTGATCCTCTTAGCTACGACTTGATCGAGTTGCCTGACCCCATCACCAACCTGCCCGACGCGTGGCTGGTGGTTCCTTTATTTCTTGGCAGTGAGTTGTACGGCATCGCAGTAGTCGGGCGACCTTACGCCAAAGTTGTTTTGAACTGGGAGAACTTTGACCTGATCAAAGTGGTGGCACGCCAAACCTGCAACCTGCTTGCGCAAGCCGATGCACAAAACCGATTGTCACGTGCCATGCAGTTCGAAGCGGTCAGCAAAGCATCTGCGTTTATGGTGCATGACCTGAAAACACTGATCGCACAACTGTCGCTGTTGGTAAAAAACGCCCCCAAACACCGGGGAAATCCCGCTTTTATCGACGACATGATTTCCACAACGGATCACGCTGTTCGCAAAATGTCGAACCTGGTTGATCATATCAGGAAACCCGCAACCCCCAACGAAGTGGCACGACGTAAAGTGGATCTTACCGAGGTGGTGCGGTCAGTGATCGAGAACAACAGTCAGCGCCTGCCTGTACCGCAAATACAGGGTGACCCACCTCCCATTCTCGTGTGTGCCGAACCGGAGCAACTCAGAAGTGTGCTAGGGCATCTCATCCGAAACGCTCAGGATGCAACCCCGCCTGATGGCGAAATCACACTAAGCCTGAAAACGGCCAAGGGCAACGTGGTCTTGTTTATACAAGACACCGGAACCGGCATGACCGACGAATTCATTCGCTCTAAATTGTTCAAACCGTTCGAGAGCACCAAAGGCTTAACCGGCATGGGTATCGGTGCCTACCAGACTCGTGAGTACGTGCAGGAACTCGGGGGCAATATCGATGTGACCAGTGAACCAGGCGTTGGATCTTGTTTCTCTGTGCGCATCCCAATGGCAAGCCTAGACATGGAAAAATCCCGTGCACTGGGTGCAACGCCAAATCTCGAAGCGCACACACAGCACAAAACCGTCAATTAACCGACGCTTCATGGATTTTTTGTTGCCGCAGCATTGCAAAGTGTCAATCTTAAGTTAAGAATCTTACATAGGGAGCCAGCGAAGACGAACCAAGAGCCCCAACGGGGCATAAACCAAAGGAATGACTGCTGTTGTGAAGCAACTATTGATTGTCGAAGACGACCCAGGCCTTCAAAGCCAGATGCGCTGGTGTTTCAGCGACAACGTTGAAGTATCCGTGGCATCGGACCGTGACAGCGCACTGGCCGCACTGCGCCGCCTCGAACCCCAGGTGGTGACCTTGGATTTAGGTCTGCCCCCTGATCCCGGTGGTGCAACGGAAGGTTTTGCGCTGCTTGAAGACATTTTACGCCTTTCGCCCCAATCCAAAGTGGTGGTCGTTACCGGGCGGGAAGATAAAGAAAACGCGGTCAAAGCTGTGGGCATGGGGGCGTGTGATTTTTATCAAAAGCCCCTGGATGCAGACATTCTCACCTTTGTCGTCAACCGCGCTTTCCGGTTAGCCGAGCTTGAACAAGAAAACCGCCTACTGGCCAGCCAGAACAACGGTACGCATATAAAAGGCATTGTCGCTTCAAGCCCGGAAATGCTGGCCATATGCCGAACCGTCGAGAAGGTTGCGCCGACCGATGTCACCACACTGATTACGGGTGAAACCGGTACCGGCAAAGAACTGCTCGCACAAGCATTGCATGATCACAGCCAACGGGCAGATAAACCCTTCGCGGCAATCAACTGCGCAGCCATTCCCGAAAATTTGCTTGAGAGCGAACTTTTTGGTTTCGAAAAAGGCTCATTCACCGGTGCCACACAAAGCAAAAAAGGCAAGATCGAAAGCGCCAACGGCGGCACGCTGTTCCTCGATGAAATCGGCGACATGCCCATGCCACTGCAGGCAAAACTGCTAAGGTTCCTACAAGAGCGTGTGGTTGATCGCGTAGGCTCTGTAAACCCTATTCCTGTAGACATTCGAGTGGTGTGCGCAACACACCGAAACGTGCAAGACCTGATCACAGAAGGCACCTTCCGAGAAGATCTCTATTACCGCATCAGCGAAATCACTTTGGATGTTCCCGCCCTGCGCAGTCGGGAAGGAGACGCAATCGTCATTGCCCAATCACTGTTGATGAGTTTGGGCAAGCAAATGGACCGCCCGAACCTCTCCTTTTCCGAAGACGCGGCCCAGGCAATCAGCGCCTACTCATGGCCAGGCAACGTTCGTGAAATGATTAACAAGGTTAAGCGGGCGATTATTATGGCGGATGACAAGCGAATTACCGCTGACGATCTGTTACTGCCCTTTGAACAGGCGTGCGATTCGGATTACCAGTTAAATCTCAGGCAAGTTCGCGAACACGCAGAACGGAAAGCAATTTTACAGGCGCTGACACGCTGTGGCCACAACATGGCTCAAGCGTCACGCCTGCTCGGCATCACGCGGCCGACTCTTTATAACTTAACGGATAAGTACCGGATAGAAACGTCAACCGCGACCAACGGTACCTGAGATCTTCGAACGGAATAAGAAAGACCCGACAGAAAAAAGGAACAGGGCATGAAAATGAACAACATTGTGCGTGCATCGTTACTCTCAGTTGCCATCGCCTCGGTTGGCATCGCGGGTTGCAGCAACGAACCTGACATGTCACAGGACGACATTCAGTACATCAGCCACGTTGACCAAGCACGCTTTTTCCAAAGACAGGGCGAGCTAAAAGCAAGCACCATCGAGGCCCGGAGCGCTATACAACTCCAGCCTGAACGACCTGCCCCCTACTTCGTTATTATCGACAATTTGTTAACTGCCGGTGATGCGGCAAACGCCGAACGCCAAGTCGATAAGCTGGTGGCTGAAATCGGAGCAGATCAGTTAACTCACGCCGACAAAAACAAAGCGATACTGATTCGCGCCGAAGCACGGGCGCTCAGTGGTAAAACCGAAGGTGCTCTCGAAGCCCTTAAACAACTTGAATCTCCTTCCCCGGATCAGTCGCGGCAAGCCGACAATCTGAGAGGCAAGGCTTGGCTAATAAGCGGCGACCTGGATAAAGCCGAGCACGCATACCAACAAGCCATCAACAACCACACCAACAATGCTCTGGGTCACATCGGGTTATCCCGGGTAGCCGCTGCCCGCGACGACTTTGAATCCGCGAAAACGCATCTGGGCCACGCTGAAGGCATAGACGCTGAACATGAGGAACTTTGGCTCTGGAAGGCGCAGCTGCATCATATGCAGGGTAACTGGGCCGAGGCAGAACAAGCGTACATTCGAGCCCTCGAAACAATTGGTCAATACGACGTAATGACCTTCCAAAAGTACCAGACTATTTCGGCTCTGGTTACTGTATTGCGTCAACAGGGTAAATCCGCGGAAGCCTTCGTCTACGAAGAAATTCTGGCCAAATCGGCACCGGGCACGATCAAAAGCAACCTGGAAGCCGCGACCGCCGCCTATACAAGCGGGGACCTAGACACCGCCGGCAAATACTTGCAAGAAGTGCTGAACCAAGCGCCGGGGCATCAGCAAAGCACTCTTATGCTGGGCGTTGTGCGGTTCCGGCAGGGCCGCGCGGAAGAAGCGGAAAAGTTACTCGAGCCGCTGGCGGATATGGAGGATGCCGATGGCGTCCGCAAACTATTGGCCGCTACTCGAATTTCAATGCGTGACCCGCAGGGCGCGCAATCGATCCTCGACAACATCGATAACAAAGAATCCGACCCCCAGACGCTTGCCTTGGTCGGTATAGCGGCGCTTGCATCGGGCGATGAGCAAACGGGCCGCCCTCTGCTCGAAAAGTCTCTTGAGCTGGACCCAGACAACCACAACCTCAGGATTCGCTACGCCGCCTACCTGACCCAAATGAACGAGTATCAACCGGCGCTCGAACAAATCCGCAAAGTGCCGAAAGCTGCTGACGAAGCCTTACAGGCTCAGCTTCTTACCGCCCGCATTCAGACACTATCCGGCGACGCTGATAGCGCTCAGAAAACACTGGACAACTGGCTTTCCGATCATCCGGACAGCATCCGGGTGCTTCTGGCCAGAGGCCATCTCGCGAATAGCCTGGACCAACCCGCAGAGGCTGAAAAATACTACAAGACCGCGCAGGCCAAAGCCCCTGACAACCCCGCCCCGTTGGTAGCCATGGGTAATCTTGCCCGTAAATCAGACAACACCGAACAGGCAATAAAGTACTATAAACAAGCAATCGAACTTGACCCCAACCACGTCGGAGCCATTCAGGGGGCTGCAGTTACTATGGGCCGGGACAAGCTAACAGCGTTCATGCACACGATTAACGACCAAAATCCGCAAGCCGCTGGCCCTCGTTTAGTAATGCTTGAATCTGCGTTAATTAATAACGAAGCGTCTCAAGTCGATGAGCTTACTGCTCAGCTCATGGAGCGCGAACAAGAGGACCTGCCCAGCCCCAACGAGCCAATGGTTGCGACCGTCTACGAGGGCATAGCCACCCAAATGGCTCAGCGGGGAAATTTTGAACGGGCGCTGAGCATACTAAACAGAGGCCGAATTCTGTTCCCGGAATCTGAAAGCATATCTCTGAAACTGGCTACCATTGAGTTCCAACAGGGGAATACTTCTGAAGCGCGAGATGTTTTGCAAGATGTAAAACAACACCATCCAGACTCTCCCGCCCCCTATCAGGTTGAAGCTAATTTCTACGAGAACGCCGGTGAGCACCAGCAAGCCGCTGAACTCTACGAATTGGCAATTGAGAAACGCCGAACCCCGGAATTGGAGGTAGCCCACGCGCGCGCCCTCGCCCGCTCGGGACAAAGCCAAAAGGCGCTGGACGGACTGGAAGCCGCAGCTGAGCAATTCCCTAATAATCAGCCGATCTTGTTAAGTTTGGCGATGACTCATCAGCAATTGAATCAGCCTGATGAAGCGATTGCGCGCTACCAGGCGCTGATGGGCATCAACCCTGATAACCCCTTGGTCCTGAATAATTTAGCGTGGCTATATTATGAAAAGGGCGATGAGAAAGCGGCAAAAATTGCGCAGAAAGCCTATGAACTCGCACCGAATAACGCAGCTATTGCAGATACTTTCGGGTGGATTTTATTCGAAACAGGCAGACAGCCCGAGAGCGTACCTGTGCTCGAAAAAGCCCACGCGCTAGATCCCGAATCTAAAGAAATTGCCATGCACTTGGTTGAGGCTTATCGATTAGCTGGAAAAACAGATCGAGCTAAACAAGTTTTGGCCAAATTTCAAGAAACCGATCAAGGATAACCCGCATAACCCTACCGGTGTCATAACCAATCGTTCCTATGCGCCGGTGGCGGCTCACGCCTTTCACAACAATACTTTACTTAATGTTTCAGAACATAATAAGGGTGAGGTATGGCTACTATAAAAGCATTGGGGATAGGCACCATGGTGGTCGTCGTCAGCGGATGTCAGAGCTGGCAATTCAGGGACATTGAAAAGCTCCCTCCTACAGCCTCAGTCCCTGAAGTGAGCACCAAGGGTCAGGTGGACGTTTGGTACTACGATTCAATTTCTGGAAATAACGTTCAGAACCTTTTAGATTCAAACAAGTATCCTGACGCTCCAGATGAGGTATCGACCTTTACCGAACTGCGCCAACCGGCCAGCCGGGGAAACAACTACGGCACACTCATTCAAGGATTTCTCGCTCCGCCGACTACCGGTGAATATACCTTCTATATAAGCGGTGACGACGAAACTCAACTATGGCTCTCTGAAACCGAGAATCCTGACGCCGCAGTTCAGATTGCTATGACGATGGCCACACCCTTAGACAACTTTTCGAGGTACAGCTCCCAAACCTCTGGCGTGCGTTACCTTGAAGCCGGCAAAAAGTATTACTTTCAGCTTCGCCACAAAGAAGGCGGTTGGGACGACCACTTCACGGTAGCCTGGTCTGGCCCCGGCATCTCACAACAAGTGATTCGGGGCGAACATCTATACAGTTGGGCTAAAACTGCACCGGATGCCAAACCTGAATTGGGGACAGCTGAAGCCTATAAGCTTGGCTATAAAATCGGTTACTTCGATGCCGAACAAGGCTTGAGTTTCAATGATACTTATCCGCCACTCGACGAAGATGGCGACAACCTATACGACAATTGGGAGACACTGCACGGCCTAGACCCACGTAACCCAAGCGATGTGACTTCAGATTCTGACAACGACCTAATGACCGCGCTGGATGAATACTGGGCAGGCACAGATCCAAACTCAGAGGATACCGACGGCGATGGTCTCCCTGATGGTTATGAATACGCCTACGGAACGGACCCAACCAACCCCGCAGATGCTGACTTCGACATCGACGGAGACGGCTACAGCGCTCTCGATGAATACTTGGCCAATACGAATCCCGACGATGCAACCGATGCACCGCTTGCCGAACCCCTGTACGAGCCAGGCTTTGTTGGTCAGTACTTTACAGGAACCAACTTTGACCAGTTTGTTTACAGTCAAAAAGACGCAGAGATCGATTTCAGCTGGGGAAATGGTGGACCTTCCCCTGACATGCCAAAAGACAGGTTCAGTGCCCGCTGGCAAGGTTGGTTTACTCCACCCCACAGTTCAGGCACGAAAGAGTATACGTTTAGCACCACCACCGACGATGGTGTGAGGTTATACGTAAACGGGACATTGGTAATCGACCAATGGAAAAACCAGTCGCCCACAGAGTACACGGCGACCGCCAGCCTAGCCGCTGACCAGCCTGTTGCTGTCAACATGGAATATTTCGAATACGGCTGGGGTGCCACGGCTAAACTCACCATCAGCGAAACCGACACCGGCAAGATTCTCGCTCCGCAAAGCGTTATTCAACAACTTGCACTAAACAGCGAGTTTGCTGAAAGCAGCATAGGAGACGGAATAGGTGACCTTTACAAGTTGCGCTATGGTTTACCCCTTTTAAAGCCGGTCGGCACACAGGTATTTAACAACAGCGGCGTCACTGTTTTGGATGCCTATCAATCCGGGCTTCACCCTTACACTCTCGAAACTGTTTCGGCCCCCGATGCGCCCAACACAGCGGAGCCGGCTCCCAGCGATCCCACGCTCGGCAGCGTCACACTCACGTGGACACCGCCAGGTACACGCGTAGACGGTAGCAGCATTTCCCTCAGTGAAATCAAGAACTACAAGATTTCATACGGCCAGAACGTTGAAACATTAAACCAATCGCTGGACGTGGCAGCAGGGACGACAACAACCCAGATTACTGGCCTAACCGCTGGGGTTTGGTTCTTCACGATCCAGGTGATTGACAATAACGGGCTGAGTAGCGAGCCCTCTGAACCCGTTCAATATTCTGTTAAGTAAGAATACAGGTCGTCGAGATACTTTACATGGTGCTCAAGTATCCCGAATTAAACGACCAAATTTCAACAAGTTATATATTGGCACAGTGCATGCTTAGTGAGTTATTGAAGTATCTATAAGATCGCTCACTGGAGGAGTGGACAACATGAAAAAACTTACTCAAGGTTTAACACTGGCCGCGGCGATGGGCGTTACAGGTTTAGCTCAGGCTGCTTATATTGACGTTGTTGCAAACACTGGCCCCGCACAGGCTCCTGTTGCAGTTCCCGGAAACAACGACTATGCGAACGGTAACGGCATCCCCAACGGGGATTTTATTGGGCCACAGCATTACGGTCTCGGAGATACTGTACTTCTGTCCCATTCGCTTGAGTCAGTATCTAGCGATCCGTTCAAACTAACTTTTACGTATCTTGGTAAAGAGGCGGGCTATACCGGTTCTTTCCTGTATGAAGGCTCGGAAGTTTTTAACACAGACACCAGTGGATTGGGCGATACGTTTAGCGCGGTTTACAATGGTGGCTTAGCCAAACTCGATTTCGGTTTTTCTTCCGTGACAAACGGGCTGCCAGTAGCGCCTGCAGGTTCTGTATCGAATATGGGTACGGGCAATTTAGCCAACGGCTATAACTTCTCAATTTTTGATGCAGGTGAAGACTGGTTCATCCTGAGCCTGGATGATAACAACCAAACCGACGATAACCACGACGATATGCTCGTTATGGTGAAGGCCACAGCCGTTCCTGAGCCGGGCACACTTGCTCTGTTTGGTCTTGGCTTAGCCGGTATTGCTGTTCGAATGAGAGGCCGTAAAAAAGCCTAACATCGCTAGCATTGTGCTATGTTTAAAGGCCCTGCAACTGCGGGGCCTTTTTCATTTGGTTTCGGAACATGATCATACGAGTGGTATACGCAGGCAGTGGTCGCGGTCTACAGAAAGATGCCGAAATACTGTTGGAATCATTTACAAAGCTTGGGCACAGGTGCGAACTTCGTTGCGTACCACCTACCCCGCCATGGCGCAGCAATCTTTCCCGGTTACGAAACCTCGCTATTGAAAAGTATTTCCCTAAAGCTTTCAGTGCTCATTATTACGCATTCAATAGATGGTTAAAGATGTGCTTAAGCAAATCTGCGCCAGACATTAACCTCGTAATACATCTTGAGAACATACGGCCATCAGAGCTACACGTTAATGCAACGCACTGGCTCATTCCGAATCAGGAATGGTTTATCGAATCCCGATTGCCTTATCTACGGTTTGTTGATCAGATTCTTTGTAAAACCCACCAGGCCGTTGAGATTTTTTCCCGCAAACACTCGAACACTAGATACCTTGGGTTCACCGGTTCCATTTGCCCAATTAATCCAGAGACTCTCGATAAAGACTATGGGCTCGCTTTGCATGTTGCCGGCAATAGCCAATTTAAAGGCACGAAATCTCTGGTTAATTGTTGGAAAGAACACCCTGAATGGCCGAGGCTGGAAGTGGTATCACAACACCTAAACAGCAGCCCACCTCATAGCAAAAATATAAAACACCATAAGTCGCTTTCTGAGGAAGAGCTATCGGCTTTGTGGGAAAAGGCGGGAGTTGCCGTTATACCGTCAGAAGTAGAGGGTTACGGGCAGGTTCTAGCGGAAGCCATGGCCCACGGTTGCGTCACCATTACGACCGATGCCCCCCCAATGAACGAGGTTATCAACCGAAATCGCGGTTTCTTGATTGCACCCGTAAAGAATGAACCATTCCGGCTTGGCACTCGATACTTCGTCTCTTCGGCAAACATTGAAGAAACCATCACCGAAGTCCTCAACACGGAAAAGAGCAGACTTAAAGAGCTATCTGCAGCATCAATCGCTTGGTATCAACTTAACCATACCGAGTTCATTCAGCGATTACAGAGATTCCTTCATCCGATAAGCCGGCAAGCTCCTGATTAATAGTAGAGACAGATTGCGGGAACGTTGTCTCCACAAAGTTCACCAAACTATCCCGAGGGGCACATTCACCACAACGAACAGCCGCTATTAGGAGGCTGGCATCGCTTCGGTCACTGAAGAAGCCAAGTACCTGCGCCAGTTTCGCGCGCCACTGATCTGTCTCCCAGCGTCCTTCCACGAGATAGCTATAGGCAACATGGATATTTTCACCGGTTAACCGATTTTCGAGGGTGATGCCTTGGATCGGTATGCTCAGATCTGTTTCAACCCTGTAGAACTGCTGCGGCGCCCACACTGAACTGTCATATAGCTTATTGCTATACTGGATCAATTCAGCACGATGGCGTTGAAACTCATAGGTAAAAATACCCAAGTAGAACTGTTCATCGATACTGCCGTCGGACGAAATCCTCTGCCGATCAAATAAGGTTTGCGTGTAAGTCCGGTCCGGATTTTGAATTTGAGGGCGCCAGCCCGCAAGTTGGGCGCCAAACACCGGAGCATAACGCTGTTGAATATCAATACTGTAGTTTTCTGGATGGTCCGATACAGGCGATCGCTTTTCTGGTAAGGCGGAATAGGTGAGGACGACACAAACCAAGATTGCTCCAAGCGAGATGCCAACCGACTTTCTCGAGGAGACGGAACCGGTTTCGGCGCTCGCATTGCTCGAACACTCGCCGTCTCTTACCTCAAGCCGCCGAGCAATGAAATAGAGAGGCACTAAAGTGGCTGCAAATACCCACCAGCCAAAATTATCGTGATCTTCTATTAAGCTGGACTGCATGTTGGTTTCGTAACCCATATAGATAATGACAAACACCCGAATCCAATTTGCAACCAGAGCAAACGCAACTCCGCAACAGAAGAGCAAAACTCGAGAACTCAACCGTGAGAGGTACATCTCTCCGTATATCAAAACCAACGCCTGCCCAACCAATAAGTACCGCAACCCTGAACAGCCGTGAGCAACCTCAAAGGTCCCCACACCAATTAAGTAAACAAATACACCTTCGACCTCAAAATCAATATCCAGCAACCCCAGCAGGAACTTGTTTACTGCCACGGTAATCAATTGCAGATTCCACGATAAGAAATCCCACACAGGTACCGTAAGAAAAAGCAGTCCTACCGGGATAATCAGCCATCGTACTTGCCGCCACCCCATCAACACCGCCAGGGCACTGAGTAGCATTGGCACTAAAGTGAGCTGTTGCAATGCCTGTAAACGAATGAGCCCACCAAGCCAATAGCCCAACAAACTCAAACACAAAGGCACAAGCCAAAACGGATAAAAACCAGAAGTAACAGGGTGCCGTTTAACAGACTGCGCAATCAGAAATACGGAAACCGCCAATAAAAGAAACCCATGAGAATAGGACTCGTCCAGCTTAAACCAACGCGAAACCACGCCCTCAAGAGTAGGCCATGCCAATAATCCAAGCCCGCACAACACTAGTAGATAAGGCAAAAACTGCGCGGCGACACCTCGCCCTGGAATCCATTCCCTGATCATAAATACCCTATTCACAGCCTGAAAAAGCGGTTAACAGATGACACCAAACCCTGCGGCAAATATCCCCTTGCACCATATGCCGCCTTCAACACGGGCGAACGCACATATTCGACGGTAGGGAACCGAACGGTTTGGCCTTTAAAACGACTCTTATAAAACGTATTTTTCCCGGAGCCTGCCAACAAATCATAACTATCGATTTCAACGTTTCTGAAGGCGTCTTCGATAGAATACCCCAGATGTAAAGTACCCAACGAAATCTTGGGATGGAATTGTTCGCGAAACCCTGCCTGTAGATTGTAGATGCGATTCCTGGCATGGATGTCATAGAGCACCGATACGACGTTCTCGCCGGCCTTCAATACGGACAACTGTGCTTTTTGGGTATCGCCCAATCGAGCTAAGAGCAGCCGATGAAATCGCACAGCATCCGCGTCAAAGCAGGGTTTCCCCCATCGTGTCACATGAAAATCATTCAAGATTTCCAAAAAATTCTCGTGGTCGCTCCAGGCCAGACGATGACCTCCTAACGCACCTTCGAACAATGAACGACGGTTATAGACTTTCAAACGAGTATTTTTACCAAGAGTTGCAAGCCACTCGTCATGCGAGCCCGCGGTGTCAATCGCGATCCCCTCAGCCTCACTACGAACATGGCAGGTAACGCTCATCTGATGTTCAAGCGTTTGACCCCAGCCTGCGACTTCGCTCTCCGTCGCGTCCGCAAGGATAAGCTCATCCCAGGCCTCACCTTTTAAATAAACAGACAACGCCTCAAGCGCCTGTTCTTTGTATTGTCTATCGCAAATGCAACTAACGTATTCTGTGCGAACGGTCGGGCCAAGTTTCCATGCATTGCCAATCACATGAAGACGCTTCAAACGCCATCCGATAGGCGTTCTGTACCGACTAGCATACAAAGGCGCCAAAGCGACAAGTTGATCATCTCGATCGTAAACTGCCAGCAGCAACAATTGAAGATTTAGCTTATTACCCCAGACCTCCCACCAGGAGACCAGCCAAGGCCAGCTCATGAACAGAGGGTCCGCATCAGACCGAGAGAGCAGTTCCGCCCAGTTCTTTTCGAAACCGAATAACTGGGGTTCACTGAGAGCCCGAACGGTTAACATTATCTCACTCCACCGCGAAGCACGTTAATCGCCAACTTCGCAGCCAGTCGCCATGGACCCGACCAAGCCGGATATTGAACCAACGAACGGCCCAGATCACGCGCCGCACTCTTTGACCGGCCTACGGAGAGTTCGTACCGCCCTTTCCTATGGTAGAAACGGCTCAATCCCTGCCGTACCTCGAGTGAATCGAGTGCATCAGGATAAGCCTTTAAAAATTCCAGTATTAGCTCTTCATTAGCGTTAAAACGACTGTCTTTATCACTGGAGATTTGGTCTTCCATAACTCGGTAGTAACCCAGAACTTCTGGCAAATACAAAAACTGATATCGCGTCGAAAAACGCAGCCATAAGCCATAATCCTCGGCTAGCCGATCATTGCTATCAAAGGCGCCCAATTCGTCAAAACAGCGCCTACGGGTCATGGTCGTGTTCATACTGACAAAGTTGTCGCAAATCAGCATTGGGGTTATCCGGCCAGAATAGCGTGTCATTCGATTTACGCCTAACTCACGGCCCTCAGCATCGATGACAACATAATCGCCGTATACAACATCCGATTGAGGGCGCTCATCAAACGCCTGCAGAGAAGCAGCCAGCTTTGTTTCAACCCAGGCATTATCCGAATCCAGAAAACAAATGAACTCACCGACTGATTCGGCAACGCCTCGGTTCCGAGCAACACTCTGCCCCCTATTCGGCTGCTGAAAATAGCGAACCCGAGGGTCATCTAAATACCGCTGCATCAGTTCTGGCGTATGGTCCGTTGAACCATCGTCAATGACGATTAGCTCAAAATCACCAAACGTCTGTGCGAGCACGCTCTCAATCGCTACAGGCAGATAGTCTGCTCGATTAAACGTTGGCGTGATCACTGATACCCGAGGCTTGTTTGCCATAACTGCTACGCTTCCCTGTCGTACTTACCCTGCTTTCACTTAAGCAAAACGGCGAAAAAAGACCGCCATACCGTATACTCCAAAGGCGCGTACCGAATCGCCTTTCCTATCTCCTTTATTCCCTCAGCCTTGCTTCCTGCGCTTCCTAGGTAGCGCCCCTTGCGAAGATGAAAATGTGCAAAACCGCGGTCGAATTCTTTAATGGACAGAGCGTCCGGGTAGTCCCGTCTAAAATCGCGAATAATTTCTTCGTTAACTTTAAAGCGACGAGTTTTATCAGAAGAAATCTGATCCTCCATAACCCGATACCAAGCCCAATATTCGGGTTCATATCTAAAAATGTACTTGGCCGATAAGCGAAGCCACAAATCGTAATCATCAGCAACTCGCCGCTTACCGCTCATTCCTCCCATTTCATCAAAACACTTCCGGCGCGCCATGGTTGTGTTCATCGCCACGCAATTATCCTTAATCATCTGATAAGCAATGCGGCCAGAATAACGCGACATATTTTTACGGCTGATCTCACGTCCGTTTTCATCGATAATGACATTATCGCCATACAACACGTCTGTTTCGGGATGTGCTCCAAACAACCGAACTTGCTGTTCAAGCTTCTGCTTTGGCCAGTAATTATCGGAGTCCAGGAAGCAGATAAACTCTCCTTTCGCCTCAGCCAAAGCCAGGTTTCGCGCTACACTTTGCCCCTGATTCTCCTGCCGAAACAGCTTGATCCGGCTATCGTTCAAGTATGGTGCGAGCACTTCCGATGTATTGTCTTCAGAGCCATCGTCAACGATCAAAAACTCGAAATCAGGGTAGCTCTGAGACAATACACTTTCGACGGCCTCGCCTAGAAAATCCGCTCGGTTGTACGTTGGCGTGATGATGCTCACTAAGGGCCGATGAAGCGACATTACACGTTTTCCCTGTGGTTGATATTCTCATTCCAAGATTCACTTGCGGCTTGCAACAATTCACCGTCGGAATCCCCACCCATAATGAACCAGCCTTCCGTGTTACGTTCGCACTCTGCGGGGCTAAACTCCCTTGGAGATGTCCATACATAAAAGCGTGGCTGCTCACGCCCTTGGTAAAAACCCAGGGACTTCATAATCTTTTTGAACTGCAGGTCTGAAGTCATCGCCGAGACGGCTTTCGCATCGGGCCAGGTATCTAGCACCCCTTTGATTAACGCTCGTTTAACGCCTAAATCTCGGGCGGGCCCCATGTAATCAACAAGGCGCAGTTGCCCCCCGGACGCCCGAACGATACCAATTGCTTTTAATTTGTTAGCGCTGTCACTTAGCTCTAGGAAACTGTACGTAGCCAAAGGGTGCGTCTCATAACGCCAGTGCAGGTAGGACCAGTTTCGGACAACCACTTTGTTATAACCGGTTTTCACATCGTCCCACAGGGCGTCAACGGCAGGCTGTTCCGGAAGTGTCTCACGCACTGAAACGGAGTACTCATCGCCACCAAAGGTCCAGTTAACAACCGACGTCATACGCTGGAAAACTGAAAGTGCGTGGTCACGCATGGAGGATGGGCATCGGATCTTTTTAAGAAAGTGAACATCATTGTTGGGTTGCCAACCCATGCGTTTCAAAACAATGGCGGCAACTGGGCTAATACCAAAAGAAATAAGTATCGGAGATTGTTGAGCAAGTTCTTCTTTGATTAATCGCCCTACTCCCTTACCCCGAAGTTCACTAGAAACTTTAAAGTCGCAACTCCACAGACCTTCGCGATGCTTACCGTGCCATAAAATAGCCACAGGAACCACGCCATTAAAACCTGCTACACGATCACTTTCTACCGCAACAACAGGCTGAAAACCGCTTTTAACCGTACCGGGATTCAATAGGAACTGATATTCCCACATAGCTTTTTTGAAAGGCACATCAGAAAACAGTGCCAGTACTTGATCACGATGTAATTGGTCATTATAAGGAACAACTTTAGCCAAAAGACCGCTCCAGCCAAGCAAGAAACATCAGGATTCCCCACAGTTCGGAGGAGTAGTCCTCCCGCCCGCGCAAGTGTTCCTGCCAAAAAGCCAAAACAACCTTTTCATCCAAGAAGTCTTGCTTGCGGAATACGGAAGGCGCGAGTAAAGACTCTGCCCAGTCGCGCAGAGGCCCTCTTAACCACTGGCCAATTGGCACCGCAAAACCTTGTTTGGGGCGGTCGACCAGTGCTTGTGGTACATGTCGAAATAGAACACTACGTAACACCTGCTTTCCAACACCACCTCTAACGTTATAGCTCAAGGGTAGTGATAGCGCGAAAGCAACAACCTTCGGGTCCAGCATCGGGATGCGAGTTTCCAAACTGCAAGCCATGGCAGATCGGTCTACTTTCACCAGAATATCATCGGGTAAGTACCAGTTTAGATCTCGCCACATCAGAGTCTTCATGCTGTTATCCGGCACGTCTTGTGGCAGCGGACTGTTTAATCCATAGACGCCCTCGGGAAATGGCTGCGTGATACCTTCTGGCCCATTCCAAAACGAGACCGACTGGCGATAAAACTCTGAGATATTACCGGCTTTTGCCATGGCTCGTTCAGCTTGCAAGCGATGGGCAACCGCCAAATGTGAACGCCCTCTCTGCGAGGGTACAGCTGCGCGTATGGCCCTGCTTGCCAGGGCCTCGGGCAGGAAGGATGCAGCTTTGCGCCCTAGAGACTTAGCACCGAACCGATTCTGCCAACGATTAAATACGGATTGATAGCGGGTGTAACCGCAAAACAGCTCGTCGCCACCGTCTCCGGAAAGCGCAACCGTGACGTGCTTACGGGTCATTTGGCTGACCAAGAAGGTTGGCAACTGCGAGGAGTCTGCAAAGGGTTCGTCGTAAAGCTCGGGCAATTGAGGAACCAAGTGCAGAGCATCCGCTGGCTTTACGTAAAGCTCGGTATGTTGGGTGCCGAGATGCCGCGCCACTTCGGCCGCATGGATCGCCTCGTTAAAACCGGGGTCATCAAACCCAATACTAAAGGTCCGGACTGGGTTGGATGCCCGAGATTGCATCAGCGCGACGACAGTTGAAGAATCAATTCCACCAGAAAGGAATGCGCCTAAAGGCACATCAGACACCATCTGGTCTTCGATCACATCGCCTAACAGGCTCTCGAGTTGCTGACTGCAATCTTCAAACGTGCCCTCAGCCCGCTTGCTAAAGCACGTTTCGAGTTGCCAGTAACGTTTAGGGGCTGGAGCCTGACCAGAAGTGAGACTCGTTAAATCAAAAGAAATCAGCGAAGCCGGTGGTAACTTGAAAATCCCTGGGTGAATACTCCATGGGGCTGGAATAACGTTATGGCGCAGCAACAGGGCCAACGCTTTCGGCTCTATGCCTCCTTTCCAGTCCGGGTGCACACGCAGCGCCTTTAACTCGGACCCAAACAGTAGTGTTTTCCCCTGCCAACCGTAATACAGGGGCTTCTCCCCCATGCGGTCCCGCGCTAGGAAGAGCCTTCGTTTATGAGTATCTACCAAGGCAAAGGCAAACATCCCGGAAAAGCGCTCAAGACTTGCTTCCAACCCCCACGCTTCAATGGACGCAAGCATGACTTCAGTATCTGAATGGCCTATGAAAACGCAGCCACCCTTCTCTAAGTCCTTTCGAATCTGCCGGAAGTTATAAATCTCCCCGTTAAACGCGATCACGTAACGGCCAGAGGCCGATGCCATAGGCTGTGCCCCTGCGGGAGACAGATCCTGAATAGCCAAGCGCCGGTGAACTAACCCCACACCCAGCCCTTCGCCAATCCACACGCCGTCAGCATCTGGCCCACGATGGGCTATCGCCCGCCCCATCCTGCGCAACGTATTCTCTGTTAGCCCAGAGCCCTGAAGGCTTACAAACCCGGCAAAACCACACATTTGCTACGTCCTTTTATGCATGCGAGCAATTTTGGCACCCAGAAATCCTCGTTCTTCCTTGTTCAGCACCAGCAACCAGAAGCCGGCTAGCCAGCTAAGGCTACTTAACCCCGCTCCTACAAGGATATCGGTGTAAGAATCATAAATCAGGTACTCACCGACAATCACTAAAACCAGCGCCATAATTCCAGCTGGCAAAAACCCAGGCAGAACTGACGACTGCAGATAATAGAGCACGGAGATACCCAAGTGTCGGCAGGTGTAATGAAGATACAAGGGCACAAAAATCAGACCGGGTACAACCGACGCAAAAGCCACGCCTTCCAAGCCGAAGGGATGCACTAGTATAAGACTCAAAGCTACGTTAATCGCCGCCGCGATTGGCGTCAGCTTAGCTAAAATACCATGTTTATTAATGGCAGTGAGGTACCGACTTGAGAAGGGATTGATAAAAGGAAGAATTGTGAAGAACACCAAAAACACGATGATAAGGCCCGCTTTTTCAGCAAACTCCGGCTCAAGCCAAACCGAAATGAACGGCACACCCAACATTAAAGCCCCGGTACCCATGGCAAGTAAAATACTGACAACATATCGGGACGAAACAACGAACACCTGCCTAATCGTTGTTTCGTCGGATTTCGCACTTAGTCCACTGAACAACGGCATAAACGCATGAGTTAACGTCCACCCCATTGTCCTAATCTGCTGCGTGAGGTTGGCGGGAATACTGTAAAACGGAACCATCGCAGGGCCGAGAACCATCCCGATCACCAAGACATCGGTCGCATTTTCGACTCTTGACGCAATACCCTGCACAAAAGACTTAAAACCAAAACCAATCAATTCCTTTAGCCGAGCCCACGAATAGTTACCAGCCTGTGCCTTAAGCGCTCCATATGCAGGCCGGGAAAGTATCCACATGAATAGTACATACTTTATCGATAATCCGATTCCATTAATCCCAGCTAAAAGCAAAAGACCGTTTTCAGGGGTTATAAACGCGTATAAAAGACTTGATCCTACAATCGAATTAATAATCGTAACGTTATTCTTTAAATAGTATTTCTGAAACCCCTCAAGGTAGCTTTCAGACACATAACCAGGAAAAGAAATTAAAAGGTAAGCACCAATAATGATCAGCAGCAGAGTGTATTTTTGGTTAGGTTCGCCTGTTGGCGCAAGGGAAGATGAAAACCAATTCCCCCATAGGAAAAAGAAAAGGAAAAGAAGCGCACCTACAACGGCCATAAATGCCAGTGCAGACACATACACAGATTGAAGTGCAACTTCGTCATTTTCTGCATGGTGCTTCGCTGCGTATCGACTAATTGCAGGTCTTAATCCGAGATCAAGTATCCCCATATAGCCAATAACGGCACCAATCATCTCCCATAGACCGTAATCATACTTGCCCAAATTATGTACAAATATGGGCGTCATGATGAAAGTAATCGCCAGCTTAACGAACATCACCAGAACGTTTGACCCAGTGTTCACTAACAGCGTTCGGATCACTTTTCCTGTTCCGTACTATCAAGCGCCGAATTGAATACACTCAAAAGAGTTTCTGCCGTGGCGGATACATTAAATCGCTTTGCTGCAATCGCTCTGAAATCAATAGACTTCGAGGCAAAATCTGCCTGCCGTTCCTCAAATTCAGAAAGCCGGGCAAGCAAGCCCTCTAACGAACCCACATCAAAAATCAAAGCAGGTGTGTCTTCAGCGACTTCCTTCAAACCAATACAGTTGGTTGCAATCAGAGGTTTACCAGCCACCATCACTTCCATCGGCAGCAACGGGCAGGCCTCCCAGCGGGATGGCATAACAACCGCATCAACACCTCGAATGGCTGCGCCCATCTCATCCGTACCGGGAAAAAAATGAAAATACTGGTCAAGTTTCCTACGCGCGATATCCGCCTGTTCCTCACGAATAAATCCTCCCCAGCCAAAACAACACACGTGAAGGGGCCTGCCAAGCTGCGCACCGTTCCACTGTTCGACAGCATCAACCAACAAACCGAATCCTTTCTGGGCCATAAATCGGCCAAAGAAGCCAACGACTAGGGCGTTTTCGGGAATGCGAGCCTCTTTCCGAAGCTCTCTGGCGCCGTCTCCAAGAAATGCCTGGGTTCTGATGCCATTTCTTACAGCCTGAACCCGCCCCTTCCCGGCGAGGGCAGGAAAGGTTTCCCGAAAGTTCTCAGCGGCATCTTCACCCACGGGATTAACCACATTTGCTAGGGAAAATAGGCGGGCCATAATGAACTTTTTAAGCCCTCCTAGCCTGCTTGAAAAGTGGCCGGGCATAAAAACATCATGCGTTGTAATGATGTGAGGGATACGCAATATCCAAAGCGGAAATGCAGAGATCAGGCCGGCGGTAAAACCATGAGAGTGAACCAATGCCGGCCGATTTTTCATTACAAACCGTAAAAGTGAAATTAACAGATTTACATTACTTTCCGTGGTTTGTTCTCTTACGTAAACGTTGTCTATACGATTTACCAAAGACTCCAGAGCCGAAGATTTCGGTGCTATGAGGTTAAACTCAAAATCCTTGAATACTTTGTCCCCATAAACATAAGAGAAATAGGTTCGAATTCCTCCACCTGGGTGCCTAGCAAATACAACAACTTGCATTCAAAATTCCCTTTAAAACGAAGAGTTAGCGCCTATCGGCCAGGCCAACCAAGTTACTGAAACGGCTTTTCTGAACCGAACTGACAGGAATACTTTCAACCTCACTGGCATCCAGCAGGTCCAACAGAACCAAACGATGAAATACGACAACCGCACCCGCAAAGAGATACCAATAGTACTGGGAAAGCCCCCAATAGTTTAAGCTGTATACCGCATACATCCAGAACAAGGCGATCAAAGCTTTGTTCAAACTGACATAGAAGGACCCAGGACTTTTAGAGAGCCGAGAGATTCGCTTTTGAATTTCGAAAAGCCCCTGGTAGACCTTTAAAAGGAAGCGCAGAAAAATCAGGGTTCCAATGATGCCAAGCTCAATCAGCAATTCCGCATACAGATTGTGAGAAGCCTGACGACTGCCCAGTATGTGCGTTTTAGCCTCTGGCGTCGTGCCAAGGCCGTGGCCAACAATCGGCCGTTCAAAGCCCAGAGCGAATTCTCGCATCATTCCCTGAATGCGGCCGTCAGCGGTCGCCGCATTGGACGTCTCAGACTGGCCAACCAACGACAGATAACGGTCTTTCTGCTCATCACTCATCACTTGCCACCCTGCAAAGCCGATCAACACAGCTACGACAATCAAACTGAACTTTCGGCTCGACTCCTTGAACACAAAAAAAGCGACCACGAACAATGCCAACAGGGCCCCTCGCGACTGCGTTAGAATAAGAGCATACAGTAAAGGTGGCATCAAAAGCAGATAAAGAAGCTTCGCCTTAAACCCTGATGACCAAAGCAGATAATGAAGAAAAGGTACGGCCGTTACGATCACAAAGCCTAACTCATTGGGGTTAATAACATCCGAAGGCGCACCAGCCAGCCGCTGTGAAAACTCCCCATGCCCAAGATGCGTTCTGCTGCCCCAATATCCCTCCGTCACGTGCAAAAACAAGGGTTCGAGAACTCGTAAAACCTGGCACGCGATAAACACGGTCAAGAAAATCTTCAGTCGTCGATTCGAGTCCACCAAAAGCACGGTAAAAAAGAAAAACACAATCGCTTTAACAAAATCTCCCAAGTTATTCTTCACAACGCTACCCGGCCATTCAACCAAAGGCAGAGATACCACCAGATAGCCAACCAATACCAAAAGAGACGCCACAATCGGGTCTCGGGCCCATCCTCGAAACTTGTCCCGCTGTAAGAAAAGACTCGCAGAGATCAGCACTACTAAGAGTAAGGTCGGCCTGATTAACCCATAACCAGGAATCCTGGCCGAGAGGTGAAGAAAAAAATCTACTAGAAAATAGATAAACAACCAAAATGTAAATGCGCTGGCCGACGCTCTTTCATCAGCCCCTACACTAGTCATATCGGGTCTCTAAATGGTGCCCTCTGAACTTCATCCCAAGTAATTCAATACCCGAAACCGCTTTGAGAAACTGAAACTGGTCTGAAGAGCTCGCATGTCTGCGCATGGCGTAGCGTTGGCGATGCTCCCCATCGTCGGCAAAAGCCACGACAGCACACGAAAATCCTGCATCCTTTACAAACTGAACCTGCCCTCCAACGAAATCATCGGGCGTTCCGTTTGGGTAACAAAACGAACGGGTAACGTTACCAAGCATTTTCTCCAGCATTCTCCCACAACCCAGAATCTCGTTTCTGGCCTGATCGCTGCTCACTCTGGCGAGCGATGGGTGGGTAACAGTGTGCCCTCCGACCTCCAGCCCCTCAGCCTGCATCTCTTTCAGCTGGTCCCACGTAACGGGCCTGAACGCCTCAGGGGGGCACTTCGGCAATTCAACCTTCCAGGTGCGAGCCATACTCGCCAGACACTCGAGCTTTTCTGCGTCATCAGCCATTAAGAGGGTTTGATTGACCCTCCAAAATTCGCTCTCAAAATCGTCTGTACTCAACGGTGTTTGAATGTGGAACAGGCCGAGATCAAACGTTGCTTGTGATTGTGGGGCATTCATCAATAAATATCGCAATTGATCTGGCCACAACCATAGATCGCCACTCACGAACCCTGTGGTTACATAGAATGTGGCCGGCACACCATATTTCTTCAGGATCGGCCAGGCAATTGAATAGAAATCCTGGTAACCGTCATCTACAGTAATCGCAACACTGTTCCTGGGGAGTTCATGGCTGCCATAGAGTGACGACGCAATTTGGGAAACCGTTACTGGATTAAGATGCCGCGCTATATACCTTACCTGCCACTCAAATTCCTCCGCGCTGACATAGCCATTCTTGGGTAGCCGGGAAAAGCGATGATACATAAGAATACGCGGGCGACGAGCAGTAATAGCTCGAGACAGGGCATAGCCCCCCGCCTCACCAACGATCTTTACCCACCTCGAGATATTCATCGAACCCCCAATTCCGACCGGCTATAATCTGAACCCGACAACAACCGATCGTACAAACCACAGTGAGCCTCAATCATTGTGTGCAATGCATGCCGGTGTCCCGCACGTTTGTAGCCAGCTTCACCCATGGAGGCCACTGCTCGTGACTCACCATTCAGAACAGTAGCCAACTGCTCAGCCATTTGATCAACATCACCCATCGGAAACAGGAATCCCGTAACACCATGCTCTACGGCTTCACTATTTCCTCCAACGTCAGATGCCACAACCGGAAGCCTGGCTTGCATATACTCAACAATGGCATTCGAATAACCTTCTGACTCCGAGCACAGTAAACCAACATCCATGACTCGCAGAATATTTTTTACATCCGAACGTGCCCCCAAAAAATGGACCTGTCCGGCAATACCTGCTGCTTCGGCGAGCATACGGTAGGGCTTCTGATCACCCGCTCCTATCAATACCAAATGAGTATCGGGGAGCGTTTGGTTAAGTCGGGCTAAAGCACTAATAGCATCACCAATTCGCTTTATGTCACGCAAATTTGCAACCAGCACCACAAACCGTCCACTTTTCGGCAAGCCCAGAGTCTCGACATATCGCTGTCGTTCTTCGCCGGTCAAAGGGTGCAACTCCTCGTCATCTTCAGGGTATCCATTGTAAATCACTGAAACATCCGCATCTGAAAACCCTTCTTTCTGGACAGTGATTCGTTTTACCGCTTCGCTGTTTGCAACAACGCCCCTCACAAAACCAGCCGTTCGCCGGAGCACCCAAAGGTATTTACGGGTATACCAATACCCCATGTCTCTTCGGGAAATAAGCGTAGGAATTCCCACAAGGCCAAATACAGGAGGACAAAGAACGGATGAATCGTTGAAAAATACATGGCACAGAGCCGTGCCAGCCCGTTTTTGTCGGCGAGCAAATTCAAACAATGCCAGCCATGTTTTCATGTTGAAAAGCTTCGAGGAGCCCAATACGTGCACCTTACATGGGATATTGCCTTCATAGACATAGTCTGATGAACGAAGAACCAACAACTCCGGGACAAATCGATCAGCAGGAAGGTTTGAGATGAGTTGAAGCAACTGGCCTTCTGTTCCTGCATAGGGGCTGGAGAAATGATCGATCACAAACAGAACACGAACCGGACTTCCCATTTCCATAAGACGACTTCCCAATGATTCAGCTTGGCTTTTCAACACCCAGAATAACGTTTACAGCGCGCACCGGATCACCGAATCCAGCCAGTAGAATATGGATAGCAGAGCGCCCAACATTCCCCTTCTTCCAATAGACCTGACCCATTCTAAAGTGAAGCAAAGCACGACGTTTGCGGAGGGTCGAGCGCTTATATGGATACCGAGCAGCAGCGCGATTGAGTATTTCAAACCCTGCCCGCCATCGTCTTTCCAGGCCGTGACTGCTAATAGCGTCATCGTGCTTTCGGTAATAAAAAGCCGTTTCCTTCACATAGGCAAACGGTGCGGCTTCCGCCAATCGAATGACCATGTCATGGTCCTGACTCGCCCTGAACTCCTCTTCAAAAAAACCCACGCAATCAAAGACAGTTTTCCGGACCATCGCGCCACCCGGCAACGCCATATAGCAGTCGAGGAGCAACCGATTTGGATCACCTGGCTCAACATGGTTGTCGGGAGGAATTGGAAACAGTTCTTTCCCCCCTTCATCAATCGCCATAGCTTGTCCATACACCATCCCGATTCCAGGATTCTGTTCCAGAAACTCCACCTGCTTCTGAAGCTTGTGCTGGTGTAATCGGTCATCGCTATCCAGTATTACAATGTAGTCACCGGTCGCCGCCTTCAGGCCAAGATTCAACGAAGCAGACTGACCACGATTCTGCCGGTTTTTATGGGTCAGCAACCGGAGCCTACCAGTATCCTCGTATTCCTGAAGAATGCTGTAAGTGTCATCAGTCGAGCCATCATCAATGACAATATACTCGATATTGTCGTATGTCTGATTAAGGACGGATTCCACAGCCTCACTTATAAAGGCAGCCCGATTGTACGCTGGCGTGAGAACAGAAACTAAAGGTTTCATTTCTTCACCTACTTGAGCCTGTAGAGCTTAAACTGTGTGAACCGATAATCAGATTGCAAAGCGGTTTCCAGTACCGGTTCGAGATCAGACTCCGACACCTTCAAGCCACCGATGTCAACCACTAAATTGTCTCTGTAGGGCTTATTAACCAACACATAATCAGCATCAATATCGCCCAGGTATCCTGCGAGTTCCCCATTCACTAAGCGGTTAGCGTACTCGTAAGAATTGACCAAGCCGTCCCCATTCACCAAATGCGCATCCAGAAAAAATCCCGTCCAGCCGGAACCATCCACCTGAAAGACAACATCTGACTCATCAAGGATAGCATTCGCCTGTTTCACAAACGCCAGCGAGTTAATGCGCGCAGGTATGTGCGTCAATTGATAGCCAAGCCCAAAACCCATGCCTAGTATCAGCGCCGCAACCAACGCCCCAGGTCGGAAAATCCGGAACCACCACCCGCTGACAGGCCAGAGGTTCACCACCAAATAAAAGGCGGACAGATAGACCGGTAAGAAGTACCAGTGCCGCTGGTGATTGAAAATTAAGTGCGCGGCATAGAACCCTGCCACGGAAATGACAATGGCAACGGCAAGCCAATGCCTGCGAATGACTGCTAAACCAAAAGCCAGCACCAGCAACCCAAATGCCAGTAGATTGCGCAGTGTATAGTCCGCCCCTCGGTGCAACAGATTACTGATCAATCGCGAGCCCTCCATATCGGCAGCCTTGAGGGTCGAGGACACCGAAAACATATGGCCGAAAGCCAGCTTCATCACAACCAGCTGAACCGCAAGACCAAACAGGAGTGCAATCCCACCGCCAAAACCAATCCGGCGATCAGTGATTAAAAGATAACAAATCGGCACGGCAAGCATAATTGTAGCGTCGATGCGCACCAAGGGTATCAGTGCGATCAATCCGTAGAACCAGAGCGGCACGCTCGCCCGATTCTGAATGCGATCTAAGAGAACTTGATAGGCCGGCAGAATCAGGAGGACCAACAGATTCACTTCCATCAACAGCGAACACATCAAAGACAAAACCCAAACTAAAATCCGGGCCTCAAGACTGTTAAAGAAAAGATTGGTATAGACAGAGATAACGAAGAACGAAAGCGAAAGATAGCCCCAGAGCAAAAACTCCGGCTGAGAACTAACTAACTGTAACACCCAGGACGTACCTGCCATAACGGCCATCCACAGAAGGTGATAACCAGAGGTTTCATGCAGGCCATCGAATGTGGAAACACCGAGCGCAGAAATGTTTCTGGCGATTTCTGCATAGAAGAAACCATCATCTTCAATAATCAAAGAAGGAAATGCAGAGGCATAGGGTAAAATAGCGACTGCTGCCAAAGCAGACAGCACAGCCAGTAAAAACGTACGGGCAACCACCCCAAGCTTGTCATCATTCATAATCACTATCCTTAGCCGCTGACTTTCAGTGCCCTACAAAAACGTTCCCGCTACCTCGACTACGAAAAACAGGCCACGAACGCTCCGACAGCGATACCAACCAGCACTCCCCCGGCAATTTCTAACGGAGTATGCCCCATACGCTCTCGATGAATATTACGCTCGGCCATTTGCTCGGTGAGCCGATTGATTGAGGCAGCTTGCTTCCCAACCTGCTGCCTAAGGCTTGAAGCATCAAGCATGACAATGAATGCTACCGTCAGTGCGACTCCAAAAGCGGGGTGATCTACGCCCTCTAAAAAAGCAATCAAAGCACACATACTGCTAACAATGGCGCTATGGTTACTTGGAAAACCACCGTAGCCAATCAATCCAAACGCTGGTTTTCCAGCCCGAATCGAATTAACCAGAAATTTAAGCCCTCCCGCCACTAACCAGGCGGTGAATGGCGTAATCGCATACGATAACGTCATACCAGAACAGCCTCGGGCCATAACGCCCATCCACAGGTAGCTACCCAAAGCACGACAGTGAGCAACAGCTGCCAGTCAGAAAAAAGCGCATCCGTTGGAGACTCTCCCCCGTCCATCGTTTCAACGACATACCAGTATCGAAAAAGACCAAATAGAACCAGCGGCACAGTTACAACCAATTCAGGGCGAGCAGACATAACAAACATACTGTAAAACACCAATGCGCCAGTCGCCGACATCTCAGCATAACGATCAACCAGCGCAACACTGTAACTTCCAAGAACCTTTCGGGCCTGGTCGCCACTCTGGCTGAGTTCCTGCCTACGCTTGACGGCCGCCAGATAAAGCGCAAGGCAAAGGGTAGTTACAAACATCCAACCAGATACAGGAACGGCCAGCGCCATTGCACCGGCATACACTCTCAACACAAACCCGATGGCGATGGTAAAAATATCAAGAACGGGCTGATGCTTGAGCACAAATGTGTAAGCAATATTCAGTACAAGATAGATGCCAATAACGGAAACGACTGAAGGGACAATAAACCAGCACGCAGCCAACACTGCATATAGCGCAATTAACAGCCCAAAGGCCATTCCAGGTTTTACCTGGCCGGCAGCGAGTGGGCGCTCGTGTCGCTTACGAGGATGACGACGATCGCCATCAATATCGCTGAGATCGTTAACAATGTACGTGGCTGAGGACCCAACACAGAATAGAGCAAAAGCCAAAAGCGCGCTGGATGCGGATGCCGGATCAAGAAATTCACCCGCAAAAACCAAAGGTGCCAGCACGAAACCGTTTTTCGCCCACTGTTTAGGCCGAACCAGCTTCACAAGCCCACGGACTTGCCGTAGTGGGGGCACCGCTAGTGTTGTATCATCCATAAAACATACCTTACTCACTTCCCTGCAGGCACGGTCGAAACATGAGAATCGCGCTAATCTATACAATTCTCGCCGTAATCGCCACCATCGCTAATATCGGGGCGCAGGACCTGGTTACGAGGTTTTATAAAGGCCCATTACCCGTAATTCTATCAGTGTTCGTAGGCACGGGCGCGGGTCTAGTTGTCAAATATCTACTCGACAAGCGTTACATTTTTGCGTTCCAGAGCAAAAGTTTGTCTCACGATAGCCAAGTTTTCTTTTTGTATTCGATTATGGGCATTGTAACAACCATAGTATTCTGGGGCTTTGAGTTCACTTTCCATCTGCTATTTGAAACAAAAGAAATGCGATATTTAGGGGGAATACTTGGCCTTGCCGTGGGATACCTGACGAAATATCATCTTGATAAGCGATACGTATTTCGCACGGAGGCGACGTGACGAAGATTGAATCCTGGGGCAGGCTTTCTACCCCCTCCCACACCTTGGTAACACTCAGCTCCGTCACGAACGCGCCAGATATTATAGCCAAGACCAGAGGACCGTCTCTCCCCTTTGGCAATGGTCGCAGCTATGGCGACTCATGCCTGAACCCCAGCGGGACTCTTTGGGAAACACGCACTCTGGACCGCCTTATTTCGTTCAGCTCCGAAACGGGGTTGTTAACGTGCGAGCCGGGCGTCCTCCTTGCAGACATACAACGCCTGCTCATTCCAAGAGGATGGACGCTTCCTGTAACCCCAGGGACACAACTCATAACTGTTGGTGGAGCCATCGCCAACGATGTCCACGGGAAAAATCATCACCGCCATGGATCTTTTTGTGATCACGTAACAGTACTTGAGCTCGCCAGGACAGACGGCAAGCGCCTCACTTGCAGCAAAGAACATAATACCGACTGGTTCACAGCCACTGCCGGGGGGCTTGGGCTTACCGGCGTAATCCTGTCGGCAACGATACAATTGAAAGCCACCTGCGGCCCTTGGCTAACTACTGAAAGTATCCCTTACCACAGCCTGGATGAGTTCTTTCTTTTGTCGGACGAGTCGGAATCTGAGTGGGAGCACACTGTCTCCTGGATTGACTGCACCAGCCAACGCGGAGTCCGAGGTATATTCATGCGAGGAAACCCTTCCCGGAGAAGGGATACTCCCGAAGAACGCCCTCAAAAGCTGTCGCTTCCTTTCATTCCGCCAATGTCATTGGTAAACCGGTTTTCACTGCCACTCTTTAATTCAATCTACTTCCGCCAACAATCAAAACGTGCTGGCATCCAGGTCCAACACTACGAACCTTTTTTCTACCCACTAGACGCTATTAAGCACTGGAACAGAGCGTACGGCCGTCGCGGATTTTATCAATATCAGTCTGTTGTTCCCAGAAAACACCGAGAAGATGCGACCGCCGAAATGCTTAATGAAATAAAGCGCTCCGGACAAGGTTCAATGCTTGCAGTACTTAAAACGTTCGGGGCGAGGCAACCCCCGGGGCTGATGAGCTTTCCGATGGAAGGCGTAACACTCGCTCTGGACTTCCCCAATAGGAATACCACTACGCTAAAGCTGTTTGAGCGGCTGGATGCCATCGTCCGGGAGGCCCACGGCAGGATCTACCCTGCAAAAGACGCACGCATGCCCAGGGAGCTGTTCGAACTCGGCTACCCTAACCTCCAGAAATTCCAGCGATTCAGGGACCCGGGCATCAGCTCCTCCCTATCTCGCCGACTAACAGGAAGTTGACCGACCCAATGAAACACATTGTTATTGTAGGTGCCACATCCGCCATGGCAGAGCACTGCGCTCGTATATGGGCTGAACGCGAAGATTGCCTGTTTTCTCTGATTGCACGAGATCAGCAAAGATGCGCCCGCATCCAAAAAGACCTTGAAACCAGAAACCCCAACACGCAGTGCAAGCTTTATCAAGTCAACTTTACAGACCCCGCCGCAATCTCCGAACTCATTACGCGGGTTTCAGAAATTCCCGTTGATATCGCGTTAATAGCACATGGAACTTTACCCGATCAGCAGGCGTGCGAAGAGGATCTTAGCCTGTGTGAACACACGCTGACGATCAATGGCACTTCACCGGTGATCTTCGCAGAGGCTTTCGCCAATCAAATGGCACCACTGGATTACGGCCATATCGCTTTGATTGGTTCGGTAGCAGGAGACAGGGGGCGAAAGTCCAATTATGTTTACGGCGCAGCAAAGGGACTCGTCACACGATACGCCCAGGGACTCCAGCACAGATTCGCGAAAACAGGCGTGCGGGTCACCCTAGTCAAGCCTGGACCAACCAAAACACCGATGACGCAGGCAATGACAAACGCTGACTCATTCGCCGACGTGCGCGACGTGGCCCAGCAGATACTCAAAGCCATAGACTCTCACAGGGCAACCGCTTATGTCCCCATGAAATGGGCGCTGATAATGATGATAATCAGGCATTTGCCAAGAATCGTTTTCAACCGAATGAATATCTGAACTTTGTTTACTCTAAAGATTGCTGCTCATTTTTCGCTCAACCCCTTTGTAAAATCCTGCAACCAAGCCATACTATTTGTAATAGCCGGTAATACTGCGACGTGGGTTGGTAATCCCCCCATTTTTAACGGGGTTCAAAAGTAGACCTCAGGCCAGCATACTAAAAAGCACACAATAAACCTTTTATAAATTGTACAGAAACCGCTAGGCTAGCACCCGTTTAATTAACATTTAAAATCAACAATTGTTTAGAGTGCTCATTGTAGCAACCTAAACAAAGCGCAATTTCAATCGGCATGAGCACAAGATCTCTAAAACAATAAATCTACTCAACCAGCAGTTCTACCGAGGCCGGAGCTGCCAGTTTACAGTCTATACAAAGGGGGATCCCGTTCTCATTTGGCCTACTATCGGCATCAAATATGTACATATACAGATCATCTGAAGTATTCAACCCTCCTCGCCTGAACTCAAACTGCAAAAAATCCTCCTTCCACACTAAGGGGAACTGGATCTCCAATTCTGCACCCGAATCCGAATACGTCTTGCTGTTACTAATCATTATACGCATTGGAGAGTTATCAAAATAGATCTCTCCAAAATATAGCGCAGCATCTATCATTTCTGTGCCACCAGCGGCATCTAACCCTAACTGCGAAATCGTAGGACTTCGATCTTTATACTTGGCCCCATCTGAAACAACTAGGTTATTTAAATATCTCCTTGATTCATTATCTATATCCAAGTAGACTTTAATATCAGTGCCCGACTGGTCAATGAAGGACTCAACTAACCTCCACTCAAGCTTTTCCGTAACATCGGGAACCCCATACCCCAAATCTTTTTGACCATCTTCAGTTTGGGGTACAGCTATAACATTTCCAAAATCATCTCTATAACCAACAATCAGACGATTGGTCGAAAACGTATTATATAGGCCTGGCTTTCCACCCGACCACATTCGGAAATATTTAGAACCTGTACTGAAAGCATAGTGTTTATCTGTATTTAGAGTCATATATGCTCCAGATTTGACTCCAAAAACAGACGCATTTTGAAGTTGCTCTCGCCCCCAGTTTTCGTCTGTCTCAAATGTCACATATTTGGTCACAGGGTCCAAATATATTATTCGCCCAAAAGTCTTGGAGCCATCGAACTTTGATTGCAATACTATCTTTTCGCCGGCCTCATAACGGGAAAATCCTGTTGAAAACACTCCGGAGAGGCTGGAAAACTCTGAACTTCGAAAATTATGCCAAGCCTCTACAGGTTTAACCCGAAATGAAAAATAAATGCGGTCTGAGTATGGAGGGTTATCACCACCAAAGACATAGGGGCTCCCAATAGTTCCCGAATTACCAACAAAATATGAATGATCCAAACCGGGATAACGAACAACGTCACTTATAGTGACCGACTGATCAATGCGCCCCCATACCTTAGTACCGTTTGACGCTAAAGGCTGACCAACCTTATAGTCAAGGCCTGATACCGACACACCCTTTTCCCTTACATCCGCCCCGAATACCCAAAGCAATGGGGGTGCATTTTGCTTCAAACCAAAACCCGACCCCTTCAAAGAAATCAAAAGCTTTGAGTCACCCTGACCAGAAAATTCTCTTTCAATCGAGAGCTCAGTAACGCTGACGTTACCCAATACTGAACTTGACGAAAACGCAAAAATAAAGAAAAGAACTCTTACCAAGGCTTGCTTAGCTATAATTCTCATGACCCGCCCTCCAACGAGAGGCATTCTCAGGATTGCTCGACTAATGCTCTAAAGAGCACTGTAACAGCGAATCTGATTACCTAGTTTTAAGTTTAGCAAATACAACGAATCTGGCAACCAAACACTGAGATACATTTGAGCTACCGAACCTATCAGGTTTCCGATTACAGCTCAGCTAACCTCTTCAATTCCCGACAAAAAAACGACCATTGCTCTATCCAACGTTCTCGTTCGATACCCGCTAGTTCACATATACTTTTTTGGTACCCCTGTAAATTCTCGCCCACATCCAAGATAGCGTTGGCGATTGCCTGTGCGGATGGCTCAGTGTGACATGCATAACCCTGATAGAACTCTCTCAGTGCGGTTGTTGAAGACGTTATTAAGGGTTTCTCTACTGCCAAGGCCTCGTAGCCACCGCAAACGACAACCCATTCCGAGGTCGTCAAAACCAAAACAACATCACAATTAAACATGTAAGCATCATATTCCTCATTTGAAACGTACCCGAGTAAATGAATATTTGGAGGCAAATCCTGACCTATGTCGCCAAGGCTAGCTTTATGGTAATTCCCAGTGATATGAATATGAAAATCAGACGATAGCAATCTAGCTGCCGATACCACTTCACGATAGGGTTCATCCGGTGCATAACTACAGACAAAAAGAATGTTAACACCTCTAGGCAAATCCAGTATTTTTTCAGGCTGTTTCATACACGGAATCTTGTCATGTAAAACTAAAGCTCTCCCACCTTTACGCTCAACCAAATCTTTCAGAAAATCATTTGTAACAATAGTCAGATCGGCAACTCTCAAGCTAAACTCGCTACACAAAATCACAAACCATATTGCAGGATTAAGCGTAAAACCTTTACCAATGCGAAAATTGGTATGCCTATCTACAATCAACGGAAAACGAAATATCAGCTTCATCAATGCAGCCAAAGCCGCAAGAATACGACTTGGGTTTTGGACGACAACCATCCCCTTTCTATAGCGATAAATAATCGATATGGTTTTAACTGCCTTAATCAGATGCCGAATTACAAATGTCTCCTTTGATCGAACATAGTGATAGTCAGCCGCTAATTGTTTGGCAAGCTCAATCGATCGTCGATGATCCTCCCATGTAATCCAGCAAATTTCTTTATCCACATCAAAAACCTTATTGAACATATTTCAAGTTTCTTTGATACTTATTAATAAATAGACTGTACTCTTCATAGGCCTGATAAACCTCTGGTTTCTTCAAAATTGGTCCAGTTGCTTGCTCAAGATCCACGTTGTCGTAACCAGAATTAATCTCAACAACGACCGGCCCACCGTCCGAAATCGCGATATCCATACCTAAAAGTGGGTAGAATTCAAATGAATTCTGAACCCTTCTAGCCAAACTGATTATGTCGTCCCAAAAAGGAATCTGATAACCACTAAATGTCACACCAGAAGTTGGATGAGCCTCAAAAACTCGACTCATACGATCTGTACCCGACCGCATGAGTCTACCCGTAAGGATGTCGACTCCAACACAGATCCCTCCCTGGCTGAGATTGTCTACCTTACTATGCCCCACACCAAACCTAGCATAGGTCCCAATGATAATAACGTCACCACTTCTCTTCCGAATGGTCACCACGCGAATTGTATTGGTTGAGTTCGAAATTCTATTCATACCCCAGTGCTGCTTAATGAATTCCTGAACAACCATTTCACCTTGTGATCTCAGGTTAATTATCGAAACCTCTTTTCCTTTACTTATCGCTTTTAAAACACCATCTTGAAACTCAGTACAGACAATCCCCCCGCCCCCTTTTCCGAACCGGGGTTTGAATATAAGTTGGGCGATACCATCCATGCTTAGTTGGCGCGCAATAACTTCGATACTCTCACCATCTGATGTAACCTTTAACACTTTTGGTGTTGGAATCTGTTTTGCGTTACACAGCAATTCAGACACCACTTTATCTTGGAAGAGGATTTCGTAAACTGCAGGCTGAACCTCTTTTCGAAGCTGCCTTCTTTGATAAGGGTCGTAATTAGATCCGTAGTAATACACCCATTCTGCCCTGCTCTTCTCCCAGAGACGGCAGGATGAATAATTATCTGGAAAGTATTTTAATCTAAAGAATACATATAAAAAATCAAAGAAAACCTGCCGCCTTTTCTTAGTACACTCATCCCAATTTACTTTTGAAAAACAGTAAGGAAGAGCTAAAAATCGAAGAACGCGCCTGAAGTAAGGGACAACCCGTCCCGCAATCAGGGACGCCTCTATTTTGAATCTTTCGGATAGTGCCTCAAGATTGATATTCATAGCGTTGCCGCATCTCTCGTCGGATGCTGAAGCATCTGGATAAAATATGATTTCTCGATCTTCTGATTAGATTTTTCAGCAAAGTGTGGATAGATAACTATATTATTTCCCGTCCGAGCCCGAATTTCACTCTCTATGTATTGCTGTAAATCTATAGTTCCAGCAGAGGGCCGGGCACTTACATATAGATCAACAGCACCATACTCTGATTGCACAAACTTAAAACTAAAAATTTCTCGTCGTGAATGTTGATAAGCATTGATAGCGTAGGCCAAATCCACAGAATGGAACCGTATATCTGGATTCAAATAGACAAAACGGTGTATGGACCGCCCCTCAAGAACAGAGATGTAGTCAGGCCCTCCTAGCATAGCGCATTCGGAATTACCAATTTCGCCAGAATCTCCGATATCGTAATTGACCAAATTACTTGAGTTTCGGGCTATATCTGTAACGAGAAGCTGTCCATTTTTGGCTCGCACCAGAATCCAAGGGCTCACAAAATGCCGATGCCCCTTCCTGCACTCGAAAGCTAGAATATCGAATTCAGTAGCTCCATACTCTTCCGCAACTGGGGCGCTGAATATTCGCGCCAAATAATCTTTCTGTGCCGGTGTAATCGTTTCTGCAGTACAGATCACTAATTCAGGTGGCGTAAATTCTATCTTGTGTTTTTCAACCAAGGCCGCAGCTTCTAATAACAGTGATCCGTACCCATAAAGATAGTCGGGTTTCCAGCTCAATACTTTTGAAATTGACGCAACCGCACTCTCACCCACTGGAAAGCAAACCTTTCGGTTAAGAGCAAAATTTTTCAGTCTATTTTTTATCCCCTCTTCGGCCCTGCCCCAAAATCGCGCTTCTCTCTCTCCCAAGCGAATACCATAATGCCTAAAGCAGTAATCCCTTACTCCCAACATGCGCGACAATTCATCTCGAGATAACGGAACCTTTGTCGGCTCACCAGTGGTTCCGGAAGTCTTTCTCTCGAAACTACCGCGATTAGAGAACTTCGTATTGATTTCCCGGTACCTACTCTTGGTTAATATGGGAGATCCATAGATTTCGTCTAAAGACAACACCGGAATGCTATCTGAGTTGAGGAGGCTTTGAGTCCTCAATAGATTCTCTAATGTTAACTTCCTCTCTTCTTTGCTTGAATTCCAAAAATTCTCCGTATATCTGTACCATTTAGCAACCCTGAGCCCCGCAATAACAAAAAACATACGTGTCAGATAGTAACGAAACGTTCGAATCACACGGCAACTCCCATCGCCGCGATATAAACTTCCCTGTAGCGTTCTTCCATCGCCTCCACAGAGTAGTATCTAACGACTTTACTAATAGACCATTTCGCCTTAACCTCTCTTTGACTATCATTCAAAGAACTAACAATATGCTTTCCTAAATCTTCTGAATTACAGTCTTTAGCTAGTAGATAACCACCTTCACCCTCGCCAACGACAGCTGGCATTTCTCCTACGGGGGAAACTAATACTGTAATTCCAACAGCCATTGCTTCCAAAAGAGTAATAGGCAAGCCTTCTGTATGAGATGGCATTACAAGAAGGTCTGATCTTCGTTGAAGGCCAGGCACGTTGCTACAGTATCCAGGCATTAAGGCTTTATCGCTCAGCCCAAGTTCAGTGATTCTTGCATCGAGACGATCCCTCTCCTTTCCCTCACCAACTATAATTAGCCCGGGATTATGATATTTTTGACAAAGAATCTGAAACGACTCGACCAAACGGTCAAAGCCCTTTTCCTGTGACAGGCGCCCAACGCCCAAGACCACCGGAGAGTGATTAGCCAAAAAATCCTCAATCGGCAAATCAATAGGATGATCTGCCTGCGCTTGGATTCCTTTAATATCTAGGCCATTTGGAATAACCCTTACCTTTTCCCCCCTCAATAACACTGAGGGAAGCTCTCTCTTCATCGCATCTCCCACAAGAACCACACCTTGTAACAATGCGAGTGCAACCCGATCAAGAAGCTCGTAAAACCATATTTTTGAAAATCTTCTGGCGTGTACATAACCGTGTAACGTTGCCACCATCGGCATTCGCCTACACGCTTTTGGATAGCATCCTACCAAAATATTGAACTTGAAGCCGTGTGAATGGAGAATGTCAAAGTTATTGTTAAGAGCCCACTTAACGATTCTATACCCCTCCCTGATGTTGAACCCCGGTTTCATTCGCCATGGTTTAATTGGCAACCCAAGGCGTCGGGCTTCTAATTCAAGCGGTTTCTCGTCGTTAGCAGGCTCCCCGGCGCTAAGTATGACAGGCTCCAAACCTTGATTAAGTTGAGCTTTAGCTAAGGCGAGTAGCATTTTTTCTGCCCCGTATAGCCCGCCGCTATCGATGAGGTGTAGCACACGAATACTCAACTCAGCCCTTCCTTGGATTCCAGACAACCTTCTTCTCGCCCTTGGAGAAGGCGACAAATGCCTTAAAGGACGCAAGGTTTAACAACACGAAGTAGTAAGGCAGGGCATAAACGGTAGAAAGCGATTGTCCCCGGCTCTCTTTTTGATAGCCCGCCCACGCGAAATAAAGAAACAGTGCATAACCAATTGCCGCTAATGCATAAAGCCCTTTCACCGATGCAAGATAAAGTGCTGCAATCGCAAGGGTTACCATGGGCGCAAAGGCCGCGTAGCGAAGCAGTTTGTGGGAAATAAGCTGCCAAGCGAAAAGCGGATCATTGGCTGGGTTCATCAGCCGCTTCATATCTTTCAGAGCCCACAACGCACGAAGACTAACCCTCACCCGCATGCTGAATTCACTGCCCCCATCGCTTAATGCTTCTTCCTTGAGCAGCGCCCCAGGTTCATAAACAACGCGGTACCCCTGCTCAACCACTTTGAGTGGCTGCACGAAATCCGGCAACTGATCGGCATTCAGCTCGGAATGCAGTTCTTTACGCATTGCGTCAATGCCACCATCAACGCCCACCACAGAGCCTACCAGAGTCTCCTGTGCCCTGAGCCAGTTCTCATACTTCATGTAAGCACTACAGCCGTCGCCAATCAGGGCGCCCTCCGGGTTCACGTAGACCATTTTTCCGGTTACGTATCCCACCGCTGGGTCGTTGAAGTTACTCACCAGTGCTTTAAGGGCTTGTTGATCCCATTCGGAGTTGGCATCCGAAAACGCCAGAATATCCCCCTCCGCATGCTGTTTGAGCATGTTGAGCCCTGCGGTTTTTCCCTGCCGAGGTACCTGACGAAACAGTTTGACCGGGAAAGGCGCATCCGCAGCAACCGCCTGGACAATCTCGTCGGTTCCGTCCTCTGACTCATCGGAAACCACCAGGATCTCCAATTGCTCCCTGGGATAGTCCAACGCCAGCTTGTTCCTGAGCGTAGCCTCAATATCTTTAGCCTCATTGTAGGCCGCTATCAGTATCGAGACTTTTGGTAGATAAGCACCGCTCTTGTTTATTGGCAAAGGGCGCGCTGCCGCCAGCAGCTTGATGCAGATGGGATAGCCAAAGTATATGTATAGCAACAACAGGAAAGACAACCAGAAAACTGCAACCATCATGCTATCCCTGCTACAGAGTCTGAACCCAGAGTGTTCAGTGATCGGTCAAGAACTCCCTCGCTTTCCAGAACTTTGCTCATGGTGGTAAACCGGAAATCTGACAACAACGTTGCTAATCGCTGCTCACACACATCCAGATTATTGTAATGACGAAATCGCGAGAACCATTTCACGTCAAGCCGAGGTTGTTCAGGGTCTACCTCCCAAGGATGGAGATAAAAGACAAAAGGTTTCCCTTGGCGGTTTATTGAGCCCAGCCCCATCCTGCTAAACCTATACGGGAATAAGCGAAAATATCCGCCACCCGCAATCGGTAAGGTATAACCGGGAAACTTCAGGGTGCTAAGTGGGAATTCCGCTAGCTCATAACCGTTATCGGTTGTTAGCCGGTGCGGCCATCGTGGGGTGCCGGGCATGCCGTATCGGTCGTGGTGCACCGGGAAGATTGATGAGTCCCAGGTGAAGCCTTGCTCGGCTAAAATATCCAGCGCCCATCGCGACTCATTCGTGATGGAGTAACTGGCTGCGCGGTAGCCTGTGACAGGCGCCTGAACAATGTCTTCCAGAATCTTTTTCGAACGGATGGTTTCTTCGCGGAATACTTCTGGGGTTTGATTATAAATCAACTGATGGCTGTAGCCGTGGCTAGCCACTTCATGGCCCGCCACTGCTATACGCTTAACCATTTCCGGAGAACGCTCTGCCACCCAGCCTAGTGTGAAAAATGTGCCCTTTACGCCGGCTTCGTCAAACAAACTGAGGATTCGGTCTGTATTGGCTTCAACCCGATACTCCATGCTGGCCCAATCGTCGTAATCCACGGCCTCCGCCAGCGCAGCAACCTGAAAGTAATCTTCCACGTCGATGGTCAATGCATTTTGAATTCGCTGCGTCATCGCTCAAGCCTCTCGCACATCCTGTGCGTGTTATCGGAATCGGTATTCCAAACCAACCAACACCCAGTTCTCGTCATATTCACTGGTGGGCGCATCACTGACTTTATTTTGATGACCGACTTTTGCGGTCAAGCTCAAATCTCTGGAGGCCTCATGCTCAGCCCCTACTTCAAACCGTGTAATTCGTTCATCCAGCTCGTCGCTGGCATATGTCAGGTAGTCATACCCCAACCCAATATGCCCTGTGGTGCGCTCTGCAATTGGACGGCCGTATCTGAAGTTCACGCCACCGCCGTCTTCTCGTTCGGGGTCATCGATATAGTCCGACTGGCTGCCATAAAACTCGACATTTAGCGTTGCGCCGTTGGAGAAACGATTGTCAAAGCCCGTCGAAACGGTCGTCGTTTCGACGGTAATGGAATCTTCTAAACTGAACTGGAAGTTCTCGAAAACAAAATCCACGTTCGAACTTCTATCCGTCAATTGGTGAGCTGCACGCAGATACCAATCCGAGCTGGGTGTAAGCGCCCGTTGAATCGACAGTTCGCCCACCAGACCATCACTGGATTGCGTCGAACTACCTGCCTTGGTTTCAATTTCGCTTACACCTATCGCGCCTGACACATCCATGGTCGGCCAGTTTCTGCCGAACGTTAGGTTTACGGTTTTGACGTCAACTTCAGCCCCTGTTTCGTATTCAGTACGGCTGTAGTTGGCGCTCACGCCACCATTAAAGGTTTTGCTGAAGGCATGATTCCAAGCGGCGGACCCTAAATAACGTTCGGTGTCGCTGGTATCTCCCTCAGAAAATTCCGTGTTCTCATAGCGTGTAGATAGGGTTAACCAATTCGTCTCGTTAATGCGCCAGTTGTATCTGGGCCCGGTGCTAAACACGTTTTTCCGGGTGCGGTTATCCGGCGTATCGCTTGAACGGCTACTCTGGGTCACTTCACGAAGGGTATTAGCCACATCCCAGTACAGCTGATTGGCCAATTCGCAGTCGCCAAGAAAGTCCATCTCTCCATAGGCTTCGTCATCAAAGGTCCCGTCCAACCAGTTTGAATAGCCCAGTGTTCCGGCAAATGTCGCGTTGCAACGCCCTGGATCACTGGTGTATTCAGCTTTGATATATACCCGAGACTCGAGATCACTTTCTTCATCTCGGCTGGCCTTGCTCGCGTTGTCGGTATACCTGGAATCCAAACCTCCGGTAAGTTCTACTTGAGCCTGAGCACTCGGCATCGATGTACCGGCCACTGCCAACACCAACATCATTGGGGCTATGCTACGGTGAACCCTCACGTTCTGCGGCCTACCCATTGATCACAGCTCCAACGAATTTGTCGGGATTGAACGCCATTGCTGCATTTTCCGCAGTAGTGGCTGTAATTTTGCCGTGAGGCACCACAAGCATGGCGTAATCACAAAGTTCAGTGAGAATGCGTGCGTCTGGCGATTCCGAGATGGGTGCCGTATCCAAAACAATGAAGCGATCCGGGTAACGCCGGCGAACCGCCTGCAAAAACTGCTTCATGCGAAACGACGTAAAGAATTCGCCGGGAGTTTCTCGCCGGCTTCCGGCCGGAATCAACCGTAGGCGAGGGATACCGGTGGGATAGAGAATTCGGGCGATATCGAAATCCGGGTCATCGAGAAAGTCGGTTAAGCCTGTTTCCGGCATAACGTCCAAGGTGCTGTGCAACGATGGGTCCCGAAGGTTGCAATCGATAATCAAAGCAGTTTTTGACTGGTCGAATGCAAAGGCGGCCGCGAGGTTCAGGGCCACGAAGGAAGTACCAGCGCCTGGGCTGGCTCCACTAACCACTAATGTAAAGTTGTTGCCGCCTGAAAGCTCCAGCAGTTTGGTCCTTAGGTTACGGAAACGGTTTACCAAGCCCCGGTCAGGAGATTCCGGATATATTACCCGCCGTTCGTCCAAGTCATCCGGGGTTAACTTCCGGGGCTCCTGCATCCGAACGATCTGTTTGCTGATTACGTACTTATCGACAGCCCCGGGCCCGAGCTCTAGAGAACTCGGCACCAACAAACGGGAATCTTCCTCATCGCGCCGTGGCATCTCCGACTTCAGGTTCCTTTGTTCAGGCATCAAACCACTCCCAGATAAGCAAGTACGACAACGGCAACATAAATAACAACGGCCACGAGTGCTAAAACACCCACAAGCAGCGTCACTTTACGGTCGATGCGCTTTTCATAAGGCGTTCGTACTTTAGGAATTTCGATGAGCACAGGAAGCCCAATATCATCTTCCAACTGCTTGGAAGCTCGTATGCGCGGATCAACCTGGAGAATCCCGGCCAGCGCTCCGAAAGGTGCAGCCATTCCCAAAAACAATCCGGCAATCGCGAACATTGAAAACTTAGGGCCTGTGGGTTCACGAGGGTACTGTGCGGGCTCGTTAATTCGGTAATTAAGCCCCTGCCCTTCAATATCCAAATGCATGGAGACACGGGCTTTTTCCCGACGCTTCAGTAAGTCGTCGTATATCTCGCGGTTTACTTCCATATCCCGGGTTAGCTCGGAATAACGAGCTTTGTTAGCTTGAATCCGCTCCATTCTGAGCGTTTGTTCTTCCATCAGCTTTTCGAGGGAGCCAATACGGGTCTTCACCGTAGCCATGTCGGCCCGAGTGGTTGAAAGGGATGCACTGAGCTCCTGATAGAGCGGGTTCACCGCATCTTCACCGGACAAACTCCGTCGAGTGTTCGGGCGACGTGCGGCTGCTCGTTGCTGCTTTCTAAGCTCTGCAAGTTGCTCTTGCAGAATAACGATGTCCGGGTAGGTGTCGTGGTACTGCAGTCTTAGGGAGTCCAAACGTTCTTCAAGAATTCGGATCCTCTCGCTGTAGCTGTCTTGGCTCCGACCTTGCCGAATAGTCGGTCGAACCCCTGCTAGCTGCTCTTCCAGGGAGGCAGTTCGGGTAATGAGTTCTTCTTGCTCTAGCTTCGCCAGTTCTAATTGGTTTCGAAGCTGAGCCATACGAGCATTACCCTGCTCTTCTGTTCCGTCATTGTGTTCCGACAAAAACTGTTTCAGGCGATTCTCCGCATCGGCGAGTTGCTGCTCGTACCCCTTAACCTGTTTATCTATAAATTCGTACGCGCCACGACTTTCAACGCGTTTTCTATTCTTTGTTTCTTCGATAAACAGCTGGGCTAAACGTTGAGCTGTTCGGAACGACTCCATTTGAGATGTAGATTTAAAACCAATACTAAAGTAGTTATCTCCACGCGGACGCACTGCGACACCTGAGCGCACGTATGCAATCCGTTTTTCGATAGATTCCTGATCAGCTGGTGCTTCACCAAAAATACTCGAGTCGGTAGCGACCTTTTCGATAACGGTGCGGCTAAGGAGAAGTTCCTTAGCCGCCGATATGCGATCACTTATCTCCGTAGTGACAGCTCTCCCCTCCATGAGCGGAGTGATAATATTTTTGTCATCTACAAAAATCACGACGTCAGACTGGTACTTGTAAGGCCACAAAAAACCAGCGCCAAGAATTGCAAAACTCACGACTACGAACGCGAAGAACGCAAGCCACTTTCGGTTGCGAACTTCTCTGATAACTTCCTGCGGTATCTGCGAGAGCGGTAAAGCCATATTACTTAACCTTCTGTGTTCCGATGGAACTGCCCATCAGAACCGCCGTTCAGGAATGGTCAGGATATCTCCCGGGCGCATGGAGTAATTGGTGGTTACTTCACCTTTACTCAGGATGTCATCAACATTCACCGGAATGGCGACAACCTCACCGTCTAGTTTCCGATAAAGCATGGCATCGTTTAGCGCCGCAAACTCATTTGCTCCACCGGCACTGAGAAACACATCCAGCACCGTCATTCCACTGCGATGTGGCACGGATAGGGGCTGGCGAACCGCTCCGGTAACCCGCACCCGGTCGGTAAATTCATGGCTACCCATGGAAGTAACGACCACGCTAACCTGAGGTTCACGTATGTATTCTGCGAGTGATGCTTTGATATTAGTTGCCAACTCTTCCGGGGTGCGTCCGCTGGCTTGCACATCACCAACCAAAGGAACCGAGATCTTGCCATCCGGCCGAACGGGAACGGCAATGCTCAGGTCTTCGTTTCGCCATACCGACACTTGAACCACATCGGTTGCACCTAAGATGTACTGATCAACACTATCGCGTGATTCAACTTTTAACGCGCGTTGAATCTTCTCGGGAGAAGAGGCAGATGGGCCGGCACAGCCGGAAAACAACGCTACCGCCAACAAAGAGACAATAAGCCCTTGGGTGAGATACTTCCGTGACATCTTATTTCCTCGCGTCTGAGGTCCGTGCTTCGTTCCATGTCCCGGGAACAGCTTTATCCCGAAACTACCTTGATCCTTTCTTGAACAACACCACTTCGACTGTCTGAATAATAACCAGAAGATCAAGAAGCAGGCTTTGATTCTTGATGTAGTATAGGTCATACCTGAGCTTTTCTCGGGTATCTTCCTCATTATCTGCGTAGGCAAAACACAATTGTGCCCACCCGGTCACACCGGGCTTCACGCGGTGTCGCTCCGAATAAAAGGGAATGCTCTCGGAGAGCTGTTCCACGAACACCGGCCGCTCTGGGCGTGGCCCAACAAAGGCCATGGTGCCGTTGAGCACGTTAAAAATCTGTGGCAGCTCGTCGATCCGAACTTTGCGGATAAATTCACCGACTCGCGTAACCCGGGTGTCATTCTTTTTGGCCCATACCGCACCATGCTTTTCCGCATCGGTTGTCATAGACCGGAATTTATAAACACGAAAGACCCGGTTATTTAGCCCCACTCGCTCCTGGCTATAGAGCACAGGTGCTTTCAATCCATCCTCTATCTTGATCGCAAGCGCTGTCAGCAACATGATCGGGAAAGTGGCTAGCAGCAAAGTGCAGGCAGTCAGGATGTCCAGGCCGCGTTTTCCTAAGCCGTAAACTGAAGAAACGGTGAAGCCATCCGAGAACACAAGCCAGCCCCGCGTAATCATCTCCAGCGCGACTTTGCGGGACTCCCGTTCGTAGAAACTCGCACCATCAATGATCTGAACGCCTTCCATTTTGCATTCCAAAAGATCTTCCATTGGCAACCCACGCCGGCGGTCATCTACGGCGACCACAATTTCTCTCACAGGATGGCGTAACACATAGTCGTGAAGCGTAAAGGGGACGTTAAGAAGATGCTCCTCGGCGACTTGCACCTGTTCTTCTGGCATCGGCACAAAGCCGTCTAGCTTGAAACCTTTCCGGTTGAAGGGAGTGGTGAGGTCTTCAAGCATCTGTTTCGCCCTGTGCCCTGCGCCCAGCACCAGAACGCGTCGCTTGAAAACATCACTGCCAACCATCGCGAAGAATAAAACACGAATAATGCCGAGTGAAAAAATTGAAAGCACAGTGGCTGAGGTAAGCACTCCAAAGTTACCGAGATACCAGAGCCAATCATCTGCAATAAAATACGCAAAACCATGCACAGGTATGGCAAGAATCATCGCCATGATGGTTCGCAGCATCATTCCGGACATGCCCTCCTCAACGCTGGCTTCGTGCACACCGAGGGCGATCATGACAATCAGGTTGGCTAACGCGAAAACAAGAATGGAAGGAAAAACGAAGAGAAAACTTTCCGCAAAGAAGTCCATTTCCCCGAAAAAGCGGAAGAACGCGGCCAGTGAAAATGCAAGGCATATGACAACAAAGTCAATGAAGCCAAGAATTACAAAAGGCAGGTGGATATAGTGTCTGAATAACCTGACGTGGGCCACGTCATCTCCTTGTGCGGTTTATACTGCACTGTACTACTAGCGTCCCTTGCTACACACCGTAACAAACCGTAACAAGATTGTACGTCAATTAGTTGAAACTTCAATCACCCCATGAGCAAGATTTTATTTTGTTTTACAATTCCGTTTCAAACGGGAGAGCGTTAAGACACGCCATCTACACCCCAAACAAACCCACAAACTCATGCACCGGCATAATCTCCAACGCCCCGAGATCTTCGCAACGGGCCATAATCGCCTGGCATTTCCGCGGCACGAATCGCGATTTTAAGCTGTTTTCGAACTTCTCAACCAACAACGGCATACCCTCTTCTCGCCTTCTCCGATGCCCAATCGGGTATTCCACCGCGATCTTTTCCGTACTGCTGCCATCGGTGAAAAACACCTTAATTGCGTTGGCGATGGAGCGCTTGTCTGGCTCCAGATATTCCCGCGTGTAGCGTTCATCCTCAATCACCTGCATTTTTTCGCGCAGGCGGTCGATCTCGGGGTGGGCTTGGTGAAAGCTGTCTTCGTAGTGCTCGGCAGTAAGGCTGCCAAAAATCAGTGGCACCGCGGTCATGTATTGCAGGCAATGATCACGGTCGGCCGGATTGGCCAGTTCGCCCTGCTTGGAGATGATACGTATGGCGGATTCGTGGGTGGTTAGCTCGATGCGGTCGATCTCATCGAGCCGGTCTTTCACTTCCGGGTGAAGTTTCACAGCGGCCTCGGCCGCGGTTTGGGCATGGAACTCCGCCGGGAACGAGATTTTGAACAGCACGTTCTCCATCACATAGGAGCCAAAAGGCTGCGGTAATGAGAACTTGCGGAGTGCGTCAGGCTTTAGAGCCTGATCGCGATTGGTCTTGCTAAAGAGTACGTCGTAGAAACCCCATTGATTGGCGGTCAGGGCTCCGGGAACACCCATTTCGCCTCGCATAGCAATATCGGCCAAACGCACGCCACGTGATGCGGCGTCACCTGCGGCCCAGGATTTACGGGAGCCAGCGTTTGGGGCGTGGCGGTATGTGCGAAGGGATTGCCCGTCTACCCAAGCGTGGGACAAAGCCGAGAGCATTTGCTCTCTATCCGCCCCCATCAATTTTGCGCTTACAGCGGTGGAGGCCACCTTTACGAGTACAACGTGATCCAGCCCAACCCGGTTAAACGAGTTTTCCAGAGCGAGAACACCCTGAATTTCGTGGGCCATGATCATGGCTTCCAGCACGGCTTTCATGGCTAGGGACGCTTGCCCGTTGGCGACGCGTTTCTGGGAAAGGTGATCGGCAACCGCGAGAATGGCGCCGAGGTTATCAGAGGGGTGGCCCCATTCGGCCGCCAGCCAGGTATCGTTGTAATCCAGCCAGCGCACGGTGCAGCCGATATCCCAGGCCGCTTTAACCGGGTCTAACCGATATGGCGTGCCGGGCACCCTCGCCCCGTGAGGAACAACAGTGCCTTCCACATAGGGGCCAAGGTGTTTGGTGCATTCCGGAAACTTTAAGGCGAGAAGCCCGCAGCCCAGGGTGTCCATCAAACAGTAACGGGCAGTCTCCCATGCCTCGTCACTGTCGATTTGGTAATTGAGGACATAGTCCGCAATTTCCTGTAACACCTCATCGTAATCAGGACGTATGTTCTGGTCTACGTTGGCTCCCATGGCAAAATCCTCCAATTTCCGGAATCGTCAGGGTATGCCTCAGCTTAGTTCAGAAACTGTCTTGAGGCACCCTCACCCAACCTTCCATGATAATCCGCGCACTGCGGCTCATGATGGCTTTGGTTGCAGTCCACTGGCCATTCACTTTTTTGGCTTCCGCGCCTACGCGCAAAGTTCCTGAAGGATGGCCAAAGGTAACTTCGGCACGGTCACCGCCGCCAGCCGCCAGGTTCACCAATGTGCCCGGGATAGCCGATGCCGTCGCGATAGCCACCGCCGCCGTGCCCATCATGGCGTGATGCAGCTTGCCCATAGACAGAGCGCGTACCAGCAAATCCACGTCCGAGGCGTTAATTTGCTTGCCGCTGGACGATACGTAATCGACTGGTTTGGCGACAAAGGCCACTTTCGGGGTGTGCTGACGATTAGCTGCTTCGGCGATGTCTGTGATCAGGCCCATTTTCACCGCACCGTGGGCGCGGATGGTTTCGAACATGGTTAAAGCTTTCGGGTCACTGTTGATGTCGCCCTGAAGCTCACTGCCTTTGTAGCCAATGTCTTCGGCGTTCACGAAGATCGTGGGGATACCGGCGTTGATCATGGTCGCTTTGAGCGTGCCTACGCCCGGCACTTCCAGATCGTCTACCAGATTGCCGGTCGGGAACATGGAGCCTTCGCCATCGGCCGGGTCCATGAACTCGACCTTCACTTCAGCGGCCGGGAAAGTCACGCCATCCAGCTCGAAATCGCCGGTTTCCTGCACCTTACCGTTGGTGATGGGTACGTGGGCAACGATGGTCTTCTTGATGTTCGCTTGCCAGATCCGAACCGTGCAGATGCCGTTTTCAGGAATGCGCTCTTTCGCAACGAAGCCGCTGTTGATGGCGAACGCACCGACTGCCGCGGTCAGGTTGCCGCAGTTGCCGCTCCAATCCACGAAGGGTTTGTCGATGGACACCTGACCGAACAGGTAGTCCACGTCGTGGTCTGGCTGAGTAGGTGCCGCCAGAATCACGGTTTTACTGGTACTGGAGGTGGCGTTGCCCAAACCGTCGATTTGCTTCTCGTAGGGATCGGGGCTGCCGATGACTCTGAGCAACAGCTTATCGCGAGCCTCGCCGGGCACTTGGCAGGCTTCGGGCAGATCTTGCAGACGAAAAAACGCGCCTTTACTGGTGCCGCCGCGCATGTAGGTAGCGGGTACTTTAATTTGTGGGGGGAAGCTCATGAAATGCCTCTCTTTGAAAGCATTTGGATGGGTGAGGTCTGACCCCTTTGCCAGAATGGCTGGGGTCAGATGCCCAAACTACAATCTGATTACGCAGCGCCTTCGGCTTCCAGGAAGTCTTGGGCGAAGCGCTGGAGTACACCGCCAGCTGAATAGATGTTCAGCTCAGCGAAGGTATCCAGACGGCACGTCACAGGCACTTCAACGGACTCGCCGTTCTTGCGGTTGATGACCAGCGTGAGCTCCGCACCCGGGGCAATTTCGCCTTTTACATCGAAGGTTTCAGTGCCGTCGATGTTGTAGGTGTGGCGAGTGTCGCCTTCACGGAACTGCACCGGCAGTACGCCCATGCCAACCAGGTTGGTACGGTGAATACGCTCGAAGCCTTCCGCGACAATCACCTCCACACCCGCCAGACGAACGCCCTTGGCCGCCCAGTCACGGGAGGAACCCTGGCCGTAATCCGCACCGGCAACGATAATCAGTGGCTGCTTGCGCTCCATGTAGGTTTCAATAGCTTCCCACATACGAGTGACCTGCCCTTCCGGCTCGATGCGAGCAAGGGAGCCCTGCTTCACTTCGCCGTTTTCATCCCGAACCATTTCGTTCAGCAGTTTCGGGTTAGCAAAGGTCGCGCGCTGTGCGGTCAGGTGGTCACCACGGTGGGTAGCGTAAGAGTTAAAGTCTTCCTCCGGCACGCCCATTTTGTGCAGGTATTCACCCGCTGCAGAATCCATCATGATGGCATTGGACGGCGACAGGTGGTCTGTGGTGATGTTGTCACCCAGAACCGCCAGCGGACGCATGCCTGTCATGGTGCGCTCTGCCGCCAAAGCGCCTTCCCAGTATGGCGGGCGACGGATGTAGGTAGACATCGGGCGCCAGTCGTAAAGAGGGCTCTTGGCCTGTTCAACGGCATCCAGGTTGAACATCGGGATGTAGACTTCTTTGAACTGTTCTGGCTTCACGAATTCGCCGACGATGCGGTCGATTTCTTCATCAGACGGCCACAGATCTTTCAATGTGACCGGCTTGCCGTCTTTGTCGTAACCCAAGGCATCCTGTTCGATGTCGAAGCGCACCGTACCGGCAATGGCGTAGGCCACAACGAGCGGAGGTGATGCCAGGAAGGCTTGCTTCGCATACGGGTGGATACGGCCATCAAAGTTACGGTTACCGGACAGTACTGCGGTTGAGTACAGATCACGGTCGATGATTTCCTGCTGGATTTTCGGGTCCAGCGCGCCAGACATGCCGTTACAGGTGGTGCAGGCGTAGGCCACGATACCGAAGCCCAGCTTTTCCATTTCTGGCAGCAGGCCGGCTTCTTCCAAGTACAGGCGAGCCACTTTAGAGCCCGGCGCGAAGGAAGATTTAACCCAAGGTTTACGAACCAAGCCTAACTCGTTGGCTTTTTTCGCCACCAAACCAGCCGCCACCACGTTCCGGGGGTTAGACGTGTTGGTGCACGACGTGATCGCCGCGATGATAACTGCGCCGTCTGGCATCAACCCTTTACGCTCTTCTTCCAGCGCTGCTTCCAGATTCACGGCAATGCCGCGCTCTTCAAGCTCTGAGGTTGCAACACGACGATGCGGGTTGGACGGGCCAGCCACGTTGCGAACAACCGTAGACAGATCAAATTCCAGCACACGCTCGTACTGGGCTTCGGTCATTTCGGTAGCCCACAGGCCAGTTTCTTTCGCGTACTTTTCAACCAGATCAACCTGCTCTGGCTCACGGCCGGTCAGCTTCAGGTAATCGATGGTCTGTTCATCGATGTAGAACATGCCCGCGGTGGCACCGTATTCCGGTGTCATGTTGGAGATGGTCGCCCGGTCGCCGATGGTCAGGCTGGAGGCACCTTCTCCAAAGAACTCCAGATACGCGCCTACAACGCGTTCTTTACGCAGGAATTCGGTAATGGCCAGAACGATGTCAGTTGCGGTGATGCCTGGCTGGCGCTTGCCGGTCAGTTTCACGCCAACGATGTCCGGCAGGCGCATCATGGAGGGCTGTCCCAACATAACCGTTTCTGCTTCCAGACCACCCACACCAATCGCAATAACGCCCAGCGCATCGATGTGCGGCGTATGGCTGTCGGTTCCGACACAGGTATCCGGGAAGGCAATCGGATGCCCGTCTTCATCAGGACGGTTCTGGATCACCGGAGACATCTTCTCCAGATTGATCTGGTGCATGATGCCGTTACCAGCCGGAATCACGTCCACATTACGGAAAGCGGTGCGTGTCCAGTTGATGAAGTGGAAACGATCTTCGTTTCGGCGCTCTTCAATCGCACGGTTTTTCTCGAAAGCATCCGGATCACAACCCGCGGCTTCAACCGCCAGGGAATGGTCCACAATCAGCTGGGTCGGAACCACCGGGTTTACCTTGGCGGGATCACCGCCCTTCTCGGCGATGGCATCACGCAGGCCGGCCAGGTCAACCAATGCGGTCTGGCCAAGAATGTCGTGACAAACCACTCGCGCCGGATACCACGGGAAGTCGAGATCGCGCTTACGCTCAATCAGTTGCTTCAGGGAATCCGTCAGTGATTCGGCATCGCAACGACGAACCAGTTGTTCGGCCAGAATCTTCGACGTGTAAGGCAGTTTGGCGTAGGCGCCAGGCTGGATGTCTTCGATGGCCTGCCAGGTGTCGTAGTACTTCAGGTCGGTACCCGGAAGCGGCTTTCTGTATTCGGTGTTCATCTTGTGTCCTCTAATTAGGAGATAGGCTCGGGCAACATGGCTGGGGTCTGACCCCGCGGGGTCAGACCCCAACGGGGAGTCAACAATTCCCTATAATTGCTTAGCCTTTAGCTGCGCTTTTCAATCGGCAGCCATTCCTGATTTTCCGGGCCGGTGTAGTCCGCGCTTGGGCGGATGATACGGTTCTTGGCACGCTGCTCTTTCACGTGCGCGGTCCAGCCGGATACTCGCGACATCACGAAGATGGGCGTAAACAGTTCGGTCGGGATGCCCATGAAGTGATAAGCCGAGGCATGGAAGAAATCCGCGTTGCAGAACAGTTTCTTCTCGCGCCACATAACTTCTTCACAACGCACCGAAACCGGGTACAGAACGGTATCGCCCACTTCTTGTGCCAATTTCTCGGACCACTTCTTGATGATGCCGTTGCGGGGGTCCGAGTCGGTGTAGATCGCGTGACCGAAGCCCATGATCTTTTCTTTGCGCTCGAGCATGCCCATCAAACCCGCTTCGGCTTCATCCGGAGTCTTGAAACGCTGGATCAGTTCCATAGCTGCTTCGTTGGCGCCACCGTGCAGAGGTCCGCGCAGAGAACCGATAGCACCGGTCACACAGCTGTGAATGTCTGACAAGGTTGACGCACACACGCGAGCGGTGAAGGTAGACGCGTTAAACTCGTGCTCTGCGTACAGAATCAGAGACACGTTCATCACGCGCTCATGCAGCTCGCTCGGCTTTTTGCCGTGCAGCAGTTCCAGGAACAGGCCACCGATAGAGTCGGATTCGCTGTTCGCGGTATCGATACGCACGCCTTCGTGGGCGAAGCGGTACCAATAAGTGATAATCGCCGGGAACGCCGCCAGCATACGGTCGATCTTATCGTCCTGCTCACTGAAATCGTTTTCAGTTTCCAGGTTACCCAACATGGAGCAACCGGTGCGCATCACGTCCATCGGGTGGGCGTTGCTCGGAATTTGCTCCAAAACGGTTTTCAGGGCGTCCGGCAGAGTGCGCAGGCTCTTGAGCTTGGCCTTGTATGCATCCAGCTCCTGCTGGTTAGGCAGCTTGCCACGCAGTAGCAGGTATGCGACTTCTTCAAACTGGGCATTTTCGGCCAGATCTTTCACGTCGTAGCCGCGATACGTGAGGCCCGCACCGGTTTTACCTACCGTACATAGCGCCGTTTCACCAGCTACCTGGCCACGCAGACCTGCTCCACCTAGTTTCTTTGCTTCAGCCATGTTGGTCTCCCTCAATGTTCAGTTGTTAGAGTTTTAACGATTCAGTCTTTTTTCTGAGTGAACAATTCGTCCAGCTTCTGCTCGAAGTCGTGGTAGTTCAGGAAGTCGTAGAGCTCCATGCGAGTCTGCATCAGATCCACCACGTCTTTCTGGTCACCTTTTTCCAAGATGTTCTGGTAAACCGTCAGTGCTGCTTTGTTCATCGCACGGAAGGCACTGAGTGGGTACAACACCATAGCGGCACCAGCTTCCGCCAGCTCAGCCTTGTTGTACAGCGGCGTAGCACCAAACTCGGTGATGTTTGCCAGGATCGGCGCGTCGATGGCTTCGGCAAAGGCCTTGTAGTCCGACAGCTCGTGGACCGCTTCGGCGAAAATGCCATCCGCGCCGGCTTCGATGCAGGCTTTCGCACGATCAATCGCAGCTTCCAGACCTTCTTTCTGGAAGGCATCGGTACGGGCCATGATGAAGAAATCTTTGTCTTCACGGGCATCGGCGGCCGCACGAATACGATCTACCATTTCCTCTTTGGAGACAATTTCTTTGTTCGGACGATGGCCACAGCGCTTCTGGGCAACCTGGTCTTCAATGTGAACAGCGGCTGCGCCTGCACGTTCCATTTCCCGAATGGTGCGGGCAATGTTGAAAGCACCACCCCAACCCGTGTCGATATCAACCAGTAGCGGTACATCGGTGGCGGCAGTAATACGGCGAACGTCTTCGACAACGTCGTTCATGCTGGTCATGCCCAGATCCGGCAGGCCGTAGGATGCGTTCGCAACACCACCACCTGACAGGTAAATGGCCTGATGCCCTACCCGCTCAGCCATCATGGCTGCGTACGCGTTGATCGTGCCGACAATCTGCAGCGGTTGGTTTTCTTTAAGAGCTTTGCGGAAACGAGCACCTGCGGAAAGCTTTGCCATAACATTTACCTCTTAATCAGATGGTTAGAACGCCTTCTTGAATCTTTTTCTCAATATTTTGACGGGCGGCGTTGATGTGTCTTTTCATTAGAAATTCGGCGAGTTCACCATCACGCTGGGCAATGGCTTCGACGATACTGCGGTGTTCACCCAGCGCCATATGGGGGCGCCCGGCGGATGTGCTTAATCGGTAGCGATACATTCGCACCATGTAGTAGAGATCGCCCAAAAGCATCTGGGCCAATTTGGTGTTTCTGCTCCCGGTGGCAATGCGGTGATGAAAGTCATAATCGCCTTCGGCCTGATAGTAAGCCTGCCCTTGGGCTTCTTCGATCATCGCTTCATGACTGTCCAGAGTCGCCAGCAAATCCTGGATTTCCTCATCAGTCATGCGCTCGGCCGCTTGCCGAGCCGCCAGGCCTTCCATCACTTCTCGAATTCGGTACAGTTCGATCAACTCATCCGCACTGACAGAAACCACCTTCACCCCGGCATGAGGCCGGCGCACCAACAGGCCGCGAGATTCCAGCCGGCCCAGCGCTTCTCGAAGCGGCCCACGGGTCAGATTAAAGCGAGAGCACAGCTCCACCTCACCGATTTTTTCACCCGGCGCCAGATCACCTTTAACAATGGCGGTTTGCAAACAATCGAACGCTTCGTCTGCGCGGGTTTGAGTTTGTAACTGAACTTCAGCCATATTTTGTTAACAATCCAGACTATGATGTTTCGAAAAGTACGCCTCAACTCGTGGATTGTCAACAATATGCCTTACGGCGAAAGTATAATTGTTAGCATGATTTTGGCCGAAGCCTGCACTTCCCTCCTTTAAGCCCACGAAACCCTCCATTTAGCGCCGCAACTTCGCTACACTTAGCGCACTTTGTGGGAAGGCTCCCAACAAGCCCGAATCGAATAAAGGATGAACCCTATGATCAAGAAGTGTCTCTTCCCCGTTGCCGGTTATGGCACACGCTTCCTCCCGGCCACCAAGGCCATGCCCAAAGAGATTCTGCCGGTTGTTAACAAGCCGCTGGTTCAGTACGGCGTCGAAGAAGCGTCAGACGCTGGCATACACGAGTTTGGTTTTGTGACGGGCCGCGGTAAGCGCGCAATCGAAGACCACTTCGACATCAGTTACGAGCTGGAACACCAGATCGCCGGTACAGGCAAAGAAGGCCTGCTTACCTCAATCCGCGATTTGATTGATAACAACACCTTCGCGTTTACGCGCCAAAGCGAGATGAAAGGTCTGGGGCACGCCATTCTGACGGGCCGCAACCTGGTTGGTGACAACCCGTTCGCTGTGGTTCTGGCCGACGACTTCTGCGTGGGCCCGGAGGACGACGACGGTGTACTGAGCCAGATGGTGAAACTGTACAACCAGTTCCGCTGCTCAATTGTCGCCATCGAAGAAGTGCCGATGGATGAAACCCATAAGTACGGTGTGATTGCCGGTGAATCCATGAAAGACGGCCTGTACCGCATCACCGACATGGTTGAAAAGCCTGCGCCCGAGAATGCACCCAGCAACCTCGCGATCATCGGTCGCTACATTTTGACGCCGGACATCTTTGAGATTCTGGAGCGCACGCCTCCGGGCAAAAACGGCGAGGTGCAGATTACTGATGCCCTACTGGAACAAGCCAAGAACGGCTGCGTGCTGGCGTATCAATTTAAAGGTAAGCGTTTCGACTGCGGCAGCATTGATGGCTTTGTGGAAGCCACCAATTACGTGTACGAAAACATCTACAAGAAAGGCAAGTAAGGGCTTAGCCCCCTAGCAGCTGCAATACCATGCGCCGGTTGTCCATTGAGGCTTTACGGAACCGGCGCAGAATTTCCATCTCCTCATCGGACAACCGCACGCGCTCTATTTCCTGCTCCAGCTCCTTTAGCGCTTCCGCCAGACCGTCCTCGTTACTGACAACCAAGCCCGGCAGCTCCAACTGGTCGGCATCGCTGTCCTCATTCATGTCCAGCATTTGTTCTAGCGGCGTTTCTGTTTTTACACACAAATCCAGCAGTTCTGCCAAGCCCGGGTAACTCCGCTGCTTGAGTTCCGGCGCCTCCCAGCGCTGAACCACGGTTTCCTCTACGCCACACATGGCCGCAATGTCGGAACAAGATAACTGGCCCGCTTCGCGGAGATAGCGCAAGCGACGATGAAATGTTTGCAGGTACCGCATCCTGTTGCCTCTGACCGGTTAACTGTGGCCGCCTTTAACCGCCACTTAGCATTGAGCACGATGAAGAATGTTATACGGCAATGTAGCGTATATGTCGCTTTAGGCACAATGCACGAGTTCTTATCATCCGCCTATCGGTTTTCGCTGCTTTATTTTTTAGCGTCCTAACGATAAATTGGTCCACCTTTTTTATCGATGCAGGCTTTGCTTACCCATGTCTGACGCTCATAAATCCGACTTTCTCTTGGTTGTTGTCACGCTTCTGGCGGCAGTCGGCTGGATGTTTTCGAAAGAAGCGGTCCTGATGATGCCGCCGCTGTTATTTATGGCCGTTCGCTTTTTAGTTGCCGGTGGCGTGTTGTTTCTTTTGGCCTTACCCGCTTTGCGCCGTCTGAGCATGGATCAAATTCAGCGCAGTATTGGCGTTGGGGCCGTGTTCGGGATTGCGATGACCTGCTGGATTATGGGGCTTTTTCACGGCGACAGCATGGGTGAAGGCGCTTTTCTAACCAGCTTGGGCGTGGTTATTGTACCCATACTCGCAAGGGCGGTATTTGGTGAAGCGCAGCCCATAAGCACATGGATAGCGATACCCATCGCGATATCCGGGCTAGCCCTGCTTTCACTGGAAAACGGTTTCAAACCAGACCCGGGCCAGCTCTATTTCGTGATGGCTGCATTTATTTTTGCTCTCTATTTTACCCTGAACACCCGGACGGCTAACCAACGAACCGTGGTAAACAAACACGGGGAAACCATCGAGAAAAAGAAAGTACCCGCCCTTCCACTCACTGCCATGGCACTCCTGACCGTGGGCGCAGTTACATTGGCTGAATCGGCCATCACTGAACCCTGGGCGGCAACCTTCACCAACCCGCCGCCAATCTTGTACGTATGGGTATTGGCCAGTGCCCTCATCGCCACCGCGGGACGTTTTTTACTGCAAACCTATGCGCAAAGTCTGTCAGCGCACAGCCACGGGGTGGTGATTCTGATTTTGGAGCCAGTATGGGTCGCGCTGTTTGCCGCTGTGTGGTTTGACGAGAGCATGACCCTCCTCCAAATCGGCGGTTGCGCCCTTATATTTGCGGCTTTATTAGTCAATCGCTGGAGCGCCCTGCGGCGTGCGATTAAAGGCCTGATCAAAGTGAAAAATACTACTCAAAGTAGTTGACCAGTAACGAGATAATCAGTATATTTCGTCCCCGTTGCAGGACATAGGACCATAGCTCAGTTGGTTAGAGCGCTACCTTGACATGGTAGAGGTCCCCAGTTCGAATCTGGGTGGTCCTACCAATTCTGCGAGTAAAAGAGTCACTTAGGCGTAAGCCAAGTGGCTTTTTTTGCGCCCGAATTTTGATCGGCATCTTGGCCACATTAGGCTTGATATTTCCCTCGCCTATAACTGACATTCCCCCCACACACTGCATATCTACACATACGCTCAATAAAAACGTGCGTATTCGGCTGATTCAAGCCACGCTATACCGCAGATGCAAACGTTCCGGCGTCGGCTTTCTTTACGCCCCACCTATTTTTCAAAGATGAAAATCTTGGATCAAAGCCATAAGCAAATGAAAAGCATCGATTAACTCTTGGCTTTATAAATTGGTCTAGTTCCTGCAAGCCCGCTCAGTACCTCAGGTGCACTTTCGTTTGGCGCACTGGGGGTGCACCAGTGCCACGACTTGTTCCAACCGAACTCGTCAGACCGGCACTATCCTGGATCAAAGGATGAGAAGGAAATCTAATCATGAAACTCATAAAACAATTATTAAACTCGATTATTTTTGCCGCAGCGATCGCATTAACACCCATATCAGCCAACGCTGTCCCGATAGAACTCTCCTTGGTTGTTGATGCATCAGGGAGCATCAATTCTTCTGAGTGGAACTTGCAAATGCAAGGGTATTCCAATGCCTTAACCGCCGTTCTCCCAACAGATGGCTCAGTTGCAGTATCTGTAGTGCGATTTGGCAGGACAGCATCGGTGGTCCGCGCAATGACCACAATAGCAAATAGCACAGACGTTACCAATATCAGCAACTTCTTCCTCGGGCTTAGCAAATCTGGTAATGGCAGCTCAACATGTATCTCCTGCGGCATAGTTGCTGCAGAGAGCACGTTCACAGGCAGTGCGCTGCGCTCAATTATCGATGTTTCAACAGATGGAAGGTGGAATCGCGGCGTTGACCCGGCCGGATCAGCGGGAACAAATGGCACGTCAGCTTGGGCCGTAGATAATGGCAAAGCTACGGTTGTCAACGCTATCGGCATAGGTACCGGGACAGCGCCGGACTTCGCCTATGGGCCGGATTCATTCTCATTACTTGCTAGTGGCTTCGATACTTTCGAGAAGGTACTGATTGAGAAACTTAAAAGGGAAATCAATCCTGTTCCGGTTCCAGAGCCAGCAACTCTAATTCTTATGCTGCTTGGCTTGGCAGGTATTGGCGCTGCGAAACTACGTACTCAAACTGCATGAACTAAACGGCATTAAAGCAGCCTCGTTACAGTGTTCGACCTGCTTTAATGCCACCTCGAATTGACTATTACTCTAAAGAACACCTCAAGGCGCCACCTGATGAGCCTCCGGCATCTGTTTGATCGGCAGAGAAATCAAGTTCAAATTGGCCCCGCCGGACGGAATAATCAGAGGGATCTCAACCATACCTCGAAAAATCTCGGGAATATTCTTAAAATCCACCTTGGCAGACAGTTCAACGGCTTTTAAAGTTTCAAGGGTTACCAGCAATCGCCCGTCGTCCGGGCCTTCGTCAATCAAGCCGACAAGATGGCCTTGAGGATTGTCGTCGGTTGGTACATGCCGAATCCGGACGATGGCTGGCCCGGTATTCTGCTCTCCTACCCCGGTCAAAAATACGCTAACCCCTGTGGTGGCGATGACCGTTGGATACACTTTGACTTCAACGCCTTCTTTCCCGAACACGTCTGGATCAATCGGCCCTTCGAATTCAATGTTCAGCCCATAGGTTTTGTACAGAAACTTGTCATCAGGGCAATCGCCACTTAAAGATGGATCACACCCGATCCTTGTCGGGATCGAAGGAACACCCAAGAAACTGGAATTGCCACCGGCTAAGATGGTGGTCGCATTCTCACTGGGCCGGTAGGGTGTTGGGGCCGCCTCACCTCTGGGGTCCAGCTTATGGTTAAACGGCTCCCGGCAATTATTCCGAGATTCGCAATCAAGAACTGGAGGCGTTGATTGCTGAATTCCAACCGGCCGGGAATATTCTCAGTGAGGATACTTCCGTCTTCGTTAACCGAATCCACCCTGAACGTATCCCCTATTCGCACCGTGGTTATATCGATTGATTGTGAAATCCGGAAGTTCAAACTCCAGAACTTGGTGAGGAATAGCATTCCCTGCAAGGTCTGTAAGATTGGAGTTGAGCTCTAACAAGTAACGCACACCGTGTTGCAGACCACCCTCAGGGTTAAGGCTCACCGATGCGCCGTCCACCCATTACTTTACAGGCACTTCGCTTGCGCCGGCTTTCTGAATGACACCAGACTCAACCGATAAAGCCAAAACAGGCTCATCGAAAAACAGGGTTACCGGATCACCGGGCCGGTGCATTGCATCGCGATCGGGCATGAAATCGTATTTTCCATCAGACCCGGGCGACCAGCTCACAAGCTTCGGCGCATCCCGGTCTGGCGCTCGGTTGTCAAACGCTTCCATCTGCGCATCAATCGAGGTGTCGGCAGTTATCTGGAAGGCCACAGTAGAATCCGCGACCTCCCGGCCTAACAGGTTCGGCTTCAGCACCGCCATCACATCAATGGTTCAAAGGCCATCCGTCACCCGGGCGATGCCTACCATTTCGATGTGCGGCAGGTTCTGCGTTAAAGCTGTGTTCGTGCTAGCCGCTTCTGTGATCATTGCCGCATCGCTAAACAATCGAACATGGCTTGGCGCGTCCACATGGTCGGTATAAGGGTTCGGGATTAAATAACCCGTGGCATCGCTAATCGTAATAACATTCAATGCGCCAGAACGAAGGGATTGACCGGCATCTTCATCAAGCACTGAGACAGTACCATTGGCTTTCACATCGATGGAGCTGCCAATCAATCGAGTGCCCCGCGGCACTCGGATCGGCAACGGCTCATCGGGTCTGAATGCCGGCGCATAGGCTAACTCACTGTACAGACCACCGCTGCTCTCTGAGGCATCGGTAGTACCAAGCAACATCGAATTCAAAATCACACCGTTGACGGGCTGTCCGTTCAACTTGGACAAGACCAAGTCCGCATTCCCTTCCGTGATGCCCGGGTCGGTCACGTTCTGAAACTGAACAACCACCGGCTCCGTTTTCATCGCCTTGAATTCCGTTTTACTGCTTAGATGCTCTCCGTTGACGGACGGAAGCGCTTGAGTGTTCAAAGTGTAGCGTTCGCCACTGGCCAGCTTATCCCCGGGCAAGCCACAGTTAGCGGCACTTTCGGCAACGCAGGGGTCAACGGTAATTCGGCGATCCTGAACAAACACGTCTGCCTGTACCGAATTGCCCTTATCATCCAAAAGCTCAATCTTGCCGCCCAACTTCTGCCAATCCGGATGAACCGGGTGAGTCAGCTCAATGCGAAACGAAGCGAAGTCTGACGGTTCGAATAGAGTGTTCGGAATGGCCGCCCTTTATCAGAGAGCACGGTTTTGTCGAAGATAAGTTTATACTCGGTCCCAGTATGCAGTGGCTCTGCCGGCATGAGGCTAACGCTATACCCGCCATCGATTCGTTCAAGCGAATAGTCGATCACATCCGTGCCGGTCTTCAGCGACGGCTGGGCGTTTACCTGCAAACGCTCTTGGCTCGTCTCACCTTCGAGCGTCGAAAGCGCTTTCAACTCTGCCCGGGATTCCAACGTTAACCGGACAGAACCCCCAACCGACACGCCTTCGGTAATCGTAGTTGCCCCGTGTCTGCAGTTTCGGAGCGGAAGGGCATCATCTCTTTGCCGTACTTTTCCAGGCCAATCATTACACCTACATAGACGGGATGCCTCTTACGGGTCAAAGACGCAAGATTCGATTTGAAACCAAGCAATACGTGTTGAGTCGGCGAGTAGGTCGCGGAAGCTGCACTGTTAAACAACGAAAGCCCTTGGGCTGTGGCGACATCCTGGGGCATTAACCCGTAACTGGTCCCCAAATTACCCATACTGGCATCGGCATTTGAAACCACGAGCCCGCTGGTAAGAGCGGCGCACAACTGCACTGCGCGTCTTGGCATGATTGCAAATCCTACGTTCTTATTGTTAGTCGGAATATCCTCGATCATTAAATGATCAGCAAAACAATACAGCCTCTGATCACTGAAATCAGCAGTTCCACGTACGCTTAACAGGCCAAAACAACCAACCGCTATGATTCTGAATTTCCGTTCTAAAAAAATAGCCGGAAAAACTGGATGCTTGGGCCGTGTCTACTATTCTTGTGGGAAGTATGCAGATGCGTAGCTGAAGACAACACATCTTCAACTTAGAGGTGAGATGTTGAAAAGGAGTTGAGCGTGACAACCGGAAAAAAGTGCGCTTGTGCAACGGGTATCATGGCCTTGGCAGTGATCGCAGACCACCCCGAATTGTTTGAAACCAAATACTTGGATCCATACTATTATTACGAATGGGCGTTCAATTTCGCTCAAGATTACGTGTTGCTGGCAGGGTTCTAGCGCTTAACCCTCCCGTTTTTCCTCTTCCTGCTCTTCTTTTTCAAGTTGAGCTTTTCGGGCGCGGATTTTTTCCAGCTTCTCTTCCGGAATTTTCATATTGGCACTGTCTCTGAGAAACAAGAGACTACCAATCACCATGGCAAACGCAGCTAATATGAAGAGCCATCCTACGAGCGGCATTACCGTTCTCCTTTGCAGGTTTTACTTCAGTGTACACCCTCTCCTCCGATTGGTTAACTCTGTCCCCAAACAAGAAACCACTTGTCCCGCCTTGTGTAGCTTCGTACCATTGCCCCGATCTTCGCAGCTTCCAGGACACCCGATGCGCAAACAGATTGATATCACCGTTGATTCCGCTCAAAGCGCCGTGGATGCGCTGGCGCAAGCGTCGGGGCTACCCAAGCAGCGCATAAAAGACGCAATGGCGAAAGGGGCGTGCTGGTGGACACAGAAAGGCAAGAAGGTTCGGCTTCGAAAGGCCAAACGGGAACTTAAAGTAGGTACGCGCATCGAGCTATTTTATGACGATCAGGTGCTATCAAAGATTCCCGAACCTCCGAAACTGGTCCAAGCCTTTCGGAGTTACAGTGTTTGGTTCAAACCCCACGGTCTTCTTTCCCAAGGTTCGCAATGGGGGGATCATTGCAGCCTGCTTCGCTTGGCAGAAGTTGAGCTGAATAAGCCCTGTTTTCTGGTTCATCGCCTAGATGGTGATGCAGCCGGCTTGATGTTAGTTGCTCATGACGGCAAATCCGCAGGCGCACTTTCACAACTGTTTTCGGGCCGTACGGTATCCAAGATCTATCGGGCTACAGTAACAGGCCCGCTAATTGCGGAAGATTTAGTGATTGATGCGAAATTGGATGGAAAGGAATCCATTAGTCGAGTGACAACACTGAATTACGATAGTGAGGCAGACACTACGGTGGTAAAAGTGGCCATCGAAACCGGCCGCAAGCATCAGATTCGACGGCACCTTGCAGGTATCAATCACCCTATTGTCGGCGACAGACTTTACGGGACGCCAGATGCAGCCGGTTTACAACTTGAAGCCGTGCATCTGGCGTTCGACTGCCCGTTGCTAAAGCGCAGACAGTCTTTCGGTCAAACTTTGTAAAAGTCTCGATACCAATCCACGAAGTTGGCAATGCCCTCTTCAACCGGTGTGGCCGGCTTGTAGTCTACATCGTTGATCAGATCATCAACGTTGGCATAGGTAGCCGGCACATCACCGGGCTGCAGCGGCAGCAAATTCTTCTGTGCCTTCTTACCCACTCGCTCCTCGATAATTTCAATAAACCGGGACAGCTCAACCGGGTTATTGCTACCGATGTTGTAGATGCGGTACGGCGCCTTACTGGTGCCGGGGTCTGGCTGAGCACCTGACCACTCCGGGTTTGGCTCGGCCACGTGGTCCAGCGTGCGGATTACGCCTTCAACGATGTCATCAATGTAGGTGAAATCGCGACGGTGCTGGCCGTGGTTGAATACATCAATCGGCTCGCCCGCCAGAATTTTCTTCGTGAAGATAAACAGCGCCATGTCCGGGCGGCCCCAGGGACCGTAGACGGTAAAGAACCGTAAACCGGTGGTCGGCATGTTGTACAGATGGCTGTAGGTGTGAGCCATCAGCTCATTAGCCTTCTTGGATGCGGCGTACAAGCTCAACGGGTGATCCACGTTGTCATGCACTGAAAACGGCATGGTTTCGTTAGCGCCGTACACAGAACTGCTGGACGCATACACCAGATGCTTCACGTCGTTGTGACGGCAACCTTCCAGAATGTTGGTAAAGCCTACTAAATTGGCATCGATGTAGGCGTGGGGATTCTCCAGTGAATAGCGCACGCCGGCTTGGGCTGCCAGATGCACAACACGCTCTGGCTTGTGCTCGCGGAACAGCGCTTCCATTGCTTCCCGATTCGCAACGTCTTCACGCACTTCGGTAAAGCCCGGCTTATCCAGCAACCGCGCCAATCGCGCTTCCTTGAGGTTGACGTCGTAATAGTCGTTAACGTTGTCCACACCAATCACTTCATCACCGCGATCCAGCAGCCGATGAGCCAGGTGTGAGCCGATGAATCCAGCAGTGCCCGTTACGAGGATTTTCAAAATCTGTTCTCCAAAAAAATGGCGCCCGAAGGCGCCTTTATAACTTGCTTAGAAGTCCACGCCGATACTTGCAAACGGGCCGGACAGCTTCACATCCAGTCGATCATCGTCGTCTTCGTAGTCAATCGCCATTTCGCGGTAACCGGCGCGCAGGCGCAGTACTGCAACGTCAAACTGACCGTACACATTGACGTCGTACAACGAATCACCGCTGTAGGAAATCACGTTGCCTTCGCCACCAACCGATACGCCGGTGAACGGTAGGTCGAAGCGAACGGACGCGTAGCCCATGGGGAGCACGCCATCAACGGAGGTTTTACTAACTTTGGCACTATCACTTAGGTCGCGCAAAATCAGCTCAGCATCCAACTTCCTAGCAGTTAGGCCGAGATCTAGGTTCACCCAGTTATCCAACACTTCGTAATAAAAGGTCGCATCGAGTTGGTCGATGTCGAGGTCGGATTTAACGTCAGCATCAGCACCTATAATGTCAAAGCCAGCTAAACCAACTTTGCCGCGGCCACTTTGCGAAATACCGGTGTAATTCAACCGTACGTTTGGCAGTACCGGGATGGGGTGTTCAAAGTTAGCGGTAAAGTTGGCGTTGCCGTCGCTGCTCATGTTGAGGTCTTTGTCGATATCGACAACGTCGCCTTTGTTGACCACATCACCGGAAAAATCCGAGTTCCAGTAGCTAACACTTGCTCCCGCACCAACTACATCAGCGCTGGCCAACGGAGCGGCAAGTACCAAAGAGCCACCCACAGCAATCATCAATTTACGCATAACACACCCTGTCGTTTGGTTATTTATTATAGTGATCAGTCAAAACTGATACCGAGACGACGACCTACTTCTTCGTAGGTTTCGATCACACTACCCAGCCCCTGACGGAACCGGTCTTTATCCATCTTTTTACGGGTTTCCTTATCCCAGATACGACAGCCATCCGGGCTGAATTCGTCACCCAAGACGATCTTGCCTTCACTACGGCCAAATTCCAGCTTGTAGTCCACCAGCAGCATGCCAGCTTCATCAAACAGCGCCTTAAGGACATCGTTTACCTTGTAGGTCAGCTCTTTCATCTGCGCCAGCTCGGCTTCTGATGCCCAGCCGAAGCTCACAGCCAATGACTCGTTCACCATTGGGTCGTGCAGAGCGTCGTCCTTCAGGAACAGCTCGTAGGTTGGCGGGTTCAGTTCAACACCCTCTTCCACGCCAATTCTGCGGCACAGGCTGCCCGCGGAAATGTTGCGCACAACACATTCCACCGGAATCATATCGAGCTTTTTCACCAAAGATTCAGTATCAGACAGCAACCCTTCAAAGTGAGTCGGCACACCGGCCGCCTCAAGCTTCTCCATGATGAAGGCATTGAACTTGTTGTTCACCATGCCCTTGCGGTTCAGCTGTTCTTTCTTCTCGCCGTCGAAGGCGGAGGTGTCGTCCCGGAATACCAGAACGAAACGATTGGGGTCATCGGTGCGGTAAACAGATTTTGCCTTGCCCGCGTATAGCTCTTCGCGCTTTTCCATTAAGGTCTCCAAACGGTCAGCGGCCTGCCCGGCCACCCCGTTAATCAATACAGATGTTCAAACAATTTGGTAAGCAGGTCGGCACGGGTTTGTTCACCATTATAGGTGTCAACGCGCTCTGCCGTAACCACCATGGCAGAGCCTGCCTGGCGGATTGTTACCGTGTGAGTATGAGTGAGCTTGTCGTCGTCGCTGAACCATGAGAACCAGCCAGGAGAACGTTCGTCTTCAGTACGGAAATCCACCTGAACCCAGCCGGCACTGCGATCAATATCGACAATGTTCGCGCCAATTTCTTCAAGGGAACGGTTCACCTCGGCCCAGGTACGGCCGTAATCGAGCTCCACTTCAACAGCTTTCGCCTTTTCGTCTTCCGAAACCAAACGAACCAGTGGTTTCGCCACCATCCCGGAAGCCGCTCGGGAGAACGATTTACTGTCTTCTCGCTGTTTCAGAAACTCTGCCAGTTCACCCAAGAGCTTTTTCTGAAGCGCTTGCGAAGGCTCGTTGTCCGTTGAATCCGTGTTCCAGGCGACCAGACCCTCAGGCTTTTCATCGAACTCTAATACCCGAGCACGAATTTCCGTGGTTTTCCGGCGAATACCGGGAGCCAGTCTCAGTTGCACAAGCACCTTGGGCTCAGAGGCACCGGGCGCATTATCCAACTCAAGCAGCGTTCTCGCCGCTATGCTGAAATTGGCCAATTCGCTTTGCAAAACACCCAACTGGGGGCTGTCGTGCGCAACACCCAACCCTGACTGATTCATCCACGCACTCGCAGCTGGCCACAATCGCCCCGGCACATCATTCACCAGCAACCACAATCGGCCGTCCAACTCTTCAATAACGTAGTTCTCGTCGAGAATATCAGACGTCATATCAGGAGGACGGGGAATGGAAGACGGGTACATTCGGCGGGAATCATCCGTACGAATGCTGCGAATTGGCATAGCTTCGCCCAAACGGGAATTGTCATAGCCGGCAGGCACCTCAATGGGCGTACCTTCAGGTGCATTCACATAATCTTCGGAACGGTCGTGCAGAAAGCCACAGCCTGCCAGTGTGCCAGCAAACACAAACCCGGCAACAGGCCGGGCTAGGGATACAAGTTTGTTACGGGTTCTTCCAGGAACCTGCATCGGGTTACTCCGGTTGAAGAGAAAAGGGGTTGGCCTCAGAGAACACCTGAAGCCTTGAGTGCGTCTTCCACTTCACCGTGGAACTTATCGCTGAGCGGAGTCAGCGGCAAACGAATCCCTTCACCGATCATGCCCATATGCTGTAGAGCCCATTTAACCGGAATCGGATTCGCTTCCAGAAACAGCTTGTGATTCAGCGGCATAAGCTGTTCATTCAGACGGCGCGTTTCCTCTTCGTTGCCGGCGATGGCGGCCTCACACAACTGAGCCATGCCTTTGGGCGCCACGTTGGCCGTTACAGAAACGTTGCCTTTGGCGCCGGCAAGCATCAACTCTGCAGCGGTAGCATCGTCACCGGAGTACACCGCCAAGCGCCCTGCCAAACCTTCAATCAGCTCGGTCCCGCGGGGGATATTACCGGTCGCGTCTTTGATGCCCACAATGTTGGGAATGTCTGCAAGACGCAGCACCGTTTCGTTCAGCATGTCGCAAGCAGTCCGCCCCGGCACGTTGTATAGGATCTGGCTCATGCCCGGTACCGCTTCGGCAATGGCCTTGAAGTGCTGGTACAAGCCTTCCTGGGTGGGCTTGTTGTAGTACGGCACGACCAGCAAGCACGCATCGGCACCCAGATTGTGCGCTTCAGTCGTCAGATCAATCGCTTCCCGGGTGCTGTTGCCGCCGGTACCGGCGATCACAGGAATCCGGCCATCCACTCGTTTTATGATATGGCCGATAACCCGACAATGTTCTTTCGGGTCCAAAGTGGCGGACTCACCAGTGGTGCCCACAGCCACAATGCCATGAGTGCCATTTTCGATATGAAAGTCCACTAGTTTGTCCAAATCTTCCCAGTGGATGTCACCATTGGGATGCATGGGCGTAACTAGTGCGACGAGGCTACCCGTAATCATAAAAACTCCGTCCGAATAAAACCGATATGGTAATGTTGGGCTCGAACTGACACAAGGGAATTAAAGGAGATGTCATGTCATCCGTAGCATTGAATCAGCCTGTACCCGATTTTCAGGCCCAGGCCACCGGTGATCAATCAATTACCCTGGCGGACCTTAAGGGTAAAAACGTCATTATCTACTTTTATCCGAAAGACAACACCCCCGGATGCACCACAGAAGGCCAGGATTTTCGTGATCGCATGGAGCAATTCACTGCTCTGAACACCGAAATATTCGGTGTATCCCGAGACAGCTTGCGAGTGCACGAGAACTTCCGGGCCAAGCACGAATTTCCGTTTCACCTGATTTCAGACAAAGACGAAGACCTGTGCAAGCTTTTTGACGTTATCAAACTCAAAAAGCTTTACGGAAAAGAGCATCTGGGTATTGAGAGAAGTACTTTCCTGATCGACAAGAAAGGCGTGCTCCGTCAAGAGTGGCGTGGCGTTAAAGTGAAAGGCCACGCCGACGAGGTGCTAGACGCGGTCAAAGCTCTCTAGCCTTTAAACCTTCGCCGCCGGTGAGGAAACATCGCTCTTCACCGGCCAGGCTGCAAACACAGCTTTAAGCATTGTCGCCAAAGGGATAGCAAAGAAAACACCCCACAAGCCCCAGACACCCCCAAAGAACAACACGGCCACAATAATGGCGACCGGGTGCAGATTATTAACCTCCGAGAACAAAACCGGCACCAGCACGTTGCCATCCAGTGCCTGAATAATGCCGTACACAACCATCACCCATATGAAGTGGCTACCCCACCCAAACGCAAACAGCCCGATCACCGCGACCGGAATGGTGACCACAGCAGCACCGATGTAAGGAATAACGACACTCAATCCCACCAGCAAAGACAACAAGGCCGCATAGGGCATACCTAACACTTTGAATGCAATGTATGTCACCGACCCCACAATCAGGATCTCAACCGCTTTACCTCGGACGTAATTGGCACACTGCAGGTTCACTTCGTGCCAGATACCGATCATCATCGGGCGCTGCTTTGGTAGCAGGCGCGCAAACGAGTTAATCAGCAACTCCCGGTCTTTCAGAAAGAAAAACACCAGAATTGGCACCAACACCATATAGATCAGCAGCGCCACCAGATCCGGTATGCTGGACAACGAAAACGACACCAACCACTGGGTAATATGGGCAACTTCGCTAGACACCTGCTGATACACCGCATTGACCGCGTCCGCTGAGATCAGGTGCGGGTACTCATGAGGAAACACCTCCAAATAGGACTGGAGCTCACGGATAATCCTTGGCGCTTCCTTCGCCAGATTCGACACCTGCGACCAAACCAGCGGCAGCAATCCGAACAGGAAGCCGACCAGCACACCCAGAAACATCAAAAATACACTGATGACGGCAATGAAATCCGGTACGCCCCACCGCTGCAGCTTGAGCACCAACCCTTGCAAAATAAAAGCAACGATCAAAGAAGCAATAGCAGGTGCCAGCATGGCGCCGAACCAAACAATAAAAACGGTGCCCGCAAGCAAGATAAGAAACAGCACCACTGCTTCTTCGTCTGAAAAATATTTATTCGCGAGATCTCGCAAGACTCTGATCATGAAACGCTCCGACGATTATCCGCCGCACTCTATCACGAACCGGTATTCACCGTTATCTTCCTTATAGCTAAGGAGCTCGTGTGCGGATAATTTTATGTAGGCAGGAATATCCCGTGCTGACCCGGCATCAGTCGCAATCACCTCCAAACGCTCGCCAGCAGCCATTGCATTGAGCTCTAACTTGGTTTTCAGTAGGGGCATAGGGCAACGCAACCCACTTGCATCCAGAGTTCTGTCAGCCATCTTGGGAAACACCATTAATATTCATTCAACAATGGGCAGGCATTATGCCGACAGTGTTACTCTAATGCATCAAAACAGTTGGTAATGCTGCCCGGGATCATCGGGCAAGGCACCCTAGAGCCATTCGTAACGCACATCACACACTTATGTTGAGGCAACATCAAAGTCCATGACGCTCCTTCGTAACAATCGCCGCTCTTTGACCTGTTTCATTGCGGCCGCTCTGTTTACAGCGTTTGTCGCAACATCCATGGTAAAGGCTGAACCAACCCCCCTGCCCTCGTTCGGCGGCAGTGGCGGCCTGATTGCTGGCCAACAGGAAGCCAGCATCGGGGAGCAGGTGATGACATCTATCCGGCGATCGGCACCGCAGGTGCAAGATCCATTGGTATACGACTACTTGTACAGCGTGATTTACCGACTCGTACCGTCCGCCCCGCTAGATAACCGAAACCTGAAACTGGTGCTCATCGACAGTCCCGCTTTGAACGCATTCGCCGTGCCGGGTGGCGTAGTCGGGGTTAATGGCGGGCTTTTTCTCAGCGCCACCACAGAACAACAGTTTGCGTCGGTACTCGCCCACGAATTGGCCCACCTGAGTCAGCGCCACTTCGCACGCCGCATGGAACAGCAGGAAACCAGCGCCCCGTTAACATTGGCCGGTATGATCGCGGGCATCGTGCTCTCTGCCGTGACTCAATCCGACATTGGCATTGCCGCCATAGCAGGAACACAGGCTATGGCTATTCAAAACATGCTGTCCTACAGCCGGGCTCATGAACAGGAAGCCGACCGGGTAGGCCTGGACATTCTCGCCAATGCCGGCCTTGACCCACGAGGCATGCCCGAGATGTTCGAAATCATGATGCGTCAGAACCGCCTGCAAGGGAACAAGATGCCCGAATATCTATCCACACACCCTCTGACTCAGAGCCGCGTTTCTGACACGCAAAACCGGGCTGAGCAGTATCCCAGCAAAACGGTGCACGATAGTCAGGAGTACCACCTGATGCGCAGCCGCTTGCAGGTTCATTACGCCAAAACACCGGCATCGGCGGTCGAAATATTCGAGTCGTACCTGAATCGAGACGACACTAAAAAGAATGATGCAATACGCTACGGGCTTGCCGTGGCCTATAAAGAAAACAAGCAGCTGGCCAAAGCGGAAAGCATTCTGCAGGAACTTCTTTCGAAAAACCCGGGGCGCATTACCTTCCAGGTAACGCTTGCCGAGATCTATACCGAGCAGAAGCGTTATGAAGATGCCCGACAAATCCTGAAAACGGCGCTCTCACGCAACCCTGGAAATTATCCGATCACCTGGGCGCTAGCCGGGCTCGAGATTGCGGATGGCAACGGCTCTGCAGCCGCTCGTTATTTAAAAGATCTAACCCGCCAGCGCCCCTCCGGCGATCAGATTTGGCTCCGACTTGCGGAAGCGGAAGGCATGGCGAGAAACATTGTCGGCGTCCATCGAGCGAGAGCCGAATACGATGCACTGCGGGGGGATTACCGTTCCGCTCAGCGCCAGCTCAGACAAGCTCAGGAAAAGCTGCCCGCAGGCTCAGCAGAACGGCAAGTGGTTAGCGAGCGGCTGAGCGATATCGCCAGCCGCATTCAGCAAGCTAACAGGTCCTGACAAGGACCTGCTAACCCATCAGGAGGCGTTGCCGGCCGCCTTGAGGTTCATACCTGCGGTGAAATCCAGCATGCGCTTGAGTGGGCGCAAAGCGTCTTCACGGAGGGCAGAATCAACGTGTACTTCCTGATCACCGGTTTCCAGCACATGAAGCAGGTTTTCCAAACCGTTCATCGCCATCCAGGGGCACTGCGCACAACTCCGGCATGTGGCGCCGTTGCCAGCGGTAGGTGCCTCGATCAGTGTTTTATTGGGTGCCAACTGCTGCATTTTGTAGAAGATGCCGTTGTCAGTGGCGACAATAAACTCTTCATTCGGCATGCTCTGCACGGCGTGGATCAACTGAGACGTCGAGCCCACCACATCGGCCATTTCTACGACTGCGTCTGGCGACTCGGGGTGCACCAGAATCGCAGCATTCGGGTACAGCGCTTTCAGGTCTTCAAGCCCTCTGGACTTGAACTCTTCGTGCACAATGCAGGAACCGTCCCACAACAGCACGTCGGCGCCGGTCGTTTTCTGAACGTAATGGCCCAAATGTTTGTCGGGTGCCCAGAGGATCTTTTCTCCCCGCGCATCCAGATCTTCGACAATTGCCTGCGCACAGCTTGAGGTGACTACCCAGTCTGCTCTCGCCTTTACGGCCGCCGAGGTGTTGGCATACACCACCACGGTTCGGTCAGGGTGCTGATCACAGAATTCTGAAAACTCGTCCGCCGGGCAGCCTACGTCAAGCGAACAGGTCGCTTCCAGCGTTGGCATAAGCACGCGTTTTTCAGGGTTTAGTATCTTCGCTGTTTCGCCCATAAACCGGACACCGGCCACGACCACGGTCGTGGCTGAATGCTGGTTACCGAAACGCGCCATTTCCAAAGAGTCAGCCACACAGCCGCCTGTCTCTTCAGCCAATCGCTGAATATCAGGGTCGGTGTAGTAATGAGCAACCAGCACAGCATCTTTGTCTAAAAGTACCTGTTTGATGCGGGCCTCAAGCTCGGCTTTCTCGCTAGTGCTGAGAGGCTTAGGCTCAGCGGCATGAGCCAGGTGTTCCTGAACAAGGATACGGTCTTGCGCTCGTGTCATTGATGGATCTCTGCGTTGAACGTTACAGGCCGAGTATATCACTTCCCCATTTGAATTGAGGACAGTGAGACATCTCCCCAAAAACTGCAGACAAAAAAAAAGAGCCCGAAGGCTCTTTTTTCGAGCAAAACCACAATTCCGGCTTTGCTGTGTTGGTGGGTCGTGATGGATTCGAACCATCGACCAATTGGTTAAAAGCCAACTGCTCTACCAACTGAGCTAACGACCCATAACTGGTATTGCCGGTTTTTCACCCGACGAACAACGGACATATCCGATGTTCTGAAATTGGTGGGTCGTGATGGATTCGAACCATCGACCAATTGGTTAAAAGCCAACTGCTCTACCAACTGAGCTAACGACCCAATGGAGACGCGTATATTAATGATATTTTTTTGCTGATCAACCCCTTTTTCAGGGTTTTTTAATTTTTTTCAGATACTGTCTAAACAGCGATCAACTTGGTGGTTATGCGACCAACTTCACGCTTCATCCAGAAACTTTCGGGCCAAATTGGCTGCACTGGAATCGGGGTAATGATCGACCACCATCTGCATCCGACGTTTAGCTTCGTCTTTTTCACCCAACTTGTCGAGCGTCACACCTAATTTGTACACCGCATCGGCAGCTTTTCGGTGATCATCGTAGCGGGTCGCTACTATGGTAAAGGCTTGCTTGGCTTGCTCCAGCTGAGGTTTAGCAAGATACACTTCGCCCAGCCAATAATAGGCATTCACCGTCAAGTCGCCTTCCGGATACTGATCAACGAATTCGTATAGCTGAGTGATGGCTTCGTCATAAGCCTTTTGATTGCGGATCAGATCAATAATCTGGTTATAGGTTTTCCGCTCCTCCGCATCCGGAGCCCTATACTTGCGCACTTCCGGCTTCGCCGATGACGTCGTAGCCTTACTTGCATCCCCACGGGATGACGAGGCCTTCTCTTCCAGTGTTTTCGACAAATCGAGTATACGCTGGTCGAGATCTACGTAGCGGTCCCTTCCCTGTTGCTGCAGCTTGCGGATTTCATATTGCTGCTCCTCTACCTTACCCTGAAGCCGTCGCACATCACCCTGTAGCTGCTGAATCATATAAAACAATTCGGCAGTTGCCTGGCTATTGCCAGCGTTGCGCTGGGCTTCTGAAGCAACATTTTGGAATGCAGGCGTCGACGACTGTGCAGAAACAGCTCCCGCCAGGCCGAGGCCTAGCGGGATGAGCACGGCCGCCATGAGTGTTTGTCTCATGGGTCAGTCCGTTTTAACGTTAATTACTTGAAAATCAGCTCAACACGACGGTTCTGAGCGTAAGCGCTTTCGCCTGAACCACGAACCACCGGCTTCTCTTCACCATAGCTTACGGTTTCAATCTGGCCACGTGAAGCACCATTCACAACCAGGAAGCGCTCGACGGCTTTGGCACGACGCTCACCCAGTGCCAGGTTGTATTCCTTGCTACCACGCTCATCTGCGTGACCTTCCAGACGAACCTGCTGGCGCGGATTACCGGACAAGAAACGGGCGTGAGTCACCAGCGCGTTGCGAGCCTCTTGCTTGATCTCGGAGGTGTCGAAGTCGAAGTAGAAGGTGGTGATGTTACGCAAGGCTTCCTGCTCTGCTTTCGCACGGGCCTCGGCGCGCTCTTCGTCACTCAGAACCGAAGAGGAAACGCCTTCACCGTCTTCTCCGCCGTAAACGGTAGAGCCGCCTTCCTGATCAATCGCAGCGACATCTGAGCCGGAGTCGTATCCACCATCTTCCATGGTGTCACCGGTCGAGCTACAGCCCGCAACCAGACCAAAAGACAACAACATGGCAAATGCTTTGTTTTGTGCAGACAGCTTCATAAGTACTTTCCTTCTTTAGGTGACATTTACTTTCTTAGCTTTCAGGGGTTAGCGAGTAATCGGTCCCCACGCAGGCTCTCTCACTTCGCCCTCAGACGCAGGCAAGCTATAGGCTGCACCGCCATCAGCGGAAACCACAGTAAGCACGCCTTTCCCGCCTTGCTCAGTGGCATAGATCAGCATGCGGCCGTTCGGCGACACGCTGGGAGACTCGTCCGTTCCGGTGCGGGTAACAATGAACTCCTCTTCGGTTTTCAGGTTCCGCCGCGCTATATGGAAAGAACGATCCCGTTGGTGCACGTAGTACACGTACTCACCCTTGGAGTCCGGGCGCGGGCGTGCGTTATAACGACTACCAAAGGTAAGCCGCCGCGCTTCCGCTCCGGGCCGTTCCATGTAATAAATCTGTGGGCCACCGGATCGGTCAGAGGTAAAGAACACGCCCTTCCCTGCGTGATCCCACGCCGCTTCCGTATCAATGGCCCAATGGTTGGTAAGTTTCGTAATCCGGCCACTGGCCAAATTCTTCTCGTACACCTCGGCGTTACCGTCCTTGGAAAGCGTCATTAACAGCGACCGCCCATCCGGCGACCACGCCGGCGCAGAATTCAGCCCGGGAAAATCAGCGGCCTTGGTGCGCTTGCCGGTAGCCAGTTCGTGAATATAGATAGCGGGCTTGCCGGTTTCGAAAGACACATAGGCCAGCTTCTTGCCGTCCGGCGACCACGAAGGCGACAGAATAGGCTCGTCGCTTTCCAGGCGCACCTTCGAACGTTGCCCGTCAATGTCACTGACGTGCAAACGATAGACGCTATTCTTACCGGTGCCCGAGAGCGTGACATAGGCCAACTTAGTGGAGAAAGCGCCGGGCTCGCCGGTAATCGCCTCGTAGACGCGATCGCTGATGTGATGCGCGAGAGACCGGACATTTCCAGCAGGCGCTGCAGCGGTTTCGCCTAAAATGCGTTGCTCTCGATTCACATCAAACAACTCGTAACGGGCCTCAATTTTTCCGCCCTTATTTGTAAGCTGACCAACCAAAACATAGCGCTGCCCCAGCATGCGCCAGTCACGGAAATAGACTTCCGAACGCTCGGAAGGCAGGCTCAGCATTTTAGAAGGATCTAACGGCTTAAACTCGCCACTCATTGTTAAGTCGGCCTGCACAATGCTGCTGACCTTATCGCCGGCTGGCATGGCTCCGCTCTCCGCGAACGGAACGACCGCGACCGGAATGGCAGAGTTTGCGCCCTCAGTAATTCTAATCAGCAACTCTGCACGGGCACTCGATGCAACAAAGCACATAACCAGCAACCAGCCAATCGCGGTTAGATGTCGTTTTGCCAGTCCATGTCTCGAATTATTGCTCTTATGCATGTTTTGCCTCACCGCAACCGTTTGGGGTTGAATTCAATCGTAAATTGCCGGAAATATCGTTCAAACGTATCCCTGTCGCCCGGCACCGGGTATCGATTCAAAGACCGCACAGCGCTCAGTGCCGAGTTATCGAACGCGGTATTACCACTGCTGCTGACCAAACTGACACTTTGCAACTCGCCGGTCGGCAGTAACGTAATTTGCAGTCGCGCTACCATGTTTTCGGTCGCTGAAGCTGGCGGATACCACGCCTGGGCCAGACGATCGCGAATCAGCGCTTGATACTTTTCGCTGTCGGTTAACATCTGAGCTTCACGGGCTCTAGCAGCGGCAGCCTCTCGTTGCCTGCGCGCTTCGCTCTCGCGAGCTTGCTCGGCCTCTTCTGCCAATGCGTTAAGTTGCTGTTCTCTTAGCCGCCGCTCAGCTTCTTTTCGCTTGCGCTCGGCTTCTTTACGAGCCTGCTCCTCTTTCCGTTTACGCTCCGCTTCTTCTGCGCGACGCCGCTCTTCCTGGCGTTTTTTCTCTTCCTCGGCTTTGCGCTTGGCCTCTTCCTGTCGCTTCCGTTCCTGTTCGGCCTTCTGGCGCTCACGCTCTTTCGCTTCGGCTTCCGCCTTTTTACGAGCCGCCTCCTTAGCGCGCGCCTGCTGCTCAGCCTTTTCCCGCGCTTTGGCTTCTTGCTGTTTGCGCTCTTGCTCTAACTTTCGAGCTTTTTCCTGAGCCGCTTTTTCAGCTGCTTTGCGTTCGGCTTCCTGCTGCGCTTTTTTGCGTTCTGCCTCGTCTTTTTTACGCTGTTGCTCAGCCGCCTGCTCACGCTTCTCGGCCTCGGCCCGTTGATCTTCCTCATCAACGACAGGGCTCGGCTTTGGTTCCGGGCTAATCAGCCTGGCAGAAATACTCCGCGGTTCCGGTTCTTGCACGGGATTGGTCCACGACCATCCCGCAAGCGCAACCACAACAATCATCAAATGCAACCCAAGCGAAAGCGCTACAGGCGACTTCAATGAAACGTTGTCTTTATTTACCGTGTCCCGTTCGTGACCCTTCACAACAATCCCGCCACTTGATTAAGGCTGTTCCTGAGGTGCATCGGTAATCAGGCCAATACCAGAAGCACCGGCAGCCTGAAGCTCAGCCATCAAACGCACAACCACGCCGTAATCGACAAACTCATCGCCGCGAACCATCACTTCCGCATTTGAACGCTGTGACAGGATTTTCGAGACCTGTGCCCGCACGCTCTCCAACGACATAGGCTCACTGCTGTCGTCACCGACGTCCAGGAAATAGGCGCCGTTGCTGTCCACCGACACCGTGATGGTTTCAACGTCTTTATCTTGCGTGATCGGGTCCGAGGTAGTTTCCGGCAAATCCACCTTCACGCCTTGAGTGAGCATAGGTGCCGTCACCATGAAAATAACCAGCAGCACCAACATGACGTCAATGTAGGGCACCACGTTGATTTCCGACATGGATTTGCGCGGTTCCCGGGACATCATTCCCATACCTTTCATCGGGCTACCCTCCCTTTACCGTCTAAACCCATCACGAGCCGGCCTGTTCAGAGTTATGCACCCGGCGATGAAGGATGCTGGAGAATTCATCCGCAAAGGTTTCATAGTTCTTCAAGAGTGCATCCGACATCGTCGAGAAGCGGTTGTAGGCGATAACCGCAGGAATCGCTGCGAACAAACCCATCGCCGTTGCAATCAATGCCTCCGAGATGCCCGGAGCGACAGTTGCAAGCGTCGCCTGTTGCACCTGTGCCAGACCACGGAAGGAGTTCATGATGCCCCAAACGGTGCCAAACAAACCCACGTAAGGACTGGTCGAACCAACCGTGGCCAGAAACGGCAGATGCATATCCAGGCGTTCATGCTCACGGGAGAAGGCAACACGCATCGCCCGCTGGGTTCCCTCCATGACCGCGTCAGCATCACGGCTTTGCTGGCGCAGCCTGGAGAACTCCTTAAAGCCCGCACGGAAAAGTGCCTCCATACCCGAGTTTGGTGTTGGGTTGGCGTTCACATCTTTGTACAGCTGGCCGAGGTCCATGCCAGACCAAAACCGTTCTTCGAACGCGAGCTGAGCCTGTTTCGCTTGACGGTAGACCTTCACTCTCTGAAAGATCAGCGCCCAAGACACCACAGAGGCCAGCACCAGTAACAGCATAACGAGCTGCACCAGAAGCCCTGCGTTCGCAATCAGATGCCAGACTGATAGTTCGGATCCCACTGTACACTCCCAAGAAGTTTCTATGTTTTCAGATGATTAAAGCACGTTCTTTAGAATTACACTCATATTATCTGGCAAACGCCGAGGTTTACCGGTATCCAGAGCCACACACGCCACTCTCACCTCGGCATCACACAGCACAGCCCGGCTATCGGCCTTAAGGACTTGCTGACGAAAGGTCATCGACACCCGGGAAGACGCAATCGGCTCGGCGGTTACCAGCAACTGATCATCCAGCTTGGCCGGGGCCGCATAATGCAGCGTCATTTTCTGCACCACATAACTCACGTTCTGCTCGAGCCCAGCCCGCAACTCCACCCCCTGGCTGCGAACCCATTCCGTGCGGGCACGCTCCATGTAGTGAAGGTACTTGGCGTGAAACACAATTCCGCCCGCGTCGGTGTCTTCTATGTAGACCCGAATCGGTAATTCGAAGACAGATGTTCCGGCCACCTCAGTCAAAGCCGCTACCCTCTTTCCCGGACTCGGGCTGCACCACGCCAAAATGTTGGTAAGCGCTCGAGGTTACCATACGCCCTCTTTGTGTCCGCACCATGTACCCTTGTTGAATCAAAAACGGCTCGAGCACGTCTTCGATGGTGCCGCGCTCTTCACTGATCGCGGCCGCCAGACTTTCAACACCCACCGGGCCACCATCAAACTTCTCGATCATCGCTAACAGCAACCGGCGATCCATGTGATCGAAGCCCTGGCTATCCACCTTCAACATATTAAGTGCCTGGTCCGCGATCTCGGCGGTAATCCGACCGTCTGACCGAACTTCGGCGAAATCGCGCACCCGGCGCAACAACCGGTTGGCAATACGCGGCGTGCCCCGAGAGCGGCGGGCAATTTCAAAAGCACCGCCATCATCAAGGGTTACCGAAGACAATCGGGCTGATCGGGCAATAATATGAGTCAAGTCGGCGTTATTATAGAACTCAAGGCGCTGAACAATGCCGAAACGATCCCGCAACGGCGATGTCAGCAAGCCTGCACGCGTGGTGGCTCCAACCAGCGTGAACGGTGGCAAATCCAGCTTGATCGAACGTGCGGCCGGGCCTTCGCCAATCATGATATCCAGCTGATAGTCTTCCATTGCCGGATACAACACCTCTTCGACTGCCGCGCTCAAACGATGGATCTCATCGATAAAAAGAACATCGCCTTCTTCGAGGTTGGTCAGCATCGCCGCCAGGTCGCCGGCTTTTTCAAGCACGGGCCCCGAAGTGGTTTTGATGGCAACACCCATCTCATTGGCAATGATATTCGCCAATGTTGTTTTACCAAGCCCTGGCGGGCCGAAAATCAAGGTATGGTCCAAAGCTTCCTGACGGGCCCGTGCAGCAGAGATAAAGATCTCCATTTGTTCGCGCACCGTCGGCTGACCAACGTATTCAGACAACAGCGTGGGGCGGATGGCGCGATCATGCACCTCTTCATATTCTCCGGCTTTGGCCGTTATCAGTCGGTCCGATTCGATCATGGCATTATCCACTTACTGGGAATAAACAACGTGCCTGCTGGTCGCCCTTGGCTTTGAGTGCCCTAATTGTACAAAGGGCGCGGGCTGAGTCACGTTAAGCTCTATACACATTAGCGTCATCTTACGACACAAAAAAGCCGGGCTTACCCGGCTGGAATCATGTTTCGCAGTGCCAGTCTGATTAACTGCTCGCTGCTCATGCCTGGCTCTGCCACTTTGCTGATGGCTTTGGCCGCCTCCTGAGGTTTGTAGCCCAGCGCTATCAAGGCGGCTTCCGCTTCCTCTCTGGGGTCAGACCCCGCTACAGGTGCAACGCTGGCAGCCCCGACTGCCAACTGCTCCGGCATTGAGGGCACGAACTGGCCTTCCAGTTGCTTGATGCGATCGGCCATATCGATCAACAAACGCTCAGCGGTTTTTTTGCCGACACCGGGCAACTTCACCAACGCGTTCACGTCTCGTGCTTCCACACACTGAATAAACTGTTGTGCATCCAGCCCGGACAAAATACCAATGGCCATTTTCGGACCTACGCCGTTCACCTTAATCAGTAGCCGAAACAGATTACGATCAAGCAAAGAAGCGAAGCCAAAAAGGCTTTGTGCATCTTCACGAACAGCGAAATGGGTATGAAGCGTCACCTCTTGGCCAGTTTCCGGCAGGTGAAAGAACGTGGTGTAAGGAATATCGACTTCGTACCCCAGCCCAGCGCATTCCACCAGCGCCTGGCCCGGGGCCTTTTCAACCAGCAAACCGCGAATACGACCTATCAAAGCCCGTCTCCTCTGGCATTCATCAACGTTTGTTTATTGCCGGCGGGCACGACCGCCCCGAACTTTACCGCCAACGCCTGCAAGCTTCAGCGTACTTTGACTCATATGGGCATGGCACAGAGCAATGGCCAACGCATCGGCTGCGTCTTCCTGTGGCTTTCGGGACAACCCCAGCAGTGCCTGAACCATATGCTGTACCTGCGACTTATCGGCACCTCCGGTGCCTACGACGGCCTGCTTCACTTGCCGAGCAGAGTACTCATGTACGGCCAACCCGCTATTAGCGGCACTAACAATAGCCGCACCTCTGGCCTGCCCTAACTTAAGCGCAGAATCCGGATTGCGAGCCATAAACACTTGTTCAATGGCAAACTCTTCCGGACGGTACTCACCAATCAACAGCGCAAGACTCTGAAAGATGGCTTGCAACCGTTCGGCCATGGGCTTTTGCCCCACCCGAATGCAGCCACTATCAATATATTCGGTCTGGCGACCATCCACGCGGATGATTCCGTAACCGGTAATTCTGGAACCGGGGTCTACACCCAGAATGATTGGCATCCGCCTACCTTCAAATCCGTGAGAGGATCACCAAAACAAAGAGGCGGCCTAAGCCGCCTCTTGTCGTTCACACTTACGCTTTCTCTTCCGTTTTTCCGCCGTCAGCGGGTTTGGCGGAACGTCGCAAGCGGATGTGCAGCTCTTTCAACTGCTTCTCGTCTACTTCACCCGGAGCCTGCGTCATCAAGCAGGTGGCGCTCTGGGTTTTCGGGAACGCGATTACGTCACGGATAGACGCCGAGCCAGTCATCAGCATTACCAGACGATCCAGACCAAAGGCCAGACCTCCGTGTGGCGGGCAACCGAACTTCAACGCATCCAGCAAGAAGCCGAACTTCGCTCGCGCTTCTTCTTCACCGATGCCCAGAATACGGAAGACCGTGTCCTGCATCGCGCCATCGTGGATACGGATGGAGCCTCCACCCAATTCGGTGCCGTTCAACACCATGTCGTAGGCACGGGACAGAGCATTCGCCGGGTCTGCCGCCAGCTCTTCCGGTGTGCAGGAAGGCGCAGTGAACGGATGGTGAATGGCGGTCAGGCCGCCGTCAGAGGTTTCCTCGAACATCGGGAAATCTACCACCCACATCGGGGCCCACTCGCAGGTCAGCATGTTCAGGTCGTGGCCCACTTTGATGCGCAGCGCGCCCAAGGCTTCGTTTACAACGGTGGTTTTGTCTGCGCCGAAGAACACGATATCGCCGTCTTCCGCACCCACACGCTCCATGATCGCCATGGCAACGTCGTCACCCAGGAACTTAACAATCGGGGACTGCAGCCCTTCAACGCCTTTGGCCAGTTCATTGACCTTGATGTAAGCCAGACCTTTAGCACCGTAGATGCCGACAAACTTGGTGTATTCGTCAATCTGCTTACGGCTCAGCTCACCACCTTTCGGTACGCGCAGCGCAGCAACACGGCCTTTCGGATCTTTCGCAGGGCCGGCGAAGACTTTGAAGTCCACGCTTTCAACCAGATCGTTTACGTCCTGAAGCTCCAGCGGGATACGCAGATCTGGCTTGTCGCTGCCGTAACGCTGCATTGCTTCGGAGTATGGCATACGCGGGAATTCAGGAAGCTCAACATCCAGCACGTCCTTAAACAGAGTGCGGATCATGTCTTCGTTCAGGTTCATCAGGCTTTCTTCATCAACAAAAGAGGCCTCGATGTCTACCTGAGTAAATTCTGGCTGACGATCTGCCCGAAGGTCTTCGTCGCGGAAGCACTTGGCGATCTGGTAGTAACGGTCAACACCCGAGACCATCAGCATCTGCTTGAACAGCTGCGGAGACTGAGGCAATGCGAAGAAGGAGCCATCGTGAGTACGGCTCGGTACCAGATAGTCACGGGCTCCTTCCGGAGTCGCACGGGTCAGGATGGGCGTTTCCACATCCATAAAGCCGCGGCTGTCGAGGAAGTTACGGATGTAGCTGGTTACCCGCGAGCGGAAACGCAGGCGGTTAATCATTTCCGGGCGACGCAAGTCGATAAAGCGGTAGCGCAAGCGAACGTCTTCACCTACGTCGACGTGCTCATCCAGCGGGAACGGCGGCGTGGCGGCGGCATTCAGAATAACCAGCTCTTTACCCAGCAGTTCTACCTGGCCGGTCGGCATGTTGTCGTTTTCAGTACCGGCGGGGCGACGACGCACACGACCGGTTACTTTAACAACGTATTCGCTGCGAACTTTTTCCGCCAGCGCAAAACTTTCTTCGGTATCCGGGTCAACAACGACCTGAGAAATACCATCCCGGTCCCGCAGATCCAGGAATATAACCCCACCGTGGTCACGGCGGCGATGTACCCATCCACAGAGTGTAACTTCCTGATCAATGTGAGATTCGTTGATCCCACCGCAATAATGACTGCGCATACCGGTTCCCGTAGTTTCTGAATGTGTGCGTTAAATCGTTAAGTCTGGGCAAGCAGGTGGAGATGGCTTTCCGAAACCGTGCGGAGCCATGGATGGCGGAGCCGAGCGTACACGGACGTATTCACAGCGTGTTTCGGAAAGCCATCTCCACCTGCTTGCTTGCAGCAAAATCTTGGTCGCTGGAATTTTTGCGACCTTACTGGAAAAGCCGCCCATTATAAACACAATGACGCCGAAAATCAGGCGTACAAGAACGCATTTAAGACACTCTGATGACTCTATGAAGACAGGCGGCTAGAATGACCGTCTTTAGCCGCAATTGGAGCAGCCGTTTTGGCCACCAGAGCAGAGCAAAAACTAAAAACCCGACGGGCATTGATGGATGCCGCCCTCGCACAACTGAGTGCAGATCGGGGCTTTGGCAGTTTGAGTTTACGCGAAGTGGCCCGCGAAGCCGGCATAGCCCCCACCTCGTTTTACCGGCACTTCTCTGAACTGGACGAATTGGGGCTGGCGCTCGTTGATGAAGGCGGCGTTGCGCTTCGGCAACTGATGCGTCAAGCGCGGAAGCGCATCGTGCGGGATGGAAGCGCCATCTCCACATCGGTGGACACCTTTATGGAGTACCTTGGCAACAACGCCAACCTGTTCCGGTTGATGTTGCGGGAGCGAACCGGCGTATCCAAGCCATTCCGCACTGCAGTCAAAGCAGAGATCGAACATTTTGTTACCGAATTGGCGGCCGACTTGCGTCGCTTCGCAGAAGAGCAAAATAAGCCAATTTCAGACGCCCGAATGGTCGCCGAGGCGATGGTCACACTCGTGTTCAACCAAGGCGCAGAAGCCTTGGATGCGACCCCCAAAGAACGAGACGAGCTCAAAGCAAAGCTGAAAATCGAACTGCGGATGATTTTGGTAGGTTCCCAGACCCTCGCCCAGTGGCAACAGGGCCGGGAATAATCAGATACAGGGCAACGCCAACGACTCAAGCACAGGCTGAAGCTTTTCAGTGACCCGCTCCAACTCTTCAGCCGTATAAGGCACAGGGGCTTGGGTGCCCCAGACCGGTCCCGGCCAAGCCGGATCATCCTGAAACCGGACGATATGATGCAGGTGCAATTGCGGCACCATATTACCCAGTGCCGCCACGTTCATCTTGTCGCCTTCAAAGAGCTCCATCATGCCCTTGCTCAATGCCGACGATTCTTTCAGCAACTGCATCTGCTGATCGGCCGTTAACTGATAGATTTCCCGAATGCCGGACACCGCCGGCACCAGAATAATCCACGGCCAAGTGCGGTCGTTCATTAATCGCACATCGCACAGCGCCGACTGGCCCAAGCTATGGGTGTCGGCAGCAAGTCGTTCGTGGAGCTCAAACATGGCTTACCCTCTATCAGCCCGCCGAATGAAACTGGTTCTGGCCGCGCCCGATGGCGTAATACGTCAAGCCATAACGTTCCAGCATTTCCGGTTCATACAGATTGCGGCCATCAAACACCGCAGGCTGTTTCAGTGTACCCGCAATGGCATCAAAGTCCGGGGAACGAAACTCCTTCCATTCAGTGCAAATCACCAGCACATCGGCCCCTTTCAGCGCTTGTTCTTTTGTGCCGCACAAGATCAGACTGTCATGGTCGCCATAAATGCGTTGGGTTTCGTTCATCGCTTCCGGATCAAACGCCTGAACCTTCGCGCCGGCTTTCCACAAACTTTCCATCAACGTTCTGGATGATGCCTCACGCATATCGTCGGTGTTCGGCTTGAACGCCAAACCCCAAAGCGCCACAACCTTGCCGTCCAGGTTACCTTGGAAGTAGTGACTGATCTTATCGAACAATACGTGCTTTTGAGCGTAGTTGACCGCCTCAACCGCATTCAAAAGCTTGGCATCGTAATCGCAATCACGGGCGGTTCGGGCCAACGCCTGAACATCTTTCGGGAAGCACGACCCACCGTAGCCACATCCCGGGTAGATGAAGTGGTAACCGATACGTGGATCGGAACCAATCCCGCGACGAACGGCCTCAATATCAGCCCCCAAACGCTCCGCCAGATTCGACATCTCGTTCATAAAACTGATTTTGGTGGCCAGCATGGAGTTCGCGGCGTATTTGGTCAGTTCCGCAGAACGAATATCCATGAAGATCATGCGGTCGCGGTTCCGGTTGAACGGGTAATACACCTCCCGGAGCAAATCCGCCGCTTGCTCGCTATCGGTGCCAATCACAATACGGTCCGGCTTCATGAAGTCGTTGATCGCCGCCCCTTCCTTCAGGAATTCCGGGTTGGAAACAACATCGAACGCCAACTCAAGACCGCGCTTATCCAATTGCGCGCGCACGGCAGCCTTCACCTTGTCACCGGTTCCGACGGGTACCGTAGACTTATCGACCACCACTTTATACTCGTCCATATACTGGCCGATGGATTTTGCCACGGCCAATACGTACTGAAGGTCAGCCGAACCATCTTCGTCCGGCGGTGTTCCGACGGCGATGAACTGCAAGGTTCCGTGCTTAACGGCTTCTTCAACATCGGTGGTGAACGATAAGCGTCCCGCTTCAAAGGTATGCTTAACGATTGACTCAAGGCCCGGCTCATAAATCGGGATTTGGCCATTCTTGAGCTTGTTGATCTTGCCTTCATCAACGTCCATGCATAACACGTCGTGCCCGACATCTGCCAGACAAGCACCGGTCACAAGACCGACATAACCCGTTCCAAAAATCGTAATCTTCATGAAGTATTTCCCGAGAACTCTCTAATAAAGGGTTATTTCGCAGCTTTTTTCTGAAGCCAAATCTTTTCCCAGGCTAAAGCGGTGCGCACAATAGTATTCAGGTTGTCGTAATCGGGCTGCCAGCCTAAAACGTTCTTGATTTTGGTATTTTCGGCCATAAGCGCTGCGGGGTCGCCAGGCCTTCGGCCCGTAGTTTCAACTGGGAAATCAACTCCGGATTCTTCTTTAACCACACCGATCACTTCGTTAACCGTAAACCCGCTGCCATAGCCACAGTTAAGCACCTGGGACTCGCCACCCTTCGCCATGTACTCCAACGCCATCACGTGAGCCTTGGCCAGATCTTCAACGTGGATGTAATCGCGAATACAGGTGCCATCACGGGTTTCGTAGTCGGTACCGAACACGCTCATGCCCTCGCGCTGGCCGGTCACACATTCACAAGCCACTTTGATAAGATGCGTAGCCTCTGGTGTTGCCTGCCCCAAAAGGCCGTCCGGATTTGCGCCTGCGACGTTGAAGTAGCGCAACACTACGTAATTGAGACTGGATGCCGCGGCCAGATCCATAATCATCCGCTCACTCATCATCTTCGACGCGCCATACGGATTGATCGGAGCTAGGGGCATACCCTCGGTGAGCACGGTTTGCTCGGGCATACCATAGACCGCCGCTGTAGACGAAAACACCATATAAGGTGTTTTGTGACGCTCAATTGCCTTCAGGAGATTCAGAGTATTTCGAGTGTTGTTGCTATAGTATTTCAACGGATTACTGACAGATTCGGGCACCACAATGTTCGCGGCAAAATGCAAAACCGCCTCAAAATCATGAGCGGCAAACAGCTCTTCAATGGCCGCTTCATCGCAAAGATCGCCAACCACCAGCTCACCAGCAGTCACGGCCCAGCGGTAACCGGTTGACAGGTTATCAAACACAACAATGTCATGGCCGGCCTCAGCCAACTGGCGAACTACATGGCTGCCGATATAGCCGGCACCGCCGGTCACAAGTACTTTCACGTGGAATTACTCCTTCCCTGAATGTTGTTTACGCTGACGACGGATTTCACTACGTCGGCGGCTGAAAAAGTCGCTGATAACTTGCCCGCACTCATCGGCAAGAACTCCACCAACCGTCTCGACTTGCCAGTTGAGAAAGGGCTCCTCAAGGGTGCGCCGTGCCGATTCGACGGCACCGGCTTTGGGCTCTAGTGCACCGTAAACAATGCGGCTTACACGGCTGTGTACAATAGCACCTACACACATGGTACAGGGCTCTAGCGTAACGTAAAGCGTAGCTCCGCTCAGCCGATAGTTTCCTGCCCTGGCAGCAGCATCGCGCAAAGCACGCACCTCTGCGTGGGCGGTCGGATCGCATCCGGTAATCGGCGCATTATAACCTACCCCCAACTCTCGGCCATCGCGAACGACAATCGCGCCGACCGGGACTTCATCAAGCTGGCCAGCTTGAGCAGCCAACGCCAAAGCGCGAGCCATCCAGTATTCATCAAGGGCGTGTATATCGGACATAAACGAGGTTCGTATGGTAGGTAGGGGCTTAACAAATCGCAGCAACGGCCATTCAGCAACGCGGAAAATAACACTATTCCGCTTTTCAACCAACAACGAAGGCCTAGCTACCTCAATCACCGCACCTTCTGTTTAGCATTCAGCTTCAAGGCGTTTCTTTAAATCGAACTTCATCATCTCAAGCTTGGGAATAGGCCTGCTGAAATAATACCCCTGCGCCACATCACACCCCAGGCCATTTAATAGTTTAAGCTGCTCACCTGTTTCAACGCCTTGAGCTACAACGTCCAGATTTAGGCTGTGGGCCATCGCTATGGTGGCTGTTACAAGATCACGATCTTCTTTATTCGCCGTTATGCCACTGACAAAAATGCTTCAGCACCCACCACTTTCCGGTCTTTTAAATTGATTTTCGGCTGATAGTAAACCTCGAATTCATCACGCTCCAGCGCACCACATAACTGTTCTTCGATTTCTAGCTGCTTCAACGAGGACTTTGTCGCCTACCCTCCCGGATCGCTTTTTCGATGTAACTCCTAAACTTGGCGGCCACTTCTTCAGGCAAAAAATCCGCCATATTCTCGCCCAGTAGATTTTCATACTGAACGTATAACTTCCGGCTATCGCCGGCGTGACACTCAAGAATCGTTCCGTCTTCCGTCACCAAGAAAAACAAATCGGGGATCGACTCAAACACCCCCGTCAACAACTCTTCCTTGGACATAGCGTGCGACTGGGCTTTTTTTACATCACCCAGATCCACATCAATGCAATGCATTTCGTATTCATCGCGCGCGTTCCGGAACGAAAGTCGGGAATCTACTTTAACGACCTGTTCGTTCTATCGAAGGGCTGCTTTCCTGCCAAATAAGAACGGGGCCAGATTCCCATCTGGCCCCGTTACGGCACTCTCTTTACGTTGCGGGATCGCGCTTAGCTCGCCACACGGCGACGTGCGCGCAGCCCAAACCCTAGAAGGCCGGCCGCTAACAGACCCAGTGTTCCGGGCTCTGGTACCTGACTCGCCTCGCGGACAAGCGTGATGGTAGCTTTAACCTTCCCGCCGTACTTTTCACCGTCGTTAATTCCAAAGAGCCCTTTATTGAACTTAGTATCAGACAAACTTACCTCTAGCAGGCCATCTCCAAGCGCTCCAAACACCAATTGCAAAGGTGCGCCCCATGAGAGAGTCCCGCCCTGGAACAGTCCGCCGATCCACTTTTTGCCGACGGTATTTCCGTTCGCCGAGCCCGCCACTAACGCAGGAGAGGTAAAGTTAAAATCAACGGAGATAGGTTTTGCGACCTCATCATCGTTATTAACCGCAGACTCATCCGTCCAAATTTTAAACAAATTAAACGTTGTGCTACCGCCCTCGTTTAACGTGAAGGAAAACGGATTCGCCGCGATATCTGCAGAATCAACGACCAGCCCAGGGTCTGAATCGTTAAGATTTACCTGAAAGCCAGCCGATATGAGTGCAGCGCTTGCCAGACCCGGCAAACACATCGAGACAAAAAATACTAAAGCAAATTGAAAGTGTCGCATAGGAGCTCCCTGGGTTTCCCCAATTTCTTTATTTGAGTACCGCTACTTTTTAGCCTGCACATCCTGTGCCTAAAACCAATACGCTAATAAAATCAATCAATTAAAGAAAAGCTCAAGCGCGCGCGCCGGAAGAGCGTAAAATAACTGGACACATTATCGTACACCTTCAGGCACTCGCTTAATAACCGATCATTCCCACTCGATTATTAACAGCGAACTTAAGCCATTAAATATCAATAACTTAACAAACCACACATCTTTGATGCCAAGAAAAATACCATGTTCAGAATTTTATTGGTTTTTTACTGAGTGGAGACTGTTCTTACAACTCCAGTCCCGACCAAAAGTCATGCTGCAGCTGCTCTACCCTCTCGTAACTGCAGAGGTTCTGACTCCTGAACTGAGCCCCAACCAGTCCATCAATACCAGCTGCCAATGCGGTTATCCTGCTGACGGTCTCCAGGCTGGTGGCTGGCTCAGACAAGATCATCTTCAAGTCATACCCGAGCAGGAAAGCCCCTTGCCTCTCGGTATCATACTCCAGGCGCTCTGCCGGGACATAAGGCTCCCACAGACGATCCTCCTGAACATGCTGATACTCAAGCAGAATGGTTAAGAAGTCAGCCACGTCTTTGCTGCTCTCGTTTCCCCGCTCCTGCCAGGCAATCAGTTTTAACAGAGTCAGCCCGGCCAGCGACGCAACCATGATGGTATCGCCCTGCCCTAACTCTACTAATAAAGCGGCATCGTAAGCCCTTCCAAAGCGGCAGACACAGCTCACCGTAGACAAGACTAAAAACTAGGCAAAAGGATCCTCATACTGGATATGCACTTGACAATAAAATTACCAATGGTAACTTACTAATGGTAACATAACCAAGTGTGACAGAGCCCGATAGTTTCAGAGGCGGCTCAATCAGCTGGGGTAATATGAATGGATAACAATATGAATTGCGACCTTTTCTGTATGCGTGCAGGAGTCTGTACTCACTGTCCACCTACTATTCGTAATACGTGGCTTTATACCCCTAGCACAGGGGAATTCAATGTTTATTATCGAAGAGGTCGGAAATGCAAGGAATTAAACGCAAAGTTACCTACGTATTATTTTATGAAGCAATAACTCTTGCTATTATTAGCACCGCATTCTATTTATTCTCAGATAAAGATGCCTCACATTCCAGTATGCTAGGTGTTGTGACGGTAGTTCTGGCTATCATTTGGAACACTGCATATAACACAGTTTTTGAATGGTGGGAATCCAAGCTGGCTAAACGTGGGCGAGATGTAATACGACGAGTGATCCACGCTGTAGGATTTGAAGTTGGTTTTGTAGCTATTACTCTACCTTTATTTTCATGGTGGCTTGATCTATCACTATGGGACGCATTCATGCTTGATATTGGGTTAACTTTGTTTTTTATGTTTTTCACTTTCTTTTATAATTGGACGTTCGACCGAATATTTGGACTGCCTCTATCAGCTCAATAAGAGCCACACCAAAAAAATTTAACATTATATGGAATCAATAAGCGGTCAGTTACTTAAGTAATGGTGAATGTATAACGCTTTTGCCCCAAGTGAACTGGCCGCACTACAAACATTTAATCTTAAAACATAAAAACCAACATACTACAACAGGAGAAAACATGAACAGCCAGCGTAATTACCAACCATCATACAGTCGTCTTATTCGGTTTTTTGGCATTGTTTCCATCGCCATATTCCTAATCACATGGGCCATTGACCTGACTGGTCTGACTTACCCCTGCCCTTATTGCCGAACCCAGAGAACCATCATTGGTATTTTGGGGCTTATACTATTAATGACCTCACGATTACATCCACTACTTACTAAATATATAGTTACTGTTTTAGGTGGCTACGGTTTCGTAGTTGCAGCTATGCAACACTTCATGGGCTGGGACGACATCTATGAAGGGGTCTATAAGTTTGGAAATGGTGGCCCTTGGTTCTTCGATGAAATGTTGTTATCAGGAGGAGCCATGTTTATTATAGTCGCGCAGGTTTTCACGACTTTACTACTTACAACAAATTGTAATAAGAGGCCGATTTAATGGGAAAGCGCATGTCAAAGGATGCTCGTCGAGAGCAGCTCTTGTCTATTGCCGAAGAGATCGTTAGAAATGAAGGAGCAGATGCATTAACACTTATTACGCTTGCCGAAAAGGCAGGCGTAACCAAACCATTAACATATGAACACTTTTCTAATCGCGAAGGTTTGCTTTCGGAATTGTATAAACGTTGCGATGAAAAATTAGTCTCTGCAATGACTGTGTCTATTCAGGTAAAAACCTCCAGCCTCAAAGATGCAGCCAGTATCGCTGCTTCTTCCTATATGGATTGTGTGAAGATCTGTGGGAGTTTATACGAGGCTGTAATTTCAGCTTTATTGGCGTACCCTGAATATAACAATATACGAGTTCAGATAAGAGATTATTTTGTTAAGTCATATCACAAGTTATTTCGTCCTTTTGTATCCATTCCAAACGATGAACTCAGAATAAAGCTAATCGCGATATTCGGAGCTCTTGAAGAAATTGGAAAAGCTATGAATCATGGTGAGATAAGCTACCAGGAAGCAAACGACACTCTTACAAGTTTAATTATTTCTTTTCTAGGAGCAAGATAAATTAAAGCAAAGAGCTTTATCTAATAAAGCCACATTATGGCTAACCAGCAGTTATTCCCAGGGATGGCGATACAGTGTCTATAAAATGTCTGACTCATTTTACATTGACGCCATGCTCTCGCTGAACGCCTACGACGTGTTAAATATGTGGAGAAAACGACTCGGTGTGCTCTACATCAATCTAACTCAGGGATTTTGGAAACACCCAGCGACAGCCACTCTTCCGCCAGTTCGGCCTGCCATAATGGATGAATAGGCTGGAGCGCCACCTCTAAGAGATCGCAGGGAGAGCATGCTCCGACTGCACATCTATCATCTTCCTCTGGTAATCAGCCAAATACAACAGCTTACCAGGATAGGCCCAACAGACGGCTCTCAGCAACAAATTGACCACTACAACTAAAGCAAAAATTGCCTACCAGCACTCACAAAGGTCATCCTAAGCAAGCTCAATGACCGGACTTGCTCTCCCACACAAACAGAAAGCCCAGCGAAAACGCTGGGCTCTGAGATTTATTTTGTTATTGCTAGATATTGCCAAGTGTTACTTGTCGGTACCTGTCACTCCCACTCTATCGTCGCAGGCGGCTTGGACGATACATCGTAGGTCACACGGGAAATGCCGGTGATCTCGTTGATGATCCGGTTAGAAACCGTTTCCAACAGCTCGTACGGCAAGTGCGCCCAACGAGCAGTCATGAAATCGATGGTTTCAACCGCGCGCAGTGCCACAACCCATTCGTAGCGGCGAGCATCACCTACAACCCCCACAGATTTAACCGGCAGGAAGACAGCAAACGCCTGACTGGTTTTGTGGTAAAGGTCGGCACGGTGCAACTCTTCAAGGAAGATGGCATCGGCGTGACGCAGAATGTCGGCGTATTCTTTCTTAACTTCGCCCAGAATCCGCACACCCAAACCTGGCCCCGGGAACGGATGGCGGTACACCATATCGTAGGGAAGGCCTAGTTCGAGACCGATTCTGCGTACTTCGTCTTTGAAAAGCTCACGCAATGGCTCTACCAGTTTCATCTTCATGGTTTCTGGCAAACCGCCCACGTTGTGGTGGGACTTGATCACATGCGCCTTACCCGTCTTTGATGCCGCAGATTCAATCACGTCGGGGTAAATTGTGCCCTGAGCCAGCCAGTTCACATCTTTAATCTTGGCAGCCTCTTCATCGAACACATCAATAAAGGTGTTGCCGATGACTTTCCGCTTCTGTTCCGGATCACTGACCCCTTTCAACTTCGACAGGAATAGATCTTCTGCATCCGCACGGACGACTTTAACCCCCATGCTGCTGCCGAACATATCCATAACCTGATCGCCTTCGTTCAGACGCAGCAACCCGTTATCGACAAATACGCAGGTCAGCTGATCACCGATCGCTTTATGCAAAAGCGCTGCGGTTACCGAGGAATCAACACCGCCTGACAGGCCTAGCAATACTTTATCAGTACCTACCTGCTCGCGAATCTGGCGCACAGCGTCGTCCACGATCTTTGCTGGTGTCCATAGTGCTTCGCAGGTACAGATATTCAGAACAAAGTGCTCAAGAATCCGCTTGCCCTGTAGCGTATGAGTGACTTCAGGATGGAACTGCACACCAAACAGATTCCGCGACAGGTCTTGCATCGCTGCAATCGGAGCACTCTCGGTAGAAGCCAGCAGCTCGAAGCCTTCTGGCATGGCCACCACTTTATCGCCGTGACTCATCCATACGTCCAGCAAGGAATCGCCGGCGGGCGTCAGGTGATCGGTGATGTCGTTTAGTAATGGCCCTTTCGCACGTACTTTAACTTGCGCATAGCCGAACTCGCGTTTCTCCGAGCTGGCAACACGGCCTCCCAGCTGCTCAGCCATGGTCTGCATGCCATAGCAGATACCAAGCACCGGAATACCTTTTTCGAACAGGCTCTCTGGCGCACGCGGCCCTCCCAATTCGGTAACCGATTCAGGCCCGCCAGCCAGAATGATGCCTTTGGGGTTGAAGTCGTTTAGTTCATCTTCGGTGATATCAAAGGCTTTCACCTCGCAGTACACACCAATCTCCCGCACGCGGCGAGCAATCAATTGGGTGTACTGGGAACCGAAATCAAGAATCAGGATACGGTGGTCGTGAATGTTCTGAGCCATGGAGTCCTCGGGCTGAAGAGAAACAACACAGCCCGGAAACCGGGCTGTGTTAAATCAAGCAATAATTAACCGATGCGGTAGTTTGGAGCTTCTTTGGTGATGGTCACATCGTGTACGTGACTCTCACGCATACCCGCATTGGTAATACGGACAAATTCCGGTTTGGTACGCATCTCATCGATGTTCGCGCTACCGGTATACCCCATAGAAGCACGCAAGCCACCGATCAGCTGGTGAATAATGTTGCGCATCGGGCCTTTGCAGGCAACGCGGCCTTCAATACCTTCCGGCACCAGCTTCTCAATGCCTTTACTGGCATCTTGGAAATACCGGTCACTGGAGCCCTGCCCCATTGCACCAAGAGAACCCATGCCACGATAAGCTTTGTAGCTACGGCCCTGGAACAATTCGATCTCGCCCGGCGCTTCGTCAGTACCCGCCAACAGACTGCCAATCATGACGCAGTTCGCGCCCGCTGCAACCGCTTTGGCAATGTCGCCGGAAAAACGTACACCACCATCCGCGATCAGCGGAACACCGCGATCTTTCAGAGCTGCGGCAACATTCGATACCGCGGAAATTTGGGGCACACCAATACCCGCGACAATACGCGTTGTACAAATTGAGCCGGGGCCGATCCCTACTTTCACGGCATCAGCGCCAGCATCTGCCAAGGCAATGGCCGCGTCTGCAGTGGCAATGTTGCCGCCAATCACCTGCACCTGCGGATAGTTTTCTTTAACCCAGCGCACGCGATCAATAACGCCTTTGGAGTGACCATGCGCGGTATCCACAACAATCACATCGACACCGGCCTCTACCAATGCCTGTACACGGGCTTCTGTATCGCCACCGGTGCCAACTGCAGCTCCAACACGCAGGCGCCCCTGATCATCTTTACAAGCCATCGGGTAATCTTTGGCTTTCTGAATATCTTTAACGGTAATCAGGCCGCGCAGTTCGTAGTTGTCGTTAACAACCAGAATCTTCTCGATGCGGTGTTTGTGCAGAAGCTCTTTTACCTCAACAAGGTCAGCGCCTTCCTTCACTGTCACCAGATTTTCTTTTCTGGTCATAATATCCCGAACCGGGGTGTCCATCCGGCTCTCAAAGCGAATATCACGGCCAGTAACAATACCAACCAGATCGTTGCCATCGACAACCGGCAGCCCGGAAATATTGTTTGCCATGGTGATATCGACCAGCTCGCGAACGGTGGTGTCCGGGGTTACAGTAATCGGGTCTTTAACCACACCGCTTTCATGCTTCTTGACTCGGCGCACTTCTGCGGCCTGCTGCTCTACCGTCATGTTCTTGTGCATGATACCGATACCGCCTTCCTGGGCCATCGCGACCGCCAGTTCGGCGTCGGTTACCGTATCCATTGCGGCAGAAATCAACGGAATATTCAGAGTAATCCCTTTGGTCAACTGAGTTTTCAGGTCAACCTGGTGAGGAAGCACTTCGGAAAATCCGGGCACAAGCAGAACGTCGTCAAACGTGAGGGCTTCTTCGGCAATACGCAGCATTTGGGTCCGCCTTTTGATCATGCTAAGTTGGGTGCTCCAGAGCCACACCAGACGCGGTGTGGCAGAGCGAAATCCTTAATCGATCTATTATAAAGTGGTGACAGAACACAGTAAACCACGGGGTTCTTACCATCAGGTTGCATCTTTCTGAATTTCCGTTATTTTTACCCGTCACCTTCTCGGCTATTGCGTATAAAATCCACGGAGCCCGACTTTGACCCCCGCCTACCCGGACACCCGACCCCACGCTCTTAGCGTCAGTGAACTGAACCGTCAGGCTCGCCGCCTGTTGGAAACCAGCTTTATGCAGGTATGGGTCGAAGGCGAAATTTCGGGGCTGTCGCGACCATCTTCCGGGCACTGGTATTTCTCGCTAAAAGACCAAAAATGCCAGATTCGCTGCGCTATGTTTCGAGGCGCCAACCAACGCATTCGCACCCTGCCCCGCGAAGGCGACCAAATTCGCATTCGCGGCAAGGTCACTCTGTACGAAAATCGCGGCGATTTTCAGATCATTGCCGAGCACATGGAACCGGCTGGCCTGGGCGCGCTGCAGCAAGCGTTCGAAGCACTTAAAGTAAAGCTTCAAGCAGAAGGCTTGTTTGAGCCAACCAATAAAAAACCACTGCCTCCGACCCCTAGACACATTGGCGTGGTCACCTCGCCCACGGGCGCGGCAATTCACGACATCCTGACCGTACTTGCGCGACGCTGTCCTGCCATTCCCGTGACACTTTATCCAACTGCCGTTCAGGGCCAGGCAGCTACCGCTGAAATCGTCAACGCCATCGAGCGCGCGCAAAGGCACAATGTCGCAGATGTTCTGATCATCGGTCGGGGCGGCGGTTCTCTCGAAGATTTGTGGTGCTTCAATGAGGAAGCGGTAGCCAGGGCAATTGCCAACTGCCCTATCCCCACGGTCAGCGCTGTTGGTCACGAAGTTGATGTCACCATTGCCGACTTCGTGGCCGATTTGCGGGCTCCGACCCCGTCAGCCGCCGCCGAGAAAATCTCTCCGGACCAACAAGACTGGCTTCGCCGCCTGAATGAACAACAGGTGCGCCTGGGTCACTCGGCCCAACGCCTGTTTAAACGACTGGAAAACCAACTGGGACACCTTAGCGCTCGCCTTCGGAACCCTCGCCGGGAACTGCAGGACAAAGCACAGCGCATGGACGAGCTCGACATGCGCCTGAACAAGGCCATGCGGCAAAAAATGGAACACCAGTCGCTTGCAACCAGCCACCTGGCCCAGCGACTCGAAACCCAATCTCCCCAGAAACTCCTCTTCAGTACACAAGAGCAAGTGGTCAGACTGAGTGAACGCATGCATGCGGCGATACAGCACAACCTAAGACTGCAACAAGACAAGCTCCAGCTGCAGGCGCAAACTCTGAATGTTGTCAGCCCCCTCGCCACGCTCGGCCGAGGTTACGCCATTGTCAAAAACGAATCCGGCGACATCGTCCGAAACGCAAACCAACTCTCAACAGGCGACACCATTCGCACCCAATTCGGCCAAGGGCATATTTCGGCGAGCGTTACAGAGATTGAGCCACGGTAAACTAATCGCCCCTTACTACGCCTATGGTCTACTAGCTCAGCCCCTCAAAACTCCTACAGTTGACGGAACCAAACATAAAATAAAAACCGCTCAACTAAGGTGGAGCTTATGAGCTACAACTCCGCATTTCGCCATTCCATCGATCAACGTGACGACTTCTGGCGTGAACAAGCCCGCCACATCGATTGGGCCTCGGCACCCAACACCATCTGGCGGCCGCTCGAAAACGGTCACGGCGAATGGTTTCCAGACGGAACACTGAACACCAGTGATGTTGCGCTGGATGCCAATATTCGCGCTGGCCGTGGCGACCAAGCCGCCCTTATTTACGATTCGCCGGTCACCAACACCCAGAAAACTTACACATACAACGAACTGCGCGACGAAGTTGCAATTTTCGCAGGCGCACTGAAAGCGCAAGGCATACAAAAAGGCGACCGGGTCATTATCTATATGCCAATGATCCCCCAAGCCGCCATTGCCATGCTGGCCTGCGCGCGTCTTGGCGCTATCCACTCGGTGGTATTTGGCGGGTTTGCGGCTCATGAACTGGCTGTGCGAATTGATGATGCCACTCCAAAAGCCGTCATCACCGCTTCTTGCGGTATCGAAATCAGCAACGTGATTGAATACAAGCCGCTAGTGGATAAAGCCATCGAGCAATCGAGCCATAAGCCCGAGATCTGCGTGGTGTTCCAACGTCCACAAGCAAAAGCCAGCATGGAAGCCAGCCGGGACCGGGACTGGAACGATCTATGCGTAAACGCCGCACCCGCAGACCCCGTACCAGTGAACGCCACCGATCCGCTCTACATCCTCTACACGTCGGGGACCACGGGCAAACCCAAGGGCGTAGTTCGGGATAACGGCGGTCATGCCGTTGCGCTCAAGTACAGCATGAGCCTGGTCTACGATGCGAAACCCGGGGATGTGTATTGGGCAGCCTCCGACGTTGGCTGGGTTGTTGGGCACAGCTACATTGTTTACGGTCCGCTGTTCGCCGGCTGCACCACGGTGCTTTACGAAGGCAAACCCATTAAAACGCCCGATGCGGGGGCCTTCTGGCGAGTCATCCAGGACCACAAGGTAGACATACTGTTTACCGCCCCTACGGCCTTTCGCGCGGTTCGGAAGGAAGACCCCGAAGCCACACAGCTCAGCAAATACGACACCTCGTCACTGAAGCGGATTTATCTGGCCGGCGAACGCTTGGACCCGCCTACCTACGAATGGCTGAAAGAGAACACCAACCTTCCGATTCTGGATCACTGGTGGCAAACCGAAACCGGATGGGCAATCTGCTGCAACCCGGCCGGAATCGAAATGATGGCCACCAAACCCGGCTCTTCAACCGTACCGTCACCGGGCTACGATGTGCGCGTGGTCAACATGGATGGCTCTGTCGTTCCCGATGGTGAGCAAGGCCAGATCGCCGTTAAACTCCCGCTGCCCCCCGGCTGCCTGATGACCGTTTGGGGCGACGACGAACGCTTCCTGAACAGTTATCTCCGCCCGATTCCGGGCTACTACAGTTCAGGCGATGGCGGCTACATTGACGAAGACGGTTACGTTTTCATCATGGGTCGAACCGACGATGTCATTAACGTGGCAGGCCATCGCCTCTCAACCGGTGAGATGGAAGAAGTGGTCGCCTCTCATCCGGCAATCGCAGAGTGTTGCGTTGTTGGCGCCCACGACGACCTCAAAGGCCAGTTACCCATTGGCTTGGTGCTCATTAAAGACGGCGCGACCATCGACCCGGATGAACTCGAAGAAGAGCTTGTAGAGATGGTGCGAGAAAAAATTGGCGCGATAGCCTGTTTCCGGCGCGCGATCGTGGTTGAGCGTCTGCCTAAAACGCGATCAGGCAAAATTCTGAGGAGAGTCATTCGTCAGATTGCCGATCAGGAAGAATACAGCGTACCAAGTACGATAGATGATCCGGCCATTCTGGAGGAAATCAGCGAAGCTCTCAGGCACTGACCTGCCAAACGCACCTCCGCAGAAACGATTCGAGACTACCTCCATTGCGGAGGTGGTCTTGTGTTTCCCAAGAAGTCACAAACAATTGTTTTTTATGACAAAAAAACTTTCGAATGCGACAAATAAAAAATTGACGGACGGTAAAGTCGGTCTATACTGAAATTGCTGTGTAATTCTGCAGCGGTATTTGGCGAATGTGCTCCAACGTCCTGCCCCCGGCTTTTCGTTGCCCCTTTCATCAGAACCTCCCGAATTATTCAGCATGCATGGTCCCGTGAGGGCAAACCTTTTAGTAAGTACAGGATAGATCAATGTCTGATACAAAAACTGGCCAGGTTAAGTGGTTCAACGAAGCTAAAGGCTTTGGCTTTATTGAGCAGGAAGGCGGCAGTGACGTTTTCGTTCACTACAGCGCAATCAACTCCGGCGGCTTCCGCACATTGGCCGAAGGCCAGCAAGTGCAGTTCACCGTTACTCAGGGCCCCAAAGGCCCGCAGGCAGAGAACGTAACGCCGCTATAAAAGGCTTATGTTAACTGCCTGATGCCCCTCACGGGCAGACGGAACAAAACAGCCGGCATTCGTGCCGGCTGTTTTGGTTTCCATTCTAGCTAAAATAACAACCATTAAGCGGAGACGGGCTCCGAGCTTTCAGCTGACGCAGGCATCTGCTCGCCAACTTCCTGAGCCACCGCTGAGAACAATGCTTGCAAGGTCGCCGAAGTTGTATCTTCAGCCAGTGCGGCCGCACTACAAAGCCTGCCGTTGGCATTCAAACGAATACAAGCCAAAGCATTCGCTTTCGTCCCCTCACCCAACGCAAACTCATCGTAGGCCTCAACCGCGATGGAGACGCCAAATCGACCGGTAAGCGCATCTGAAACGGCCTCAACCGCACCCAGGCCTCGACCTTCCAAGGCAACAGACGATTCATCTGCGCCAACGACCACATCGGCTCGAACGCCATCATCGTCACGATGCAGGTTGTAAGTACGCAACGCCCAGTCTTTCGCTACCTTCAGGTACCGCTCTTCGAAGAGGCGATGAATGGTGTTTGAGTCAATCTCGCCACCGTTGGTTTCGGCTTCCGACTGGACCACCTTGCTGAACTCAATCTGCAACCATCTAGGCAAGCTGATATCGTAATCGCGCTCCAACACGTAGGCCACACCACCTTTACCGGACTGGCTATTAATCCGTACCACCTCTTCATAACGACGGCCCAGATCGGCGGGGTCAATTGGCAAGTAAGCAACATTCCACACATCCCCGTCTTTGCGTTGTGCCAGACATTTTCGGATCGCGTCCTGGTGGCTACCCGAAAACGCCGTAAAGACCAACTCGCCAGCATAGGGATGACGAGGATGTGTGGAGATCTCAGTACAGGCTTCTACCACTTCGGTAATCTCAGCCATACCAGACAGATCCAGTTCAGGATCAACACCTTGGGAATACAAGTTCATGGCCATTGTGACCAAATCCATGTTACCTGTGCGCTCTCCGTTACCCATCAAGGTGCCTTCAACCCGATCCGCACCGGCCATGACCGCCAGCTCCGCTGCCGCCACGCCGCAGCCGCGATCGTTATGGGTATGAACGCTGATGCTCAAGTAATCCCGGTACCGGATGTTTTCACAGATCCATTCCACCTGATCTGCGAAAACATTCGGCGTTGACATTTCAACGGTAGCCGGCAAATTGATGATCACAGGTTGCCCTTGATCCGGCCGCCACACCTCGGTGACTGCATCGATAACATCTGCAGCGAAATCCAGTTCGGTGCCGGTAAAACTTTCGGGAGAATACTGGAATGCCCACTCGGTGTTCGGATAACGTCCCGCGATCTCTTTGACCAACGCAGCTCCATTGCGAGCGATGTCGCAGATGCCGTCACGATCGAGCCCGAATACCTGTTCACGCTGAACCGTAGAGGTGGAGTTGTAAACATGCACAATGGCCTGCTTGGCACCATCAAGAGCTTCGTAGGTACGTTCAATCAATTCCGAGCGAGCCTGTGTCAGCACCTGAATGGTGACATCAGCCGGAATTCGATTCTCTTCAATAAGCTTCCGACAAAAATCGAAGTCTGGCTGGCTGGCCGCCGGAAACCCTATTTCAATTTCCTTGAACCCCAGCTTCACCAGCAAGTCAAACAGGCGCTGCTTTTGCGCAACCGACATCGGTTTGATCAAAGACTGGTTGCCATCCCGCAAATCCACGGCGCACCAGGTAGGCGCCTTCTCAATGACCGCATCAGGCCAACGGCGATCTTTCTTGGCTACGGGCTTAAAGGGAGCGTATTTCCGATGATCAAAAGCCATGTCTGACAATTCCTTTCACTGATCTAAGAGATAACGACAGTTTAACTAACTTATTGCGCCATTCGATTGCGAATTTTAGCCGAAGCTGCAAAAGGTATGGCAAAATATTGCCAGATCAACTCGAATGGTGAAATATTGTGCCAAGCAACGACAAAGCGTTAGCTAAAATAGACAAAACTGATAGAAAGATTCTCGAACAATTGCAGAGAGATGGATCACTAACCAACCAGCAACTCGCCGAGAAGGTCGGTCTTTCGCCTTCGCCTTGCCTACGCCGGGTTAGGTCATTAGAAGAAGCGGGTATCATCATCCGAACCGCCACGATCCTAGACCACAAGAAACTAGGATTAGCCCTGACCGCCGTCATTCTGATCGGAATGGACAGACACACCCCGGAACGGTTCGCAGATTTCGAGGAGCAGATTGCAAACTACCCGGAAGTACAGGAATGTTATCTGATCACCGGGCAGAGTGCGGATTACATGTTAAAAGTTGTGGTACCGGATATGGACCACTACCACCAGTTCTTGCTCAACCACATCACCCGCATACCCGGCGTCAGCGGTGTTCACTCAAGTTTCGTATTGCGGCGAGTCATCGACAGTACCGCCCTGCCTTTGGGTTACTTGTCCTGACGAATCAGCTCCATTAGATAGGCGCGGGCCATACATTTGAGCTCGGTTGCCAGCAAAGCCCCCTGCGACTCAGGCAAAGTCGCTGCCAGCCTGAGAATGGAGCCTGCAGAGCGTGGCAATAACAGGCTAGCCGTCCAACGGCGCTCATCGGGTATACCGGGAAACTCCTGTTTGAGCCGCGCATCAAAATCCCGGGCGTTACTGTAGAGCTCCCGCAGATCCAGCTCACGAAGTTCCGGCATTGATTCAACGCCACTCCAGATCGCCGAATAAGCCGGTTCAGTTCGATAGAACTCGTAGAAAAGGTCGATCAGCACGTCGACGGCTTCAGACAAGCCGACTTCTTGCAGGCGCTCACGCAGCGCTGTTTCCATTTTTTCAACGTGCCCTTCCGCGAGCGCGTGAACAATGGCTGCTTTGTTTGGAAAGTAGCGATAGAGCGAAGCCAGCGACATCCCCGATTGGCGGGCGATGGCCGACATGCTGGTGCCATCCACACCATTTTCGTGAAAGATTTCGGCCGCATGGCGGAGAATGGTATCGACACGTTCTCGGCTACGCGCCTGTACAGGCTTTCGGCGCGGCGCTACATTTATAGATTCGTCTGTCATCATCTGTACCTTATGGGGCAGGCTCCGTACAATAACGCTCACTTTAAGACAATGAAAGGCAGTTTCGGGCCAGTACCACTGCCAATTAGTCCAATCCCCACTTTTCAATAAAGCGGAAGACACGATGCGAGCTAGCCGTTATCTGATTGCCACCCAAAAAGAGACTCCTTCTGACGCGGAAATTATCAGCCATCAGCTGATGCTACGCGCAGGCATGATCCGTAAGTTGGCCGCAGGCCTTTACTCTTGGCTACCATTAGGCCTAAGAACCTTGCGCAAAGTAGAACGGATTGTACGTGAAGAAATGGACAAAAGTGGAGCCCAGGAAGTACTCATGCCTGCGGTTCAGCCGGCCGAGCTATGGCAAGAATCCGGCCGTTGGGAGCAATACGGTGGCGAGTTGCTTCGCCTGCACGATCGTCATGGCCGGGATTTCTGCGTAGGCCCGACTCATGAAGAAGTGATCACCGATCTGGTTCGCAACGAGCTCAAAAGCTACAAAGAACTGCCTGCGAACTTTTACCAGATTCAAACCAAATTCCGTGATGAACGCCGTCCACGATTCGGCGTAATGCGTGCCCGTGAATTCATCATGAAGGATGCCTACTCCTTCCATATTAACGCGGCATCGCTGGACGACACCTACCAGCTCATGCACCAGACTTACTGCAACATATTTGATCGTCTGGGCCTGGATTACCGCCCGGTACAGGCAGACTCTGGTTCTATTGGCGGCAGTAGCTCCCACGAGTTCCACGTACTGGCCTCTTCTGGTGAAGACGCCATCGTATTCAGCACAGGCGGTGAATACGCAGCAAACATCGAGAAAGCGGAAGCGATTGCGCCAGCCGGCGACCGCCCTGCAGCTTCAGAAGAAATGAAAGAAGTGCACACCCCGGGTCAGAAAACCATTGAAGCTGTATCCGAATTCTTGGGCCTGCCCGCCGAGCGCAGCGTGAAAACCCTGATTGTGAAAGCTGAGGCCGACGAGAATGGTGAAGCCGGCCTGATTGCGCTTATCCTGCGTGGCGACCACACCCTGAACGACATCAAAGCTGAAAATCTGCAGGGCGTGGCTGAACCTCTGACCATGGCCGCCGATGAAGAGATCGAGAAAGCCATTGGCTGCAAAGCGGGCTCAATCGGCCCCGTCAACCTGCCGATCCCGACCATTGTCGATCGCAGCGCGGCCCATCTGGCAGACTTCGTGTGCGGCGCCAATAAAGACGACTATCATCTGACGGGCGTTAACTGGGAGCGTGATGTTCCGGTAGGCCGCGTTGAAGATATCCGTAACGTTGTAGAAGGTGATCCAAGCCCGGACGGTAACGGCACACTGGAAATTCGTCGCGGCATCGAAGTTGGCCACATTTTCAAGCTGGGCAACAAGTACAGCTCAGCGCTCAATGCCACCGTATTGGATGAAAACGGAAAATCGGTCGTTATGGAAATGGGCTGCTACGGCATTGGCGTGTCACGCATCGTGGCCTCATCCATTGAACAAAACCATGACGACAAAGGCATCATCTGGCCAGACGCGATTGCACCTTTCCAGGTTGCCATTGTGCTGCTGAACGCCCACAAAGCACCGACCGTTGCCGAAGCTGGCGAAAAGCTTTACAACGAGCTGCTTGAAGCGGGTTATGACGTACTTCTGGATGACCGCAACCTGCGCCCCGGCGTGAAGTTTGCGGACATGGAGCTGATGGGCATTCCGCACCGGTTCGTTATTTCGGAGCGTGGTCTGAACGCTGGCACTTTGGAATACAAAGGCCGTCGTGATGAAGACAAACAGGATATTGCGGTAGAAGACGCACTGCCTGTGCTGATGAAAGCTTCGCCGAAAGCGAGCCTGTAAGACGCAAACATTCCGGGTAGCCCGAGTGGTTACCCGGAATGTTCCAATCCTATTAGCGTGTTCCGATGATACCCGGCTCGACCTCCAGCTCTACCCCGAACTTTTCCCGCACCGATCTTCGCACATCCTCTGCCAACGTCAGCACATCCTCACCCGTGCCTTGCGAATGGTTTATCAGCACTAACGCCTGTCGATTATGGATACCCACTCGGGCGTTGCGATAGCCTTTCCAGCCAGCCTGATCAATCAACCAAGCCGCCGCCAGTTTGACACCATCAGTCAGAGGATAATGCACCACATCCGGAAACCGCTTTTGCAGCTGTTCGAACCGGGCCTGATCGATCACCGGATTCTTGAAAAAACTGCCGGTGTTTGGCAAGGTATCGGGGTCCGGCAGTTTTCGCCGGCGCACTGCCATAACCGCCTCAGCCACTTCCAGCGGACTAAGCTTTGCTGTATCAACATCGCTCAGATAGTCCTGAAGATCCCGATATCCTAGTTTAAGAGATGTCGAACGGGATAGCCGAAGGCGTATCTCAAGGATGATGTATCGCCCCGGATTGCGTTTAAAAAAACTGTCGCGATAGGCAAACTGGCAGTCTTCAGCAGTTAATGTGACCGTTTTGCGTGAATCGCAATCCAGCGCCGTTACGCTAACCAGCGTATCGCATAATTCCACGCCATAGGCACCAATATTCTGAACCGGAGCAGCGCCCGCCGTTCCGGGAATAAGCGCCAAATTCTCGATACCCCGATAGCCGGAGCGCGCGGCGTAGAGCACCGCATCGTGCCAGTTTTCACCTGCGGCCAGCGCCAGCACCGCCGTCTCGCCTTCGACCTGCTCCCAGCGTCGCCCCCGAAGCGCCATGTGCAAGACAAGCCCCTCGAAGTCACCGGCAAAAACCAGGTTACTGCCACCACCCAACACCAGCGTTTCAAGCTGCCGGTCAGCAGCCAGGTCGAGAGCTTCGACCAGCTGATCGGCATTTTCGATATCGACAAACTGTTGGGCGTTGACGGCGATTGCCATCGTGTTCAGGTCTTTCAAATCGACCCGTTCGCGGATATTCAGGCCGTAGCTCAAGCCAGCTTTCCTCGAATATGCTCCAGTAACCCTTCACTGGCGTCCTGGATCAAATCGAGAACATGTTCGAAACCTTCGCCACCACCGTAATACGGGTCCGGCACCTCTACTTCATTCGAGCGTCCGAATTCAAGAAACAATTTTGGCTCAGTACCGCCGTTCTGGCGCCAAATATCCCGCACATCGGCCAGATTAGAGCGGTCCATCACCAAAACATAATCAAAGGTGTCGAGATCGTTTGACTGGAGCTGACGCGCTTTCAGACCCGAAAGATCAATCCTCCTGCGCCCTGCCGCTTCAATAGAGCGAGAGTCGGGCGACTTTCCGGTATGCCAGTCAGCCGTACCGCACGAATCAATAAAGATTTTATCGGCCAGCCCCTGCTCGGTGACCAGATTGCGAAACACGCCTTCCGCGCTGGGCGAACGGCAAATGTTTCCCAAACAGACAAAAAGAACCCGAACGGATTCAGACATAACGCCCTCCGGCTTCCATCAACTTTCTAATTCGCTCTAAATCTTCCTCTGTATCCACGCCCGGCGCGGGGGGCCGCTCCGCGACATCTACATGGATACTGGCACCGTTATAAAGCGCCCGTAATTGTTCCAACGCTTCCACCTGCTCGGTTGGCGCGGGCGCCCAACTGACAAAGTCACCCAGCACGCTGGCCCGATACCCATAGATGCCAATGTGACGGAAGTAACCGATTCCATCGGGTAAATCGATTTCTCCGCCGCTGGCAATCTGAGGCCACGCATCGCGAGCCCAGGGAATCGGGGCACGACTGAAGTAATGGGCAATGCCCTGAGCATCGAACACCACTTTAACCACGTTAGGGTTAAATACCTGTTGAGCGTCGTGAATGCGCTCGCACAAAGTCGATATCGCAACGTCTGGGTAAAGCTCCAGATTATCAGCCACCTGATTGATCAAAGCGGGCGGCAAGAGCGGCTCATCGCCTTGGACATTCACAACTCGATGATCGGACTCGAGCTCTAGCGCACGGGCAACTTCTTCGAGCCGGTCTGTGCCACTGGCGTGGTTAGGTGAAGTCATCACAACTTCTGCCCCGAACGCCTGGCACGCCTCTTCAATGCGCGAATCGTCCGTTGCAATCACGACACGACCCGCCCGGCTTTCCTGAGCGCGCTCGTAGACATGCTGAATCATGGGTTTGCCAGCAATCATCGCCAACGGCTTACCTGGCAACCGGCTAGACGCGAATCGAGCGGGAATCACGACAGTAAAAGACATACAGACAGTCCTGCTAACGGTTAACTCAATGCTTGTCCAGACGCTCGTCTGTGCTCAGTGTGCGCGCTTCTCCGGCAATCATAACGGGAATACCTTCCCGAATCGGAAACGCCATGGCGTCCTGATAACACACCAGCTCTGTGCGAGCTTCATTCAGTTTGAGCTCGCCTTTGCACACTGGGCAAGCCAGCATAGACAGAAGTTTCTTATCCATGATTTGATCTCTCGGTCATTTGAGGCTGCAACTGCTCAGCACATTCGTTGAGCCGTTCCAGAAAGCGTTGTTCAAAAGGTTCGGACAAGCAGGCATCAACGGCCAATACCCAGGCATTATCAGGCGCAAAGCCGCGACATTTCACTGCGTCTTTTGCGGTCATCACCAGCCACTCTCCAGCGCCTGAAGCCAGGTCTTCGGGCCGGAAGCGATGGTGATCAGGAAATGCCTCTTCTTGAACATGAGCACCCAGCTGCCTGAGGGTGTCGAAAAATCGGCCCGGGTTGCCAATGCCTGCAACCCCGCGTACGGGTTTTCCGTTAAGGGCTTCGGGCGCGCGGGTTTCCCCGGAGTTGATATTGACGAGGGAAGCCGGCCGCAAGGCCATCGCGTGGATATCGGAATGTTCCGTGCTGGCGAATTCGTCGATACTCTCCCCGGTTGCCGGGAACTCAGCGCCATTGAGTATCACGAAATCGACAGAGTGCAGCCGGTCAACCGATTCCCTCAGCGGACCCACTGGTAGCAGCGCGCCGTTACCGATACCGCGCTGAGCATCAAATACGGCCAATTCGATATCCCGGGGCAAACGATAGTGCTGAAGACCATCGTCGCAGATCAACACATTGCCCAAGCCATGCTCCAACGCCCAACGCGCACCACGTAGACGCTGAGGGTCCACCACAACCGGACAACCGGTTGCCAGAGAAAGCATGAGGGGTTCATCACCACAAACGCCGGCGGGCGTGCCCTCCTTCACCAGTAACGGGTAGCTATCACTCTTGCCACCATAGCCCCGGCTCAAGATAACCGGCTGCCACCCCTTCTGGCGCATACATTCTACCAATCGGGCGGTTAACGGCGACTTCCCCGTTCCGCCGACAGTAATATTGCCCACCACGACCACAGGCACCGGTAAGCTTTCGCTCTGAGCCTGCCACGCCTTTCGGCGGCGGGATTCAGAGATTGCACGGTATAACCAGGCGAGCGGCGCCAAAATGCTCAAAGGCCGCTTTTGGCCGTACCACAAACGATCGATTACGTTACTCATGCATGCTCGCTGAACTGCACCTGATGCAACTGCGCATAAGCACCGCCAGCCGCCAGCAGTTCATCATGGGTTCCCGATTCAACGATGCGGCCGTTATCCATCACTAGAATCCGGTCGGCCTTTTCGATGGTTGAAAGTCGGTGCGCAATGACCAAGGTGGTGCGCCCCTGCATAACGGTTTCGAGTGCCTGCTGGATGTGACGTTCAGATTCGGTATCCAAAGCCGAGGTGGCTTCATCCAATATCAATATCGGGGCATTTTTAAGAAGCGCCCGGGCAATGGCCAAACGCTGCCGCTGGCCACCCGACAACATCACACCGTTATCACCGATCACGGTATCCAGACCTTCGGGCATACGATCAATAAACTCAAGCGCATGGGCTTTAGCGGCGGCATCACGAATCTCATCCCGGCTACAATCCCGCAGTGCGCCATAGGCGATGTTTGCGGCAATGGTATCGTTAAACAAGACCACGTTCTGGGTTACCAGCGCTATTTGGGCGCGCAGCGCTTCGAGAGAGAAGTCCATTAGGGAGTGGCCATCCACCCGGATATCGCCACCGGTGAAGTCGTAAAACCGGGGCAACAGGCTGACCAACGTGGACTTACCACTGCCGGAGCGTCCCACCAAAGCGACACTCTGGCCCGCAGGTAAATCGATCGAGATCTGGTCCAGAACGTTATCGAGCTGGTCACGGTAGCGAAACGATACCTGATCAAACTCGATGCGCCCTTCTACGCGATCAGGGGCATGGGTGCCGCCGTCTTTTTCCGGCTTTTCGTCCATGGTTTCAAACACGTCGTAGGCTGCAGCAACACCTTTCTGAATCTTGGAATGGATAGACGTAACCTGACGAATCGGCTTCGCCATGGTCGTCGCCGCGGTGATAAAGGCTATAAGCTGCCCGGTGGTCATTTCACCGCGGATTTCAGGGGCGAGCATGGTCCAGACCAATGCTGCAATGGCAATCGCAACCAATACCTGGATGACAGGCACACTGATGGCCTGCGTTGAAGCCATTTTCAGACTTTGTTTCAGATTGCGCGCGCTAACCTCGCGAAAACGGTCCCGTTCGTAATCTGCACCACCGAAGGTGCGCACCACGCGATAGCCGGAAATCGATTCCGTCGCGACATGGGTGATATCGCCCATGGAACCCTGGATGCGCTTACTGATCTTGCGAAACCGCTTACTGGCGTAGCTAACGACAAAACCAATGACCGGCCCCACCGTCAGAAACACCAGCGTGAGTTTCCAGTTGGTGTAGATCATAAAGCCCAACAACCCGACGATGGTGAGACCTTCACGTAGGGTGATGGTGATCGCATTAGTCGCGGCCTCGGCCACCTGCTCTACGTTGAACGTCAGCTTGGACACCAATCTACCGGCAGCGTTTTCATCAAAATAGCGGGACGGCAGCGTCATCATCCGGTCAAATACGTCATTACGCAGAGCGTTAATGACATTACGCCCAACGTAACTGATGAAGTACTGACTGAAGAACGTGCCCACGCCCCGAAGGGCAAACACACCAACAATCAAACCGGTCAACAGCACACGATTCTGCGATGTCGGGTTTTCGATGGCTGTGATGACGTACTCCATAGCTGCCGCCATGCCTGTCGATGCCGCAGCGTAGAGCACGTTCCCAAGAACAGCTAACGAAAACGCCAGCCAGAAAGGTTTAACGTAGGTCAATAACCGCTTATAGGTCGTCCAGCTTCCGGCCGGCGGCGTTTTCAGGGGCTCTGGAATTGCACGACTCACTGGGATTCAGCCTCCCGCTCGGTGGTGATGCTTAATTTAGCAAACCCCAACCTACCCGCCACATCCATAGCACGAACCACAAACTCGTGGGGGGTGCGGGCATCAGCAGTAATGATGTACGGCAAACTGTTATCCCCTTCGGACAATTCGCTGACTCCGCGCTCGAGAGTCTCCCGGCGATTATTGACCAGCGTTTTGTCGTTCAGAATATATTGACCCTCGGCGTTGATCACCACATCAATCTGACGCACTTCTGCCGGCTCTGCGGGGTCACCACTGGCTTCCGGTAACTCCACCTCAAGATGACTTTCTCGAGTGAACGTTGTGGAAACCATAAAAAAAATCAGCAGCAGGAACACCACGTCGATCAATGGCGTCAGGTCTACCCCGACTTCCTGACTTCTCTGGCGCTTGAACTTCACGGTGTTCAGGCTCCTTCCACGTCGATTTCACGGTCACCATGAACCACTTCCACCAACTTGATGGCTTCTTGTTCCATGTTGACTACCAGCTCATCAACCCGGCGAATAAAATAGCGGTGAGCAATCAACGCCGGAATGGCGACGCTCAATCCTGATGCAGTCGTAATCAATGCTTCCGAAATGCCGCCCGCCAGGTTGCCGGCGTTGCCAACACCCGCCAGCTGAATTTCGGCAAACACTTTAATCATGCCAATGACGGTGCCCAACAGGCCCAGCAGCGGGGTAATGGTAGCGATAGTCCCCAGTGGATTAAGGAAACGTTCGAGCTCGTGAATAACCTGACTCGCTTCGTGCTCAATGCTTTCTTTCATGATCTCACGACCATGTTTAGCGTTCATAAGCCCGCTCGCGAGCACTCTGCCCATGGGGGACGAACCCTGCAGCGCTTTAAGCTTGCGCCCATTCAGCTCTTTCTTTTTAATCCAGCGCCAAAGTTCGTTTAGCGATTGGGAAGGTGCCACGCGGGACGCACGCAACGACCAAAACCTCTCCAAAATAATCGCAAGCGCTAAAATGGAACAGGCAACAATGGGCACCATCAGGATGCCACCGGCTTTCAACAGCTCAAACACGCTTGATCTCCCTGATTAATGACAAGCCGCGCTACTTTAGCATAGCTGCCGGTGCAGGCCACACCTGCAATGTCACGGTATTTTACATTGATCACGAGTAAGACCAGGACCACCAATCCAAAACGGCGTCCGATGCTTTGCTTCGGTGATCTTCGGGCCGTCACCCTCAAATCGCACTGATATCTGCCCTGAACACGCGGTGTTCAGGGGCAACGCACCCACTTGCCGGTAACGGTTAGCGACATCAGGGTGCGGGTGGCCATAGCGATGCCGATATCCCGCGGTATAGATCACCCAATTCGGCATGACTGCCCTCACCCACTGCATCGAGGACGATGTTTTGCTGCCATGATGTGGGGCAATCAGAATTCGTTGGCCTGAAAACAATGACAACCACTCCGGCTTCGGCTCAGCCAACATTTCCGCCTCCACATCATGACCAATGTCGCCGGTGAGCAGCAGATCCACGCCCGATTCACGATGAAATATTCTGAGCACACACGAGGCATCGTTACCCGAGCGTGGCAAGGGGCTGCTCCAGAAACTCAATTCAAAAGCCCCCATCACTTGCGGTAAGCGAGGACACGGCTGAATATCCGCTACCGGTTCACGCGCCAACTTACCCCGCACCACTTCCGGCTCTCCGGTTGAGATCCGCCCTATTGCCAACTCGCCCATCAGCAGATCCAGCCCACCCGCATGATCACTATCACCGTGACTTATGACGAGATGATCGATTCGATGCACGCCCATCGCCTTCAGGTTCGGTATCAACACCGACTCCGCAGCAGAATAAACGCCTTTTACTTCAGGCCCCGTGTCATACATCAAGACTTGCTGCCCTGAGCGGACCAATACCGACAAGCCTTGCCCGACATCAAAAATGCGAACTTCAGACAGCCCCACCGAACGATTTTCAGGATTCACATTGGTCAGCCAGCCAACCCCTAGCCACCCTAAAAACACCACGCCACTCAACACCCTGAATGACCGGCTCGGAAAGCGTAGCAGCAACAAAACCAGCACAGCGAATGCCACTAATACGGTTTGCGACGCGCCGGGCAGCGGATATAACGGCAACGCCGCCACCGCTTGCAGCAAGCCCCACAACACCCCAAGTACGGCATCGAAGCCCGCGCTTACATAGGCCGTTAATGTGCCGCCACTTACGACTACCAATAACGTCCCGAGCAACAAAACAGGCATCACCACAAACGACACCCAGGGAATCGCAACCAAATTCGCCAGGACACCCGCCAACGGCTGGGCTTGATCGAACGATTGCAGGACCGGCCAAAGCCCGGCAAACACTGCCGCTTGCGCCAACACCAAGCCGGCAAGCCACCCCAAACCTTGCAAACGGTTGGCGAACACCCAAATCAGCAGCGCAACCGCGGAAAACGACAGCCAAAAACCTTGGTCAAGAGGCGCGAAAGGGTCGAGCATCGAAACGCCTGCCATGGCGATCACGAAGGGCCACCAAGGGCTGACCTCCCGCGCTTTGAGCACGAACCACCCACCAACAATCACCATGATCAGCGCCCGACGTGTCGGTATTGTCATACCTGCCAGCAAGGCATAGAGCAGACATGCGAGCAGCACGCCACAATAAACGGTTGTCCGAATGCCATTTTCGGAGATGACTCCGGCTGGCAACATCAGTAAAAAACGGCGAACAACCAATCCTGCAATCAGCGCCACCAAACCTAGATGCAAGCCAGAAATAGCCACCAAATGAATCGTGCCGGTGGCCTTCAGGGTTTGCCATTGCTCGGCAGACAGATGCCCACGGTTACCGATCAACAATGACGCGACTAACGAATAGTGCTCTGCGTCGCCAAAATAACGCTCAACAACCGATGCCACTGCCCGATGCCAAGCATGATAAGAGCAGACCAAACCACACGAAGCACCCGGCAAATCCGTTACCTTGCGAACGCTTCCTGTCGCGCCCACTCCGTGCCTGAACAACCAATCCTCGTAGCGAAACCCAACATCATTAAGGCTTCCGTGAGGTCGCTTAAGAACCGCTTCCAGCGCGATTGGTCCTGAGGGCAAAATCTTATCGCCGGAACCGTACCAAGCAAGGCGAACCTTATCGGGGTGCATGCCAGTTCCCGCCGAACCGAAGCCTGCTGGCCAACGGTCCACACAAAAGTTGAACCGGATGCTGTTGAAGCTGCCTGGCTGCGGTAGATCACAGACATACCCGAAGACGGTTATTGGTACACCCTCCTCCCCGGGTGTAAGCTGTTTCTGTAGGCGGGCATCTGCATTCCATGCTGCCCATCCCAGACCAGTCGCAAACCAGATCATCCCGAAAACAACCACACGAAAACGGGCTGTTTGCGGCTTCAAAAGCAGCGGTAGTACAAATAGGGATGAAAACAGCCACAGATAAGGTGGCAAAACCGAGAACCGATACAGTAAGATAACGCCGCAACTAAATGCGAACACGCCCAATGGGCAAAGTAGAGATCTTTCAGCGTTCGCGCTGAACTGGGTGCTTTTTCTGGACAATCCTTGTCCTCCGATCAAAATCGACGCCTCCCATGCGCCGATTACCATCCATACCGAAAGAACAGGCCAAACGTCCAATGCCGAAGAGGTTTATGAAACGGTATTTGCCGACCCCAGAAAAAGTGCAGTCTATGAAGAGCCTGCACTTTCTCGGCGATATCCTTCACGAGCCCAACCTGTGGCACATTAATCGTCACTGCGTGGCACGGGCCTTTCTGATCGGTATCTGGTTTTGCTTTATTCCAATGCCGTTCCAGATGCTAGCCGCCGCTTTTTTTGCCATCTGGTTCAATGCAAACCTGCCGCTATCCGTCGCATTGGTCTGGATCAGCAATCCCCTAACCATGCCGCCTATTTTCTACTTCAACTACAAAGTAGGTGCCTGGATACTGGACCGGCCAGTGCTGCCCTTCGAATTTCACGCAAACTGGCACTGGGTCAGTGACCGGCTGTTCGAAATTGGCATTCCGCTCTATTTGGGCTCAGTACTGCTTGCAACCATCAGCGCTTGCATCGCCTACCTGGCTGTACAATATCTATGGCGCCGGAAAGTACGCTCGGATTGGCAATTGCGCCGCCACCTGAGAGCCAAGCGGCAGCGCAACAAGCTTCAGGACTCCTGAACCAAGGTTCCTTGTTCTAACCGCAATACCCGCCCCAAGCTTTTCGCCATCCCCATATCGTGGGTTACCATGATAAACGCCGTACCCGAGTTATCGCGTAGATCCTGAATCAAAGCGCGTATACCTTCGCCTGTATGCTGATCAAGGTTACCGGTCGGCTCGTCCATCAATACACAGTTAGGCTCATTAACCAAGGCGCGAGCAATGGCCACTCTCTGACGCTCACCACCCGACAGCTCGCCCGGCTTGTGACGAAGTCTTTGCCCCAAGCCTACCCGCTCCAGCAATGCTTCGGCCTTGGGCTTTGCCTGCCGGGGAGATTGCCCGCCCAACGCCAGTGGCATCATCACATTTTCGAGTGCCGTGAACTCAGGCAAAAGGTGATGAAACTGATAGACAAAGCCCAGATGCCGATTGCGGAATCGAGCACGGCCCGCTTCCGACATTCCGTGAATATTCTCGCCACAGATTTCGATTTTCCCGGACGAGGGTTTATCCAAGCCACCCAGAAGGTTCAGCAAGGTGGTTTTACCGGCACCGCTGCTGCCAACAATCGCAACGGTTTCTCCGGCCGACACTTCAAGGGAAATATCAGAGAATATCGTCAGTTTTTCCGGCCCCTCGCTGTAGGTGCGCGTTACTTGCCGGCAATCAATCACCAGAGGCGTTGCTGTGTTAGTCATCGTTGCATCACTCATAGCGCAAAGCCTCCGCCGGTTCGACTCGCGACGCCCGCCAAGCCGGGTAAATCGTTGCCAACAGGCTCATCGCCAGACCGGCACCACTGATTACTACCACATCCTGCCATTGCAATTGAGACGGCAGATAACTGATAAAGTACACATCGGCACTCAGGAACTGATGCCCCATAGCGGCCTCAAGCCAAGCGATGAAAGCACTGATATTCAGCGCCCCCAGCACACCCAGCGCGGTGCCAATCAAGGTGCCAAAAACGCCGATCACGGCGCCTTGAATAATGAAGATGCGCATAATCCGGCCCGGGGTGGCGCCCATGGTGCGCAGAATTGCGATGTCTGCGGTTTTATCGGTAACCACCATGACCAACGTAGAAACAATATTGAAAGCGGCAACCGCAACGATAAACATCAGCAACAGTCCAATCATGGTCTTTTCCATGCGAATGGCGTTGAACAGGTTACCGTGGGTGCGCGTCCAGTCCGACACGTAATAACGACCGCCCAAACCAGAGGCCACATCGTTAACAACCCGTGGGGCGGAGAACAAATCATCCATTAACAAGCGCAGCCCTTCAGCTTTACCGCCGGTGCGCATCAGTCGAGCCGCGTCGTCCATGTGAATCAGCGCGTAGTTACCGTCCAATTCAGCGCCAACACTGAAAATGCCCTTTACCGTGAAACGCTTGAGCCTGGGCAACACGCCAGCCGGCGTCACCGAAGCCTCAGGTAAAACGACCGTCAACTTATCCCCGACACCCAACCTGAGGCTGTTCGCCATCAGGCGACCGATGATGATGCCGAACTCACCGGATTTGAGATCACCCAGCCCGCCTTCCACAAAGTGGTTTTCAATGATTGAGACGGAGGCTTCCTGCTCCGGCAAAATGCCGTTCAGCATCACACCTCGCACGTTACCGCCTCCGGTAACCATGCCCTGCCCCTGAATAAACGGTGCGGCAGCCAGAACATCAGGGTTCTGTTCTACACGGCTATCAAGCTCCTCCCAGTCATTCAAAGGTCCCGACGCACCCTGAATCGTCGCGTGCGGCACCATGCCCAAAATGCGCTGTTTGAGTTCCTGATCAAAGCCGTTCATGACTGACAGTACGATGATCAACACCGCCACTCCCAGCATCAGGCCTATCATGGATGTGAGAGAGATAAACGAAATAAAGTGATTACGACGCTTGGCCGCGGTGTACCGCAAACCAATGTAAAACGATAAGGGTCTGAACATGGGGAGGTGCCTGTCGCTACCTTCGGGTCTGTCGTGGTTTAAGAAACTGCTAAACTACTTTGTACTATCAATTTTCTCAGCTATCCGGAGAAAGAATGCCAAGCCAAGATACTACGGGCTCAACGCCCCGGTCGCCACAAGATCGTCGGGAGTTTTTCCGGATTCAGGATCGTATCGGGCTAGAAGTCCGGCGACTCGACGATAACGCTCCGGCAGATCCCGACCTGTTTACCGACACGCCGCTGGACGCATTGAAAGCCGAATACCGTCGGCTAGACCAAGACATAAAAACCCATCTGGCTAACCTTGCCGAACGCGACCGCTTACTAACCGGCCTGATAACCACCCTGAATAGCAAGCTGGATACGCTGGCGCGCATTATCGCCTTTGAGCAAAATCCGTTGCAACCGGATGACTGGCAAGATGTGACGCTGAGCGAAGGTGGCTTGGCCTTTTTCAGCCACTACTCCGCGTGGCAGGCCGGGGATCGAATGGCCGTGCGCATGACCTTGCCACCCGAACTTTACCAACCACAAGGGATTGCCCGAGTGATCGAACTCGACCGCACCACCGCAGAGGGCACGTGGGTTCAGGCCGCATTCGTCGAATTGGACGAAAGTAGCCGCCAACAAATTGCCCGTCATGTGATGCGGTGGCAAATACGACAGAAACAAAAACAGTAAACTCGCAGTAAAGAGTTGGCTTTTCGTAAGCTTTTCACCATATTACGCTTTATCCATGTGCCAAAAGGGCCGGAGCAAATTCAGCATTAATGGAGTCCGCAATGAAAAAGAAACACAACCTGGGCGCAGCAATCGGCCTCGCAGCCCTTCTGGCCACCGCCATGGTACCGGCCGTTCAGGCAGAAGATCTGGCGATCCCGGTCGGCAGTCAAGCGGATCGCAGCGCAATCAGCCTGCCCGCTAATGGCATGAGCCAGGCATCGGTGCGCCAGCGCTGGGGCAACCCCCTCGACATTCAGGGCCCGGTTGGCCAACCACCCATCAGTCAGTGGCATTATTCAGACTTCGTCGTCTATTTCGAGCGCGACCTCGTCATGCACGCTGTGGTAAAACGTCCGAAACACTGAATACATTAGTTGGAATGACAAGTTTCTTCTCTCTTGGCCTGACGTTCCGATAACGGTCAGATAGAATGGCAGTTTTTGCGAACCAAGGTGGCTTAATACAGTGAGTTCCAAACGAGTTTTGCCTGCCGAGTGGGCACCCCAGAGCGCCGTCCTGCTAACCTGGCCACACCCTGGCACCGATTGGGCCAGCGTGATGCCCGAGGTAGAGCCAGTTTTTCTGGCAATCGCCAAGGCCACTCTCCGTTTCGAGCACCTGATTATCAGCTGCGAATACGTTGCGCGGTTACAAGAGCTCGGCGGCGAACTCAATACCTGGGCAGAGGACAACCAATTGCCCGGCAGAGTCATCACCGTGCCCGCTCCAGCTAACGACACCTGGGTGAGAGATCACGGCCCAATCACCGTTGCGACAGAAGACGGCCCCACCCTGATCGACTTCAAGTTCAATGCTTGGGGCGGAAAATTTAACTGGGAAAAAGACAACGCGCTCAACATGCATTTGGCCGGCGCCCGTGTGTTTGGCAAGCACCCCATGCAAACCGTGGACTTCGTGCTGGAAGGCGGCTCCATAGAATCGGACGGTGAAGGAACGCTCCTAACCACCAGCGAATGCCTGCTCACGCCATCCCGCAATCCGACAATGGATCGCACCAGCATAGAGCAATTGCTTACCGAAATGCTGGGTGCAGACCGCATCCTGTGGCTGAACCATGGTTATCTGGCCGGCGACGACACCGACAGTCACATCGACACTCTGGCCCGCTTCTGCGCACCAGACCACATCTGCTACGTGGCCTGCCCGGATGTCGCTGACGAGCATTACAGCGCACTCGCCGCCATGGAAGAAGAGCTACAAGGCTTCTGCCAAAAAGACGGAACGCCCTATAAATTAACCGCATTGCCTTGGCCGGATGCGATTTTCGACGAAGACGGCGAGCGGCTACCCGCAACCTACGCTAACTTTCTGATCATCAATGGCGCTGTGCTTTTACCAACTTACGAAGTGCCGCAAGATCAAGAGGCCATACGCGTTATGGGTGACATTTTTCCAGATCGGGAAATCATCCCCATCAACTGCCGCCCACTGATTCATCAGCATGGCAGTTTGCATTGCGTCACCATGCAGGTTCCCGCGGGAGTCGTCGAAGTATGACCCAGAAAGCCTCCAACTCGCTGACCGTTGCCGCCATCCAGCAACGCTGCAGTCACGACAAAGCGGTCAGTCTGGCCACGTCCGAACGGTTAATTCGTGAGGCGGCAGAAGGCGGCGCGCAATTGGTGGTTTTACAGGAGCTGCACGCCACCCTGTATTTTTGCCAGACGGAAGACACCGATGTTTTCGAGTTGGCCGAACCTATTCCCGGTCCAACCAGCAACCGATTGTCAGCACTGGCGAAAGAGTTCGGTATCGTGTTGGTAGGCTCGATTTTCGAACGCCGCATGAATGGGGTTTATCACAACACCGCCGTCGTTTATGAGTCGGACGGCAGCCTTGCCGGCATCTATCGAAAAATGCACATACCCGACGACCCGGGCTTTTACGAAAAATTCTATTTCACTCCGGGCGACGCAAACTTTAACGACGGCAGCAGCGGGTTTACACCCATCCAAACCTCGGTGGGCAAGTTGGGCGTTTTGGTTTGCTGGGATCAATGGTACCCGGAAGCCGCACGCCTGATGGCGCTAGCGGGGGCCGAAGTGCTGATCTACCCAACAGCCATTGGCTGGGACATTACCGACGACCAAGACGAGCAGGCTCGTCAGTTGGATGCCTGGGTTACCGTGCAGCGGGGCCATGCCGTGGCCAACAACCTGCCGGTAATCGCACCAAACCGGGTAGGCACAGAACCAGACCCGTCAGGTCAGACCGACGGCATTCTTTTTTGGGGCAACAGCTTCATCTGCGGCCCTCAGGGCGAATTTCTTGCGCGGGCCGACGATGAGCAAGAAGGCATCCTGATCACCACCTTAGACCGCAACCGATCGGAATCCATTCGCAGAATCTGGCCGTACTTGAGAGACAGGCGCATCGATGCCTACGGCGACATTCTGAAACGGGTCAGGGATTAACCAACGCATGAAGCAAAAACTGGACAAGGTTGTTAACCAACTCAACACTATCTTGCTGGGAAAAGAGCCACAGGTACGCCTTGCCTTGTGCGGCTTGCTCGCTCGCGGCCACCTGCTGATCGAAGATATTCCCGGCATGGGCAAAACCACCTTATCCCATGCGCTGGCCAGCATCATGGGGCTGAGTTATCAGCGAATCCAGTTCACCAACGACTTGCTGCCGGCGGACGTGCTGGGCTATTCCATGTACGACAAGCAAGCCAACAGCCTGGTGTTCCACCCCGGCCCCATTTTTGCGCAAGTGGTGCTGGCCGACGAAATCAATCGGGCATCCCCGCGCACCCAAAGCGCCCTGCTGGAAGCCATGGAAGAGCGGCAGGTTTCGATCGAAGGTGAAACCCGCCCATTGCCCTCTCCGTTTTTCGTAATCGCCACTCAAAACCCGATCGAACAAGGCGGCACCTTCCCGTTACCGGAATCACAACTTGACCGTTTTTTGATGCGCCTGAAACTGGGCTACCCGGATCCAAAAGCAGAACGCGAATTATTAGAAGGCGAAGACAGAAGAGCATTAACGGACCGCCTTGAGGCAATCCTGCCACAGGCAGAACTGGAGCAGGCTCAAGCGGCCGCTGAGAAAGTATCCGCCAGCCCTGCTCTGCTCGATTACCTGCAGCGATTACTGGAACAAAGCCGTCGGATGCCGGGCCTGATGTACGGCCTATCACCCCGGGCTGGCCTGGGATTGTTGCGCGCAGCCAAAGCCTGGGCGTTAATGGCCGGGCGCGATCACGTACTACCCGACGATCTTCAAGCGGTATTCCCGTCGGTGGCCGAACATCGCCTGGAACAAGGCGAAACCGGCAAAAGCCAAGAGCGTGTTCGCCAACTGCTGAGCACAGTATCGGTCCTTTGATTCCCGGCTCTATTCAGATAGCCAACGTCAATGAACGGTATACTGTGAAACAAATGGCAGCCAATCAAATTCATGATAGCCTTCTACCACACTTCGAACACTGAGCTCGGGCAGCGAGCTCAAACCAGACCTAACTATTAGCGAGATTTCGATGAGCACAACCCAACACCACCGCCTGATCATTCTTGGTTCCGGCCCGGCCGGTTATACCGCTGCAGTTTACGCCGCACGCGCTAACCTGAACCCGACATTGATTACCGGCATTGAAGTGGGCGGGCAGCTTACCACCACCACAGACGTCGACAACTGGCCTGGCGACAACGACGGTGTGCAGGGCCCGGAGCTGATGCAGCGTATGCAAAAGCATGCCGAACGGTTTGAAACCTCCATTGTGTACGACACCATCAATGAAGCCGACCTGCAAAATCGCCCATTCCGTCTGAAAGGCGACAGCGGCGAATACACCTGCGACGCCCTGATCATCGCCACTGGCGCCTCGGCTATGTATCTGGGCCTGGACTCTGAAGAAAAGTTCAAAGGCCAAGGCGTATCCGCCTGTGCAACCTGCGACGGTTTCTTCTACCGCAAACAGAAAGTTGCTGTCATCGGTGGCGGCAACACGGCCGTTGAAGAGGCTTTGTACCTGTCCAACATCGCCGATGAAGTCACCCTGGTGCATCGCCGCGACAAATTGCGCTCTGAAAAGATTCTGCAGGACAAGCTGTTCGAAAAAGCCGAAAACGGTAACGTAAACATCATGTGGAACCACACCCTGGAAGAAGTACTGGGTGATGGCACCGGCGTTACAGGCATGCGCATCAAAAGTACCGAAGACGGCAGCACGCAAGACCTGGACTTGGCCGGCGTATTTATTGCCATCGGCCACAAACCAAACACCGACTTGTTTGCCGGCCAGCTGGACATGGAAAACGGCTATCTGAAAATCAAATCCGGACTGGAAGGCATGGCCACCCAAACCAGCATCCCCGGCGTCTTTGCAGCCGGCGATGTGGCAGACCATGTTTACCGTCAGGCGGTAACTTCAGCCGGCTTTGGTTGCATGGCCGCGCTGGATGCCGAGAAGTTTCTGGATCAGCAGGACTAAGGCGAGCCGGTCCACATGACGTCTTTACCGTGGATTGAGCCAGATAAACTCTGGTTCCCTCCCGCCGAAGAAGCCTTAGACGACCCCGACGGCCTGTTGGCCGTCGGTGGGGATTTGTCTGCAGACAGGCTGCAACTGGCTTACCGGAACGGAATCTTCCCTTGGTTCAGTGATGACCAACCCATTTTATGGTGGTCGCCTAACCCTAGGTGCGTGCTGGTCCCCGGAAAAGTTCACGTCTCACGAAGCCTTCGTCGCACCCTCAATCAGCAGCGTTTTCGCATCACATCTGACCAATGCTTTGGGCGAATCATCCGGCTTTGCGCATCGACTCGGGCTGAAGGCACCTGGATTACGGATGACATGATCGATGCCTATAGCGAACTTCACCGGCTCGGCATCGCTCATTCTATTGAAGTCTGGAACCAAAATGGCGACCTTGCCGGCGGCATGTACGGCGTTGCCCTGGGGCGGTGTTTCTTCGGTGAATCCATGTTCTCGCTGGAAACCAATGCCTCGAAAGTTCTCATGGTGCACCTTGCTCACCAACTGCAAGAATGGGGCTACGAGATTATGGATTGCCAGGTGGAGAGCAGCCACCTGTTATCCATGGGGGCGACAACAGTTTCCCGCCGGGAATTTTTATCTATACTCAAAGCATGTGTAGACGCCAAGCCCAAAGAGTCAGGGTGGAATTTTACATGGCAGTGGCCTCGTTAGGAGAAACGCATGAGTAATCTCCGAACGCTCGTGTTTTTTGCGACCCCCGCCCACGATTGCAGCTACCTTCCTGATCGTGAAGCCACAACGATGTTTGTAGACCCGCGGGCGGAAATAGATAAAAAACTCTACAGCCAGCTCACGGCACTGGGTTTTCGTCGCAGCGGCTCGCATTACTATCGGCCGCACTGCGAATCTTGCTCGGCTTGCGTGCCTGTACGCCTGAAAGTGGATGATTTTCAGCCAGATCGAAGCCAGCGCAGAGTGCTCAAAAAGAATGACGACCTGCAATGCCGGCTCGTTCCGGCAGCCTACAGCGAGCGTTACTACCGCTTGTACGCGCACTACATCGAAGAACGCCATCAAGACGGCGACATGTACCCGCCGACGCGAGAACAATTCACGTCGTTTTTAGTCGAAGGCTCCACCGACTCCTGGTTTCTGGAAATCTCTTTAGGCGACGAACTGATAGGTCTGGCCGCCATCGACTTACTCGACGATGGCCTGTCAGCGATATATACCGTATTCGCGCCGGAGTACGAGCATCGCAGCCTCGGAACATTTGCTGTGCTGTGGCAAATACAAGAAGCCAAAGAACGAGAGCTGCCCCACCTTTATCTGGGTTACTGGATTAAAGATTGTAAAAAAATGAACTACAAAACCCGCTACAGACCCATCGAAGCCCTGCAAGATGGCCAGTGGCATGAAATGAGCAACCGCTGATTTTTGCCAAACGGCAAGAATTCAGGCAGAATTGCGCAATTTAAAATCACCGAAAGTATTCCGAACGAGGTTTTTACTGAATGGCGAAATCAGATGTCATTGAAATGGAAGGCGTTATTCTAGACACCCTTCCGAACACCATGTTCCGCGTTGAGCTGTCTAACGGCCACGTTGTGACCGCACACATCTCAGGAAAGATGCGCAAGAACTACATCCGCATTCTGACTGGAGACAAGGTCAAGGTAGAGTTGACTCCCTATGACCTGAGCAAGGGCCGCATCGTTTACCGCGCCCGTTAATGCTCTCGTGACATCTGAAAAGCCCCGCTAATGCGGGGCTTTTTTGTTGCTTCAGAGAGCTTCTGCCGGTTCGTCTTCGTATTCAAAGACAAGCTCGTCGTTTTCGAGCTGGATGAACACATCCCCGCCCTTCTCCGACAATTTCCCGAACAATATTTGCTCTGCCAGCGGCCGCTTGATCTTATCCTGAATCAAACGCGCCATCGGTCTCGCCCCCATAGTCGCATCGTAGCCTTTTTCTGCTAACCACGACTTGGCCCCTTCGCTCACATGCAGCACCACATGTTTCTCGTCCAGCTGCGCCTGCAGCTCGGTCAGGAACTTGTCCACGACATGAGTAATAGTGCCCTTCTGCAGGTCGCCGAACTGGATGATGCCGTCCAAACGGTTTCGGAATTCCGGCGTGAAGGTTTTGCTGATTACCTCCATGCCATCGGTGCTGTGGTCCTGCTCACTGAAACCAATCGAGCGTCGAGCCATGTTTTCTGCACCAGCGTTGGTGGTCATCACCAGAATCACATGCCGGAAATCCGCCTTGCGGCCATTATTATCCGTCAGCGTACCGTGATCCATTACCTGCAGCAGCAGGTTAAACACTTCCGGATGCGCCTTTTCGATTTCATCCAGCAGCAACACACAGTGCGGGTGCTTGTTGACTGCCTCAGTCAGCAGCCCGCCCTGGTCATAACCCACGTAGCCCGGAGGCGCGCCAATCAAGCGCGACACGGTGTGTCGTTCCATGTATTCCGACATATCAAAGCGGACCAGCTCGATACCCAGAACTTTGGCCAACTGCTTGGTCACCTCGGTTTTACCCACCCCGGTCGGACCTGCGAACAAGAATGCGCCTTCCGGTTTCTCTGGCGCTTTCAAGCCTGCACGAGCCAGCTTGATGGCGGTAGACAGAGATTCGATCGCCGGGTCTTGCCCAAACACAACCATCTTCAGGTTGCGCTCCAGATTGCGCAGAAGATCTTTGTCGCTGGTGGACACATTCTTCGGCGGAATCCGGGCAATGCTGGCCACCACATCCTCAATATCAACCACTTCAACCGATTTCTTGCGTTTGTCTTCCGGCTGCAGACGCTGGCGCGCGCCCGCTTCATCAATCACATCAATGGCTTTGTCCGGCATGTGCCGGTCGGTGATGTAGCGGTCCGCCAGCTCTGCTGCAACCCTGAGCGCCTGATCGGTATAGGTCAGGTCATGGTGCTTTTCAAAGCTTGGTTTCAGGCCCTTGAGGATCTGATACGTGTCGTCCACGCTCGGCTCGTTGACATCAATCTTCTGGAAACGACGCGCCAGGGCGCTGTCTTTCTCGAAGATGCCCCGGAACTCCTGATAAGTCGTCGAACCGATGCAACGCAACTCACCGGAACTGAGCATGGGCTTCAGCAGGTTGGACGCATCCATCACGCCACCCGAGGCCGACCCGGCGCCGATGATGGTGTGGATTTCATCAATGAACAAAATCGCGTGTTCCTGCTTTTTCAAATCGCCGAGCAGCCCTTTCAGGCGCTTTTCGAAGTCGCCACGGTATTTTGTACCCGCCAGCAAGGCGCCCATATCAAGCGAGTAAACCACCGCGTCCGAGATGATGTCCGGCACTTCACCGTCAACAATGCGCCGGGCCAAGCCTTCTGCAATGGCGGTTTTACCCACGCCAGCCTCGCCCACCAGCAACGGGTTGTTTTTCCGGCGGCGAGCCAAAATCTGCACAACCCGCTCTACCTCGACCTCTCGACCGATCAAAGGATCAATACGCCCTTCGCGGGCTTGCTCGTTCAGGTTTGCAGCGTAACTTTCCAACGGGCGTGCATGGCCGCTTTCTTCGCCTGCATCTTCCTGCGCTGCGTGATCGGTTCCTTCCTGATCCTCGGCACCCTGGACACGGGAAATACCGTGAGAAACAAAATTCACCACGTCGATCCGGGCAATGTTCTGCTTCTTGAGAACATAGACCGCCTGACTTTCCTGTTCACTAAAGATGGCCACCAGCACATTAGCGCCAGTCACTTCTTTTTTGCCCGAGGACTGAACGTGGAACACGGCCCGCTGCAGCACACGCTGAAAACCAAGTGTTGGTTGGGTTTCCCGGTCGCCGTCGCTGGACGGAATCAGCGGTGTTGTGGAATCAACAAACTCAATCAATTCATCCTCAAGCTGCTTGAGGTCTGCACCACAGGCCTTTAACACTCCCACTGCCGATTCATTTTCCAGAAGAGCCAACATTAAATGCTCCACGGTCATGAATTCATGGCGCTTGTCGCGGGCATTTTTGAAGGCTGTATTCAGCGTAAATTCAAGATCTTTACTCAGCATGGGCTACCCCTAGGTCTGTCAGTCCGCGCGTTCTATCTCGCAAAGCAACGGGTGTTCGCATTCTGAAGAATACTGGTTCACCTGCGCCGCTTTCGTTTCTGCGATGTCGCGGGTATATACCCCACATACGGCCTTTCCTTGCGTATGGACGAGCAGCATCACCTGCGTCGCCTTCTCTTCGTTCATACCGAAGAACGTCATCAACACTTCCACCACAAAATCCATCGGGGTGTAATCATCATTCAGGAGCAACACCCTAAAGCGGGCGGGACGCTTCAGGGCCGGCTTCTCGGGCGCTACACTCACCCCATCTTGACGCCCGGGCTGGTCGTCCTCCCCCTGATTAAATATTAGTAGAGAATTTTCAATTGTCCGCATGGTTCTATGTACCGATTATTCGGATGGCTATCTTAATGTGGTTACCTGGCCAGACATTTTCAAGGCAAGCACCTATTCCAGCGCAGGATCTATGACTCTGAGAACATGATACCGATTCCATACCCTGATGAAACACTTATTCAATCAGCTGTGACCCTTGACTCAGAAACCTGATTGGTCGACAGTTAACATTGTATGTAATTTAATGTAACGGAATGCAGCGAAAGTTTATCAACGGATAAACACTCCAATAATAAAAGAGACAGCTAAGGGACGGGGGAGTTCATCATGCCGAGGGGCAAGGTTAAGTGGTTCAACAACGCCAAGGGATACGGCTTCATTATAGAAGACGGCTGCAGCGACGATTTGTTCGCGCACTTTTCTTCCATCCAGATTGAAGGCTACAAAACCCTTAAAGCTGGTCAGGCAGTCACGTTTGATAAAAAGCCGAGTGACAAAGGCGTTCATGCAGTGAACATCGTGCCGGATGTCGCCGCAAGCGACACCACACCCGCGCAGCACGACGCCCGAGCCGCAAACGCCTGAGCCACTCCCGGCCCGGCACAACCGCTTCCCTGCCGGTATCCACCGGTGGGAGCCAACACCCATCCTTTTTTCATTGCTTCCATTACAGTAGGCTTGTCAGCTTAGCCCACCCGCAACTGACAGGAATCTGTGAATGGCGGACATCATCCTGTTTAACAAACCGTTTCAGGTTCTCAGCCAATTCACGGATGAGCGCCCCAAAAACCCTCGGGCAACCCTCGCAGAGTGGATCAAAAAACCGGGTTTTTACGCGGCTGGACGGCTGGACTACGATTCCGAAGGTCTGCTTCTGCTAACGGATCACGGTCCCCTGCAACACCGCATCGCCTCGCCACGCAACAAAATGCCTAAAACCTACTGGGCCCAAGTGGAAGGCGACATATCGGACGCTGCCATTGACCAGCTATCCCGAGGCGTGGACCTGAAAGACGGCCCGACACGCCCAGCGAAAGCCCGCAAACTTGACGCACCTGACCTGTGGCCACGTAACCCACCCGTTCGGCACCGGGAAACCATTCCCACCAGCTGGATTGAGCTCACCATTACGGAAGGTCGCAACCGCCAGGTACGCAGAATGACAGCGGCCGTTGGTTACCCTACCCTGAGATTGATCCGTTACCGAATTGGTGACTGGACACTTGGCACGCTAAAGCCGGGCGAATTTCGCATAGAGCACGTGCACCTTCCAGACGCGCCAATGGCATCCCCCGGCAAGCCGCACCGAACCGGCTCTCGCTCACCGAAAGCACGCCGCCCCCAAAGGAGGACCCTCTCAAAATGATCTGGAAACCCCATGCAACCGTTGCTGTCATTGCTGAAGACGATCAAGGCCGATTCCTGCTGGTCGAAGAACTCAGTAACGGTCAGGTTGTTTTTAATCAACCGGCTGGACACATTGAAGAAGACGAGCTGATCCTCGAGGCCGCCTGCCGGGAAACCTTGGAAGAAACGGGCTGGGAGGTTGAACCCACTTATTTTCTGGGTATTTACACCTACAAAGCCCCGACCAACGGCGTGACCTATCACCGCTTTTGTTACGCGGCCAAGCCGGTTCGCAAGATCACGGACGAACTGGACAACGGCATCATCGCACCGCACTGGCTGACGATAGACGAGATTCGGGATCTCGGAAGCAAACTACGCAGCCCTTTGGTGCTGCAATGCATCGAGGATTACCGAGACGGTCGTCAATTCCCCCTTGAAGTCGTGATCGACGGACAGACGTAACCCTCACAAGGTGGTAAAATCGCCGCTTTCTAATCGGTTATCAATAGGCAAATGACTTCACATCCAGATTCCAAAGCCCCAGAAAACACCCGCGTCATCGTTGGCATGTCCGGCGGTGTAGACTCTTCGGTTGCCGCTTGGTTGTTGAAAGACCAAGGCTACCAGGTGGAAGGCCTGTTCATGAAGAACTGGGACGAAGACGACGGCACGGAATACTGTACCGCGATGACCGATCTTGCCGACGCGCAAGCGGTGGCCGACGCCATTGGCATCAAATTGCATACCGCCAGCTTTGCCGCGGAATACTGGGACCGGGTATTCGAGCATTTTTTGTCAGAATACAGTGCCGGGCGCACCCCCAACCCCGACATCTTGTGCAACAAGGAAGTAAAATTCCGGGCGTTCTTAGACTACGCCGTAACCCTTGGTGCTGATTACATCGCAACGGGCCACTACACCCGGCAACGCCCTTTGAACGATGGCAGCGGTAAAGCCGAACTGCTGAAAGGACTGGACCCGAACAAAGACCAAAGCTACTTCCTGCACGCCGTATCCGGTGATCGCATTGCCCGTACTCTGTTCCCGGTGGGTGAACTGGAAAAACCCGAAGTACGCCGCATCGCGGAAGAGCAAGGGTTTGTCACCCACGACAAAAAAGATTCCACCGGCATCTGTTTCATCGGCGAGCGCAAATTTACCGATTTCCTGAAACAGTATCTGCCCGCCCAGCCCGGCAACATTGAAACCCCGGATGGCGAAGTGATCGGTAAGCATCAGGGATTGATGTACCACACCATTGGTCAGCGCCAAGGCCTGGGCATTGGTGGGCTGGCCAAATACGGCGATGATCCCTGGTACGTCGCCGAAAAAGACTTGAGTCGAAACGTGCTGGTTGCAGTGCAAGGCAAACACCATCCGCTGCTGTTCTCCCGTGGGCTGGTATCCGGCCCGATAGACTGGATTGCCGGCGACGCACCGTCCAGGCAGTTCCGCTGCAAGGCAAAAACCCGTTATCGCCAGCCGGATCAGGATTGTGAGGTCACAGTTATCGACGGCGGCGTGAAAGTTGTGTTTGACGAGGCCCAGCGGGCGGTGACACCCGGTCAGTCGGTAGTATTTTATGTCGACGACGTGTGCCTCGGCGGTGGCGTCATCGAAGAAACCTGGCGCGACAACGAAGAACTGCCAGGCCGTTTGGATCAAAACCATACGGCTGAGGCGCGTTCATGAGCCGCACTCTGCACGACCAGACCTTAGCCTTGGCCGGATTGTTTCAGGCGGCCTCTTTGGTTCAGCAAGTTGCGCATAAAGGAACGTGCGACGAAGAGAGCCTGGAAACCTCGCTGCGCTCACTGTTTGCCACCGACCCCGCATCTACTCTCGACGTGTACGGTGGCGAGTTGTCCGATATACGGGAAGGCCTGAAAGCACTGTCAACCTCTCTGGCTCAGCAAAGTGGCGCGGAGGATGTTGAAACACTTCGCTATGTGCTGAATCTGGTGCAACTGGAATCCAAGCTCAAAAGCAGCCCGGACCTTCTTGACGTGATCGGTAGCCGCATCGAACAAGCACGGCATACTGCCAGCCATTTTGGTTACAACCACAGTAATCTGATTGGCAATCTGGCCTCGATCTACACCGATACTATCAGCACCTTCCGTTTGCGCATTCAGGTCAGCGGCAATCCGCAAGTCCTGCAGCAAGACGAGAATGCCGCCAAGGTTCGCGCGCTGCTCCTTGCCGGTATTCGTTCCGCGGTGCTTTGGCGACAATGCGGCGGCCGTCGCTGGCAACTGATTTTTGCCCGTAAAAAAGTGGTCAACCACGCCCGCGAGTTGTTGCGCTGATTCGCGACGCGGGCTGGTGTATCATAGACCCCCTACTATTCTTATCCGATTCTTTGATGAACTGAGAGGTTTTCGATGGAACTCAACGCCCTGACCGCCATTTCCCCGGTCGATGGACGCTACGGCAGCAAAGTCAGCGTATTTCGCAGCATCTTCAGTGAATACGGACTGATCCGTAACCGGGTAACCGTCGAGATCCGCTGGCTGCAAAAGCTCGCTGAACACCCGGCCATTACCGAGGTGCCAGCCTTTTCAGCGGAAGCCAATGCATTTCTGGACAAAATGGTCAGCGAATTCAGCCTCGCAGATGCGGAACGCATCAAAGAAATCGAACGCACCACCAACCACGATGTCAAAGCGGTTGAATACCTCATCAAAGAGAAGATTGCCGAAGTTCCCGAGCTGCACGCCGTTACCGAGTTTGTTCACTTCGCGTGCACCTCTGAAGACATCAACAACCTGTCTCACGCCCTGATGCTGCGTGAAGGCCTGGATCATGGCCTGCTACCGGGCATGGAAAAAGTGATCGACAAACTGGCCGAGCTTGCCAAAGAACACGCTGATCAGCCCATGTTGTCGCGCACGCACGGTCAGACGGCTTCCCCCACTACGGTCGGCAAAGAACTGGCAAACGTGGTGTACCGCCTGCGCCGTCAGCTTAAGCAGATCAAATCGGTGGAGCTGCTGGGCAAAATCAACGGTGCCGTCGGTAACTACAACGCGCACCTGTCTGCCTACCCGCAGGTAGACTGGGCCACCAATGCGAAAGAATTCATCGAACGCCTCGGCCTCGACTGGAACCCGTACACCACTCAGATCGAACCCCACGATTACATCGCGGAACTGTACGATGCCATCGCCCGCTTCAACACCATCTTGATCGATCTGGATCGTGACATCTGGGGCTACATCTCTCTGGGTTACTTCAAGCAGAAGACGGTTGCCGGCGAGATCGGCTCTTCTACCATGCCGCACAAGGTCAACCCGATCGACTTCGAAAACTCGGAAGGCAATCTGGGCATCGCCAACGCCATCTTCGGGCACTTGTCGGCCAAGTTACCGATTTCCCGCTGGCAGCGCGACCTGACCGATTCGACCGTACTGCGTAATCTGGGCGTCGGCTTTGCCCACAGCCTGATTGCTTACGAAGCTACTATGAAAGGTCTGGGCAAGCTGGAAATCAACCCGGTTCGTTTGGGCGAAGACCTGAACAGCGCCTGGGAAGTGTTGGCGGAACCCATACAGACGGTGATGCGCCGCTACAACATCGAAAAGCCTTACGAAAAGCTCAAGGATCTGACCCGCGGCAAAACCATGTCAGCGGAAGTGATTCAGAATTTCGTGGAAACACTGGAGATTCCGGAAGAAGCGAAAGCCGAGTTGCGCGCGCTGACGCCGGAAACCTACATTGGTAACGCCGTCGAACAAGCCGGCAACATCTAAATCTGGAGCAGCACCATGGATATGCTTGGCGGACTGACAGCCTCTGAATTTCTGCGCGACTACTGGCAGAAGAAGCCCCTCGTCATCCGTCAGGCATTCCCCGGCTTCCAGTGCCCGGTCAGCCCGGACGAACTGGCGGGTCTGGCCTGTGAAGAAGCCGTGGAATCCCGCATCGTTCTTGAAAACGAATCGGGTAAGCCCTGGCAACTACACAACGGCCCGTTCACACCGGAACGGTTCAGCACCCTCCCGGATCAGGATTGGACTTTACTGGTTCAAGGCCTCGACCATTGGGTGCCGGAAATATCCGATTTGCTGGAAGCGTTTCGTTTCGTGCCCAACTGGCGGCTGGATGACATCATGGCCAGCTATGCGCCCAAGGGCGGCAGCGTAGGCCCGCATTACGACCAATACGATGTGTTTTTGCTGCAGGCAGAGGGCCATCGGCGCTGGACCTTTGGTGGTCATTGCGACCACACCTCCCCCAGAGTTGAAGGCACGCCCCTGAGAATCCTCAGCAGCTGGGACGGAGAAGAAACCGTCACACTGGCACCGGGCGACATGCTTTACCTTCCTCCCGGAGTCGGCCACCACGGTGTTGCTGAAGACGATTGCATTACCTTGTCGATCGGCTTCCGAGCGCCGACGATCGATGACATGCTGACCGGCTTTACCGATTTCCTGTGCAACCAGGAAAAAGCCGCGGAGCATCTGGGCGACCCCGACCTAAAAGTTCAGGACAACCCCGGCACTATTTCTCCGGACGTGATTGATCGCCTTGATCACGTTATTCGCGAACAAATCAGCGACCGTCGCAAACTGGCGCTCTGGTTTGGCCAATACACCACGGCCCCGAAAAGCCTCGATATCGTCGTGCCTGCGGAAGAGCCCGCAACGCCCGAAGACCTGATTGCAGCCATCGAAGCCGGTGAGCAGCTACGCTGGAACGAAGGGTCGCGCTTCGCCTACCACGAATTTGAAGGCGAAACCGCCCTGTTCGTAGACGGCGAACAATATTTACTGAGAGGTGATGCTCAACCGATCGCGCCTCTTCTGTGCTCAGGTGCCCGCATCGATCCATCCAAGCTGGCATCCTTTGCTGAGGATGAAGCGCTTGTGGGCCTGCTAACCACGCTGTACAACCAAGGCTCCGTGTACTTCGAGTAAGCAATGACTCCACGATTCCGCAAATACAGCTGGCAACTGGCTCCCGGCTCCATCCGCGATATCCGCCAACGGGTGTTTATCGATGAACAACAAGTGCCAGCGGAATTGGAGTGGGATGACACAGACGAGATCGCCGATCATTACCTGGCGGTCGATTCAAACAACCAGCCCATTGCCACCGCGCGACTGTTCTCCGCCCTGGAAGAAACCGGCTACATCGGGCGCATGGCCGTGCTGCCGGAATATCGCGGACAAGGCATTGGCGAAGCTCTCATACAGCATCTGCTGAAAGAATCTTCCGGGCGCTATCAGGAACTCAGGCTCTCAGCCCAGCAACATGCTATCGGTTTCTATCAGCGCAGCGGCTTTCACGTGTGCTCATCCCCCTATGACGATGCCGGCATTCCTCATCTGGATATGCGCTGCCTGGCCCCGGCTCTCGCTCATCATGGGCTCAGGGATCGCGCACAGCCCTTGATTATGGGGACAGACACCGAGAGCTGGTTGTTCGACCAGGAATCCACGTTTCTGGGACTGATGGATTCGTTGGTGGGTCAGGCAAGACAACGTCTCTGGATTTACGATCGCCTACTGGACCATGACCGGTACGACCGCCACCAGCTGCGCGAACTGATTTCCGCCGTTGCTCGCCAGCACCGCCTGAGCGATGTTCGCATTCTGATACACGACGACAAACCCCTGGTACAAAAACGCCACCGCCTGATCGAGCTGATGCGCCGATTGCCCAGCCGCATCGAACTACGTGTCATCAACGACGATTATCCGCAAGACGACCAAGCCTTCATCGTGGTCGATCGCGACGGCCTGCTCTGCCGCCACGACTTCAATAAACCTGAAGGATTCGCCAATTTCACCGCCGGGCGGCGGCTGAAACTTAAAGAAGAGGCTTTCCAGCGCATGTGGGACACCGCCCAACCATCACTGGAACTGCGCGAACTACCGATCTGACCCCAGCGCCTGCGGCGATTCAAATTGCGCGCCAAAGGGGACAAATTCGTCGTCCACTTCTTCCGCAACTTCGGCAACCAGCTTTCTCAGCCATTGATGATCTGAGTTATGTTGCAGCAGCGGGCTCCAAGCCATTTTCAATTCGAACGGCGGGATTTCAAACGGCGGCACCTTCACCACAAGGTTCGGGTTATCTTTTTGCAGCCAGGCCGCCCGCGATGGCAAGGTTGCGATCAAATCGTGCTGCTCAGCCAGCAACATAGCCACCTGATAGTGCCGCGTGAACACTGAGATCTGCCGTTTACGACCCATTAAGCCCAGCGCTTCGTCCACCCAGCCTAAACGCTGTACGTCTTTCGGGTTAACCCCTACCCCCACACCAAATCCGGTTTTGCTTACCCAGATATGACTTGCATCCAGATAGGTGTCCAAGGTGAAGGGTTCCACCAGCACCGGATTATGGGCATTCATCAAGCACGCGAAGTATTCCGTCCACAACGTTTTCTGGTGAAACGATTGTGGAATCTTGTCGAACCGGTTGATCGCCATATCCAAACGGCCCTGTTCGACATCCAGAAAGCTGACATCACTCGGCGTCAGCACATCCAGCGTAACGTGCGGCGCTTCCTGCCGAATTCGGCGCAACACACGCGGCATAAGGCAGGATTCCGCATAGTCACTGGCCATAATCCGAAACACCCGCTGACTGTTCTCTGCCGCGAAAGGCGTTTTCTCCTGAACGGCCTGCTCAATGTTCGAGAGAATGGAACGTACCAGCGGCTGCAATTCCTGCGCCCGCTCTGTGGCGGTCATTCCTTCGCTGGTGCGCACCAGGATCGGATCACCGAAAAGGTCCCGAAGCCGCCTCAATCCATTGCTCATAGCCGGCTGGGTGATGCCCAGATGGTTGGCCGCTTTGGTGACGTTCCGCTCCCGCAGCAACACATCGAGGTAGACCAGCAAATTAAGATCCACACGGGAAATATCCATTAACAACACCTCGCGACCAGAAATGAGAACGTGAAGGCCTAGCTCATTCACCCCACTAATATACCGACTTATCACAATTCATGAAATCTATAGGGCATCAGCGCGCATCACCATCAAGCGGACGAATCCGAAGAATTCTGCTAGTCTTTCAGACTGTTATATCGCAAAATTCGTTGGCACCCCACGCACTGCCTTCTTTGCCAATCTATTCGGAGCCACGCCCTGAACATGGAAACGACCACCATCGTCATCATACTTTCGGCTATCGTTGTCCTGTCTTTAGTGATCATCGTGGTTACCCAGATGCGGGAAAAGGCCCGCATCGAACGCATGCGAAAAATTCGGGATCAGCGCGACAGCTACAATCGTGCCTCGCGACTGCTCACCGAGATTCCGGGCCAGTATTTGAATTCAGGGCTCAAGCTTATCCTGCTCAAGCAAATGGAGGACGCCTGTAAAAATCTGGCTGCTCTCAAAACCGATAAGCCCGTGGATAAGTGGCTAGATACCGTTAAACAAACCCGTCAGCAGGTTCTTGATAAAACCGACAAACACCCTCCCGTTAAAATCGATTCTCCAGAGAAGTCCAAGCAGGTTCAGGAGCACTTGAACAATCTATTCAAGCTAATCGAGAGTATGCATAAAAGCGGTCGAATTGATGGCCCAACAGCCAAGCAAAATCTTAAATATGTGTTGTTTCTGATCCATAAAACCCATGCTGACCTGCACGTATTTCAAGCTCGAGACCACATTCGCCATAACGAAATTCGCAAAGCCATTCACGCCTACCATTCGGCCAGCATGGAAATGAATAAATCAAAGGACAACCCGCTGGCATTAAAAGCGGTGAAAAGCTTCCGTACGCGAATCAAAGAGCTAGAAGCGAGTTTGCACGATGAAGACACCGTTGCGGAGCACGGCACGAAACTCGATCAGGAATGGGACGACATGTTACAAGATGAAGAGTCCTGGAAAAAACGAAAAGACTTCGACGATTAACCCGAAGGCTTAAACACAAAATAAGGACTACCCCTCACCGTGTTCAACAGGTTCAAACAACGGCTTTCATATCGCCTCACCCGGGATACCGTTCTGGTTGCCATGGCGTTAGGGCTGCTGTTGAACCTGATCCAAATTGCCCTGGACTACTCCAATGCTCTGGATGCGATGGACCAGGAGGTTCACGCCCTGCTTGAGATCAGCCGCAGTCCTGCGTCACAGATTGCCTACAACATTGATGTCCGTCTTGCGGAAGAACTGTTGGACGGATTATTACTGCACCCGGCCACGATCGATGCCCGAATTATTGACAGCGACCACAAAACAATGGCCGCCTCCAGCACTCCAAGTGTCAGCTCGCCGTATCGCTGGATCAGTGATTCACTGTTCGGGCAAAGCCGCACATTTTCCGAAACGCTGCAGGTTCCCCAACTTAAAGATCTGTTCCTTGGCCGCCTGGTTCTCACCATCGACACCTACCACTATGGCCTCCAGTTTCTGAAGCGGGCGGGCAACACGCTTCTAATCGGTTTGCTGAAAAGCCTGGTGCTGACGCTGGCACTACTGATCATTTTTTACGTTGTATTGACCCGCCCGATGATGGGGTTGATCAGAGCCTTGGGGCAGGCAAACAACCGGTCGCCAGAGAAAGTCCGGCTCCCAGTCCCACAGAACCATGAACAAGACGAGATTGGTTCAATGGTCGGGATCATCAACGACCACCTGCAAAACATGGAGGCCAGCGTTGCCAAGCTCCGCTCTGCAGAGCGGACCATGAAGAACTATTCGACGCATCTGGAAAATGAAGTCGACGAGCGAACTCGTGAAATTTCAGAGAAAAACACGGCACTTCAACGGGGCAACCGGGCCCTTGTCAAAGCGAAAGAAGACGCCGTACGCAGAGCCCGTGCCCGTGCCAACTTTCTCGCTAGCATGAGTCATGAAATACGCACACCGCTTAACGGCATGCTCGGCATGCTTGGACTGGCCTTAGAAGACGAAGCCGATCCCCGGCAAAAGAGCCGCATCGAAATTGCCTCAAAGGCAGGCGAAAACCTGCTGGACCTTCTCAATGACATCCTGGATATATCGAAAGTTGAAGCCGGAAAACTGAGCCTTGAGATTATTCCGTTTTCAGCGCGGGAGTTGATCAGTGAATGCACAACGCTGCACGCACAGCAAGCCCGCCGCAAGCGTATTGCCTTGGTCAACGAGATCGACAGCGACTTACCCGAATACTTTCTGGGTGACCCGACGCGGACTCGCCAGGTACTCAACAATCTGCTGAGTAACGCCATCAAGTTTACCGACCAAGGCAAGGTTAAGGTCAGGGCCAGCTATTCATCCGGAAAGCTTCGCATCGAAGTCATCGATACCGGCATCGGGATGTCGCGGCAGGGCTTGCACAAGATCTTTTCGCCGTTCTCTCAAGCCGATACCGACACCACGCGCCTTTACGGTGGCACTGGACTAGGCCTTACACTTTGCCGACAGCTGGTTGACCGAATGAACGGCAGGATCGAGGTCGATTCCACGCCCGGTAAAGGCACGCACTTTACGGTTACGCTGCCCTTGCCGGTCCACGATGAACCGATCCAGGAAGCGTCACAGCCAGAGGAAAAACCGTCCGCACCACTAACCGTGCTGAAGATTCTTCTGGTAGAAGACAATCATGTAAACCAGTTGGTGGCGAGCGCCATTCTTCGGCGTCTGGGTCACAAGGTGGACAACGCGGAAAACGGACAGCGCGCGATTGAGGCCCTCAAACGCGAAAGCTACGATATTGTGCTTATGGACTGCCAAATGCCCGTAATGGATGGCTACGAAGCCACTCGTGAGATACGGCGCAACCCTCACTGGAAGGACCTGCCAATAATCGCGGTAACCGCCAACGTTATGCAAGGAGACAAAGAGGAATGCTTTGCCTCTGGCATGAACGACTACATCACTAAACCCTATAATCGCGAAGAGCTGAAAGCAGCTATTATGCGCTGGGCTCCTTCCCCTCCAGAACCTCAAGAAGATCCCTGAGTTCGCCCCTCAACGAGGCTAGCCGTGCCGGGTCCACATCAAGACCACATAACAAGCGCCCGGGAACAAATGCTGCCTCGGCGCGCAACAACCGCCCAGCGCTCGTCAGCGCGACCTTCACCACTCGCTCATCATCGGTTCCGCGCGTACGCGTCAACAAGGAGCGCTCTTCCAACCTTTTCAACAACGGTGTCAAGGTACCGGAATCCAGTCGCAACCTCTCACCGATCTGCGACACCGTTGATGATTGGCCAATCTGGTCCTGCTGCCAAAGCACCAACATTACCAAGTATTGAGGATAGGTCAGCCCCAGCTCTTTCAGCAGCGGCCGGTATCGGGCGGTAACCGCCCTATTGGCCGCGTACAGCGCAAAACACAGTTGGTTGTCCAAAGCCAGAAGCTGGTCGGCCCGGTGAGATTCAGAGCAACTTTTCGATGTCATTCCGGATGTCCGCTGGCTTAACCGTTGGCGCATAGCGTCGCACCACTTGACCGTCCTTATTGACCAGAAACTTGGTAAAGTTCCATTTCACTTTCTCGCTGCCCATCAAGCCTTTCGCTTCTTTTTTCAGAAAACGATACAGAGGGTGGGTGTCGTCGCCGTTCACATCAATCTTCGCGAACATCGGAAAATCGACACCGTAATTCAGCGAACAAAACTCGCTGATGGATTCATTACTACCCGGGTCTTGATTCATAAACTGGTTGCAGGGGAAACCAAGAACCTCGAAACCTTTGGCTCCGAGTTCGCTATGCAGTTCCTGCAGGCCGTCAAATTGCGGCGTGAAACCGCATTTGGATGCCGTGTTTACGATCAACAACACCTTGCCCTTGTAGTTGGCCATCGCGACGTCGTTGCCTTTGACATCCTTCGCACTGAAATCATAAATCGATTCGTTCGCCATCTCTTTTGTTCCTTTAAGTATGAATCGCTCGAATTACATTGTGCACAATTTAATTGGAGAAAACCATTACTGAATGGAAGACACATACCGTACCTCCGAACTTTTACTTCAACATTCGGCCGTAAACTCTCCCGATTTCGCCACAATTGAACACATTTGCCCCTGTTACCCCTGCCCCTCCCTCCGCTAGAATAGGATGCTTGTGTTATCCCGTATAACTCTTCCAGACTGCTAAGTTAAGGACCTCTGCACGCCATGCATAACTTCTCTAAATCCGCCAAGCTCGACAATGTGTGTTACGAAATCCGCGGCGTGGTTCTTCGGGAGGCGCGCAGGCTGGAAGAAGAGGGGCACCGCGTTCTTAAGCTGAACATCGGTAACCCGGCGGCGTTCGAACTCGACGTTCCGGAAGAAATCCAACAGGACGTGATTTACAACATGCCTCAGGCGCAGGGTTATGTTGAATCAAAAGGCCTGTTTTCGGCTCGCAAAGCGGTCATGCACTACTGTCAGCAGCGCGGTATCGCTAAAGTTGATATTGATGACATTTATCTGGGCAATGGCGTCAGCGAGCTGATTGTTATGTCCATGCAGGCGCTGCTCAACACCGGTGACGAAGTACTCATCCCGGCCCCGGATTATCCACTGTGGACAGCTGCGGTAACTCTGTCCAGCGGCAAGCCGGTACACTATCGCTGCGACGAACAGCAGAACTGGTTCCCGGACATCGACGACATCAAAAAGAAGATCACTCCGCGCACCAAAGCCATTGTATTGATCAACCCGAATAATCCGACCGGCGCTGTCTATTCCGTCGAGTTGTTGCATCAGGTAATCGAACTGGCCCGAAAGCACAACCTGATCATACTGTCGGACGAGATCTACGATAAGATCCTCTACGACGGCACCGTGCACACGTCCACCGCGTCCCTGGCGGACGACGTGCTGTTTTTCACCTACAACGGTTTGTCCAAAAACTACCGGGCCGCGGGCTACCGCGCAGGCTGGATGATCATCAGTGGCGCCAAACACCGAGCCAAAGATCTGATCGAAGGCATCGAAATGCTGTCCAACATGCGCCTGTGCGCCAACGTACCTGCGCAACTTGCCATTCAGACAGCCTTGGGGGGTTACCAGTCTATTAACGATCTTGTCGCCCCTGGCGGCCGCCTTTACGAACAGCGGGACACCGCATGGCGCATGCTGAACGACATACCCGGCGTCAGCTGCGTAAAACCTCAGGGTGCGCTTTACCTGTTTCCAAGGCTGGACCCGAAACATTTCCCGATCCATAACGACGAGAAACTGGTTCTGGACCTGCTCTTGCAGGAAAAGATTCTTCTGGTACAAGGCTCGGCGTTTAACGTTGATGATCACCAGCATCTGCGCGTCGTGTTCCTGCCGCGCAAAGAAGCGCTGGCCGATGCCATGGGACGCTTGGGCAACTTCCTGGAACATTACCGGCAGTAATCGGGGCAATCATGGCCGATATACACGTAGAAGAGTTTTACAAAGACGTTGCCATCGCTCTGGCCCAGTTGTACGCCGCCTTCCCGCGGCGCATCAGCTTGTTCGTGGAGGACATAGCGGGCCCGGACGACCCGGATGATTTCGGGCTGCACAGCAAACGGCACATGGCCTGCTTTGGCGCGTTACTCTGGCTGTCTGAGGAGGGTTTTCTCCGCTATGTGGACACCATCCGGCAGGAAGCTCTTGATCAAGCGGTGTTGTCCCGGAGCGCATTCACACGCCTGAGTGCGCCGGCACCGCAGGCATTGACCGCGAAGTTTGATCCAATCCCGGGCGATTACCAACTGCCCACCTCTGTCGAGCGGGACCGCTCAACCTATATCCACCTTCTGCGAACGGCTCTGAAGAGCGGCAGTTCAAGCCAGATCAGCCAGATTGTGCAGGCGACGTTTTTCCTCGACCGAGACGTTCAAACGGTGCATTAAATCGCCTTCAGCCTCTTGAAGACGTGAACCCAACCCTTATATATCGGTCAGATAGAAAACGACGTTTGGCGTAATCTTAAACAGGAAAACTCTATGCGCATTTTGTTGTTTCTGGCCACTAACCTGGCCGTTATTCTGGTAGCAAGTTTTACCCTGCGTTTGCTCGGGGTTGACAGCTATCTGGCCCATCAGGGTATCAACTACAGTTCGCTGCTGATTTTCGCAGCGGTGTTCGGCTTTGCGGGCTCCTTTATTTCCCTGCTGATCTCTAAGCCAATGGCCAAGTGGAGCACCAAAGCCCGGGTTATTGAATCCCCCCGAACCCCTGCCGAGCGTTGGTTGATGGAAACGGTTGCAGAACTCGCTCAGAAAGCAGGCATCGGCATGCCCGAAGTGGCGATTTTTCCTGCTTCTCAGTCCAACGCGTTTGCTACGGGCTGGAACAAAAACGATGCTCTCGTGGCGGTCAGCGAAGGCCTGCTCCATCGATTCAACCAAGATGAAATTCGTGCCGTGCTAGGCCATGAGATTGGCCATGTGGCAAACGGTGATATGGTCACGCTGTCGTTGATCCAAGGTGTTGTAAACACCTTCGTGATTTTCGCGTCACGGGTGATCGGCTCATTCGTGGACCGCGTTGTGTTTAAAAACGAAGATGGCCACGGCATGGGCTTTTTCATCGTCAGCTTCGTGGCCGAAATCCTGCTAGGCATTCTGGCGAGCACCATTGTATTCTGGTTCTCTCGCCGCCGGGAATTTCGTGCCGATATTGCCGGCGCGCAATTAGCCGGCCGAGGCGCCATGATCAACGCTTTGGCTCGCCTGAAACAAGAAAGCGAGGTTCCGGATCAAATGCCGGACACGCTACAAGCCTTCGGCATCAACCGCGGCTCACGCTCGGGCCTGGCAGCCTTGTTTATGACTCACCCGCCACTGGAAGATCGTATTGCCGCTTTGCAAAAAGCTTCCCTTTAACACCGGAACAGATGCTTAAAACAAGAAGGGGGCGCACCAGCGCCCCCTTCTTGTTTACAATCGGGATCTTTCATCAGATTTTAAGCTTGAAACCCATCGCCCTGAACCGATCCTGCAGCGATTTGCTGCTGCCCTTCAATTGGATCTTCAGACTCGAGCACTCGCGGCGCACCGGATAATCCCGGCGCAACCGGTCGAAAGCTTCTGCCCGCTTATCCGACGATTCTTTCATTGCACGCCTTAACCGCAGATCATCCTTTCTCGGATCGTAGCAGGCTCCGAGCGCAAGGCGCAGCGCCTCATCTTCAATAGCATTACGGGTAAACGTCATCTTGCTCAAGGCGGGTTCAGGCAAAAATTGCCCGGCCTTTTTGCGCACCGGCAGGCCCAAGAATCGACACAAAGCCTGGTACACCATTTCGGTACCCTGCATTTTCCCTTCCAGGCTGTAGCCGGCAATGTGCGGTGTTGCCAGCCACACTTTATTAACCAGCTCAGGGTCAATCGCGGGCTCATTCTCCCAGACATCCAGCACGACAACCGGCGCGTCAGGCTGTTCCAGCCGGCGCACCAAAGCCGTACCGTCAATAACCTCGCCTCGCCCGGCATTGATGAGCAGCTGGCCGGCATGCAGCGTGGCAAGTTGCTGCTCGGACACCATGTGATAAGTCGGGTGATCGCCGGTTCGGGTCAACGGGGTGTGGAAGGTCACCACATCGCAAGTCAGTGCCTCTGACAAGCTGACAAAATCATCGGCGTTCTCTGGTTCGGCATCCTGTCGTGGCGGATCGCACAACTTCACCTCGAAATCAAGGCGCTCCAGCATTCTGGCAAGCTCACCACCGACGTTTCCAGCGCCCACGATACCAACACTCAGAGTGGACCAATCGCTCAGATCCCGTTGATCAGCCAACAATGAAATGACTGCCAGAACGTACTCGGCAACGCTTCCCGCATTGCAGCCCGGGGCCGCCGAGAAACCAATGCCGTGCGCTTTGAGCCACTCCACATCGACATGATCTGTACCAATCGTTGCTGTGCCCACGAAACGCACGCGAGTCCCTTCCAGCAACTCGCGATTCACACGAGTCACCGAACGAACCAACAGTACATCCGCATCTTTAACTTCGTTCCGGGTCAGCCCCCGTCCGGTTACCCGGCGGATCTCGCCGATATCCCCGAAAAATGAGTCCAATAACGGAATATTCTCATCAGCAACGATCAACATAACCCGCTCCTTATCACGCTAATCAGTTGCGACGAGTGCGCTGAGGGCCACGCCCTCCGGTACTGCGTCCGCCGCTGCTACGGTTGCCTTGAGGCCTTCGGCCTCCCCGCTTACGGGTGATGGGTGGATGCTCCATCGCAACCATCAAGTCCTCTTCCGGTATCGCGGTTTTCAGCTTCTGACTGATGTAGGTTTCGATAGACGGCAGTGCATACGCATCGTCTTCACCGGCAAAACTGATGGATACACCGGTCTGCCCCGCCCGGCCGGTCCGCCCGATACGGTGAACATAGTCCTCCGCATTTTCCGGCAGGTTGTAATTGAACACATGGGTCACGCCGTTTACGTGGATACCACGACCCGCTACATCGGTTGCTACCAACACCTGAATATCGCCTTTCTTGAATTGATCCAAGGTCTTAAGGCGTTTGTTCTGTGCGATTTCACCCGACATCAACGAGACTTTAACCCCCTGATTCTTGAGATCCTCTTCGAGATCCCGGCACTGATCACGACGGTTGGCAAAGACAATAGCCTTTTCCACTTCCGGACGCTTGAGGTAGTTCACCAGCACTGGCAGTTTTTCATCGTCAGAGATCAAATAAACGGTCTGCTCTACCCGTTCAGCAGTTTTTTGCTCAGGCTCTATTTCGACGAACTCGGCGTTTTGGGTCCACATAGAGGCCAGATTCAAAACATCCTGATTAAAGGTAGCGCTGAACAACAACGTTTGGCGCTCATCCTTGGGCGTGCACTTGCGGATAATGCGCTTTACATCGGGGATAAAGCCCATATCCAGCATGCGGTCAGCCTCATCCAGAATCAGGATGTCGAGCTGATCGAGGTACACATCCTGTGAGCCAAGGAAATCGATCAAACGCCCCGGTGTCGCAACCAGAATATCAACCACTTCGTTCTGTAGTTGCTCTCGCTGTTTATCGTAATTCATGCCGCCCACCACCGTGACCACGTTGTGGCCGGTGTACTGGCACAGATGCTCTGCATCCTTGGCGATTTGCATGGCCAGTTCACGGGTCGGCGCCAATGCAAGCACTCGCGGCTCAGACGCATAACGGTCCGACTCTTTTACTGGCGTCTCCAGAAGTGTCTGGATTGCGGTAATCAAAAACGCCGCGGTTTTTCCCGTACCGGTTTGCGCCTGACCAATCAGGTCTTCACAGGCCAGCGTCCAGGGCAGTGTTTCGGCTTGAATGGGCGTGCAATATTCGAAGCCAATTTTACTGATGGCATCGAGCAATTTCTGATCCAGGTTCAAATCACTGAAACGCAATTTACTGGTGTCTTTTGTCTCAATCGTCATAAAATTTCGGATGTCCTTGTTTGATCAGTCTCCATGCCCGCTGGTGCGATGCGAACCTGGTCGAGGTTCCAGCTCTGCATAAAACGGGCCGAAGTTTTGTAGAAATCTTTCAGGGTTTCGAAAAATGCTTGCGCGCGCTCAGGCAAACCGTGTTCGAGATAGTGTTTAGCCTGTTTGCGTACGTTAGCGCGGAAGGCCTGATCGTTAGCTGCGCCATTGCCTGCCAGATTGTCCACGCTGATATGGAAACGTGACCCGGCGGCCAGCGAAAACAGCCACTCAATGGCTTGAGGCTTTATTTCAACGCTTTCAAATGCTTGCTGTTGCTCGGGCGTACGCCCATCGGGGCAATACCAGTAACCGTAGTCATGGAGTGTACGGCGATGCGCACCGGCCAGACACCAATGCGCAATTTCGTGTAGCGCACTGGCAAAAAAACCATGGGCAAACACAACCCTGGCGAGCCCGTCAGGTTCGCTGGCTGGCAGATACTCTGGTTCGTCACTGCCTTTGACCAGCACAGTCCGGTGCGTTTCCCGGAACAGGTCATTAAACAGCATGATAAGATCGTCTGGATTGTGATTCATTGGTTCGCTATTGTGCGACTTTAAAGCAGGCAATACCAGCGGGAACTTCTGACAGGCCGCCTGGTCAATCCCCCCGGACGTAACCTCTACATGCATTGATGACACAGGATATTAGAACCGCCATGACAGTGTCCCCACGAGCTCAGCGCTTTATGTCACCCAAAGTGCTGTCCGCTGTTGCTGTTTTCGCACTATTCAGCTTTTTTGTTACCGCCACAGCACACGCGGCAGGAAGCTCTTTCTTTAACACTTCGAACAGCGATTTTTTGCCTGTGGAGCAAGCTCTGCCCTTTAACTATACGTCTGACGGGGGCGAGCTTGTGTTGTCGTGGGACATCGCGCCTGAGCATTATTTATACAAAAGCCGTATTACCGTGACCCCCTTGACCGATGGTGTCACCGTTGGCGAACCACAGTATTCATTGCCAGGCACTCTGACCAACGACGAATTTTTCGGAGAGATGACGGTATTCTTCGACCCTGTCGAGGTTCGCTACCCGATGTCTTTGCCTGAGGGGGTTACCGAAGCCAACTTGCAGGTATCATTTCAGGGCTGCGCCGAAGCAGGCCTGTGTTACCCGCCACAAAATCACGACGTTCTTTATTACCCTGGCTCCGGCAACTCTCAATCCGCCGTCAACACGCCGCCCTCAAAGAGCACTGCGCCATCCGAAGCGAGCACGGACACCCGCAGCGCCAGTGGACTTGCAGACTTTTTATCCAGTCAATCCATAGGAATGATCGCAGGCCTGTTCTTTTTGTTGGGTTTAGGTTTGACCTTCACCCCTTGCGTGCTCCCCATGGTGCCGATCATTTCCAGCATGGTATCGGGCCAAAACACCCGCACCACGGCGCACGCGCTTCTGCTGTCCGGCAGCTACGTGCTCGGCATGGCGATTACCTACGCAGCGGCCGGGGTTATCACCGGTTTACTGGGCGCCAGTTTTAACCTGCAAGCCCAACTTCAGTCCCCTTGGGTACTGGGAGTGTTTGCCACTTTGTTTGTGGTGTTTGCACTATCCATGTTCGACCTGTTCGAGATCCAATTGCCCCGGTTTATCCGGGAAACACTCAATGATGCCAGCCAACGGCTGACAGGTGGACGCGTATTGGGCATCTTCGGAATCGGCGCCCTTTCGGCCTTGGTGGTTTCGCCGTGCGTCTCTGCCCCTCTGGCGGGCAGTCTGCTGTACATCTCGACCACCCAGGACGCTGTCATCGGCGGGGTTGCCCTACTGTCACTCGGCTTAGGCATGGGCGTGCCGTTAATACTCGTGGCCGTGGGTGGCCGCAAACTCCTGCCCACGTCTGGCCGCTGGATGACGACCGTTAAACATTTCTACGGCGTGATGTTACTGGCCGTTGCGATCTGGCTGATCGAGAGAATGATTCCTGCTTGGGCCGGGCTTACGCTATGGGGCTTGCTGATCACTGTTACAGCCGTTCAACTGGGCGCATTCGATGCGGCAAAGGCTGGCTGGGGGCGCACCCGAAAAGGCGTCGGATTGGTACTGTTTGCCTACGGTTTGGCATTACTGGCAGGCGCGGTCAGTGGCGCCACGGATCCCCTCCGCCCTCTGGCCCCCTTCACCGCTACGGCCGGGGTCAGCCAGGGTGCCACGCAAGCCCACGCCAACTTTGATCGCGTCGAAGATCCCGAACAGATTCGTTCGTTACTGAGACAGGCCCAGACAGCAGGCCAACCCGTGATGCTGGATTTCTACGCAGACTGGTGCATTTCCTGCAAAGTGATGGAGCGCAATGTATTCAATCAACCCGACGTGATTCAGGCTTTGCGGCCTTTCACTTTGCTGCAAATCGACATGACCGACAACACGCCAGCCCAACAAGCACTTCTTGATGAGCTTGGCTTATTCGGCCCCCCGTCTATTCTGTTTTATGACGGCAAAGGGGAAGAAATGGCCGAAGCCCGCGTTCTGGGCGAGATGGACAAACAGGAATTCCTCAATCACCTCGGCCAGCTAAGCTCAGCACATCAAGGTTAACAACCACATATCTGATCAGGCGTCACATCGCTTGATCAGATAGACGAACTCCCCGCCCTGCTCGCCATGCTCGAGAAGCTCATGCCCCAGAAACTGGCAAAAACGAGGGATATCCCGAGTGGTCGAGGGGTCGGTCGCAATCACTTTTAATATCTGCCCAACCTCCACATCGGCGATGCGCGTGTGCAACATCATCACCGGTTCGGGACAAAACAAGCCCCGGGTATCCAATTCCGCGTGAAAATTCTGGTCCTCCAAATCTGACTTCCTCTGGTTCTCGTGATTTTAAGGATTCGGTGCTAAATTATTGTTTATAGCAACGAAAAAACGGGAGACTTACATGATTCGGGTTTTAATTGAACGCCACATTGCCGAGACACTTGAAGCCGCTTACGAAGATCGCGCCCGAAAGGTGCTGCAGCAGGCGGTCAGTGCTCCCGGCTTCGTCTCGGGCGAAACTCTGGTCGACAGCAAAGATCCTAACCACCGCATTACTCTGGCCAACTGGCGCTCAGAGATGGATTGGGACCGCTGGTACAATTCCGAAGAGCGCAAAGACCTGATGTCTGAGCTGGTGCCCATGATGGATCAGGACGAGCATATCACCGTTCTGTATCAAAGCCCTATGCCTTGAAAACTCTATTCATGCCGCTCAATAAAACACGTGATTTCTTCGCGGTCATGATACAGGTGCCGGGCCTTTAACGTGCAGTTAAGGCCCGCTTCTTCCAACCCTCGGATAATCATATCCCGGCAGGTCAGCCATTCTTCGTAACGCTTTTTCATAGGTAGCTTCAGATTGAATACGGTGTACCGGCAAAGTCTGCTACCTAGCCAATCAACCGCCAACTTTGCCGTACGCTGCGGTTTATCAATGATGTCACACACCATCCAGTCTACGGCACGCTTCGGCTGCCAGCTATAACCATCGGCTACCACATGTTCAACATGCCCGCTAGCCATCAATTCCGGGTTCATTGGCCCGTTATCGACTGCAGACACCAGCATGCCCTGTTGTACTAACTGCCAAGTCCAACCGCCTGGCGCTGCGCCAAGATCGACGGCTTTTTTACCACCCCCCAGATAATCCAGCCAGCGCTCTTTCGGCAAAAACACTTTCCAGGCTTCTTCCAGCTTCAGAGCTGAGCGGCTCGGTGCCGAGGCAGGCAGGCGCAAACGAAGAATGCCGTCAGGAAAAGGCGAGCGATTACCTTCGAGGCTAAAGCCCACTACCGCGGTACCAAAGTCGTTAAGCAGCACCTCCAAACGAACGTTGGCTCGCGCTTTCGAATCGGCCATCAACAAGCCGGCTTCGCGCAGTCCCCGAGATAAGGGAGCAACCCATTTACGGGCAAAGTTGCCAAGGTCTTTATCATCATTATTTTCGGGCAATCGTACCTCTACGCGAGCGCAATCAACGCCCGTCCAATCGTGCTCCCGGAGAAACCCCACGATCGCTCCCACTCGATCCTTCGCTGGCAACTCACATTCGCCCACCACGGCAAACCAATCACGAGAAAATACCAGCTGGTTCATGGGCAGCCGAGCCATCAGCGCCTCGGCGGATTCGCTGCCCGCGATCGTAAAACGTACCTGACCGGAATTCCGCTCAGGCTGGAAGTACCCGAAAACACCCTTCTCTGCGGCCTGATCCATCAGTTCCTGCCCGGCTTCCGCCTCAAAGCCGGGCCGGCATATCAACATTACCTGCTGCATTCATTACCTACGTATTCAGTTTATGCCGGATTTCTGACACACCGACAGGGATGAAATTTAACCTGCTTAACAGTGATACTTGATTACTCGCGCTACAGTTAACCCTCATTTTAAACAGATAACGCCTACGATGCTCGGCACACGGTTCTGGATACTTTCAAGTTTCCTTATGTTGGCCAGTCTATTCGTGGCCTCCGATGCCCTCGCCCAAAGCCAATGCCCAACACTTGTGGCCAACCATGCTGATGCGCGCCAAACCATTAACCACTATCTCTGTTATGCCGTCACCAACCCGGGCGAACCTGCTCACCTGGCCACGGCCCCGGACAAACTTCCCGGCGCGTTAACGTGGCGACCTGCCGGTGGGCACGACTTGGTCTTTAGTCACACTCAAGCTACCTACTGGATCAAGCTCACACTAAAAAACACGAGTACCCGGCAATCCCTCTGGTACTTGAAGCTCAATTACCCATTACTTGACGAGATCACGTTTTGGCTAAAACGTGAAACCCAAAAAGGGCATGACCCAGCACCGGATTTAATCACAGGAGATCACACACCTTTTGCAAGCCGGGGCATAGACTACCGCTATTACCTGCTCCCCGTTACACTGGCGGCCGACGAAGCCGCCACGATTTATATACGAGTTCACAGCAGTGGCGCCCTCAATATCCCACTAAGTTTGGTCACACCTGAACAAGCCATTGAGGAAAGCAACCACCTGACGCTGATTCATGGGCTGTTTTACGGTGCACTGGTCATACTCGCGATCTTCAACCTTCTGCTATATGTCAGCTCTGGCACCCGCTATTACCTTCTCAATGCTTTCAACACGGCCTCAATGGCCATGTTCCTGTTTGCCATGGGCGGCTTTGCGAACCAGTATTTCTGGCCGGAGAACTCTCAACTGTCGAATCTTTCGATCCCTTTCCTGCTCGCGCTGATTGGTCTGGCCATGACACTGTTCGGCTGGTCTTTTCTGGAGGTTCCGCGGCGCACGCTATCCGGTAAAGCACTGCATACACTGGCGTGGATCGGTGCTGGGTTACTTGCACTGACTTTGGTGATGCCTTATACCAAATCCATTCTGATCAACACGGTTTTTGTCCTGACCGTCATCGGAATTCTGACCGTTGTTGCAACGCTTCGCTGGCGTCAGGGGTATCAGCCGGCATTTTGGTACTTGGCGGCCTGGGCGGTGATGGTCGTGGGCGCCCTGTTTTATGCCTCCGCTGCTTTCGGGTACCTGGGAGACTACCTGGCGCGAGAAGTGATGATGCAGGCCGTGGTTGGCGCGCAAGTTGTCCTTATAAACTACGCACTGGTACAACGTTGGCGACTGTTGAACGAAAAGCTATTAAATGTTGAACATCAAGCCCGCAGTGAGCTGGAAATAAAAGTTCACGAACGTACCTCGCAGTTACGTACCGCCATGTATCGGCTTGAGCAGGCGAATCGAAAGTTTGAAGCCTTGAGCCTTAAAGATGCCCTCACCGGCTTGCATAACCGAAGGCACATGGACAGCCTACTCCCCGAACTTTGCCTCGAAGCCCAAAGAACCGGGAAACCATTGACCCTTGCACTGCTTGATGCAGACCACTTCAAACGCATTAACGACACTTGGGGGCACGACTTCGGCGACACTTGCCTACGGCTGATCGCCGACATTCTGGCAGAACGTGTAAAACGCCCCCGTGATGTTGCGGTGCGATTCGGCGGCGAAGAGTTTGCTCTGCTGCTGCCCGATACGGATACCGACGGCGCAGTCCGCATATGTACCGGTATTCTCGAAACCATCCGCACCCAACGTATGAATGCGCCAACCGGTGAAACAGTCACGGTCACCATGAGCGCGGGCATTGCGGAGTTCGTCGGCCACGAAAATGCCCAAGAATTGTTTCAAAGTGCCGATGAAGCGCTCTATACCTCGAAGCACCGCGGGCGGGACACACTTACCCGCGCCCGGGCAGTGCCTCAAACCCCGGCATAATCATCCAAAAATTGGCGGGTAATCTTTGCTGCTTCGCGAATCAGATCAGACTGATCTAACGGGTGCTTTACTAAGGTGGCGAAATCGTGGTTGCCACCGTCCAGCCAGCAAAACCGTGTTATGCCTTCTATATTACCCTGCGCAGCAATCTCTTCCGGTTTGCCAAACGGGTCGCGCGTGCCCTGCACCACCAAAAGCGGGCAGGTCACGTTGGGCAAATGATCAATACGCCAACGATCAAGCTTACCCGGGGGGTGAAAGGGATAGCCAAAACAAACCACTGCGTCCACCTGAGCATCACCCTCGCTGGCAACCAGCGACGCCATGCGCCCTCCCATCGATTTGCCTCCGATGGCAAGTCGGCACCGGGCACCCACCTCCGCTCGAACCTGTTGAATCTGCTCTCTGAAAGCCTCAAGCAAAACCGGCGCCCTGTCAGGGGGCCGTTTCTTCCCGTCTTCCCGACGCTTTTCCATGTAAGGGAACTCAAAACGAACACAGGCAACCCCCTGCCCCTCCAACTCTTCAGCCAACTGTTCCATAAAGGGGGAATCCGCGGGCGCCCCTGCGCCGTGCGCAAGAACCAGAACGGTTTCCGCGCCTTTCGGATAGCTTTTATTAGTAATTCGGACCACAACATTCACCTTAGTGTTATCAAGCGGTATCATATGGGCCTTGAGAAAAACCTGTAAGCCCCTTTTACGTATCAAGAATCTAAGCCAACCCACTGGCAACGTTGCCGATTCTTGCAGATTTGACGAATGTCAGTAGTTGACTTGAGTCATTGCAAAGGGGTCATGGTTTCTCCATACTTGCGACCGCATAATTTCCCCATCCTGAACCCATTGGTAAGGCTATGAGCACAGTAAACGCAAACCTGACATACAACTACAAGGTGGTGAGACAGTTCGCCATCATGACGTTAGTGTGGGGTATTGTTGGCATGGCTCTGGGTGTGCTGATTGCAGCACAGCTGGTTTGGCCATCTCTCAACCTCGATCTACCCTTCACGCATTTCGGCCGTCTGCGGCCGCTGCACACCAACGCCGTTATCTTCGGTTTTGGTGGTAGTGCCCTGTTCGCGACATCGTACTATGTTGTTCAGCGAACTTGTCAGGCACGTCTGATTTCCGACGGCCTCGCCGCTTTCACTTTCTGGGGCTGGCAAGCCATTCTTCTTTCAGCCGTTATCACCTTACCGATGGGGCTGACTTCCACCAAAGAATACGCTGAACTTGAATGGCCGATCGACATCGCCATTACCATCGTTTGGGTAGTTTACGCCCTGGTATTCTTCGGTACGATCACTAAGCGCAGCACACCTCACATCTATGTGGCCAACTGGTTCTATGGCGGATTTATCTTGACCGTAGCCATGCTCCATATATTTAACAATCTGGCTCTGCCAGCAACCGCTTTCAAATCGTATTCTGCCTATGCGGGTGTTACCGATGCGATGATGCAGTGGTGGTACGGTCACAACGCTGTAGGCTTCTATTTGACTGCCGGTTTCCTTGGCATGATGTACTACTTCGTACCAAAACAGGCTGATCGGCCGGTATATTCCTACCGCCTTTCTATCGTCCACTTCTGGGCCCTGATCGCCACCTACGTGTGGGCCGGCGGCCATCACCTGCATTACTCTGCGCTTCCGGATTGGGCGCAAACTGCCGGTATGGTCATGTCCCTGATCCTTCTCGCACCTTCCTGGGGCGGCATGATCAACGGCATGATGACCTTGTCTGGCGCTTGGCATAAGCTGCGCACTGATCCCATTCTTCGCTTCCTGGTGGTTTCTCTGTCGTTCTACGGGATGTCCACCTTCGAAGGTCCGATGATGGCTATCAAAACCGTCAACGCACTGTCTCACAACACTGACTGGACCATCGGCCACGTTCACGCCGGCGCGCTGGGCTGGGTTGCCATGATCAGTATTGGTTCAATCTATCATTTGATCCCGAAACTCTGGGGCTTGAAAGAAATGTACAGCACGTCGTTGATCAACGTTCACTTTTGGCTTGCGACTGTTGGTACCGTTTTGTATATCGCCGCAATGTGGGTTAACGGCATCATGCAGGGTCTGATGTGGCGTGCTGTCAACGAAGACGGCACCCTAACCTACAGCTTTGTAGAGGCGCTTGAAGCTTCTTACCCAGGCTACCTGGTTCGCTTCATCGGTGGTGCAACCTTCCTGACTGGCATGCTAATCATGGCGTATAACGTGCACATGACCATACGTCAGAAAGAAGCTGTCGCAGAAAACAATGCGGCCGTGCAGGCAGCCTAAGGGGAGATTGACATAATGAGACACGAAACAATCGAGAAAAACCTTGGTCTGATGATCGTTTTGATCGTCTTGACCATCAGTGGTGGTTTTCTTGCCGAAGTTGTTCCCCTGTTTTTCCAGAAAGAAGTCAACGAGCCTATCGAAGGCCTTGAACCCCTTTCTGCACTGGAGCTTGAAGGCCGGGATATCTATATCCGTGAAGGCTGCCACGTGTGCCATACCCAGCAGATCCGTCCTTTCCGTGCGGAAACTGAGCGTTATGGTCACTACTCCGTTGCGGGCGAGTTCGTTTACGACCGTCCGTTCCTATGGGGTTCCAAACGTACCGGACCGGACCTTGCCCGTGTTGGTGGCCGTTACTCAGATGCCTGGCAGCGCCAGCACCTGTTTGACCCTCGCAGCGTGGTGCCCGAGTCCAATATGCCGGCGTTTCCATGGCTCTTCGAGAACCGTGCAGACCACGGTTCTATCGCGGCTCGCATGACAACCTTGCAGACGCTTGGCGTCCCTTATACCGACGAACAAATTGCCGGTGCAGCTGATGAGCTGAAAGGTAAATTTGAAATTGAAGCATTGGTCGCGTACCTGCAGCAGTTAGGCACCGTGCTTTCAGAGAAACGGTGATCCCATGGATATTAATGAGTTACGTGGAATCCACTCTCTTATAGTAATGGCAGCGTTCTTCGGCATCATCTGGTGGGCGTACAGCGCCCACCGCAAGAAAGCCAATGAAGAGGCGGCACACCTGCCCTTCGATGATGACGAAGTGGATAAGCGTACGCTCGAACAGGAAAAAACGGAGAAGAAACAATGAGTACCTTTTGGAGCGTTTGGGTCATCGTTCTTGTGCTCGGTACCATATTCGGCTGCGCATGGCTGCTTTTGGCAACCCGCAAAGGCCAGACCAACAATACCGAAACCGAAAATACGACCGGTCACTCTTACGATGGCATCGAAGAGTACGACAACCCACTACCCAAGTGGTGGTTCTATCTGTTCTTGGGAACGTGCATTTTCTCTTTGGGCTACTTAGCCCTGTATCCAGGCCTCGGCAACTACGAAGGCCTTCTGGGCTGGACTTCCACTAACCAGTGGGAAGCCGAAGTACAGGAAGCCGACGAGAAATATGGCCCGATCTACGCGCAGTTTGGCGAAACAGCAATTCCTGAGCTCGCTCAGAACGAAGACGCCATGAAAATCGGTCAGCGTTTGTTCGCAAACAACTGCTCTGTGTGCCACGGCACCGCAGCTCGCGGCCAGGTGGGCTTCCCTAACCTGACGGATGATGACTGGTTGTGGGGCGGTGAACCTGAGCAAATTTTGCACTCAATCGCGCAGGGCCGCCAAGGCAATATGACCCCCAAAGGGGTTATGCCTAACATGACCAATGAGCAGGTTGACCAAGTAGTTAACTACGTTTTGAGTTTCAGTGGTCGTGAAAAGGCCGCTGAAGCTGCCGAAGCCGGTGCCGCTGTGTTCGCACAAGCGTGTACGGCATGCCACGGTGCTGACGGCACCGGTATGCAGGCGGTAGGCGCCCCCAACCTGACTGACAACATTTGGCTCTATGGCTCTACTTACGAGTGGATTAAAGAAACCGTTGTCAACGGTCGTCAGAATCAGATGCCGGCTCAGCAGGGCCGTCTGACAGATGACCAGATTCATATCCTGGCAGCTTACGTTTACAGCTTGTCAAACTGAATCAAACCCGGCCGGTTAACCCCCGGCCTGGTCTTTTCAACCCTGTATCTGCCCTGCGGGTACAGGCTTGAAAAGATCCGCAGACCCTCCGAGGCCCGCTCCCAGCACGTTTATATACCGGGAGGTATCCATGAGCAAGCAGATTCCTGTAAAGCAGGTAGATCCTAACCCTTCCGACAACAATAAGAATCCCGGAACCTACGATCTTTACGAAAGCCGTGAAAAGATCTACGTAAAAGAAGTCAAAGGTGTGTTCCAGCGAATCCGCAACGTTAGCCTTGTGGCGCTCATGGGAATGTACTTTCTGTTTGCCTGGCTGACCCTGGACGGCCAGCCACTGATCCATTTCGATCTCCCTGCCCGGGAGTTCCATCTTTACGGCATGACCTTCTACCCGAAGGATTTCTTTTTGCTGTCTGCGATGCTTATTATCTCGGCATTTGGGCTGTTTTTCATAACCACATTGTTCGGACGCGTTTGGTGCGGCTACACCTGCCCACAAACCGTATGGACGTTCATTTTCATGTGGATTGAGGAGAAAGTCGAAGGCAATCGCAATAAGCGGATCAAGCTCGACAAAGCTCCCAATTCGGCCGGGAAGATCACGAAAAAAACGATCAAGCACACACTCTGGTTTCTCGTCGCGCTGGCAACCGGCATCACGTTCATTGGTTACTTTTATCCCATCCGCGAACTGATCGTGGACATGTTCACGCTGCAGGCAAATGGCTGGGCCTATTTCTGGGTCGGCTTCTTTACTGTAGCAACTTACCTGAACGCCGGCTGGATGCGGGAGCAGGTGTGCCTGTACATGTGCCCTTACGCGCGATTCCAGTCGGTCATGTTCGATGAGAATACTCGCATCGTATCCTACGATCCGAACCGAGGCGAGCCTCGAGGCAAGCGTAAAAAAGGCGTAGAACCTGCCGAGTTGGGCCTGGGGGACTGCATTGACTGCGAACAGTGCGTTCAGGTTTGCCCTACCGGAATCGATATTCGAGACGGCCTTCAGTACGAATGCATTGGTTGCGCTCTTTGCATCGATGCCTGCGACGAAATCATGGAAAAGATGGATTATCCGAAAGGCTTGATCCGCTATACCACGGAAAACGAACTCGAAGGAAAGCCCTCGAAACTGCTTCGACCCCGAACGTTTGGCTACGGCCTTCTGTTGGCGGTGATGATTGGCGCAGTGGGTTACATTATCGGCACGCGTGTGCCAGCCAAACTCGAGGTAATACGGGATCGCGGTGCGCTCTTTAAGTTCAATGGCGAAGGCCGGGTGGAGAACTCCTTCACCCTGAAACTTCAGAATATGACGGAAGTCCCGCAAACGTTCGAGCTGTCCGTAGATGGCATGGAAGGCATCCGCATACTGACGCAAACCAGTGTAAAGATAAAAAGCGGTGAGAACCTGTCATTACCGACCGTGGTTGACGTGATTCCCGAGTCGATTGAGCAAACCAACAACACGATCAGCTTCCGTGCCGTGTCGAAAACCGATCCGTCACTTCAGCTTGAAACTGAAAGCCGATTTGTAGGTCCAAGGCCACGTTAATCGTTACGCACGGCATTAATATTTAATTTGAGACGAATGGCATTATGAATGACAACACCCCCGTAGCGCCTTGGTACCGCCAGCCATGGTTCTGGTTTTTGACTATTTTTCCGCTTGCGTCCATCACCTTTGGGCTGACCATGCTCGCGGTTTCCGTGAATCTGGATACCGCCATGGTCACGGACGATTACTCGAAGGAAGGCCGTGGCATCAACATGGCCATTGCTCGAGATCAGAAAGCGTCCGAAATGCAGGTATCAGGGCAACTGCAGCTGGCTAACCGCAAAGCCACGCTTACCTTGAACACGAAGGACGGTCCTGCTGAGTTTCCGTATCTGGTTCTTCACCTTTATCACCCTACGATTGAAGATAAAGATAGCGTGGTGCAATTTAATCGCTTGGCGGCAGGTGAATATTCCGGGCGAACGCTCGAAGACCTCGAAGGCCGCTGGTATTACGACGTGAAAGGCCCCGACAACGACTGGCGCGTCAAAGGTGAGCTCTGGTTTCCCGCCGAGCAGCCTATCACCATTAAAGCAAAGGCTAACGTTCAAGAGTGACCCCCACCACTTGCTTCCATTGTGGCGAGCTTGCCGAGGGTAATCCGGCGATTACCCTGAAACTTGACGATCAAGAGCAGCATTTTTGTTGCCAGGGCTGTAAAGCAGTATGCCAGACCATCCATCAGGAAGGCCTGACGAACTTTTACGACATCCGCACGAAACCTGCCAGCACGCCAAGAGAGCTCAGCGAATCCGAACTTCTGCGTTTGCGCGAACTGGACCACCCGCTGGTACAGCAGTCGTTTGTGGCACCCGTCAAGGCCGGGCAAGAAGCACAGTTGCTGATCGGAGAAATCACCTGCGCAGCGTGCATCTGGTTGATTGAAAATCACATGAAGCACCAACCCGGTGTGCAGAGCTTTACCGTAAACCATACCACTCAGCGTGCCCGCTTGGTGTGGTCGCCCGAACAAGCTCACTTGAGTGAGCTGCTGACCGCCATCTACGAACTGGGCTACACCGCACGCCCCTACCAAGCGGATGCTGCGGAGCAAGCACTCAAAGCTGAAAATCGTTCAATGCTTATTCGCCTTGCCGTGGCCGGTATTGCCACCATGCAAAGCATGATGCTGGCTTTCCCACTGTATTTCGAGATCATCAGCGAGCTGTCTCCCGAATTCATCAATATGTTCCGATGGTTTGGCTTTCTCGTGGCCACGCCGGTGGTGTTTTACAGCGCCCGACCGTTCTTCCGGAATGCTCGACGCGACCTCATCTCACGACACCTGACCATGGATGTGCCGGTCGCAATCGCGATAGGACTGGCTTACGCAGCAAGCACCTGGGTGACTGTATTCGGCGGAGAAGAGGTCTACTTCGAGTCAGTATGTATGTTCGCCTTCTTCTTGCTTCTCGGCCGCTACATCGAAGTACAGGCCCGTTATCGCGCCGGGCTGAGTGGCAACGCTCTGGCCGGGTTCCAGCCGGCGGTTGCCGCATTGGTCACTGACGGCGAAGCGGAGATTGTTCCTGCACACCAGATCAAAGCGAATGATGTTGTCCGGGTCCGACCGGGTGAAACCCTGCCTGCCGACGGAGTCATCCTTTCCGGCCAATCCACGCTGAACGAAGCGGCACTGACCGGTGAATATCTACCAGAAACCCGTTCACCCGGCGATACGGTTCATGCCGGCACCGTCAACGGCGAAAATCCGCTGGACATTCGGGTAACTCGCGCCGGTGCGCAGACACGCTTGTCAGGCATTCTTCGGGTGCTGGACAGGGTCCAATCCGAGAAGCCACCGGTCGCCCGAATGGCTGACCGGATTGCCGGCAAATTTGTTGGCCGGGTTCTGATACTCGCGCCGGTCGTCTGGATCGGCTGGTGGTTGGCTGGTGCCGACAATGCCTTTGATATTACCCTATCGGTTCTGGTGGCCACTTGCCCTTGCGCGCTCTCGTTGGCGACACCTACCGCCATCACCTCTGCCACCGTGCGTTTGAGAAAACTCGGATTCCTTCCCACCCGAGGCCACACACTGGAATCGATGAACGCAATCGATACCGTTGTGTTCGACAAAACCGGCACCCTCACCCGTGGAGAACTTACACTAACCAGCCAAGCTGTTTTCGGCCCGCTTGACGAAGCGACGTGTCTGAGAATCGCCGCCGGCCTGGAAAAGCAGTCTGAGCATCCAATCGCAAAAGTGTTTCATAGTATGTCGTCGCTGCCGGTGACCAACGTCACTAACCATCTGGGCGGTGGCTTGTCCGGAGAATTTGAGGGCGAGGCAGTCTTTATCGGTCACAAAGCGTTTGTTGCCAGCCACACGAACGCGCCCGAACCGGACGCTGGTACGGCAAGTGGTATGGAAATTTGGCTAGCGACAACCTCTCACTGGCTGGCCAGCTTCCAGTTAGACGACCGAATTCGAGACGATGCCACCAAGGCAATCCGCAAGCTGCAGAGCATGGGTATTGAAACCGTTCTGCTCAGCGGTGACCGATCGGGACACGTCCAACAGGTCGCATCGGAGCTCGGAATTTCCCGAGCCATCGGCGAAGCATCACCCGAACAAAAGCTCGAGGTTCTGAACAAGCTGAGCCAGGAAGGCCACCGTGTTATGATGGTAGGAGACGGTTTGAATGATTTGCCGTCAATGGCCGGTGCGGGCATTTCAGTTGCTATGGGTACCGCCGCTGATCTGACACAGCTGAAGGCCGATGCGGTGTTGTTGAACGGCCAGCTTTATCAACTTGTTGAGGCCATCCATACAAGCCAGAAAACCCGCCATATCATCCGCCAGAACATGATTTGGGCGTTCGGCTATAACGTCTCAGCGTTGCCCTTGGCTGCGGCCGGGCTCGTGCCACCATGGCTTGCCGCGATTGGCATGTCTCTCAGCTCACTCATCGTCGTTCTGAATGCGCTTCGACTTAGCCGAGCTCGACGTAACACCTAGGAGTTTACAATGAACATTGTCATGCTTCTGATTCCCCTGATGCTGATGCTGGTTGCTTTGGGTATCCTGCTGTTTTCGTGGGCGGTAAAAAGCGGTCAATATGACGATCTGGACGGGCCCGCGCACCGGATCCTGCACGACGACGATAAAGACATGATCCCCACAGAGGCGCGCCCTTCGAAAGCATCCTCAAAAGATAAGCAAAGCGAAAGCGGGTCCGGCAACGAAACCAAACGCTCAGGCTAACCCTGATCATGCAACCCGAACTCTACCTCAGCTATTCCAGCGCTTTTGCGATTGGCCTTCTTGGAAGTACTCATTGTCTGGGCATGTGCGGGGGCATAAGCGCCTCTCTCTCTATGGCGTTGCCAGTCGGCCGCGGTTTCCGGTTTCGCCAGACCTTGATGTTACTGGCGTTCAACTTCGGCCGTATTGGCAGCTATTCACTGATTGCAGCGGGCATAGCTCTGCTGAGCACCCAGGCGGCCGGCCAATGGGCCTGGGCAGGCCTGCTGCTTATGACGCTCGCCGGAGCACTATTGATCTTCATGGGGTTGTCGATGGGTCAGTGGTGGCAAGGGATTCGCTATATCGAACGCGCGGGCGCACCGGTATGGCGAGCCTTGTCTCCACTCACCAAACGGTTTCTTCCTGTCAATAACGCGGGCCAAGCACTGGCGCTGGGTTCTTTGTGGGGCTGGCTGCCCTGCGGCTTGGTTTATAGCACACTGGGCTGGGCTGCACTTCAGCCTACCGTGCCCAGTGCGGCACTCACCATGTTCTTTTTTGGTCTGGGCACCCTGCCCTCGATGCTGGCAACCGGATACGCAGCACAGTGGATCCGGGGCATCAAAAGTCATCAGGGCGTACGCAAAATCAGCGGACTCCTGTTGATTCTGTTTGGATTATGGACGCTGCCTGTTCAGGCGTTACTGAACCTCTAAAGACTAGAGATTCAGTACATCCAAGCGCCCAAAGTCCGGCTCGGGCTCTGCACTCTGCACTACAGCCTGGCGCTTGCCCCCCAAACGCTTTCCTTCCTTGAAATCGTACAAATTCGGGTCAGCAAGATGAGAAGGCTCCACGTTACACACCGCACGGAACATGGTCTCAAGGCGCCCCGGATGCTGCTTGTCCCAGGTTTGCAGCATGTCTTTGATCACCTGACGCTGCAGATTTTCCTGAGAGCCGCACAGGTTGCAGGGAATAATGGGGTATTCGCGAAGCTCACCATACCGTGCGATGTCTTTTTCCCGGCAAAAAGCCAAAGGCCTGATCACAGTATTGCGGCCATCATCGCTATGCAGAACAGGCGGCATCGACTTTAGCTTGCCGCCGTAGAACATGTTCAGAAACAAGGTTTCCAGTATATCGTCCCGGTGATGGCCAAGGGCTATTTTTGTCACCCCATGCTCTTCGGCAAAGTTATAAAGAATTCCGCGGCGCAGGCGCGAACACAAACCACAGGTAGTCTTCCCTTCCGGGACTTTTTCCTTAACAATGCTATAGGTGTCTTTCTCAATGATGTGGTACTCGACCCCAAGCGCATCCAGATAGGCTGGGAGCACCTCTTCCGGAAAACCGGGCTGCTTTTGGTCGAGATTAACGGCAATGATTTCGAAGTTGACCGGAGCGCTCTTCTGAAGATTGAGCAGTATGTCCAGCATCGCGTAGGAATCTTTGCCTCCGGACAAGCAACACATAACTTTGTCGCCGGCCTCTATCATCGAATACTCAGCAATGGCCTGCCCGACCTCTCGGCGCAAGCGTTTCTGGAGTTTATTCAGCTCCACTTTGCGGAGGCGTTCTTGCTCGGAAGCCGGTTGGGGATCAGATTTGACAGACATTGCTTCAGACATCAGTTCTACGCTCACGAGGTAAGTGAGCCCGGAATTATACGCATGACAAACATTCAGGGACAGGACAGCAACATGGATATGTTGAACTCAAAGCCGGAAACTACGGGTAAACGCGCACTTAATCGGCTTCGTAACCGTCGAGCCATCCTGGTAGCCGCCAGAGATTGTTTTCAGGAAAACGGCTATGACAATACCTCTATTCGTGACATTGTGCGCAAGACGAGCCTAGCCTCGGGCACCTTCTACAACTACTTTTCGAGCAAACAAGATATTTTTGCCGCGTTGCTGACCGATTTTCTGGCCTCCCTTAACGACAATATGTCGAACCGCCGAAATTCAGCGAGCTCAACCAAAGAACTGATTTACTCCACCTACCACGCGCTCTATTTGGCCACCGCCAAAGATCCGATAATCTATGAATTGGCCCATCAGAACCAACGGGCGCTGAGGAATCTTTTTGGTTCTGACATCCTCGGCCTGACCCTGCTATCGCTGGAGCAGGATGTTCGCACCGCAATAGAGAGCGGACTCCTGCCTGAAACCGACCCGGAATATCTGTGTGCCACGTTCTTCGGGGTTGCCTATGACATGAGCCTGCTCGTAGCACGAAAGGCGCGAACCTGTCCGAACGGCATTCAAAATGAGGCGGAACGTGCCGCGAAGTTCTCCACCGACCTGTTCCTTGGCGGGTTACCTGCGCTCGGCACCCTTCCAAGCTAAAGCTGACTGACATACCATGCGAGCATGACAACTGACCCTACAGCCCGCCCAATCGACAGAAACACCCACGACGAGTTCAACGTGTTAAATCAACAGGTTGAGCATCTGATGATAGCGGCTGAGCACGAGCTTCGGGCAGCGGGGCCGTCAGGGCTTAGCGAACTGGCTTTGATCAAAACGCTTCAAAGTGAGCGTTGGCAAGTGATCGGGTCCGTCGATTTTAGCCGCACCGAACAACTCTACCCCGTACACTTTCTGCTGTTTCACGCACTGTATCGTCTCAATGACGAACTGTTCCCCGCGGGGGAACACATACAGCTATCGCCACTCCAGATTCGCCTTTGCCCGGCCAGTTCATCAGGCAATACCTCCTTGCCGGGGGCCAAAGATTCACTGCGGGAATTTTACATGGACCTGAAACAATACTATCTGTCCAACACTGAAATTGCTGACATGATGGATCGCTTCTGGACAGGTACAATAGTGCAAAAACCGAATAGCGCGTCGGTAGCCTCGGCTGCCGAGGTTCTCGGGTTTGAGTCAGTACCGCCAACCTTCGACACTGCCAAGCGTCGCTTCAGAAAGCTGATGATGAAAGTCCACCCCGATCGCGGTGGCAGTACTGTGCAAGTGCAGCACCTGAACGATGCGTTCGCAGTCCTGAAAGCGCACTATTCGTAACGTACCCCCTCGCGTCAATTGGAATGCCCTGCTCATGATCAATTTCAGAAAACTGATGTTCTTGCCCGCTCTGTCCTTGATGATGGCTCTTCCCTACACAGCCCAAGCCGACTTGGTGGTGCTTCAATATCACCATGTGGCCGACAGCACGCCACCGGCAACCAGCACATCACGCTCTCTTTTTGAGGCGCAGCTGCAAATGATTTCCGATTTGGGGCTAGACGTGGTCTCATTGGGGCCGGCAACTCGTGCGGCACTCTCCGGTAACGCGCCGCAAAGCAATCAAGTTGCGATTACCTTTGATGACGCCTACGAATCCGTCTACAACGTTGCGGCACCGATACTGGATCAACAACAGATACCCTATACCATCTTCGTAAACACCGACGCGGTTGGTGGTCAGGGTTATATGACCTGGGCAGAGCTAAAAGAACTGAGCAGTAAAGACTGGGTCACCATTGCCAACCACAGCGTAGACCACGGACACTTGGCGCGAAGACGCGGAGAAGCCGAAGCCGACTGGCACAAACGAACCAACCGCAGCCTCGACGTTGCCCAGAACACCTTGGAAAAGCAACTGGGGTTCAGGGAAAACCTATTCGCCTACCCTTACGGTGAATATGACGAAGCGCTTGAACAGAAGCTGGACGAGAGAGGTTGGCTGGGGTTTGGCCAGCAATCCGGAGCCATTGGGCGCCACTCTCACGACACAAGGCTCCCCCGATTTCCAATGGCCAATGCCTACGGCCAACTCAACAGCTTAAAGGACAAGCTGCTGAGCAAAGCCTTTCCCGTTGATGCCAGCCGTCTGCCAGATGGCGTTGTCTCCAACAACCCACCGTCGTTAACACTGAAGCTGGAGGCTCCGCTTTCAGCATCCCGGCTCACTTGTTTTGCCTCCGGCTTGGGCAGAATCAACTTCAGCGCTAATGCCGATACAGTAACCATTCAGGCACCAAAGGCCCTTAACGCACGCCGTTTCCGCTACAACTGCACTCACCCGGCCGGTGACGGCAGTTACTACTGGCTATCACAACCATGGCTGAATCTGGAGGCTCCGGAAGATTGACCAGACCTCAGTTTTCAAAGGTTGCGATACCCAGTTCGCCTGATTTGGTATGAGGAATAGCTTTGGGCCCGGAATCGGTGGAGATAACCGTCTGCGCGTTCGCGTCCTGGGATCGGGTAAAGACAACCAGCCACCGTTCGCCCTGGCCCGGGAACGCAGGAACCCAGGCTTCAAGATACCCTCGGCGGTGCCAGTTCTCCGGGGTATAGTCCATTACCAGATCGGTAACCACTCTCATCACCTGAAAATTCCGATCAAGAAAGGCCAGACTCGGAACAAAAACACCGCGGTGATCGTAAGCACGGAGCCGCATCACAAAGTCCGACTTCGCCACCGACAATGGCAAGGCAATTAACTGGTAAGGGGATTCACCAGAACTGAACCGATGGCGAGCGGCATATCCATCCATCTGCACCCCGAATTCACTCCCTTCGACCCAGTTTTGGTAGTTCTTGTTTGCCAAATCGTCACAGCAATACCGGACAAATTCGTCAAACTCACTGGTCGGCTTTTGCTCAATACCCAGTATCGCAAAAGCGTTCGGATCGTAACCATCCACGGGTTCCACTTCGCCCACGGATTGCGATGGCAGAAGGACCGAAGCAGGGGTTAGATTGATCGGACTGGACCGGGAACCGGCGTGCCGGTCCTTTAAATCGGGTGTGTAGTAGCTGACACGGACATTCCCCTCGGCATCGAGCCATGTGAAATACGGCTGCCTCTGGCCATCACGAACAAACCCTTTGTCTGCCAGCGCCTCACCATCCGGATAGTTTTCAGCGGTAAAATCACCATCGTTTGGTGGTGTGCTGGCCAGGAATGGGTCGTCGACCGCCGTGTCCTGAGGCTCAGCTGTTTTCGGGGTCTCTTTAGATGCCTCCGATTCAGGAATGCGGGTGTAACGTACCCGTCCCTGCTCATCCACCCAGGTAAAGTAACCTTCGCGCTCGGCAACCTGAGCCCCCCCACCGCCAAACTGGCAACCGGCAAGAACCGATACTGCTGCGAACAACAGAGATAACGTTTTTGCGCGAGCCCTTATCATTGGCAAACTCCGCAGTTGACTCAGAACTTGGTTCTGAAGCTTAGACCGGCCATAACAACCCGCAACGAGGTTTTGATATCCATACCAGCATAGGGGTTGTAGATGATGTTAGTTATATTGTCACAGTTTACGTTACAGCTGGAATCCGCCGGAATTGTCTCTATCGATTGCAAGTACGACAGATTCATGTCGATTTCAGTGTCTTTGTCCCAGCGGTAGCCCATGCCAATGCTGTACAGATTCGCACCACCGAAGGGCGCCATGATTGAGCGCTGGTCATCCGGAATGACTGAGTCTCGGATTTCCACTCCGGCCCTAAGATCCAGACGTGACGAGGCATGAAACTCCATGCCAAACGCCCAGTTCCACTGGCTTTTGAAACCAAGAGGAAGCTTCAAGGTGTTTGGTGTCGCATTATCGGGAGACAGAATTCTCGCTGCATTCAGGAATTCAAGATCCCGGTCGAAGCGCAGATTAAACGCGTCCCACTGGGCAAAATCGGTCCAGCCTATGTCTGCATTCAAGGTTAGTTTGGGGTGTACATCTACGCTGATTCCGGTTTGAAAGTGCTGCGGATACACAAGGTCCATCGACACGTTACCCGCCTCACGAGGTGCACCAGACGGCAGACTAAGGATGGCGGACGTGATCGCCCCCAGCACCGAGCCATTCAACCCCTGCCAAAACCCCGCCCAATCATCGGTGTACTGAATCTCGAACTGGCCTTTCAGGTTCATGTCGGCTTCGGAGGTATAGCTTGCGCCCCAACGGAACCAATCGGTGGGCTCCCACATCACACCCAAGGCATAGGTAGGCGAAATACTCTCCTGCATGTTCAGACTCAGAGCCCCGATATCGTCAAACGGCCCGATATTACCGCCACACAGTGCCAGCCAAGGCTGCAGGGGCTCATCGCCGCTTTCGCAGTTGAAGGCATCCTGCAGCACTTCAGCCACGCCCAGCAGCATGTTTGGCGCTCGCATGTACTGATCTGCCGCCAAACCAAAATGTGACAAATGGATACCGGCACCCACCGACCATTCATCGTTAATCTCGTAACCCACCGATGGCGAGAGGTAGGTCGTTCTTTGCAGCGCTGTTGCTTGAGGCTGGTATCGACCCGGATCTTCCTTGTCCCGGTAAAAACCCGCTGCCATTGGCATAAAAAAAGCGTTAGCAAAGGTCAGCTTCGACCCAGGCGATTTGATACTGATCCCCGCTGATGGCGCAACGGCCGGACCCGGTGGTAGGCGCAGAACACCGTATCCCGGTACGTAAAGAGCGACGTTGTTGCTATGACTGTGGCTATTAGCGACTGGGTCACGCTGCTTCCCTGTTAAGGGATCAGTCTCCAGCCCTTTAATACCAAATATCTCGTACTCTTCATCCGCGATGAAATCTGCATCAATATCCAGATAGATGCTAAGAATATTCACTTCCAACTGGCGGTCGTCCAGCTTCGTCAAACCGGCCGGGTTGTAGTGAATCGACATGATGCCTGGAGGATCAGCGGTCACGGCGTTGCCCAACGCGAGCGCTTTAGGGTGAATCGTCAGGTTTTGCGTCATCTGCGCCTGCGCACCACACGAAAGACCGGTCGCCACCAAGGCCGCCAAAACGTGCTGTTTGTAGCTAGGTTGTCCCATGGAATACATCCCCTTCCCTTAGAATATCTACCGCGCCAATCACTCTTTGAGGCCGGAGAAATTAATGGGCAGGGATACACCCAGGGAAAAGTCTGGTGCATCTTCGGTTAACCCAATGCCGAGACTGGTATTCACGATGGTCATGTCGCTGACACGCGTACCGAGCGACATGCTCAGGAACCCGGTCATCTGATCTTGTGCCGCGGCTTGGTCGCCGTTCGAGAACGTCAGGATGGTCTCGTCGCTGTAACTGACCTGAGCCGACACACTCAACGAAATATCGTACGACAATGAGTACGCGAAACCGGCCGAACCAGAGAGCCCGAAACCGGGTTCAACTTCGGTAAGCAAGCGGCCACCCCGCACTTGCTCCAGATCATCGGCAGTGATGTTGTATGTCGCACTCAGAGAACCAAAAACAACCACCGGATCCAAAACCTTCGACATACTCACACCACCACCAACGGAGTAGTAACCGCTGCCGGTGGAAAGCTGTTCCTTAATATCAATCTCGTAGGGGCTAACGCCGGTTTTGGTGCTTAAGGTGCCAAAAAACGTCGTCGACATTTTACCCGGCACGTACGCAAACGGCTGCCAGCGCCCGGTGAAGGAAATATCCCCCATGTCGTAAACGTTCAATTCATCTTCGGTGTCGTATTTGACCACCAGTGGAAGCCGGGCACCAATCGTTAAATTGTTCAGTAGTCCATAATCATACGAAAAGGAATTGGTGAAACTGTGTGTGGCGGAGGGCACCACATCCAGATTACGCACCGAGCCATTCGTAATAGCGAGATCAAGCCGCTGGTCGCCGGTATACGAATAATCAAAGGAGTAATTGAGTGAATGAGTACCCTTCTTCTGCAAGGAGTAGTTTTTTTCCGCCGCTTGGAACACTTCCTCCAACTGACGACTGGAATCCTCATCCCCATCCTGACGCGACAGCGCTTCCCGCGCCTGATCCACACTTCCCTCTTGGCTCAGCGCCATACCCGGAAGCAGACCCGCCGTGGAAACAAGGAAAAAGCCTCGCACTAACCAACGATTCATCCTGACTCCCTACTCTTATTGATTTTATTCCTGTCCCGGTGGTTAACCGGAAAATTAGTTACGACGGTAGTGAAGTTGTTTTCGAGTGTTTTCCACACTGCCGTCGGGATTATTTTTCTGACGTTCCAGCAGGTTCTGCAGCCTGCGCTCCGTGGCTTCATGAAAGGCCGGAAGTTGATGCTGAGCGAGCAGGGTCATGGTCTGGTCATCCACGAACCGGAGGTCTTCCTCTTTCAGCTCCAGATTGTCCAGAGGCTTATCACTCCCCGGAAATACAATGAACAGCACATTGTCGTCCCACTTCTCTTCAAATTGCGCCAAGGTAAACGAAATATTGCCTACGGCCGGATCGGCTAGGTACACCCGCCCATCCCGTATGGTTCGAAGAACAACAAAGTGTTTAAAACCGGCGTGCTGAATGGGAACGATAGCGGGATGGTCGAGCTCCATCAGGTCCTCGATACCGGCACGAAATCCGCCCGAAGGATAACCAAGAGCTGTCACCAGTTTTTTCATATCCAGCATGGAGAAAGCACGGCGCTCGACAATCCGCTCACTTTCGCCGTAATGAAGCAATCCCTCCATGACCTGGCGCTCTGAAAGCGTTCGTCCCAGATAATTATTCAACACGGTGGTGAGTGCTGCGCTGCCGCAACTGTAGTCGTAGGCTTGGCGAACGATGTTTCGGAAGGTTTGTTCGACCAACGGCTCAACGCGAACATCGGTGCGATGCTCTACGGGGCTGGAATTCACCTTGTGCTCAAGCACAACGGTGCCCCGATCAAACGGTTCTACTTCGGTAGCTTCCTGCACCATTGCGAACGTCAGGATAGACCCGGCCAACACCAGCAGCATTTTGGAAAGTCCCTGTTTTTATTAGGTATGCAACTTAGTGGTTACATCATGTAACGGTAAGATACCGAAATCGGGAGGGGCTTAAAGATAACTGTGCCTCAAATCTGCCGCTGCAGCGGAGGCCAGTCAGGGTGGGAGTGAGAACTGGTTCAAGAGCCGTCGATTCGATCCGGCCCGGGCGTCGACTAAAAGCTAAACGACTCGCCAAAGAAGGTAAGGGATAATGCGTATTGTCATACCAGTGTCATCAGGCGCCGGCGACGATAAAAAAATAACCTCTAAAGAAGATACCTTACAAACCGGAGTTGTACTTTATGAACACGGATCTACTCGAAAAAGCATCTCGCCTTAACGAAACACTGATCAACCAGTTTGGTAAAGCGGCTGAAATACAAATGGAAACGTTGCGCCGTTACGCCGACGTTGCGATGGATCAGGCCCAGCAGGCAGCCGAAGTGCGTAATCTGGATGATTTGAAAGCTCTAACCGCCAACCAAGCGGAAACGCTTAAATCACTGAATGACCAGCTCACCAATGACTGGAAAGCCTGGCAGAATTATTTCAGTGACACTCGCGAGCGCATGCAGAGCATTTTCGAGACTGAAACAAGCCAGCCATCAGCCGAACCAAAAGCACCGACAAAGACATCTGGCAGCAACAAGAACGCAGCCTGATTACCGTTAACGCAAATGAAGGCCGGAATGATCTGTTTCATTCCGGTTATTTGTTATCAAGCGAACGGAGGCCCCAATGCTTGGTATGGATTATTTCGGTAAGACGGCAAGCCAGCTTTTAAAAACTTTCGAACCACGAATTCGCGACAGTCAGCAGCAAATAGAAACGTTACTAGGTGACGCGGGTTTGATGGACTACGCCAAACTATCGACCCTGTCCGAAATGTCAGATGCGTATCGCGCAATGGCTGAGGACCTTCTGCTACACCCTCTCAGATTCGCCAGTGCCGAGATGGATCTCGCGAAGAAACACCTTGCTCTTGCCCGTTACACACTTAATCGTGTCCGCGGGAAAAAAGAAGCCCCTGTCGCCAAACCTGCCCCGGATGATCGACGTTTTCTTGCGGAGGACTGGCACAAACACCTGCCGTTCGATGTGTTACAGCAAGCCTACTTGATCAATTCCCAAGCGTTTCTGGACTGGGTGGAAAATATCGAAGGATTGCCAGCTCCCAGCCGGGATCAACTGATGTTTTATGCCCGCCAGTTAACCAGTGCACTTTCGCCCGCGAACTACCCGCTTAGCAACCCTGAAGTGCTGCGCATCACGTGGGAGCGTAAAGGCATGAATCTGATCGATGGTGCCCGTAACCTGGTCGAGGATATTCGCCAGAATCCGGCACTGTTCAACGTAGGGATGACCGATCGCACCGCATTCGAGATAGGCAAAAACCTGGCAGCAACGCCCGGCAAGGTGGTCTATCAAAACGAACTCATGCAGCTGATTCAGTACACCCCAACCACTGAAACCGTTGCCAAGCGACCAATCCTCATCGTTCCACCGTGGATCAACAAATTCTATATTCTGGACATGTCCGAGCAGAATTCTTTTATTCGCTGGCTCGTCGACCAGGGTCAAACCGTGTTTATTGTTTCGTGGCGAAACCCGGGCCCCGAGCATAAAAACCTGGGTTGGGATGACTATGTCGAGTCAGGCCCATTAGCTGCCATAGAGGCAGTGAAACAGGCCACCGGCGAAGATAAAATGAACGCCATCGGCTACTGCATCGGAGGCACGCTGCTGGGCACAACCATGGCCGTGCTGGCCAAGAAGAAACTCAAGCCGATTGTCAGCACCACCTATCTGACCACTCTGATGGACTTCTCCGACCCGGGCGGCATCGGTGTGTTCATCAACGACCATTCCCTGCGCGGTATCGAGCGTGCCATGGAGAAGAAAGGCTATCTTGATGGCCGGGCCATGGCGTTCACCTTCAACTTGCTGCGGGAGAATGACCTGTTCTGGTCGTACTGGACCAACAACTATTTGAAGGGCATAAAACCAAAAGCGTTCGACTTGCTGTATTGGAATCAGGATGGCACCAATCTGCCCTATCGCATGCACAGCTACTACCTGCGCGAAATGTACCTGAATAACCGCTTGGTTGAACCGAACGCAATGACCATCTGCGGTGAAGCAATCGACCTAAGGGAGATCAAGGTTCCGTCGTTCTTCCTGTCGGCGCGTCAGGATCACATCGCCAAATGGAAAGGTACCTACGAAGGTGCCAAAGTTTATGGTGGCGATGTGCGCTTTGTGGTTTCCGGGTCCGGCCATATCGCGGGAGTCATCAATCCCCCCTACAAGGAGAAATACGGCTACTGGACCAACAACACCCTGCCGGATAACCCGGATGACTGGTTTGACACCGCCGAAGCCCATAATGGCTCTTGGTGGCCACACTGGCGTGAGTGGATTAAGAAACACGAAGGCGCGCAGGTGCCCGCCCGGATACCCGGCAACGGGGAACTGAAGGCGATCGAGGACGCTCCCGGCAGCTACGTAAAAGTCAAAGCGGGAGACGTGGTTTAACCGAGAATATCGGCAACCCGCTCTTGCAGCCGCGGCAGCATCTCCTCCTCAAACCAGGGATTCCTCCGAAACCATAAGTTGTTTCGGGGGCTTGGGTGAGGTGTCGGTAACAGCCGCGGCCAATATTCACGCCATGCTCTTACGTTTTCGGTAACCGAGCGCCGGCTATCCGGCAAGTGCCAAGCGTGCGCGTACTGACCGATCACCAATGTTAATTCAACTCGCTTAAGCCGGGCCAGTAATGCCTCGCGCCAGGTATCCGCGCATTCTGGAATAGGTGGCAAATCCCCGGACTTTCCGGTGCCCGGAAAACAGAACCCCATCGGGAGAATGGCCATTCTGGTGTCATCGTAGAACGTCGCTCTATCTACTCCCATCCACCGGCGTAACCTGTCCCCGCTGGGATCGTTAAAGGGAATCCCCGTTTCGTGCACTTTTCTACCCGGCGCCTGACCCACAATAAGAATACGGGATGACTCGGAGAGCTGAACAACCGGCCTTGGCTCATGGGGCAACTTGTCACGGCATAAGGTACAAGCCCGCACTCGCATGACTAACTGTTCAAAACTGAGCTTATCGAGTTCCTGACTATCTGACACCACCATCAGTTCTCCCGGCTTTCATCCATCCAATTCACTAACCATGGCCTTCGGCTGCCCAAAAAACACTGGCACCTTGCTCCGGATTACTGACCCCTTGCCGCATCCACCCAAACAGTTCACGGCCGTAGTCCTGGCGCTGTCGAGTAAGGTCACGATTGGCTGACTCCCGCGCATTCAGGCGGGTACCATCCAGCAACACCGACAACTGCCCGTTAACGGCATCCAAACGAATGACATCACCGTTCTGAATTTTTGCCAGAGGCCCACCTTCCAAAGCTTCGGGATACACATGGATGGCGGCAGGAACCTTGCCCGAAGCACCCGACATACGGCCATCCGTCACCAGCCCAACCCGGAAGCCGCGATCCTGAAGAACACCCAGGTAAGGGGTTAACTTGTGAAGTTCCGGCATGCCATTGGCTCTCGGCCCCTGAAACCGGACAACGACGACGCAGTCCCGGTCAAGCTCTCCCGCCTCGAAAGCAGCCTTTAAGTCGTCCTGATCCTCGAACACAACCGCTGGTGCCTCTACACAGTGATGCTCCGCTGCAACCGCAGACACCTTAATAATGCCCCGGCCAAGATTACCGTCGAGGACCTTCAGCCCTCCGTCGGGCGCAAACGGCTGTTCAACCGAACTTAACACGCTTGGCTGCAAACTCTCATGAGCCGCCGGATGCCATTGCAGCCCCTGCCCGCCCATTTCCGGCATACGTGCATACTGGGCCAACCCGGGTCCCATAACGGTGTTGACGTCTTCGTGAAACAGCCCGGCGTTGAGTAATGCCTGAATCAGATAAGGCGTTCCACCCGCCTCATGGAAGGCATTGATATCTTCTTGCCCGTTCGGATAAATACGAGTCATAGACGGCACGATCGAAGAAAGCTCAGCGTAGTCGTTCCAATCGATCAGAATACCCGCGGCCCGGGCAATCGCGACCCAATGAATGGTGTGATTGGTCGAGCCTCCGGTAACCAGCAAGGCAACCAGAGCGTTCACGATCGACTTTTCATCGACCATATCTGCCAAACCGAGTTGACCGCCCTGGGGCTGAGACAAGCGAATCACCTGTTCAGTCGCGGCGCGTGTTAACGCATCACGCAGAGGCGTGTTCGGATGAACAAAAGCGGAACCGGGCAAATGCAGGCCCATCACCTCCACCAGCAGCTGGTTACTGTTAGCGGTTCCGTAAAAGGTACAGGTGCCCGGGCTATGGTAAGACTGGCTCTCGGCCTCAAGCAGTTCATCCTGCCCGATCTTACCTTCGGCAAATAACTGACGAACCCGCTGTTTCTCTTTATTGGGCAACCCGGAAGGCATCGGCCCGGACGGTATCAAGACCGCGGGCAAATGGCCAAAGCTCAACGCACCAATAAGCAGGCCTGGCACAATTTTGTCACATATACCCAGTAAGGTGACGGCATCGAACATGTTGTGGCTTAAAGCCACCGCCGTACTCATAGCAATGGTGTCGCGTGAAAACAGGCTCAAATCCATACCGGGCTGCCCTTGGGTAACCCCGTCACACATCGCCGGCGTACCACCGGCAAACTGCGCAACAGAGCCCATGCCATGCGCCGCTTCGCGAATAATGTCCGGAAAACGTTGATAGGGTTGATGCGCAGAAAGCATGTCGTTGTAAGCCGAGACAATCGCCACATTGGCCCGGTTCATCAGCTTGAGCTGATCTTTATCGCCGGGCTGGCACGCGGCAAAACCGTGAGCCAGATTACTGCAAGACAAGGTCCCGCGCTGAGGCCCCTGCTCCCTCAGAGCCCGCATTCTGGCCAGATACGCCTGCCGTGTTGCCCGGCTTCGTTCGATAATCCGGCTGGTAACCTTGGAAACAACAGGCTGCATGGTATGACTCCCAAATCGTTAAACACACGACGTAAGTGTACTTCCTTAAAGACTCTTGTTCAGATTCAATTAACCATACTCATTACACTCTCCGTTTTCGACACATCAAAAGGACACGCTCTATGCTCCGGCGCACAAAAATCGTAGCCACTCTTGGTCCCGCCACTGACAGCAAAGAAGCGCTGGCTGGCATCATTGCGGCCGGCGTGGATGTCACTCGCCTGAACTTTTCTCACGGCAGTGCGCAGGAACACATCGAGCGGGCGAAAAATGTGCGTGAAACCGCCGCGGCACAAGGTCGCTTCGTTGCTTTGCTGGCCGATCTTCAAGGGCCCAAACTCAGAATTGCACGCTTCAGCAACAACAAAGTCACGCTCAAGCCCGGTCAAACATTTGTGCTTGATGCCACAATGGATAAAGACGCAGGCACGGAATCGTCCGTAGGTATCGATTACGAAGAGCTGATCAACGATGTCACTCCCGGTGACATTCTGGTGCTGGACGATGGCCGTATCGAGATGGAAGTGACCGCCGTCGATGACCACAGCATCACATCCACGGTTCTTATCGGCGGCCCGTTGTCCAACAACAAAGGACTAAACAAACGGGGCGGCGGGCTATCCGCTGACGCACTTACGGAAAAAGACAAACAAGACATCGTAACCGCCGCGAGCCTGGGTGCGGATTACGTTGCCGTTTCTTTCGTGCGCACCGAAGAAGACATGCACATCGCTCGCCGACTTTTAAAAGAAGCCGGCTCAGATGCTGGCTTGGTGGCGAAGATCGAACGCGCAGAACTGGCTCACGACACCGAAGCTTTAGATGCTGTCATCAAGGCATCGGATGCCGTTATGGTCGCCCGCGGTGATCTAGCCGTGGAAATCGGCGATGCGGAATTAGTAGCGGTTCAGAAGCACATTATTGCCCGAGCCCGCGTACTAGACCGTGTCGTTATTACGGCCACCCAGATGATGGAGTCCATGATTACCAACCCCATGCCAACGCGTGCTGAAGTCTCCGACGTGGCCAACGCGGTGATGGACTACACCGATGCGGTGATGCTGTCAGCCGAAACTGCAGTGGGTGACTACCCTACTGAGGCTGTTGAGGCCATGGTGAGAATCTGTAAAGGTGCCGAGCGCCATCCGTCGATGCGTCAGTCAAAGCACCGCATTAACGAGAGCATGGAAGCCGTTGATGAAGCTATTGCCTTATCCGCCATGTACGCGGCAAACCATTTGCAAGGCGTGACGGCGATTATCTGCCTGACGGAAACCGGCTCGACACCGCGCCTGATGTCGCGCATCAAATCAGCCCTACCCATCTTTGCGTTCTCTCGGCACCATTCGACCCAACACAAAGTAGCGCTTTACCGCGGTGTCCAAACGGTTCCATTTGATTCGGCTAATCACGAGAAAGAACAGGTGAAGAACCTGGCACTGGATGAGTTAGCCAAACGTGACTACGTCAAACAGGGTGACCTGGTGGTCATTACAAACGGTGATTTTGTGAATGCTCATGGCGGCACCAATACCATGAAAATCGTTCAGGTCGGCGCCAACATCCACTGATCTGATAGCTACCTTTGTTGCCTGGCATCAAGAAGACTGGCGCGCGCGATGTCCGTAATCGCGGCCCAGTCTTTTGCCACGATTTTGTCCGCCGGTGTCAGCCAGCTACCACCTACGGCGGCAACATTCTTCAGTGTCAGGTAGTCAGCCGCCGTATGCTGCTGAATGCCACCCGTGGGGCAAAACTGAACGTCGGGAAACGGCCCGGCCAAAGCTTTTAGCGCTGCCACTCCGCCGGACACTTCCGCAGGAAAGAATTTAAAATGGCGATAGCCGTGAATATGCCCCATCATCAGTTCTGAAGCCGTTGAAATACCCGGTAACAAAGGCGCTTCCGAGGTTACCCCGAACTCCAGAACCGCTTCGGTAACGCCAGGAGTGATTACGAACTGGGCACCGGCCAGCTCAACCTCGCGATATTGTGAAATGCTGGTCACAGATCCGGCACCTACCAGTGCATCCGGCAGCGCCTTGCGAACTTCCCGGATAGCCGCCACACCAAACTCCGTGCGCAGAGTGATCTCAAGAACGCCAAGCCCACCGTCATACAACGCTTTGCATAAAGGTACTGCATCGGCCAAACGATCAATGGTGATCACCGGTATCAGCGGCGACCGGGTCAATACCTTCTCAATTTCCAGCTTATGGTCGTTCGAAAGTTTTGGCATCACGGGCTCCAGTAAACGTGCAATCCGGCTTGCAGAAAAGCCCGAATAGGCATCGCCGACCAATCGTCCGGCGCTTCAACGGCTCGAGCCAAAGTGGTGATTTTATCTTGTCCTTTCAGATGAAGTGCTTTAAAACGGGCTTGCACCAGCACTGGCAGTGTCAGGGTTACTCGCTGGTGCACCTGTGAAGGCGGTGTCATCACCATGACTCGCTGGCCCTCAGAAGGCTTCATAGCTCGCGCCAACTCCGGCGCATCCGGGAACAGCGATGCCGTATGCCCGTCGCTTCCCATACCCAGAACCAGCACATCCACCGGCAAGGTTAGCTCTGCGGCATCCGCCTCCAGCTCCGATACAGCATCAACGGCGTCTTTGTTCGAAACGTTAAATAATACGTAGCGGGCCTTGGCAGCAGCACCTTGCAACAATTCGTTTTTAACCAATGCCGTATTGCTGGCGGGTTCGCTTTCCGGCACCCAGCGTTCGTCAGCCAACGCGACTTTTACCCTTTCCCACTCCAAAGGTTTGTCCCGTAACACGCGAAAAAATGGCAGCGGTGTTGATCCTCCTGAAACCACCAGAGTCGCCGTGGGCCCTTCGGCTAGGCGACGGCGCAAACACTCAGCGACACGCTCCGCGAGCATTTGCGCAATGGCCTCCGGCGACTGCGCCGAATGTACCTTCACTCCCTCCGGCAGTTGCAGTTCAGGCATCTTCATACCAACTCCTTCCGTCTCGAGTGATCAACGCGATAGACGCCACGGGCCCCCATGTACCCGCGGCGTAGCGTTTTGGCGGTTCGCCCAAATCACGCCAGTTTTGAATAATATGATCCACCCAACGCCAGGCATGTTCCACTTCATCACGCCGTACGAACAGGTACTGGCTGCCCCGCATGACTTCCCACAACAACCGCTCGTAAGCATCCGGGATGCGTTCTGCACCAAAGGTTTCCGAAAACGTCAGTTCCAGCGGCCCTTGCCGCAACCGCATCCCCTTATCCAAACCGTGTTCTTTGGTAAGAATCTTGAGCGCCATACCTTCGTCGGGCTGAAGCCGAATAATGAGTTTGTTGTTCGCCAAATGCTTCTGATCAGGATCAAAGATATAGTGAGGAGCCGGTTTGAAGTGAATAATAATCTGAGCCATTTTTTCAGGCATGCGTTTGCCGGTGCGGATATAGAACGGCACGCCCGACCAACGCCAATTGTCGATTTCAACTTTCAGCGCAACAAAGGTTTCCGTCAGGCTGGTTTTGTCCGCGCCCTCTTCCTCCAGATAACCCGGCACTACCTTGCCATGACTGGCGCCCGCCGCGTACTGACCGCGCACCACGTATTGCTCCATCATCTCAGGTGAAATCCGCTTGAGCGCTTTCAGGATTTTCACCTTCTCGTCACGAATACTGTCAGCCGACAAATCCGCAGGCGGGTCCATGGCGATCAGGCAGAGCAGCTGCAACAAGTGGTTCTGAATCATATCCCGAACCTGCCCTGCTTTATCAAAATACCCCCATCGCCCGTCGATGCCCGTACTTTCAGCCACCGTAATCTCAACGTGGGAAATATGGTTTTGGTCCCACTGTGACGCAAACAGATTGTTCGCAAAACGCAAGGCAATCAGATTCTGTACCGTCTCTTTGCCTAGATAATGGTCTATACGAAACAGTTGGCTCTCGTCATACACCTCGGCTAATGCATCATTGATCACTTTAGATGATGCCAGGTCCTGCCCAATGGGCTTTTCCACCACAACACGGGTTCTGTCTGTGCAACAGCTTTGATCTTTCAAATTGCGCGCGATCACGCCGTACATAGACGGCGGCGTTGCCATGTAAACAATCAGCTGATTATCGGTGTTTCGCCAACGGTTTAAATCGGCGAAACCAGCAGTATCGGTGAAATCAAGCACCTGATAATCCACACGTGCCACAAACCGTTCGGCAATCGCCTGTTCAAATTCTTGGCTGGCAAGCTCTGCCTTCAGGTTTGAAGCCAGCTCTTCTCTCATTCGGGCAACACTGATATCACGACGGGCGATTGCCAGAATCCGACTGTTATCGGCCAACAATCCGGCTCGATCAAGCTGATAGAGTGCAGGAAAGAGTTTCTTCCGGGCTAGGTTCCCCATAGCCCCGAAAAGCATAAGATCACACGAGGCTGGCAGCGGCTCAGACATTCAACTCCCCATCTTGAAGGCACGTCATTGTCGTAAATTTAGCTAAATAATGACATCGCCTATTGCGGAATCCAAGGCGCAAAGCCATACATGACGTTTTTACTACTCAGATTTCATTTCAAGGCAGGTATAATGGCCAATCACCACAATTATTGCGTGCAGACAGGGAGCATTCCGTATGGCAGTCAGTGCGGTCCGTAGAGAAGAGAACTTGCTGGAAGAAATCCAGAGCCGCCTGGAAAACCTCAACAAATCCGAGCGCAAAGTCGCTGGTGCGATCCTTCGCGACCCCAGCGCCGCCACCCGTTACAGTATTGCGGCCCTGGCCCGGGCGGCAGATGTCAGCGAACCCACGGTCAACCGCTTTTGCCGCGGCTTCTCAGCCACCGGGTTCCCTGATTTCAAAATACGATTGGCTCAGAGTATCGCCACTGGCACCCCCTATGTAGGCGAGAACATCAAGCCTGATGACAACGCGGCCGAGTATTCGGACAAAATCATGCTTAGCACCATCGCCAGCCTCGATAAAGCCAGACAGGCGCTAGACCCCGAATCCATCGCAACGGTCGTGGATTACCTGATTCAGGCAAAACAGATTATCTTCTTCGGCATGGGCGGCTCTGCTTCGGTTGCGATGGATGCACAACATAAATTTTTCCGGTTTAACACGCCGGTGTCGGCCTACGAAGATGCTCTGATGCAGCGAATGATTGCTGCGGGAGCGGGTGTGGGCGATACCATTGTGGTGATTTCCTATACTGGCCGAACCCGGGAGTCGGTCGAGTCAGCCGAACTGGCCCGCAGCAATGGTGCGACAGTAATCGGAATCACCAATCCTGATTCGCCCTTGGCCGAGGTGTGCACCACCGTTCTCGGGGTGACATCGCCGGAAGACACTGAAGTGTATATGCCCATGTCTTCTCGCATTATCCATTTGACCGTGATCGACATCCTTGCGACCGGTGTTACCTTGAAGCGGGGCCCTGATTTCCTCAATCATCTTAAGAAAGTGAAAGAGAGCCTGAAAGCCACACGCTTTCCGCTCGCTCCCAACGCATAAAAAAAGGGTGCCGAAGCACCCTTTTTCCTGAACGAGTTCGATTAGTTGCGCTCGATCTCGGCGGTTTCTCTCAGATACTGCTGATACACCCCATATTCGCGCTGACCTTCCAGTTGAGTCAGGAATTGCTGAACTTGCTGGAACTCGGGGTCCTCCCGATCAACGTCACCTTCGTTGACCGCATCAAGCGCGATGATATGCGCTTCCGCCAGTCCTACAACAGCATCCACCGATGGCTGCTCGCCATCAGGGCGCGGCATGGTGAACGCCTTGCGCAATACCAGCTGGCTCAGATCACCGGCAGCGCCACGGCCCTGGGCTTCAAACTGCTTCCAGCGGCCTTCCGCTACACTTTCCCCGGATTCAACATCAGCCACCAGTTCGTTCGCTTTCGCTTGCAGCGCTTCTCGAGTGGCCATTACTTCAAGGGTCGCTTCAATGTCGTCGCGCACCTCGGCCAATTCAAGCTGACGGGCTTCATGGTGGGTTTTAACTCGCGCTACAACGGATACATTGTCGCCCACGTCGATCAGCTCGGTGTTGTACCCGTCCTCCAAGACATCTTCAGAGAACAACTGGCGCACCAGCCCGGAATGATCAAAGGGCGCAGCACCTCCGTCACGGGTAACATTCTGTACCTCACGCAGCTCCAGCCCCAATTCGCTGGCCGGCCCCGCGAGGTCATCCGCTGCATAAGCCGCATCCGCCAGTTCTGCACGAACCTCAACATAGCGCTCTTCCGCTTTCGCCCGAGCCAATTCGTTACGCAGCTGTCCTTCCAACTCCTCGAACGAAGGTACGTCGGAACGACGAACATCGTTCAGGCGAATCAAATGAATACCAAAACTGGTTTCGACGGGTTCAGAAATCTCACCCTTTTGCAGTGCAAACAATGCCTCTTCAAAGGCTTCGTCGTATACGCCGCGGCCGGCGTAACCCAAGTCACCCCCGTCACGACCAGAGACGGTATCGACCGAAAACTCTTTAGCAAGTTCGCCGAAGGACTCGCCAGCATCCAATCGAGACTGAATGGTCGCCAGGGTTTCTTCCGATTCAGCGCCTGCTTCAATCAGGATATGCGCCGCCTTACGCTCTTCCCGAGCGAACTGCTCCGCCTGTGAGTCATACTCGGCGCGCAACTCTTCTTCACTCACGTCAACGGTTTCTGCCAACGTCGCCTGAGACAGCGTCAGGTATACGGCATCAACGTTTTCCGGCTCCTGGAATTGAGCCTTATTCTCGTCGTAGTAGGCTTCAACCTCTTCATCCGTCACAGACACCTGATCAACAACTTCGTCTTTGGACAACGACAGTACACGGAAATCCCGGGTCTGGTTTTGAATCGCCAAGAGCTGAGCCGCGCTTTCAGGCGCTGCCAATGCAGTTTGAGCAATCGCCGCGCGAATCTGGTTGGTCACATAGCTTTTGTGCATGCTGGCGCGGAATTCGGCAACGCCCATGCCCAGATTACGAACGGTCGCCGCGAATCTTTCAGGGCTGTATTTGCCGTCCACCTGAAACTGTGGCATCTGAGTGATCAAGGCATCGATGTCGGCATCGGATAGCTCTAGCCCCTGATTTTGCGCATCTTGGGTCAGGACAGCCTCTTGAATAAGCGATTCCAGAACGTCCGTACGCAGCTGATCTTCATCGATCAAGGACGGATCCGGATTTTCCATTTGCATCAGGCGCTGTTGGGTTTCCAGCTGAACGGTCCGGAGAAACTCCCGTTCGGTGATGTCGGTGCCATTCACCGTAGCCACTTCGGGCTCACCGGAAAAACCGCCAATAATGGCATCCATTCCCCAGATGGAAAGGGAAACAATCAAAAGGCCAACGATTACCTTGGCGATGGTACTCTGGGCGTTATCCCGAATATCTTGAAGCATGTTAGTTCTGAATCCCTGTTCAAGGTCGTGCTGGTGATTATTGTGTGAGCTGTAGCCCCGGCTGCCTTTAACGTAAAAAGGCGCACCCTGATCGGAATGCGCCTTGAATTCTTATGGCAACTCCCGCCAGCGGAAGCTGCCAGAGAAAGAGCTATTACTTAACAGCGTCTTTCAGGGCCTTGCCTGCCTTGAATCCAGGCACTTTAGAGGCCGGAATTTTGATCTCAGCGCCAGTCTGCGGGTTGCGACCGGTACGAGCGGCACGCTCTTTCACAGAGAAGGTACCAAAGCCAATCAGAGTAACCTGATCGTCATTCTTCAGAGCACCAGTGATGGTGTTTGTCATAGCATCCAGCGCACGGCCAGCTGCAGCTTTGGAAATATCTGCGGATTCTGCAATTGCATCAATCAGTTCGGACTTGTTCACACTAAACCCCTTCGATGTCAGGTTGAAGATGTTATAGGTTGGTTTGTTTTTCGCGGACGCTCACGACTATCGCATAAGCGGTCGGAGAATTCCATTCTTCACTATTATTATTCCTTGCGGCGATTAACCGGTGTTTGGAATAGGCACATACTGCGCGGGAGCCCTTGGTATTGGCTGCTTCACGGCGAAACAGTTATACCAATGGGCTCTCCGGCATGTCAACAACTCATCCAGTGTTTAATGTGTATTTATGCGCTCTGCAGCATCATTGGAATCGTCGCCGCTCTTGGCAGAAGACGTGTTTTCGTCGCCCTTCTCTGCTCTCGGCTCGGGAGGATAAGCCAGCGCGATATCGAGCACTTCGTCTATCCATTTAACCGGCTTGATTTCGAGCGATTCCTTTATATTCTCCGGTATCTCTTTGAGATCACGGACATTTTCGTCTGGAATCAGAACGGTCTTGATGCCCCCTCGATGGGCCGCCAAGAGCTTCTCTTTCAGCCCGCCAATCGGCAGTACACGGCCTCTCAGGGTGATCTCACCGGTCATCGCAACGTCCCCACGAACCGGAATTTTCGTGAGTGAAGAAACAAGCGCTGTGCACATCCCGATACCCGCACTCGGACCATCTTTTGGCGTTGCGCCTTCCGGTACGTGTACGTGCAAGTCGTGTTTTTCATGAAAATCGTCGGCAACACCAAGCCCGGTTGCACGACTTCTGACCACCGTCAAAGCCGTTTGGATGGACTCTTGCATCACATCACCCAGCGAGCCGGTCTTCACAACCCGACCTTTGCCCGGGGTTAATGCACACTCGATCGTCAGTAATTCACCGCCAACCTGAGTCCATGCCAAACCGGTAACCTGGCCAATCTGGTTACTCTCTTCAGCTAGACCGTACTTGAATTTCTTGACTCCCGAGTAGTCTTCCAACATATCCGGGGTAATGGTCACTGAAGCTTTGTCGCTGCTTTCTACGTGCTCACGGACGACCTTACGGCAGATTTTAGCGATTTCACGCTCCAACCCACGAACCCCTGCTTCTCGCGTGTAGTACCGAATCAGATCCCGTAAGGTTTCTTCGGGCATCTCCAGCTCATTCTTACGCAGGCCGTTTGCCACAATCTGCTTGGGCAACAGGTAACGGAGCGCGATATTGACCTTTTCATCCTCGGTATAGCCCGGGATACGGATGATCTCCATCCGGTCCAGCAACGCCGGCGGTATGTCCATAGAGTTCGAGGTGCACACGAACATGACATCGGAAAGGTCGTAATCCACTTCAAGGTAATGGTCGTTAAAGGTGTGGTTCTGCTCGGGATCCAGTACTTCCAGCAGCGCGGAAGCCGGATCACCGCGATGATCCATCCCCATCTTGTCGATCTCGTCGAACAGGAACAGCGGGTTCTTCACGCCAACCTTCGAAAGCTTCTGCAGCAATTTACCCGGCAACGCACCAATATAGGTTTTGCGGTGCCCGCGAATCTCGGCTTCATCGCGAACACCACCCAACGCCATCCGGGTGTACTTACGGTTGGTTGCTTTGGCAATGGACTGACCGAGAGAGGTCTTACCGACACCGGGAGGCCCCACCAAACACAAGACTGGCCCTTTTACCTTCTTGACGCGGCTTTGAACCGCCAGATATTCAAGAATCCGCTTTTTGACTTCGTCCAGACCATAGTGGTCTTTGTCCAGAATCTCACGGGCTTTCTCGAGATCGTGGCGAACCCGGCTACGCTTTTTCCAGGGCACCGCCAGCATCCAGTCGATGTAGCCGCGAACCACCGTTGCTTCGGCAGACATGGGCGACATCATCTTCAATTTGTTCAGCTCGGCCTCGGTCTTTTTGCGAGCTTCTTCGGGCAACCCGGCTTCTTCCAGCTTTTGCTCGAGTTCTTCGAAGTCGTTGTTCCCTTCACCGAGCTGACCCATCTCTTTCTGGATAGCCTTCATTTGCTCGTTCAGGTAATACTCGCGCTGGCTCCGCTCCATCTGCTTTTTCACGCGGCCACGGATGCGCTTTTCAACTTCAATTAAATCGGTTTCGCTGTCCAGTTTGCCCAGCAACAAATCAACTCGCTTCCGAACATCAAGCGCTTCCAGAAGCTCCTGCTTTTCAGGAATCTGCATATCGAGATGAGCCGCCATGGTGTCCACCAAGCGATCAATCTCGTTAATACCGGTCAGGGAATTAGAGACTTCAGACGGCACTTTTTTGGAGAGTTTCACATATTTCTCGAACTCACCCTGCAGGGTCTTGATCAATACGCTCTGCTCGCGCTCAGGCAATTGATCTTCGTCCATCAACACGGCGCCGGCGGTGAGGTAATCACCTTCTTCGATGCCGGAAATACTGGCGCGGGCATTACCTTCGACCAGCACCTTAACGGTACCGTCCGGCAAGCGCAGCATCTGTAGCACGGTGGCCAAGGTGCCCATTTCGAACACGTCGGCCGAGCCTGGCTCGTCTGTGGCTGCATCTTTCTGTGCAACCAACAAAATCTCTTTGCTACCCTCCATCGCGGCTTCGAGTGCCTGAATGGACTTCTCGCGTCCTACAAACAGTGGCACCACCATGTGCGGAAACACCACCACATCGCGAAGCGGAAGCAGCGGATATTCTTGCACAGTTTCTTCGGATATAAGGGTCATAGAGAATCCTCTGAAAGCATTTTATTCAGCATATCACCCATCATTGGGGCGCAGACGAAAATTGCAATCTTTATGCGGGGTAAAATTCTTGGCGGGCTATTTATCAACAGCCATGAAAAAGGGGCGTTGAACGCCCCTTTCCAGGTAACCGATCTTTCGTCAGTCGCGAAAGTCAGTCTTCGGATGCTGCCTTGGCATGATCGCTGTTCGCGTAGATCTTGAACGGCTCTGATTCACCGTTGATCACGCTCTCATCGACCACCACTTTCGACACGTCGGTTTCAGACGGAATCTGATACATGGTATCCAACAAGGTCGCTTCCATAATAGAGCGCAACCCTCGTGCACCTGTTTTGCGAGACATGGCCTGACGGGCAACCGCGCGCAGCGCATCTTCGCGGAAATCCAGTTCAACACCCTCAAGATCAAACAGCTTCTGGTACTGTTTGGTCAAGGCGTTCTTGGGTTCCGTCAGAATCTGAACCAGCGCGTCTTCGTCCAGCTCTGTGAGTGTCGCCACAACAGGCAAACGACCCACAAACTCCGGAATCAGACCGAACTTAACCAGATCTTCCGTTTCTACGTCCTGAATGATATCGCCGGCGCTCTTACTGTCGTCCTGGCTCTTCACGGTAGCGGAAAAACCAATCGAGCTACGCTCGGAGCGCTCCTGAATCACCTTTTCCAGTCCGGCAAAAGCGCCACCACAGATAAACAGGATATTTCCGGTATCTACCTGCAGAAACTCCTGCTGAGGATGCTTTCGTCCGCCCTGGGGAGGCACCGAAGCAACCGTACCTTCAATCAGCTTCAGCAACGCCTGCTGCACGCCCTCACCCGACACGTCTCGGGTGATCGACGGGTTATCGGACTTCCGGGAAATCTTGTCGATTTCGTCGATGTAAACAATCCCGCGCTGAGCCTTTTCTACGTCGTAGTCACACTTTTGCAGCAGCTTCTGGATGATGTTTTCAACATCCTCGCCAACATAACCGGCTTCGGTCAGGGTGGTTGCATCCGCAATAGTGAAAGGTACATTCAATGTACGAGCCAGAGTTTCAGCCAACAAGGTCTTACCGCTACCGGTCGGACCAATCAGCAGAATGTTACTCTTGCCCAGCTCAACATCGCTTTTACCTTCGCCGTAACGCAAGCGCTTGTAGTGGTTGTAGACGGCAACAGCCAGAACGATCTTGGCGCGATCTTGCCCAATCACATATTCGTTCAGCGTATCCCGGATCTCTGCCGGCACGGGAAGGCGATCACTCGCTTCCTCCTGGGCATTCTCCTGGATTTCTTCGCGAATAATGTCGTTGCACAGATCCACACACTCGTCGCAGATGAAAACCGAGGGCCCTGCGATGAGCTTACGGACTTCATGCTGGCTCTTTCCGCAAAACGAGCAGTAAAGCAACTTGCCGTTATCGTCGCCTCTGCCGTTTCTTTCATCTGCCATTGAAATACCTCTGTTCTTCGTTGGCCTGCCGAAACTTTAAATACGCAGGCCAAGGGTGATGCGATGACTTTCAGTATTAGTTATTCGGTACGCGCTTATCAAGTACTGTATCGATTAGCCCGTACTCTTTCGCCTGACCAGGGTCCATAAAGTTGTCGCGATCGGTGTCGCGGGCAATGGTTTCCAGGTCTTGGCCGGTATGGTGCGCCAAAATCGTATTCAGGGTGTTGCGGATCTTCAGAATTTCACGAGTGTGAATTTCGATATCCGTCGCCTGGCCCTGATACCCACCCAGTGGTTGATGGATCATGACGCGGGAGTTTGGTAGGCACGCACGCTTGCCTTCAGCGCCGCCGGCAAGAAGAAAGGCACCCATGCTGGCCGCCTGGCCAATGCACAAGGTAGCTACATCCGGCTTGATAAACTGCATGGTATCGTAAATCGACATACCCGCGGTCACTGAGCCGCCTGGGCTGTTGATGTACAGATGAATATCCTTATCCGGGTTTTCGGACTCCAGGAACAACAACTGAGCTACGACCAGATTGGCCATGTGATCTTCTACTTGACCGACAAGAAATATTACCCGCTCTTTCAGAAGGCGCGAATAAATGTCGAAGGACCGCTCTCCGCGTGCCGTCTGTTCGATTACCATCGGCACCAGACCGGCGCTCGTTATCATTGTTGGACCATCAAACGGTTTTTGCGTCATGTGTGCCTGAACTCCTTAAAGACATTGGGCAAGGACTCCTGCTGCAGGATATCCGAAATATAAAGCCAAGATACCCTTATACTTTGCCAGCAGTGAGCCCAGATGAAAACAGCCGGATACACCGGCTGTTTCCAGAAAGCGACTCGGGCTATGCCCGAGCGATCAGCGCTGGGCCTGGCCAGCTTTGACGGCTTCTTCGTACTTCATTTTCTTTTCTTTCACTTTGGCCTGCTCCAGCACCAAATCAACAACCGCCTCTTCCAGAACAACCGACTCTACCTGAGTCTTCTGCTCCTGGTTGCTGTTAAAGTGAGCAACGACTTCTTCTGGCTGCTCATAAGTAGACGCGATTTCCTGAATCTTTTCATCTACTTTCGCCGCGTCGGCTTTCAGATCGTTAGCTTTAACCACTTCCTGGAACAACAGACCAGTCTTAACGCGACGCTGAGCCTGCTCTTCAAAGATTTCCTTCGGCAACTGCTGGAAGTCTACCTGACCACCAAAGCGCTGAACGGCTTCCTGGCGCAGACGATCGATTTCCTGATCAACCAAAGAAGAGGGAACGTCCAGCTCGGTTGTTTCCAGCAGACCTTCAACAACGTCATTCTTGACCTTGTTGGATACGGCTTGCTTCAACTCGCGCTCCATGTTCTTTTTAACTTCTTCACGGAATCCGGCTTCGTCTTCGGCTTCGATACCAAACTTCTGGAAGAACTCGGCGTTCAGCTCTGGCAGCTGAGGCTCTTCTACTTTATGAACCTTGATAGCGAAGGTAGCCGGCTTACCCGCCAGATCTTCGTTGTGGTAGTCCTCGGGGAAGGTCACTTCGATATCGAACTCTTCGCCGGTCTTACCGCCAACGATCGCCTTCTCGAAGCCCGGGATCATCTGACCAGAACCCAGAGTCAGACGGTGGCCTTCAGCGGCGCCACCTTCAAACTCTTCACCGTCGATAGTGCCCTTGAAGTCGATGGTCACAACGTCCTTATTCTTGGACTTGCGCTTAACTTCTTTCATAGGAGCCTGCTGACGACGCAGGTTATCGATCATGGTGTCGATGTCTTTGTCAGCTACTTCAGCGACAGGCTTTTCAACTTTGATCTTGCTCAGGTCGCCCAGTTCGATTTCCGGCAGCACTTCAAACACGGCCACGAATTCGAGGTCTTTGCCCTCTTCCATGGTTTTCGGCTCAAACTGAGGCCATCCCGCTGGATTGATGTCCTGCTCCTGCAGCGCCTTAATGTAGTTGTCGCGCATTACTTCGCCAACGATTTCCTGACGGATGCTGTCACCGAAACGACGCTTAACCACGCTCATGGGCACCTTGCCTGGACGGAAACCGTTCAAGCGAACAGTGCGAGCGGTTTCCTGTAGGCGTTTCTGAACCGCCTGGTCAATTTCCTGGGCGGGCACACCAATCGTCATGCGACGTTCGATGTTAGAGGTCGTTTCAACAGACACTTGCATGGAAGATCCTCGAATTACAGATTCTGTATGTGAATGAAAATTAAAACCAAATCCCGATAAGAGCGAAGCACTCTAGCGGGACGCAAAATTAAAAGCCGGTAGTTTATCACGGTTTACCCTGCCGAGAGAATCACTGCGCCGACCAGAATGACGGTTTAACAGCATGATTTCAGCAAGAAACGTAAAACAGAGGGGTTTTAAACAGAAAATCCAAGAAGGATGGTGCGAGAGGAGAGACTTGAACTCTCACGGGTCGCCCCGCTGGAACCTAAATCCAGTGCGTCTACCAATTCCGCCACTCTCGCATACCCGATATACACCTGAAGGACTCAGGCCATCGGAAACAAGCAAACAGATAAAAGTGGGGTGGACGAAGGGGTTCGAACCCTCGACCGCAGGAGTCACAATCCTGAGCTCTACCAACTGAGCTACGTCCACCACATTAAAAAAGTGCCCGATGGCACTTTAATCTGTCTAACTCTAACTTTGCTGGTTTGACGAGCCCGGTGCAGACCGAACTTAGAGCCTAATGGCGCGCCCGGCAGGACTCGAACCTGCGACCATCCGCTTAGAAGGCGGATGCTCTATCCAGCTGAGCTACGGGCGCTTGACCTTTCGCCCACCTGAATATTCAGAAAAATGGTCGGGGTAGAGAGATTCGAACTCCCGACATCCTGCTCCCAAAGCAGGCGCGCTACCAGACTGCGCTATACCCCGATAAGACTGAACAACAAGTGCTTCAGCAAAGTTGGCGCGCATATTACCTTCGAGTTTCGCATCCGTCAACAAAGAATTTGAAAATCATTCAGATAATTCTAAAAACGCCTTCTCATGACCCTCTTATGAGGAGCATTTACGCCACCGACTTACGTTGGCGAGAATGCTGAACCATGAGACAATGCCTCACCTTCGTTATTAGACCATTATTCATGCCCAACCTACAAGATGGAAACATGAGCGCCACACTGATTAAAGGAAAAGAAATTGCCGCACAGGTTCGACAGCAGGTTGCTGTCGGCGTCGAAGCCCGCAAGCAGAAGGGGCTCAGAGCCCCTGGTTTGGCGGTCATTCTGGTCGGCAATGACCCCGCCTCACACGTTTATGTGGGCAACAAACGCAAAGCCTGCGAACAAGCGGGCATCATGTCATTGTCTTACGACTTGCCCGAAGACACCTCGCAAGAGGCACTAGAAGCACTGGTAGACGAATTGAACGAGAACCCGGCCATTGACGGCATTCTCGTGCAACTCCCCCTGCCCTCGCACCTGGACGCAGACCCGATTCTGGTAAAGATTCGCCCAGACAAAGATGTAGATGGCTTCCACCCTTTTAACATTGGCCGCCTGATGCAGCGCAAACCGACCCTGCGCCCGTGCACACCCGCCGGAGTCATTACCCTGCTCGACTCCATCGGCACCCCCTACAAAGGCCAACACGCCGTTATAGTGGGTGCATCCAACATCGTCGGACGACCAATGAGCATGGAACTTCTGCTTAAGGGAGCAACGGCAACCGTTTGCCACCGCTTTACAGAAAACCTTGAGAAGTTTGTTGGTGAAGCCGACATTCTGGTCGCGGCCGTTGGCAAGCCGGGCATCATCAAGGGTGAATGGGTAAAACCGGGCGCGACGGTTATCGATGTTGGCATCAACCGAATGGAAAACGGCTCTTTGTGCGGCGACGTTGACTTTCAGGCGGCCTCAGAACGCGCCGCGTACATCACCCCCGTTCCCGGTGGCGTAGGCCCGATGACCATCGCCAAGCTACTTGAGAACACTCTGTACGCAGCCGACGTACTGCACGCTGACTGATACGTCACCCAAACCTCTTTTCAAGCCTCACTGCCACCAACCGGCAGCCAAAAAAAACCCCGCAAAAGCGGGGTTTTTCATATCTACTGCCTGATTACTGGCTGGCTTTCGCCTTCAGACGGTAAGCGTGCAGCAAAGGCTCGGTGTAGCCGTTCGGCTGCTCACGACCCTTCAGAACCAGATCCAAAGCAGCCTGGAAGGCAATGCCATCGAAGCCTGGCGCCATGTTCTGGTAAGACGGATCATTGGCGTTCTGACGATCAACAACAGCAGCCATACGCTTCATGGTTTCCAGGATCTGCTCTTCCGTGCAGATACCATGGTACAACCAGTTTGTTAGCAGCTGAGAAGAGATACGCAGAGTTGCACGGTCTTCCATCAGACCAACATCATTGATGTCTGGCACCTTGGAGCAACCAACACCGCTATCGATCCAACGAACCACATAACCCAGGATGCCTTGCGCGTTGTTGTCCAGCTCCTGCTGAATGTCCTCAGCGGTCAGCGAAGACGGATCTTCCATAACCGGCACGGTCAGGATATCTTCCAGAGCTGCGCGCTGACGGCTAGCCAACTCTTTCTGAACATCAAAAACGTTCACCTGGTGGTAATGAGTCGCGTGCAGAGTAGCGGCAGTCGGAGAAGGAACCCATGCGGTATTCGCACCAGACTTCGGATGACCGATCTTCTGCTCCAGCATACCTGCCATCAGGTCAGGCATAGCCCACATACCTTTACCAATCTGAGCTACACCGGAAAGACCCGCTTCCAGACCGATATCAACGTTCCACTGCTCGTAGGCACCAATCCAGGCAGCCTGCTTCATCTCACCCTTGCGGATGAAAGGACCCAGCTCCATGGAGGTGTGCATTTCATCACCGGTGCGATCCAGGAAGCCAGTGTTAATGAATACCGTGCGCTCTTTAGCAGCATGGATACAGGCTTTCAGGTTAACCGTGGTGCGACGCTCTTCGTCCATGATGCCCACTTTCAGAGTGAAACGAGGCAATCCGAGAGCATCTTCTACGCGACCGAAGAATTCGTTGGTGAACGCAACTTCTTCAGGACCGTGCATTTTCGGCTTAACAATGTATACAGAACCCTTGGTGCTGTTCTGGAACTGACCAGTACCCTTCAGATCGTGGATAGCGATCAATGAGGTAACGAAACCATCCATCAGACCTTCAGGAACTTCGCTGCCGTCGTTCAGCAAGATGGCGGGGTTAGTCATCAGATGACCAACGTTACGCACGAACATCATGCTGCGACCCTTCAGTGTCAGGTCACCACCATCAGCCGCCGTGTAGGCGCGATCAGGATTCATGCGACGAGTAACCTGCTTGCCGCCTTTTTCGAATGACTCTTCGAGGTCACCCTTCATCAGGCCCAACCAGTTCTTGTAGGCCACTACCTTGTCTTCAGCATCGACCGCAGCAACGGAATCTTCACAGTCCATAATGGTGGTCAGAGCTGACTCCATCAGAACATCTTTAACGTTCGCGCCGTCATCTTTTCCGATCGGATGGCTGGCATCGATCTGGATTTCAAAGTGCATGCCGTTTTTGACCAGCAGCAGACCGGTCGGTTCATCGGCAGCACCGGTGAAACCAACAAAACCAGACTCGTCTTTCAGGCCGGTTACTTCGCCGTTTTGCAGCTTAACCGCCAGCTTGCCGCCATCAACGTAATATTTAGCCGCATCTTTGTGACTACCAGCCGCCAGAGGTGCAGAGCTGTCCAACAGGTTACGAGCCCACTCGATTACTTTGGCGCCACGTACAGGGTTATAGCCACGACCTTTCTCGGCGCCATCTTCTTCAGACAGTGCATCGGTGCCATACAGCGCATCGTACAAGCTACCCCAGCGTGCGTTAGCGGCGTTCAGGGCAAAACGCGCATTCATTACCGGCACAACCAGCTGCGGGCCTGCCATGGTGGCAACTTCAGGATCCACGTTTGATGTAGAGATTTTGAATTCTTCTGGCTCATCCACCAGGTAACCGATTTCTTTCAGGAATGACTTGTACTCAGCCATATCCAGTTTTTGACCTTTGTGGTCACGGTTCCAGGTGTCCAGTTTTTCCTGAATGGCATCACGCTTGGCGAGCAATTCACGGTTGCGCGGCGCCAGCTCGTTCACAATTTTGTCGAACTCGGCCCAGAATTTGTCGGCATCAATACCGGTGCCCGGAATGGCTTCGTTGTTTACGAAGTCATACAGATTCTTTGCGACCTGAATGCCGCCAACTTGAACGCGTTCTGTCATCGTTACCTGCCTCAATGGGTTGTGTTTCCCGACTCCCTGATTGCTCCAAGCTATCAGGGGCATGATTATTCGAGCGCCGCATTGTACGTGAAATTCCCTACAAGGTCATTCCCGAAAATAACAATGCGGCTTTTGTCGAACCTCCGGGCGTCAGGCCCGGCGCCAAGAAGTTCCTTCGCGACTGTCGTCCAGAACAATGCCCTTCTCCAGCAACTCATCCCGAATTCGATCACTTTCCGCGAAGTCTTTAGCTTTACGAGCCTCTGCACGAGCCTGAATCATGGCTTCAATATCGGCCACACTCAACTCGCTACCGGTATCAGCCTGGAAAAATGCTTCAGGGTCTTGCTGGAGTAGCCCCAATACGCCACCCAGGCGCACCAGAACAGCCGCACTATACGCCGCCTTTTCTTCATTGCCTTCGCGACGATGTTGATTTATGTCATTCGCCACTGCATGCAGTACCGCAATCGCACCTGCAGTATTGAAATCGTCATCCATCACTTCAGCAAATCGACGATCGTGTTCGGTTTCCGGAACCTCATCACTCGAAGCCGGCTTAACGCCTCGCAAGGCATGATAGAGCTTCGTCAGCGTCCGACTCGCCTCTGCAAGACTGTCTGCGGAGTAATCTACCTGGCTGCGGTAATGACTAGACACCAGGAAGTAGCGGACCACTTCCGCTGGATAGGTTTCCAGAATCTCGCGAATGGTAAAGAAGTTGCCCAACGACTTGGACATCTTCTCTTTGTTAACGCGAATCGCGCCCGCATGCATCCAGGTATGCACAAATTTATGACCAGTGGCACATTCGGATTGGGCGATTTCGTTTTCATGGTGCGGGAACAACAGATCCGGCCCGCCGCCATGTATATCAAAGGTATCACCCAGGCACTTGGTGGACATGGCGGAACACTCGATGTGCCAGCCGGGGCGGCCGTCGCCCCAAGGCGAAGGCCAGCTCACCTCACCTTCTTTCGCGGCCTTCCACAACGCAAAGTCCGCCGGGCTGCGCTTGGCTTCCTGAACACCGACTCGCGCTCCCGCTACCAAGTCCTCTAGCTTTTTCTTGCTGAGCTTGCCGTAATCCGGGAACGACTCCACGGAAAAATACACATCGCCATTGTCAGCTGCGTAAGCGTGGCCACCTTCGATCAGCGTTTCAATCATCGAGATAATTTCGCTGATAAAGGCTGTGGCGCGCGGCTCTTCGTTCGGAGACTGTACTCCCAAACGTGCTTCGTCTTCGTGCATCGCATCGATCATGCGCTCGGTCAGATCGGTATACACCTCACCGTTCTCATCAGCGCGGCGCAGAATCTTGTCGTCGATATCGGTAACGTTACGCACGTAGTGCACATCATAGCCACGATGACGCAGGTAACGGCTGATCACGTCGAACGCCACCAGCACACGCCCATGCCCCAGATGGCAGTAGTCGTACACGGTCATACCGCACACATACATGCGCACCTTGCCCGGCTCGATCGGCTTAAACTCTTCTTTTTTTTGCGTGAGCGTGTTGTAGATGCGCATTATTTACCTCCCTTGCCCCAGGAATCCCGCAAGGTCACGGTGCGGTTGAACACTGGCTTGCCGGCGCTTTCGGTCAGTTCCTGATCACAGAAAAAGTAGCCTTCACGCTCAAACTGGTATGGCAGGTCGGTGCGCGGTGTCGCCAAACTTTTCTCAACCCTTGCGCCCTCAAGCACCACCAGAGAATCCGGGTTGATGTGATCCATCATGTCACCTTCTTTGTCGCTATCGGGTGCCTCATGATTGAACAAGCGGTCGTACTGATTAATGCGCACTTCAACGCTGTCTGCAGCCGACACCCAGTGAATCACGCCGTTCGGCTTGTAGCCTTCCGGGTTAACGCCCAAGGTCTTCGGATCGTACTCGCACTTGAGCTCAACAATCTCGCCGCTGTCGTCGCGAATCACTTCTTTGCAGGTCATCACGTAGCCACCGCGCAGACGCACAGCCTGATCCGGAGCCAAACGCTTCCATTTACGCGGAGGCTCTTGTGCAAAGTCTTCACGGTCGATGTACAGCACTTGGCTCCAGGTGACTTCACGCTCGCCCATATCCGGATTTTGCGGGTGAACCGGCAGGGTCAGTGTTTCGGTCTGGCCTTCCGGGTAATTGGTCAGCGTCACCTTGATCGGGCGCATCACACACATTGCGCGCGGTGCGCGGGCGTTCAAATCTTCGCGGATGGCATGCTCAAGCATACCCACATCCACTGTTCCGCCAGCCTTATTGACACCGATCATGTCACAGAAGGTCCGGATAGACTCCGGCGTAAAGCCACGGCGACGCATACCGGAGATCGTCGGCATACGCGGATCGTCCCAGCCATCCACTACGTTGTCGTCAACCAACCGCTTCAGCTTACGCTTACTGGTGACGGTGTAGTTCAAGTTCAGACGGGCAAACTCGATCTGCCGCGGATGACAAGGAATGGTGATATTGTCTAACACCCAGTCGTAGAGCGGACGATGGTCTTCAAATTCAAGGGTGCACAGAGAATGGGTAATGCCTTCGAGCGCGTCCGAGATGGGGTGCGTGAAATCGTACATCGGATAGATGCACCATTTATCCCCCGTCTGATGATGATCAGCGTATCGAATACGGTACAGAATCGGGTCCCGCATATTGATATTGGGAGACGCCATATCGATCTTGGCCCGCAACACCAACTCACCGTTCTGGAACTTTCCATCCCGCATGTCGCGGAACAGCTGCAAACTCTCTTCAGCTGGACGGTCACGGTAAGGACTGTTCTTACCCGGCTCTTTCAGGGAACCGCGGTACTCGGCCATTTCGTCGGCCGTCAGCGCACAGACATAAGCCTTGCCCTTCTCGATCAACTCTTCAGCAAAGGCGTAAAGCTGATCAAAATAATCCGAGGCGTAACGCACTTCGTCTGCCCACTCGAAGCCCAGCCATTCTACATCCCGCTTGATGGCGTTGATGTATTCCAGGCTTTCTTTCTCCGGGTTGGTGTCGTCAAAGCGGAGGTTGCACTCGCCTTCAAACGTCTCAGCAATGCCGAAGTTCAGGCAGATTGATTTGGCATGACCAACATGCAAGTAGCCATTGGGCTCAGGCGGGAACCGGGTAACGACTTTGCCCGTGTGCTCGCCCTTGGCGACGGCATCTTCGATCAGGCTCTGAATAAAGTTATGGGCTTTCTTCGACTCGGCGCTCATACAATCTCTGTCAACAGGGAATGAATTGTGGGAGCTATTCAGAGGCTCCGTGAAACCGCCTATTATACTCACAATTCCTTGCAGTACTCATGCACAGGACGAAACTCTTCAGTACAATGCCTACTTTGAACCTTTATACACCCAATTACAGGATGCCCTGATGATTCTGCTGCAAACCAATCTCGGTGATATCAAACTGGAACTCGATTACGAAAACGCCCCCGAAACCGCTAAAAACTTCGAACAGTACGTTCGCGACGGTTTTTACGACGGCCTCATTTTTCACCGGGTTATCAGCAACTTTATGGTTCAGGGCGGCGGTTTTGAACCTGGCATGAAACCGCGCCAAACCCGCGATCCGATTCAGAACGAAGCAGATAACGGTCTGAGCAACATGGTCGGCACCGTCGCCATGGCCCGCACCATGGACCCGCACTCGGCAACGGCCCAGTTCTTCATCAACGTTGAGAACAACGGCTTCCTGGACCACACTGGCAAGAACGCGGAAGGCTGGGGCTACTGTGTATTTGGCAAAGTCGCTGAAGGCATGGAAACCGTGAACAAGATCCGCGCAACGCGCACGACTATGCGCTCCGGCCATCAAGACGTGCCCGCTGAAGACATTGTGATTATCAAAGCTGAGGTCGTGGAGGCCGCGTGAGCACACTGTTCATCTCGGATTTACACCTTGAAGAATCGCGCCCGGACATCACGGGCGCTTTTCTTGGTTTCCTTGAAGCTGAAGCCATGGGCGTTGAACGCCTCTATATTCTCGGCGATTTCTTCGAAGCCTGGATTGGCGACGACGAAAGAACTCCACTTCAGGAGCAAGTTGCAGCGGCTCTTCGAGGTGTCCGCGACTCAGGCACGGCCATCTACTTGATGCACGGCAACCGGGATTTTCTGATTGGCGAGGACTTCTGCGCAAGAGCGGGGGCCATCCTGTTGGATGACCCTACCGTAATCGACCTCTATGGCACCCCCGCCCTGCTGATGCACGGCGACAGCCTGTGTACCGATGACGTGGAATACCAAAAATTCCGCGCCAACATGCGCAACCCGAAAACCGTGGAAATGCTGTTGGCCAGGCCATTGAAAGACCGACAACTGATGGCACGGCAACTTCGGGAAATTTCCATGGCGAAGAATCAAGGTAAGGCTGAGGCCATCATGGACGTGAACCTTGATGAAGTGGTGAGCGAGTTCGAACGCCACGATGTGCAATTGATGATCCATGGCCATACGCACCGTCCTGCCACCCACGAACTCGAGGCGAACGGCCGCCCTGCTCGCCGCATTGTACTGGGCGATTGGGATAAAAACGTTTGGTGGCTCGTTGCGCGAGCCGATCAACCGCTAGAGCTCAAGAAGACACCGCTGGATAGCGTGTAACCCTTCCACCTTGCGAGCAAAATTATGAGAAAGACCCTGTTGTCCCGGACGCTTCCAATCATGCGGCTAACAGGGTTTCTCATATTCTGTTTTACATTTGCCACCGCAGTCGCGCAAACACCCGAACAACCGGACGATCCTCCCACAGAGAAAGCTCTGCCAGCCGTTCAACCCGAACTGCAGCAAAGCTTGAATATGCCACCCCAAACCGAACTTCCCGACTCCGCTAACTCGGACATCCGGGAACAGATTCGAACGCTCCGGGAGTCACTCAAACAACGACGTGCCGCTTTGTCGGAAAGCCAGGAGCGCCTGGCCTATGCCGAATCGATTCTGTCCCGCCTGGAGGGTGAATACCAAAGCTTTGAGCTGCGCCTGGAAAACGCCGGGCTGAACCTCACAGCAGATTATGCGGAATTACTTAAACAGAGGCTCGAACGGCTGCAGAAACAGAGTGTTGCAAGTGATTTCATCGGTGGCATTGAAGACAAACTGGCTACAGCCCGGGAAGAACAACTGCGGCTGGAGGAGTTTGAGGCGATAACAGATCCGGGCGAAGATGCCCGAAGCCAACTACGCAGCCTTCGCTCTAAGCTGTTACGCGAATTGCACAAAGCCGTCACAGAACACATCAACGTACTCAACGAGTACTTCAATACGGTGACCGCTCTTCAGGACCAGGTAAAAAACTACCAAACGCTGTTGAAACAGCGTTTATTCTGGCTGCCCAGTGCGGAGATCATATCCATCGACACCAGCGAACAGCTTGTCGAGTCGGTACAGTGGCTGGTATCTCAGCTCAGAGTTGAAGATCTCAGCGCTTCGGTTTCCCAATCGGTCAAAGAGCGCGGTGGACGAATTGCGTTGGTTGCGTCTTTCCTGCTGGTATTGCTGATCAAGCGCAAGAAAATCAAAACCAACCTGCACGCCAATCAACAATACGTTGGCCATGTAGGCATGGACCGCACGGCATTTACTTTGCTGGCGTTGGTAAACAGCACCTTACTGGCGTTACCCGGTGTTCTGGCATTTTCATTGGCCGCCCTGCTGCTAATGGAAGGTAATGCATTTTTTGCAGCACTGTCGAAAGGGTTTACGGCGGCGGCATTCATCATGTTTTTGCTTGCGCTGATTCGCAATGTTGCCACCAAGGACGGCCTGGGCGAAAAACATTTTCACTGGAACCCCTGCTCATTGCGCGCCATCCGGCGGGAACTGCTGCTCCTGATGGCTTGCGTCATACCCGTCACTGTTGTCATGACGGCCATCAGCGCATCTCCGGACGGCGCTGAATACGACGACAGCCTCGGTCGTTTGTTGTTCATCATCGTTTCCGTCGCGCTTGCTATCTTTGCTCAGCGAATCATGTCCGCCGTTCGAGACGAACAACCTCGCCATCGCCTTTTTATTGTTCTGCACCTGATCGCCGTCGCTGCACCTATTCTGCTTGCTGTCGCATCAACGATTGGCTACCACTACACCGCGCTGCAGCTCGAACGCAATTTATTTATTTCCATTTGCTGGCTGGCCTTTTCGGCATTGCTCTACTTTACTGGCCTGCGCGCACTGTCCGTTCGCGAGCGGCGGCTTACGCTCAAACGATTGATCGAACAACGCGAGGCCGAACGTAAACAGGCAGAGGCCAGAGAAACGTCCGACACCTCCGGCGAAGGTGCGCTTATCACCCCGGAAATGCCGGAAATGAACCTGAAAGACATCAGTGAGCAAAGCTCGTCTTTACTGCGCATTCTGGTTTCCGCTGTGGCCATAACCGGCCTGCTTCTTCTCTGGACCGACGTCATTCCAGCCTTGCAATTGTTCGATGATATTACCTTGTGGACCATCGCCACGGATCTTGAGGGTGGCGACCCTCTGCCAATCACTCTTGCCGATGCGCTTTTGTCCCTTCTTGTTGGCGCGGGCACCGTCATGGCCGTCAAAAACCTTCCCGGCACATTGGAAGTGACACTGCTTAGCCGACTGGACCTTCAGCCCGGCGCTGGCTACGCGATCACCACCATCACCACCTACCTTCTTGTTTTCTTGGGTGTCATCGTTTGCCTGGGTGTTATCGGCGTACAGTGGTCAAAGCTGCAGTGGTTAATCGCAGCACTTGGGGTTGGGCTCGGGTTTGGTCTGCAGGAAATAGTGGCTAACTTTGTGTCCGGCATCATTCTGCTCTTTGAACGCCCGATCCGAGTGGGCGATACCGTAACCATTGGCGGAATTACCGGTAAAGTGTCGCGCATCCGTATTCGTGCCACCACATTGGTCGACTGGGATCGAAAAGAACAAATCGTTCCCAATAGAACCTTCGTGACACAAGACCTGACCAACTGGACGCTGTCGGATGCCACCATTCGACTCAAAATTTTTGTCGGCGTGGCCTACGGCTCCGATGTGGACGAGGTGCAAAAACTGCTTTCCGCCGCTGCCCTTAACAACGATCGAGTGATGGAAGACCCGGCCCCGGCTGTCTTTTGTGTCGGGCTTGGTGAAAGCAGCATCGATTTCGAGGTGTGGGTGTTTGTCAAAGACCTGCCCGATATGATGCCGCTCTACCACGAACTGTATTCAACTATCACGCGCACGCTGACCGACGCAGGTGTGACCATCCCCTTCCCGCAAAGGGATATCCGCATTCACTCGTTGTCGGAAACGTCACCGAAAACACAATCCGAGCCGCCCTCGCAAGACGCTCCCTCGTGAACTCAATCGCGCTCTTCGACCGGTTCCTTGTAGGTTTGCAAGCGCTTGAGCCAACCCGGCAGCCAGCGCTCCCGCTCAATGGGGTTGTCGGCATTGCGCGCTCGGCGTGTTAACACCTCCGCGGCCGCCTCGCGAAATGCCATCAAAGGGCGCGCGGGCGCTTCCGGCATCTCGAGCAAAACCTGCAGCAATCCCCAACCTTGCTCTTGATACCGTTCGGTTTGCGACACCCCCTCACCTTTGAAGTTCACGTAATCCATCACTGCATAAACCCCTCCCGGGGTCTGCATGAGGTCCGCTAGCTTTTTGCCAACGGCTTGCTTTTGTTTGTCCGGGGCCGCGGCTACCACCTTTTTCAGAGAAGCGCGCGCGCGCTGTTGTATAAACCGAACTTGCAGGCCCCGCGTATCGTACAAAAAGGCCCGAAGAACCTGAACACGATCAGATTGAGCAGCCGCTTCGTAAAACGCGCGTCGATTGGGCCAGGGTGCGCCTTTGGCATCAGCCACCCAAACGGGAATATCGGCGCCCTCCTGTTGCATAAACGCCAGCAATGCTGGAAAGCTCTCGGTAAACTGGCCGCTCACGCCTTCGGGATACCAGATAAAGTGTCCAATACCCAATGAGGGGAAGGCTTCGCCTTTATTCCAGTGCACAAGGCATTCCCGTCGCCCCGCGCATTCATTCTGAAATATCCGCTGCCCCACCCACGCCAGTTCTGCGGGGCTTAATCCTAACGGGCGCCGCTGGTCTACCGTCGTGGCGGCCGCTGGAAACACCAGCACAAGCGCAGCCACCATAGTAGCCGCCACCCAAAACAACGAACGCACTTTTCGATCGATTACGATATGGACACCTTGTTTGGGCACACAAGCTCCTGACGAGAAATTTCTTTTAAAAACAGTTCAATACACATAAAGATAACGAACACCGACTGAAAATCCCGTAGCCATGAACAGTTGAAGCATTCAAACGGTTGCCCATACTGTACCTTTGACGACTCAAAACAGACATTACGTATGATCAAACCTCAGCAGCTTACCGGCCATGCCCTAACGCGTACTTTCTTGCTGTCCTTCGGCTGGCTTTTGTTGGTTCGGGGCTTGTTGGTTCTACAAAGTGGCGTAATTCCCAGTATGCCGGGCATGCTGGGTGGCGACATTGCCGGCGCGGTGCTGCTGACGCTTATTCTGCAGGGAAGCCGGGGTATGCTGCGTGGGTTGGTTATTACAGCGCTGGGCTGCGCCCTTTACGTTGCCGGCATGCATCTGACCGCCCATGGCACGCTGTTTCAACTGGCGTTTGCCGGCAAAGGTATGGACAGCACGTTCATCACCGGGAGCCTGCTGAACGTATACTTGATCACCCTGCCCGTTTACCTCGCGTTGGCGTGGCTTTTACACTATTTACACCGGCGCTGGGTTCCCCTTTCCCGGCCCAAAGCCTTACCGTTTGCCGGCGCTGCGGCGGCGACGTTGATGATCTACTCCCTGTCATTTCCGAGTTTGACCACCCCTGCTAACAATTTGGTGGTAAGCACTTTGGCCCAAATTCCGGGCGCACTGATCAACCCGGTTGGCACTGCGATTGGCAACAACGAAGTAGAGGTCAGCCCCAGCCTGGAAAACCGGACCCATTTTTTCCACCAGCAAGTCAGTGGCCGTAACATCTCGCCACCGCCCAACGTCCTTGTCATCATGATCGAGGGCATGTCCGGCGGCTACCTGCCATCGGTGAGCCGCTTTCACGGGCTTTCGCCAGTCGTCTCGCTGCCCAATCTGGAACAGACCTTCAACGATTTCGGCTTTCGTATTTACAGGAATGTTCTGAGTATGGAACGTCAGACGGACCGGGGAACCTTTACGTTAACCTGCGGCCGCTACCCCGACTTGAGGCGCGCCTCGGAAAAAGTGCGCCTGGTTGCCGGCCAACACGCGAGCCCGGATTGTCTCCCTGAAAAGATGAAAAACCAAGGCTATCACACTGCCTACTGGCAGGCCGCGCCAATCGAATATATGAACAAAGACGAGTTTATGCCTCAGGCCGGCTACATGGACGTTACCGGTGCCGAAGTGTTTACCACTCAGAACGAAATCGAAGGCTGGGGACCGCCCGACCCGATATTCTTCGAGGATATTGCAGCCAGACTGCGCTCGCTCAACCGCCAGCACCAGCCTTGGTTCGTAACCACACTGAACGTAGGCACTCACCACCCGTTCAACATCGGCCAGAAAACCGAGCAACGACTCGCCTCACAAAAAGCGGAGGATGATAACGAAACCATTCTGCCGATCCCTTCGCCTCAAACCGCACGCATCAACGCCATGAAAGTGATGGCCGAAACCCTCGACAGCTTTTTAAGACAGCTTGAGCAGGAGGGCATTTTGGACAATACCCTGGTGATCGTCACGTCCGACGAAGCTGGCGGATTTATTCGCGAAGACCACGAAACTCTTCCGCTGAACAACAACGTTGGTATGTTAGCGGTGAAGCCAGCCGCGCAAGACAGCCTTTCATACTACGCACCGGAAAGTGCGCTCATTTCTCAGCTGGACATCGCCATTTCAATCCTCGATGCCAGCGGCCATGGATCAACAGCGGGGGGAATGATTGGCACCAGCTTGCTGGCCATGGACTCCAACCCAACTCGCGACCTTCTGTTAGCGGATACGTATACCGGCATGAAATACTTCCTGAGAAATCAGGGAAAGTTATTGGCCTGCACAGAGCTGATGACCCGCTGCCAGACTTGGTCATTCGACCCGAAGAGAATTTTTGGCACCTTAGCCGAAACCGACGAAGAGCCCTTTCTTACTTTAGAAGAGCGGCTGGCACTGGTAGAAAACGCGAACCAGCTGACCACCATCGGCAACTGATATGCTCAAGCTTACCTATCGAACTCTGGCACTCCTACGCCAACACAGCCGCGCACTTCTTGCCTTGCACCTGACCATCACCGGGGTATCGGTTGCCCTGCTGCCCTCGTTGGTGACAGCCGCTTTGGCCGCCATACGCCCGCTCACCGGCGAAGCTGCAATCACTACGGCGGGGTTGATCCGGTTTTTGACCTCGCCCGGCGGGGTTACCTGGGCAGCTTTTACGTTGTTCGTCACGGTCACTATTATCGTTTACCAGCAGGCGGGCATCACGCTGATCGTTGCCCAAAATGACCAGCATCCTATGAAAAGTATCGCCCGCGCGTTGTTCGGTGTGGTGCGCAGAATCACTGGACTGACGACCCTCGCTTTACTGCTGACCCTCGGCCATTTTCTGACAGCGCTGCCTTTTCTCGCAGCCATCATCGGCGCATCAAAACTGCTGCTCCATCATTACGACCCTTATTTACTCAATCTTGAACGCCCACCGGTACTGTGGTGGTACGGTGCTTTCTGCCTTTCCATGGTTGCAGCCCTTGTCGCCGCCAACGGCACCTTGGTTGTGCGTTGGAGCCTGGCCATCCCCCGACTCATGCTTAACGGCGCCAAGCCGGTAGCGGCCCTGCGTTCGAGTTATCACCTCACCCGAAAGCGCTCAAGACACGCCGCAACAACGCTGGCGTTGGGCGCAGCTTTTACGGTTGCCATACCGCCATTAATCACGCTGATCTTCAATGCACTTGCAACGGGCATATTCCAGGTTCTGCCAGACAACCGAGCCTATCTGTTCCCCGCTGTTATCACGCTCGTAGGGAGCTACGTGTTAGTTGGTTTGGCCGTCACCTTTCTGGCCACTTCGGCTTTCGGCACGCTGATCATGGCTTACTACGAAGAGCGTTCGGGCTACCCATTCAAAAGACCGACACCGTCCGTCCCTGAAGACGCTACGGCCCTGGTACGCCGAGCCTGGGTTTTGGAAGCCATTGTGGTGGCGGTGGTATTGGCGCAAAGTTACCCGATCATCAGCTCGCTCAACCATAGCACTGAGGTCGGGATTACCGCACACCGTGGCAACGCCTCACTTGCTCCGGAAAATACCGTCAGCGCCATTCGGCAAGCAATCAATGATGGCTCGGACTACATCGAGATTGACGTGCAGCTGACTGCCGATGGTGTGCCGGTGCTTTGGCACGACACCGATATGCAGCGGATCTTTGGTTTGCCCGAACGAATTAACGATCTGTCGTACCCGCAATTGCGCAAGCTGGATGCCGGATCCTGGTTTAGCGAAACATTTGCGGACGAACGAATTGCCTCTCTGGCCGAAGCCATTGAAGCAACTCGAGGCAAAGCAAATCTCTTGGTTGATCTTAAGCCGAACCGGAATGAAGAGGCGTTGGTCAACGCGGTGGTGACGGTGCTGCAAGAAAAGGATGCGGTTGAAGGCACGGTGATTGCGGCCGCCGATTGGCCTATTCTGGAACGGGCAAAAGAGCTGGACCCGAATCTCAGAACAGCCCTGCTCGCCCAATTCGTGGTCGGCCCTCTGTGGCAAGACCGCTACGACATTCTGGGAATACGCTCGAACCGGGCCAGCCCGGCAATGGTCGCACGGGCCCATAACGCGGGCAATGAACTGTTCGTATGGACGGTAAACTCGCCAAAAGCAATGTCACGTTTTATTGACATGGGCGTAGACAACATCATCACCGATCGCCCGGATGTGCTTTCTCAGCTTCTGCGGAAACGATCAGAGATGACAGATAGTGAACGCTTGGCCAGCATGCTTCACAACTGGTTGCGATAACGTTTAAAAAAATGGGGACGGCCATCAACCATGGTTTTGAAGCCACTGAGCAATTTGTTTCTGATATCTTAAGGACGAGCGCTTCTCGGTATCGGTCGTTGTCGCCACCAAATGGTATTGATCATTGTCATCGGGCTTCGTTTCAAACCGCCGAATGGCACCAAACGGACGCTTGTCCGAGCCGTAAATGCAGATCACATGATATTCCATAGCGTTAAGCTCAACGTCGGGGTCTGTCGGCCGGCCGTCTTTTATGGGAGCCCCCGCTATCCTTGCTGCCCGGTCCAGCGTGTCTTTGAACGAACACAGCTGCATACAACAACCGGATGCTAGCGGCCCTTGGTGTGTTCGGCGACTGAGATCGGCCTGATCTCGCTCCGCCGAAACATGCCCACAGTCGGTTGCAGGCACAAAAAACTCGCCATCCGATGTCTCTAACCGCACCATAACGAAATACACGTAAACAGATTCGCTGCTCATGTTGCACACCAAACAAGGCGAATCCAAACCTTCTTCTCCCACCGCCCGGTTAATCAGAATTCGAGCCCGGGCCTGACGAGCATAACTGCTGTATAAAAGTTGCGCGTAAAAAATCCATATCATCATCGTACCGATACTGGTGACCGGTGCGATCCATTGCGCATTCGCGGCAAACCATTCGGTGACACCCATTGTCTGTCTCCCTTACAGATGCAATTTACGGAGAGTATAGCCTCCCGGCCACACAGGCCCCACCGCCATTAACACATGGTAAAGCTACAAATTATTTAACCGCCCAAAAACAAAAAAAGCCTCCCCGACGGATGTCGAAGAGGCTTTTCGATTACTGCACTGAACTAAACCGGTAAGGCTACTGCTCTACAAATGCGCGCTCGATTACGTAGTGACCCAAATCACCGCCACGAGCCTCTTTGAAGCCTTTGTTATCCAGAATGGCGCAGGTGTCTTTTAGCATGCTAGGGCTGCCACAGATCATGAACCGGTCCTGTTCAATATCAAATTCCGGAAGGCCCAGATCACGGGTGATTTTGCCGCTTTCCATGGCTTCTGTCAGTCGGCCCTGGTTGCGGAACGCCTCGCGTGTCACCGTTGGGTAATACAACAGCTTCCCTTTGACCATCTCACCGAAGTACTCGTTGTCCGGCAAGCCTTCAATTTCACTTTGATACGCCAACTCCGACACGTAGCGCACACCGTGGGTCAGAATAACCCGGTCATAAGCCTCATACACTTCGGGGTCTTTGATGATGCTCATAAACGGCGCCAGCCCGGTACCGGTGCTGATCAGCCACAAGTTACGGCCGGGTAGCAAATTATCCAGAATCAAGGTGCCGGTCGGCTTGCGGCTCACGAGAATTTCGTCACCCACGTTAATCTTCTGCAGGCGGGACGTAAGCGGGCCGTCAGGCACTTTTATAGAGAAGAACTCAAGCTCTTCTTCGTAGTTGGCGCTGGCGATGCTGTAGGCACGCATCAGCGGCTTGCCTTCAGATTCCAACCCGATCATCACGAAGTGCCCGTTTTTGAAACGGAATCCGGGATCCCGGCTTGTCTTGAAGCTGAACAAGGTGTCGTTCCAGTGATGGACACTGGTCACCGTTTCTTTCATCAACTTACTCATGATGCCCTCGCAAGCTAGCAATGGTTAAGAATTTAGGATGCCTTCAGTGTAAGCTTTTTCTTGAAATCGACAAAACGGGATGCTTTCATAATGCTATTCGATTTTATGAATAAACAGATTATACCTTGGTAGCCAAACCATGAAATACAGCTTTCGCCAATTAGAAGTTTTTCTCGCTGCCGCACATTTTCAGAACATCACCCGGGCTGCAGAATCGTTATCCATGTCCCAATCTGCGGCCAGCAGCGCACTGAAAGAACTTGAAAGCCAGTTCGATATCCGGTTATTTGACCGGGTGGGCAAGCGGCTGCAACTGAACGAGCTTGGCCGACTGTACCGCCCGAAAGCTGAAGCGCTGCTCGCTCAGGCTACAGAATTAGAACAAGCATTCAGCAAGCACTCGGAAATAGGCGCACTTAAAGTCGGTGCAACGCTAACTATAGGGAACTATCTCGCCGTTGGCGTTATGGCTCAATACATGAACACCCCTACTCGGCCGAAAGTGTCACTGGAGGTTGCCAATACCAGCACCATCGCCCGGCGGGTTAAAGACTTTGAACTGGATATTGGCTTAATCGAAGGTGAATTGCAGGCCACCGAACTTGAAGTTATGCCGTGGCGTGAAGACGAACTCATTGCTTTTTGTGCGCCCAATCACCCGCTGGCCCAAAAAAAACAACTAACCGATGACGATTTACGCGAAGCAACCTGGATTATGCGGGAACAGGGGTCCGGCACCAGACAAAGCTTTGAGCGAGGTATGCAAGGCCTGCTACCCGACCTCAACGTGTTGCTAGAACTGGAACACACCGAAGCCATAAAGCGTGCGGTCGAGGCCAATCTCGGCATCGGCTGTTTGTCATGGGTGGTGCTTGCTGACGCGTTCAAGCGTGGCAGCCTGGTGCCACTTGCAATGCCGGAACACCGTTCATTTAAACGGCAGTTTTACTTTATTCTGCACAAGCAAAAATACCGCAGCGCCGGTATCGCCCAATGGATAGACCTGTGCAAGCAGCTTTAACGGGCGCCCGAGCCTCACCCTCTTTTTCGAGGTTCGGGCTTCCGCATCAAGCGGGTACGGGCCCGCTGTGAAACCGGAATTCAGTATCCGCCTCTTCAATCAGCGTTTTCTCCACGGCCATAAACTCCGCAACTCGTTCATCGACCGGCGCCCTGTTGGCCTGAACAGCCAGCTTCAGATAATCCTGATAGTGGCGCGCTTCAGACTTTAACAATCCGGTGTAAAACTCGGCCAGTTTCTCGTCAAGAAACGGCGCCAAGGCGGCGAAACGTTCACAGGAACGGGCCTCAATAATCGCCCCCACAATCAATACATCCACCAATCGGCCCGGGTCGTCCTTGCGCACCAGATCCCTCATGCCACCCGCGTAACGTGCTGGCGTCAGATGCGTATAGGTCACCCCGCGTTTTTGCATAATCGCCAACACCTGCTCGAAATGCCGAAGCTCTTCCCGGGCCAAACGCGACATTTTGTTCAGCAGCTCGGTATTTTCAACGTACCGATACATCAAACTGAGCGCGGTCGAGGCTGCCTTTTTCTCACAGTGAGCATGGTCGATCAGCAACAAATCCTGGTTCGCCAATGCATTCTCAATCCACTGCTGAGGCGTGCGGCACGGCAGAAAGTCATGTATTTCCTTCAAGGCATCAGTCATATCATTGAATCTGGTCAGGTTCGAAAACGCGAGAGTATACCGCAGCTATCAGACAGCTCCGACCTCTGTCCAACTTAACTTTATACGTGCTTTCCTATAGAATGCAGCGCCGGATCAAGGTGTCTCTGAATAGAATCTGAATACCCCACCGGCCAATTTAGGCGTTATTCAGAGGCTCCTTCGGCCTTTTCGTAAAAAAACACCCGCCAGGCGGCATGCCACCGGCGAGGAAAATTTCAACTGATGAGGGTCCATATCGTGTTAGAAGCTTATCGTGAACACGTTGCCGAACGTGCAGCTCTGGGCATCCCCCCGAAGCCGCTGAACCCCGAGCAGACCGCTGCTCTGGTAGATCTGCTGAAAAACCCACCCGCCGGTGAAGAAGCAACGCTGGTTGATCTTCTGGAAAACCGTGTACCACCAGGAGTAGACGAAGCCGCTTACGTTAAAGCTGCCTTCCTGACTGCCATTGTTAAAGGTGAAGCGACCTCTCCGCTGATCGATAGCAAAAAGGCCGTTCAGCTGCTGGGTATGATGCAAGGTGGTTATAACATCGAAACCTTGGTTGACCTGCTGGACAACGAAGAGCTGGCCGAGCTGGCCGGTGAAGAACTGAAGCACACCCTGCTGATGTTCGATGCGTTCAACGACGTTAAAGAAAAAATGGACGCTGGCAACGCTGTTGCCAAGTCTGTTGTTGAGTCCTGGGCCAACGCTGAGTGGTTCACCAAAAAGGATAAGGTTCCTGAAAGCACCAAGATGGTTGTTTTCAAGGTAACCGGCGAAACCAACACCGACGACCTGTCTCCGGCTCCGGACGCATGGTCCCGCCCGGACATCCCGCTGCACGCCCGCGCTGCCTATAAGATGGAACGCGACGGCCTGAAGCCGGAAGAGCCTGGCGTAACTGGCCCGATGAGCCAGATCGAAGAAATCAAATCCAAAGGCCTGCCCGTTGCTTTCGTTGGTGACGTTGTAGGTACCGGTTCTTCCCGTAAGTCTGCCACGAACTCTGTTCTGTGGTTCTTCGGTGACGACATCCCGGGCGTTCCCAACAAGCGTGCTGGTGGTGTATGTATCGGTAACAAAGTTGCCCCAATCTTCTTCAACACTATGGAAGACGCAGGCGCTTTGGTATTCGAAGCTCCGGTAGACAACATGAACATGGGCGACGTAATTGAAATTCGTCCGTACGAAGGCAAGATCCTGAACGAAGCCGGTGACGTTATCTCCGAGTTTGAGTTCAAATCTGATGTTATTCTGGACGAAGTTCAGGCTGGCGGCCGTATTCCGCTGATCATTGGCCGTGGTTTGACCGCCAAGGCACGCACCGCACTGGGCATGGGCCCGACCGATCTGTTCCGCCTGCCGGAAGATCCGGAAGCTGGTGACAAGGGCTTCACTCTGGCCCAGAAGATGGTTGGTAAAGCATGTGGACTGGAAGAAGGCCAAGGCGTTCGCCCGGGCACTTACTGCGAGCCGCATATGACCACCGTTGGTTCTCAGGACACCACTGGTCCGATGACCCGTGATGAACTGAAAGATCTGGCCTGCTTGGGCTTCCAGGCTGACCTGGTTATGCAGTCTTTCTGTCACACCGCCGCTTATCCGAAGCCGGTTGACGTTGAAATGCAGCACACCATGCCGGACTTCATCCGCAACCGTGGCGGTGTTTCCCTGCGTCCGGGCGACGGTATCATCCACTCCTGGTTGAACCGCATGCTGCTGCCAGACACCGTGGGTACTGGTGGTGACTCCCACACCCGTTTCCCGATGGGCATTTCCTTCCCGGCCGGTTCTGGCCTGGTTGCGTTTGCCGCGGCAACAGGTGTTATGCCTCTGGACATGCCTGAATCTGTTCTGGTTCGCTTCAAAGGCAACATGCAGCCGGGCATCACCCTGCGTGACCTGGTACACGCGATCCCGCTGTACGGCATCAAGCAAGGCATGCTGACCGTTGAGAAGAAAGGCAAGATCAACGAATTCTCTGGTCGTATCCTGGAAATCGAAGGTCTTGAGCACCTGACTGTTGAACAGGCGTTCGAACTGTCTGACGCTTCTGCCGAGCGTTCTGCTGCCGGTTGTACCATCAACCTGTCTGAAGACTCTGTTGCCGAGTACCTGCGTTCTAACATCACCATGTTGCGCTGGATGATCGCTGAAGGTTACGGCGACCCACGTACTCTGGAGCGTCGTGCCCAGCAGATGGAAGCCTGGTTGGCTGATCCGAAGCTGATGCGTGCAGATAAAGACGCTGAGTACTCTCACGTTATCGAAATCGATCTGGCTGACATCAAAGAGCCGATCGTTTGCTGCCCGAACGACCCGGACGATGCCAAGTTCCTGTCCGAAGTGGCTGGCGACAAGGTAGACGAAGTGTTCATCGGTTCTTGCATGACCAACATCGGTCACTTCCGCGCCGCTGGTAAGCTGCTTGACCAGCACAAAGGCTCCCTGAACACTCGTCTGTGGATGTCTCCGCCGACCAAGATGGATCAGGCGCAGCTGATGGAAGAAGGTTACTTCAACATCTACGGCACTGCCGGTGTTCGCACCGAAATGCCGGGTTGTTCACTGTGTATGGGTAACCAGGCACGTGTGGCTGCGAAGTCTACCGTTCTGTCGACCTCTACTCGTAACTTCCCGAACCGTCTGGGTGATGGTGCCAACGTGTACCTGACCTCTGCAGAACTGGCTTCTGTTGGCGCAATCCTTGGCAAGCTCCCGACTCCTGCGGAGTACATGGAGTACGCTAAAGATCTGGACAGCATGTCAGCTGAGATCTACAAGTATCTCAACTTTGACCAGATGGAGAACTACACCAAGAAGGCGTCTGAAGCGACTGTCGCTTAAGACCTAACCTTTTCGGTTTAGCTCCAATGAAACGCCAGCCTTCGGGCTGGCGTTTTTTTGTGCCTGCACGAAAACTTACTCATTTATTAGTGTCCCGGCACCGCCGTGGGGTAGCTTTTCTTTCGGTAAAAATAACTCGCTTCGCTCAGACATCTTTTTCCCTTCAGAAAAGCTACCCCATACCGGCGCCTCACTCCGCGCTGTTAGATTGTCTGGTCCATAAAAAAGGGCTCCCGTAGGAGCCCTCTGCATACCCTTTCTGTAACCCTTACGATTACCGCTCGATATGCTGGTATTCACCGGCGTCTGCTGTCACAGAGCTCACCACGATAATGGCGATGAACGCAGCAACGAAGCCAGGAATGATTTCATAAACGCCAGGACCACCCATGAAGCTGCCATTCCAGCCCAGAGAGATCCAGACCATAACGGTCACAGCGCCCACTACCATGCCGGCAATGGCACCAGCACCGTTAGTACGGGACCACATCAGAGACAGCAGAATCAGCGGACCAAAGGCGGCACCAAAGCCTGCCCAGGCGTTACTGACCAGCCCGAGAACCTGAGAATCCGGGTCAGAAGCGATGACTGCCGCCACCAGACCAACCGCTACAACACAGGCACGACCTACGTTCACACACTCACGATCCGTGGCTTCTTTGCGCAGGAACAAGCGGTAGAAGTCTTCAGTCAAAGAAGAAGACGACACCAGCAACTGACTGGATATGGTACTCATAACTGCGGCCAACAGCGCTGCGTACAGGAAGCCTGTGATCAGCGGGTGGAACAGCAAGTCAGACAGAATGATGAAAATGGTTTCCGGATCGGCAACATCCAGGCCGTTACGAACCGCGTAAGCGCGACCGAACACACCCAGAGAAATCGCACCGATCAGGGAAATACCCATCCAACCCATACCAATGTTACGGGCAGTTGGTACGTCTTTCAGCGAACGGATCGCCATGAAACGAACGATGATGTGCGGCTGGCCAAAGTAGCCCAGGCCCCAGGTAACTGCTGACAACCAGCCAATGAAGGTCAGGCCTTCGGTCCAGGACAACAAGGTTGGATCTACTTCATTAAGGGTCTGTGAAGCCTGGGCAAAACCGCCCCCGCCTTCACCAAACAGCACAACCGCCGGCATGATAACCAGTGCCAGCATCATGATGCAGCCCTGAACGAAGTCGGTCATGCTCACCGCAAGGAAGCCACCCACAACAGTGTAGGCCAGAACCACACCCAAGGTGATGACAATGCCAACCGAGTAGTCGCTCAACCCGCCAAAGTTAAAGATGCCGGCGAAAGCACTTTCAAACAGTTTGCCACCCGCAACCAGACCAGAAGCGGTGTATACCGCGAAGAACACCACGATAACGATCGCAGATACAGTCCTGAGCGACAGTGCTTTCGTCGGGAAACGATTGGCCAGGAACGAAGGGATAGTAATGGCATTTCCATAATGAACCGTTTGTTCGCGAAGACGAGGTGCTACCAGCACCCAGTTGAAAAACGCACCCACGAACAGGCCGATACCGATCCAGGCAGAAGCCAGACCCGACACGTACAACGCGCCCGGGAGCCCCAGCAGCAGCCAGCCACTCATATCAGACGCACCGGCCGACAAGGCCGCCACTTTCGGGCTAAGAGCTCGCCCACCCAGCATGTAGTCTTCGGACGAAGACGTCGACGTGCGCATTGCATAAATGCCGATGGCAATCATGAGCGCAAAGTAAGCAAAAAGACTGATCCAAACACCAATAGCCATAAGGCTCCTCCGGTTTAATGAGTCGGATTAGATCCGCTCTCTAAGCACAGCCCTGGCGCTCAAGCCAGCCCACTGCGCCGTTATTCTTGTTTAGCCGAATTCCATCCTCGTTGGAGCGAAGCGTACCTCGCACGGATACTCCTTCAATATAGTTAAACTTCAGCATTTTGCGACTGAAATCAACAACAAGTCGGCAATACGGGACTTCAGGCGACACAAGTTAGTATTACTACCCACTCAGGGCTTACGAAATCCTACGATTTTTTTGCACAATCCTCCGGTACTCACCGTTTGTGCCGGAATTATGCGACATGTTCGCCAATTTGGAGCCTGGAGGGCGTTGTTCCTTTGTATTTTCGCAACGCATTGGTAAGAGCACTCTGTGAGGAGAAGCCCGTTCGGTAACTGATTTCAGAAACCGACAGCTGACTGCTAGCGAGCAAGCTGGACGCTTGTTCGAGGCGGGTCTGTAGCAAAAACTGGTGCGGAGTAATCCCTGCAACTTCCCGGAAAATTTCATGAAACCGGCTGACGCTCAAACAGGCTTGGCCGGCTAAGTCCTTAACGGTGATTTTCCGGTGCAGGTTCTCCAAAATAAAACGGCGTGTCGCTTCCGGGTTCACGCTGTGTCGAGGTGGCTTGATCGATGTGCCATCGACCATCCGGTCCGCCATGCTATACAAGATACTTGCCGCCAGATGCCGGTGCAGCGGCACGTTATCGGGCGCCCGGTCAAATTCACCTGCGGCAAATTGCACCAAGCCCTGCAAGCGGTGGTCCATCTGAACTGTACTGGGCTTTTCGAACATTCGGGCCAGTCGCTCGTATTCCCGATGGGCCGAGGACGCAAACGCCCGGCTCTGCGGGTCAAGATTAATCACCAGAACATGGTTTTTTTGATCTCCACAGTAATCATGCTCAATCTCTGTGGGCACCAGACACGCTTTCCAGTTATCGAGATACGCCCCTAGCCCGTCAACACACAACTCGGCCGCACCGCGAACCCCGACAACAACCTGATGATGCTCGTGGTGATGCTGTTGTGTGTTGGCGGGGAGCTTTATGATTCTGGCATCTAGCATGACTACCCGACCTGCTGAGGCGCTTTGACCAATGCGGTTAGTAAAGCGGCCACGCTGGCTGAAACCTGCTCGAGAGGCAGTGCCGCGTTAACGATGTGGTACTGAGCCGGAGAAGCCGTAGCGCGTTCCAGGTAAGTGTCCCGAATACGCTGGAAGAATTCGATGTCTTCCTGCTCAAAGCGGTCAAGTTCTCCGCGATGTTTTGCTCGCGACATTCCGGTTTCTACCGGCGCGTCCAGCAAAATGACATGATCGGGGCGTACGTCACCCTGAACCAATGATTCCAGCACTGCAATGCGCTCTTTAGAAACACCTCGGCCGCCGCCTTGATAGGCAAAGGTTGCATCGGTGAAGCGATCACACAGAACCCATTGCCCGGCGTCCAGTGCCGGCAAGATTCGGGTATGCAGATGTTGAGCGCGAGCCGCGAACATCAGCAGCAATTCGGTCATTTCATGTACCGACTCCGCGCGGGATGCCAGCAACACCTCACGGATCGTCTCGGCCATTGGCGTACCGCCCGGCTCTCGAGTCACCAGGTAGTCTATCCCCAGAGATTCCAGTGTCTGCGCAGCGTTTTTCATCTGCGTAGACTTGCCCACGCCTTCGGTTCCTTCAAAGGTAATAAAACGGCCTCGAACTGCCATTACTTGTCTCCGCCGTTGTTAGATTTTGCATCCGGAACCGGATAAGACCGATATCCTTCTTTGCGATTTAGCTGAAAAGCCCTGACCGCTTTCTGGTGCTCCGCCAGAGTCTTTGAAAATTTGTGGCTGCCGTCACCGCGGGCGACAAAATACAAAGCATCACCGTCATCCGGGTGCAACGCAGCATGAATGGAATCCCGCCCGGGAAGTGCAATCGGCGTAGGCGGCAAGCCATTAATACGATACGTGTTATAGGGCGTGTGCGTGCGCAGATCGCGCCGGCGGATTCGACCGTCGTATTTGTCGCCCATACCGTAGATAACAGTTGGATCGGTCTGAAGTCGCATGCCTTTCTGCAATCGTCGAACAAAAACACCCGCCACCTGCTCTCGCTCATAAGGTGCGCCGGTCTCACGCTCAACGATGGAGGCCATAATCAGAGCCTGGTATGGCGTATCGTAGGGAAGGTTTTTAGCGCGTTCGGCCCATTCCTGCTCCAGCAGTCTGGTCATTCGATTGTAGGCGCGTTTCAGAATGTCCAAATCCGTTTCGCTGCTACTGAACATATAGGTATCCGGGAAAAACCACCCTTCCGGGTGCTCGCCCTTCGCGCCCACGGCTTCCATGATTTTTTGATCAGTCCAGTCTGTCGTTACTTTTTTCAGGTTATCGGACTTCGCCAGCGCATTACGCATTTCTGCAAATGTCCAACCCTCAATAAACTGCACGGCCCAAAGCTTTACTTTGCCTTCAACCATCGAATCAATGATTTCAAGCGGGGTCATTCCTGGCGTTAACTCATAATCCCCGGCCTTGATGCGAGTAAGCTCCGGCTTTAAACGCCCATACAACCTCAACCAAAGCGAATCGGAAACCAATTCTTGTTCAGCAAGCTCGCGCGCCAGGCGATTGAAAGAGGTGCCATGTTCGACACTGAACAAAACCGGCTCTTCCAGTGCAACCGGGCTTTTCAGTGTTTCCAGGCCCTGCCATACCCACAGCCCGATGCCCGCTGCCGCAATCACACCCAGAGCGAAAACTGAAACTAATAACTTCCTGAACACACGCATTATTCCGTTGTTGGAGTTGAGCCGCAGATTGTCGCAAGCCGGCCGGTAACAGGCAAATCCTGTCCAGCTAATGTGCGCACAGGAACCACACCTAAGACACTATTGGTTAAATAAACGCCCCGGCAACTGGATGCGAGCATGTCCTCCAGCAAAACGGGAGCTTCATAAACCTGCTCCGCACTCGCTCTCAGGCGCTCCAAAACATACCTTCGCATCACGCCCGTTACGGCGATGGTGTCAGATGCCGGCGTACGCCAGCCCTGATCCGTTTCGATGAAAAGATTGGTGCGCGTGCCCTCAACAATATGGCCCTGAGCGTTCGCCATCAGCACCTCAAACACACCGTCCTGAAGCTCGGATGCCGCCATAACCTGTTCAAGCCGGTTCAAGGATTTTATGCCGGATAACAGCGGGTTCACGGTGAGTGGCACACGAGAGAAATCAGCCACGACACCCGTGGCAGGCGGTAAAGGCGGCAAAGCCGTGTGAGAAACCAGAAGGTTGGGTTGTAGCTCGGGAGCTGGCCGGTAGCCTCGTCCTCCCGAGCCTCGGGTGAGCGTAAGTTTGAGCACCCAGGAATCTGCAGGATACTGGCCCGTATACCGCATCAGGGCCTGCTCAAGTATGCGCTCGAGTTCGGCCCGGTCAACGGGAATGCGCAGACGAGCCGCATCCCGTGTCATCCGGTCCAAATGGTAGGCCTTCAAACCCGCATTGCCGCCGTCAACCCGGATGGTTTCAAATAGCCCGTCACCGTAGGCCAACCCGCGATCCCCGGGCGGAACAGCACCGTCTTCCGCCCAATATAGTGTGACCACGGCTGGCTCAGCCCTCAAATCGGCTGAAAATCAGCGTGCCGTTGGTGCCACCAAAGCCGAAAGAGTTGGACAACGCCACTTTAATATCCGCTTTCCGACTGTTGTGCGGCACGAAATCCAGATCACATCCGTCATCCGGGTTATCCAGATTGATGGTGGGCGGTAAAATACCGTCCCGAACGGCCAGGACCGAAAATATTGCTTCAACCGCACCCGCCGCACCTAACAGGTGCCCTGTCATCGATTTGGTGCTGCTCATGGCCAGTGTTTTGGCGTGCTCGCCAAACACCGTTTTAACCGCTGCCACTTCGGCAACGTCCCCGGCCTGCGTAGAGGTGCCATGGGCGTTGATGTAATCCACTTGATCCACCGACAGCCCGGCATCCCGCACCGCATTAGCCATGGATCGCGCCGCACCTTCACCACCCTCCGGGGGTGACGTAATGTGGTGGGCATCATCGCTCATACCAAACCCGACAACCTCACCGTAAATGGTAGCTCCGCGGGCTTGTGCGTGCTCCAACGCCTCCAAAACCAACACCCCCGCACCGTCACTCAAAACAAAGCCGTCACGTTCTTTGTCCCAAGGGCGACTGGCTTTTTCTGGTTCATCGTTACGCGTTGACAACGCCCGCGCCGAAGAAAAGGCTGCAACCGACGAACGCGTGGTGGCCATTTCAGAACCACCCGCCAGCATGACATCCGCATCACCATAAGCGATGGTCCGTGCGGCGTAGCCGATGTTATGAGTGCCTGTCGTACAGGCCGTGACAATGGCGATGTTCGGGCCCTTGTAGCCAAACCGGATGGCGGCGTTACCCGAAATCATGTTGATAACCGATGCCGGCACAAAGAAAGGAGAAACTTTGCGGGGCCCGGATTTCTCCATTTGAATGATGTTCTTTTCGATAAACTCCAAACCGCCAATACCGGAGCCAATAGCAATTCCGACACGTTCACGGTCCAGCTTGTCGTACTGCTCCAACCCACTGTCATCTACGGCTTGCTGTGCAGCTATCAAGCCATAGTGGATGAAAGCATCCAGCTTTCTCGCTTCCTTGCTGGACAACCAGGGCTCTATATCGAGATTTTTGACGGCACCGCCAATGCGAGTGTTGTAGTCGGTTGCGTCAAAGCGATCGATCGCGCCAATACCGCTCCGCCCGGCGCACACTGCATCCCATGAGGACGCTACATCGTTCCCCACCGGTGAAAGCATTCCCATGCCCGTGATAACAACCCGTCGTTTGCTCATATCCTCATTCACCTGATTGTTCTTGAAAAATTTCCGTCAACGTTACTGATGTTTGGCCAATAAAAAAGCCGTCCTTCAATTTTCAAAAAGGACGGCTTTCGCCTGGCAATCTGATCAGCAGAGTATCAGGTGTGCGCGACGATGTAGTCGATCGCGTTCTGAACAGTGCCCAGCTTTTCGGCTTCTTCGTCAGGAATTTCAGTTTCGAATTCCTCTTCAAGGGCCATAACCAGCTCAACAGTGTCCAGTGAGTCAGCGCCAAGATCCTCTACAAAAGAAGATGTGTTCTGAACTTCGGACTCTTTAACGCCCAATTGTTCACATACGATCTTCTTAACGCGCTCTTCAACTGTACTCATAATGTCCTCACTTTAGTGTCAACCAAGCAACTCAATGATTGCCAGTTTAGTTTAAACCCTACCTGCAGACAAGCAGGGCGATCTGTTAAACATGTTGTACGACAAGGGGTTGCATTACCGCCCGAAACGCGGCTCACCCCATGTACATGCCGCCATTCACATGAATCGTTTCACCTGTTACGTAAGCAGCACCATCAGATGCCAGGAAAGCCACAACGGAAGCAATTTCCTCCGGCTCACCCAAACGCCCTGCCGGTATAATTTCCAGCATAGCGTTGCGCTGCTTTTCGTCCAGTTTTTTAGTCATATCGGTATCAATAAAGCCCGGCGCAACACAGTTTGCGGTAATGCCCCGGTTTGACATCTCTTTCGCCAAACTGCGGGTAAAACCTTCAACACCAGCTTTGGCCGCGCAGTAGTTGCCCTGCCCCGGGTTGCCCATACTGGCAACCACCGAACTGACATTGATCACCCGGCCCCAGCGCGCTTTGGCCATGCCTCTCAGCACGGCCTTGCTGGTGCGGTAAACGCTGGACAAATTGGTTTCAAGTACCGATGCCCAATCGTCATCTTTTAAACGCATCAGTAAGTTATCACGAGTTATACCCGCATTATTGACCAAAATCAGCGGTGCGCCTGATTTTTCGGCAATCTGCTTTAATCCCGCATCAATGCTTTCAGGGTCAGCGACATTCATCACAAGACCGTAGCCATTATAACCAGCCGCTTTCAGCCCTTCCGAGATAGAGTCAGCGCCTTCAGCACTTGTTGCGGTACCAACAACTTCGGCACCCAAGCGCGCCAATTCGTGAGCAATGGCCTTACCAATGCCCCGGGTTGCCCCGGTAACCAGCGCTACCTTGCCTTCCAACGACATAACCTACTCCGCCTATCAGGATTGACTGAGTGCTTCGATTGCACTCGCCATAGAATCAGGGTCTTCAATACCATGTACCGGCAAACCACGCTCAATGCGCTTGACCAAACCGGCCAGAACTTTGCCAGAACCACATTCAACCGCTACTCCGACACCTTCGCTGGTCAGCGTACGGATTGAATCCGTCCAGAGCACAGGCGAGTAGAGCTGTTTCAATAAGTTAGATTTCAAGGTATCTGCGTCTGTCGCAACACCGGCATGGACATTCTGCACAACCGGGATGACAGCATCATTAAAGCGTACATCGTCCAGTGCATCCGCTAACTCTTCTGCGGCACCCTTCATCAGCGCGCAATGAGAAGGCACGCTGACAGGCAGCGGCATGGCTTTGCGCGCGCCACGAGCCTTACACGCCTCGATAGCCCGCTCTACCGCCGCCAAAGAACCGGCGATAACAACCTGCCCCGGCGCATTGAAATTCACCGCAGCAACAACGTCTCCTTGCGCAGACTCTTCGCAAGCGGCAATCACTTCGGCATCGTCCAGCCCCAATATCGCGGCCATCTTGCCCTCGCCCGCCGGCACGGCCTCTTGCATCAGCTCACCGCGCAACTGCACAAGCTTCACCGCTTCAACAAAATCGAGACTCTCAGCAGCCACCAGTGCACTGTATTCGCCCAGACTGTGGCCGGCCACAAAATTAGGCTGCGGCCCGCCAGACACCAACCACTGGCGCCACAGAGCAACACTGGCCGTCAGCAGTACGGGCTGGGTAACCATGGTTTGGTTCAGTTCATCAGCCGGGCCGTTCTGACATACATGCCAGAGGTCATAGCCGAGCACATTAGAAGCATCACTAAAGGTTTCAGCGATCATCGGCCATGCTTCAGCAGCACCTGATAACATGCCAATCGACTGAGAACCTTGTCCGGGAAAAATAAACGCTGATTTCATAGGAGCGATCTTATCGTTATTGGGGATTGGAGGAGATTAGCCAATAGTACAAGCCCGGCCAATTATTCGCGATAAAGTAAGTTAATGTGGGCCGACTTTAGTCTCAAACGACCTAAAACAACAAGTCATCAAGCCGCTCATTAATCCTGCGGGGAACTTCGTGAGTCACTTCGCACACTGCCTGCCGTATAGCAGCCAACATAGCGCGCTCGTTGGCGTTTCCATGACTTTTTATAACGACACCTTGCAGCCCTAAAAGGCTGGCACCGTTATGCCGGGAGGGGTCCATCAACTGCAACAACCGCCCCATTACCGGCCGAGCCAACAAACCCACCATGCGCCCGTAAACAGAGCGAGTAAATGCCTGCTCGAGCAACTCAATCAGCAACCCGGCAACACCTTCACCCGTTTTGAGCGCAATGTTGCCAACGAACCCATCACAGACTACAACATCCGCGACGTTACGAAACAGGTCGCTACCCTCGACATACCCTATATAGTTCAAAGTTTCAGACTGGGCGAGCATGTGAGATGCCAGGCGAACCTGCTCATTGCCCTTAATCTCTTCTTCGCCGACATTGAGCAAGGCAACACGGGGCTCGGCAAGCTCAGAGACAGCCGTTGCCATCAAGGAACCCATCAACGCGTATTGATAGAGATTTTCAGCACTGGAGTCGACATTGGCTCCGAGATCCAGAACCAGACAGCGACCACGAAGAGAGGGAATGAGCTTGGCGATAGCCGGTCGCTCGATCCCGGGGTACATGCGTATCAAGGAACGTCCGAACGCCATCAAAGCACCGGTATTACCGGCACTGACACAGCCTTGCGCTTCGCCGTCACGTACCAGGCCAAGAGCAATAGCCATAGAGGAATTGCGCTTATGGCGCAAAGCATGGGAGGGGCGCTCATTCATGCGCACCACATCAGCCGCTTCCACTATGCGGATTTTGGGATGTCCACCATGCAACAAGGCCTCGAGCTCGCTCCGGATACCTACCAGAACAAGACTCAAGGCCTCATTTTCACGCACTGCTTCCAGCGCAGCATGGACGACCACCTCGGCACCACGATCACCGCTCATGGCATCGACGGCAATGGTGATTGGATTACTCACCGCTCGTCCATATGACACAGGTCAGAAGATATCGCGTCGAGTATTACTCGTCGCGCGCTTCAACAACCTGCTTGCCGCGGTAGAAACCATCCGGAGATACGTGGTGGCGACGATGAACTTCACCAGTTGTTGCATCAGTGGACAGCGCGGAAGTTGGCAGCGCGTCGTGTGAACGGCGCATGCCGCGCTTGGAACGGGTCTTGCGACTCTTCTGTACAGCCATGGTTAAACTCCTGACCTATTTATGAAAACGTTAATGCTTAGTCGTCTTGAAACCCGCCAGCACGCTGAACGGATTATCATCTCTTTTCTTTGCCTCGGGCTCAGCCGGAGCGTTTGACGGCTCCAGCGCTTCAAGGTCTTCTTTCGCCGGGCACTCGTCCCTTTCATGAAGCGGGAACGGCGGCAACACCAGAAGAAGCTCATCCTCCACCATTGCCCACAAGTCCGCTGTGAAATCCTCACAAAGGAACGGCTCCAACGTTTTGGGTAACCGTTGAGCCTGCTCATCACTGCTGACCAGACCCAAATCAAAGCTCGACGTCAACGTGACCTGCATGTCGTTCATGCAACGCTGGCACACCAGAGTGACCGGAGCCGACAGCTCTCCTGATACAACCCTCCGGCGCTCACTATCCTGATAAAAGGACAGCTTTGCGTGGCATTCGCGGCCATCTTGCGAGCCACCCACCGCTTCTCCAAAACGAGCAAGACCCTCGAGCGGAATTACCCCCTCAAGTGTCGCTTTTTGTTCTGCCAGCCGGATAGGCTCGACAGATTTTGGCAGTTCGGCGTTCGGCGCTTTAGTCATAGGCGCGCAATTTTAGGGAGGAGACCGCCTGCTGTCAAAGACTTAATCGCTTTTATGGCAAGCCTTCCCGTTAAAGTAGGGGTATTCTACGATATTCGCCGCAGACCTCACAACGAACACATAGCAATCAGGCCATTATGAAACGTACTATTTTGCTCGCTTCATCATCACCTTATCGAAAACAACTACTGGAACGATTCAACTTACCCTTTATTTGCGCCAGCCCAGACATCGATGAAACACCCGCGCCGGCTGAAAATGCGGAAGCACTCGCCGTACGTCTAGCCACTCAAAAGGCACAAGCTCTGGCGAACAACAACCCCAACACACTCGTTATCGGATCGGATCAGGTAGCCAGCCTGCCCGATGGTAGCTTGCTCAACAAACCGGGCTCACACGAACAAGCGGTGGAACAATTGTCCCGCAGCAGCGGACAGAGCGTACAGTTCAGCACCGGCTTGGCCGTGCTGGACACCCAAACCGGCGACTTGAAAACCCACTGCGAACTTTTCACTGCGCATTTCCGGCACCTGTCACAAGAAGAGATCACCGGCTACCTGCACCAAGAAAAGCCCTACGACTGCGCAGGCAGCTTTAAGATGGAAGGCTTAGGCATCACCCTCTTCGAAAGACTGGAAGGCGAAGACCCTAACAGCCTGATCGGCTTACCCCTTATAGCTCTCAGCACCATGCTGCGCGAATTCGGCATAAACCCACTTCTCTCACAATGAGCAAGCGCGCTGCCACGAATTAGCGCAATTCCAGCCGGGACTCCAGCAAATGTGCAGCCACACCTTCGCCAAACGACACCCCTAACTGCTCAACAAACTGTTGAAATGGCGAAGGCCCACGGCTGTAATCTACCAACTCTTCAGCCCCAACAACCTCACGGGCCACCCAGGAACTGCTGCCCAAGCCATCGATCAAGCCCAACTCCAGCGCTTGCTCGCCACTCCAAACCAAACCACTGAACAACCTTTCATCGTTCGCCAGCCGGTCGCCACGCCCGTCTTTAACAGCCGCAATAAATTGCTCGTGCGTGTTCTCCAGCACGCTCTGCCAGAACTCGACATCTTCTTCACGCTCCGGAGTGAACGGATCCAGAAACGCTTTGTTTTCACCAGCGGTGTACAAACGGCGCTCCACGCCCAGTTTCTCCATCAACGCATTGAAACCGAACCCGCCGGCGACAACCCCAATCGAACCCACCAAGCTCGCGCGGTTCGCGTAGATTTCGTCAGCCGCTGCGGCAATATAATAAGCACCGGACGCACCCACATCTGCGATCACTGCGTACACTTTCTTTTCAGGGTACTCCTGCCGAAGACGCTGAATCTCGTCGTACACATAACCTGACTGCACCGGGCTACCGCCCGGACTGTTTATCCGTAACACCACCGCTTTAGAATTTTCTGCCTCAAACGCAGCGCGCAGCGAACCCACCAAATTGTCAGCACTTGCCAGTTCATCCGCAGCGATAGGGCCATTCAGCTCAACCAGCGCAGTGTGCTGCTCTGGCACCACTCCCATACCCTCACCGATTGGCGACCGGATCATCACAATCAGCGCAAACAAATAAATGAACGTGAGAAGCTTGAAAAATATCCCCCAACGTCGGCTACGCTTTTTCTCCGCGTGAAGCGACATCACCAGCTTTTCAATCAACTTCCAGTCGCGGTTCGACTCAGGCGGCATCGCCGGCTTTTTGGAGCCAAAAATACCGCCCTTACCCGATTCCGAATCACTCATTAGCTATTCCTTAACTCGCAAACGCCCAAAAAACACTCTTTACAGCCCAAGAACACGGCGCAGATCACCCACGGAACTGACCACCGCATGAGGCTTACAGTCCAGCAACACCTCTCTTGAATGCGCGCCCCATTCCACCCCAACAGCAGGCATACCAATACGCCGCGCCATTTCCAGATCGTAATGAGTATCCCCGATCATCACTGCGTCTTCGGGCTGAAAACCGTAGAACTCAAGAATCTCTTCGAGCATTAACGGATCTGGCTTGGAACGCGTTTCGTCAGCACACCGAGACGTATCGAAGTGATGGCCCAAGCCGCTGGTTGTCAAAGCTTGAGCAAGGCCGCGGCGACTCTTTCCGGTAGCCACGGAACACCCCCTGCCAGATGTGCGAATATCAGCAACCACATCGGCCATGCCGTCGAATACGTTTTGCGGGGTTGTCACTTTTTTGAAAAAATAGCCTGCATAGCCTTCGCGAATACGAACAATCTCCTCATCGCTCACACCGGGATATAGCTTGTGAAGCGCTTCAATCATGCCCAGCCCGACAATATCCCGGTATGCTTCAAGCTCCAGGTTCGGGTACCCCAACTCCAGGGCAGCCTGCTGCAGGCTTTCAGCAATATGATCAACAGAATCGATCAGCGTTCCATCCCAATCAAAAATCACTGCTTTAACGTTCATTTCTGTTAATCCTTACTGCGTCGCGTTAGTTGATCAATAAGCGTTCCAAACGCCTTATCATACGGTGCTTCGAGGAACATAGACTCCTCAGTACCGGGCAACCGGAACTCCAGTGAGCGTGCATGAAGCATCAATCGCTCACCCCCTATCTTTCGAAAAGCCTTCAGGCTTGCATCATCCATGTACTTGTCATCACCCGCAATCGGGTGCCCGCCCCACGCGCTGTGTACGCGAATCTGATGGGTTCGGCCGGTTACCGGCGAAGCCTCTACCAAACTATAACCATCGTAATCGCCCAAGCGCTTATATAAGGTGAGCGATTCTTTGCCTTCGGCACTTACCTTTACGCGTCGTTCGCCGTTCGGCATTTCGTAGCGTAACAACGGCTCAGCAACACGGGTTAACTTTTTTGGCCAGGAACCGATAACAAGCGCATGATATCGCTTGCGCATTCTTTTATGGCGCAACTCATCCTGCAAAAAACGCAGCGCCGAACGCTTTTTGGCCACCATCACCAACCCCGAAGTATCCCGGTCCAACCGATGAACCAGCTCAAGGAACTTTGCCTGCGGGCGAGACGACCGCAACACCTCGATCAACCCGAAGCTGAGCCCGCTACCACCGTGCACCGCAATACCAGCAGGCTTGTTGACCACCAGCATCTCGTCGTTTTCGAACACCACCGCCGCCTCCACAACATTTTGCACGCGGTCGCCAGGCTTAGGCTGATCCGGCTTAGCCTGCTGAACAATGGGCGGTATACGAACTACATCACCTTCTTTTACGCGAGTGTCTGGCTTCACTCGCCCTTTATTCACCCGAACTTCGCCTTTTCGAACGATGCGATACACGATGCTTTTAGGAACACCACGCAGCCGGGCCAGCAAAAAATTATCAACCCGCTGCCCCGCCATATCGGCATCAACTTCAACAAACTGAACACCCTTTTGAACTTGCCCACCAGGCTGCGCCACCGCGACGGATCTGGCGCCACGGCTTTCGGCAGAGCGCTGCGCTGGGCGAGGTTTTTGCGGGCGTTTCCGGGAAGCCGGTTTCTGAGACATGAAATACCTTATACCGGCTTGCGCCGGGCGCTTGGATACAGGATTGTACAGCTACGGGTTTACTGTTATATTCCGACGTGCTCTGCCGTTTGTCTACGGCCTGAAGAATTTCGTTCAGAAGCCGGAGCGGCAGCAGTATACCGACACTGATTAATAGATTGAACGCCGAATACCCAATCATTACCGGGCCCGGCGTGAGACAAACTCCCGACATACAGGGCAGACCCCAGAGTGGCTGTTACCTCCTCGGGAGAAGAAAAAACCGACCGGGAAACCGTCGGACGGGAACATCACGAAGAATCACTGCCACGCAAAACCGGGCCGTCAGCTTACCAACACGACGTGAGACCTAGGAGTTTGTGTGAACCTGAAAACGGATATTATGCGTCAACAGACACTCACCCTATTCGATCTTTCTCTGCCGTCAGGCAGCCGAAGAATCAGCGGTGGTTTCAGACATACAGGGTCAAAACCCGAAAAGGTATGACTCGTCTGGCCGCCGGCCTGCCCTGCTAATTCAGGGCCCGCGGCACGCACATCCCGATTCGCTGATGCGAACGTCTCCGGTTTCCTGTCTTAACAAACGACAGGAACTCACTTTTCCCATGAAAAGAATGCTGATCAATGCAACTCACCCTGAAGAGTTGCGCGTAGCACTGGTAGACGGCCAACGACTGTTTGATCTGGACATCGAGTCCAGCACCCGCGAACAGAAAAAAGCCAACATTTACAAAGGCAGAATCACTCGCGTAGAGCCCAGCCTGGAAGCGGCGTTCATCGATTTTGGCGCCGATCGCCACGGTTTTCTGCCCCTGAAAGAAATCTCCAAAGAATACTTCAAGAAGTCTCCCAGTCAGATCGAAGGCAAAATCAACATCAAAGATGTGCTTTCTGAAGGCCAGGAAGTCATCGTTCAGGTTGACAAAGAAGAGCGCGGCAACAAAGGCGCAGCCCTGACCACCTTTATTTCTCTGGCCGGTCGTTATCTGGTGCTGATGCCCAACAACCCTCGCGCAGGCGGCATTTCCCGTCGAATCGAAGGCGAAGACCGCGCTCAGCTAAAAGAAGCGATGAATGGCGTTCAGGTACCTAAATCTATGGGTATCATCGTTCGCACCGCCGGCATCGGTCGCACCACCGAAGAGCTGCAGTGGGACCTTGATTACCTGGTCCAGTTCTGGGAAGCCATCACTCAGGCCGCCGATGAGCGCAAAGCTCCTTTCCTGATTCACCAGGAAAGCAACCTGATTATCCGTGCCGTGCGCGACTACCTCCGTCAGGACATCGGCGAAGTACTGATCGATTCGGAAAACGTCTACGAAGACGTGCTGAGCTTCGTTCGCGCTGTCATGCCAACGTTTGAAAACAAGATCAAACTGTACAAAGACGAAATCCCTTTGTTCAGCCGCTACCAGATCGAAGGCCAGATCGAGACGGCCTTCCAGCGTGAAGTCAAACTGCCTTCTGGCGGCTCCATTGTTATTGACCCAACCGAAGCGCTGGTTTCAATCGACATCAACTCGTCGCGTGCCACCAAAGGCCACGACATCGAAGAAACTGCCCTTCAGACCAACCTCGAAGCCGCCGAAGAAATCGCTCGCCAATTGCGCTTACGCGATATGGGCGGCTTGATTGTCATCGACTTCATCGACATGACACCGGCCAAGCACCAGCGCGAAGTTGAGCAGAAGATGCGTGAAGCGCTGGAAATTGACCGCGCCCGCGTGCAAGTTGGTAAAATTTCTCGCTTCGGCCTTCTCGAAATGTCCCGCCAGCGCCTGCGCCCCTCACTCGGTGAAACCCGCAGTGAAGTATGCCCACGCTGCGAAGGCCAAGGCACCATTCGAGGCATTGAATCTCTGGCGCTGAGCATCATGCGCCTGATCTACGAAGAATCCTCCAAGGAGAAAACTGCAGAAGTACGCGCTATCGTGCCGGTTTCTGTAGCAACCTTCCTGCTGAACGAGAAGCGCAAGCAGCTGGCCGACATTGAAGCCGGTCAAGGCGTATCCATCGTGGTCGCTCCGGTTCCCAATATGGAAACCCCGCACTTCGAAATCATTCGTATGCGTCAGGACGAAACGGCACCCGAGCACATTTCCAGCCACCAGGTGGCCCACGAATACAACGAGCGTGAAGAAGAATCCGTTGTTGAAGTGACCAGCACCGAAAAGCCTGTACGTGAGCAAGCCGCGGTTAAAGCCATCCGCCCTGCTCCTGCCCCGGTCGCCAAAGCGGCAGCCAAAGCCGAACCGGTAGAATCCGACGAAGGCTCGTTCCGCAAACTGTGCAAGAAAATCGCCAGTTTCTTTAGCGGCGAAGCTGGAACCGACTCTGGCGACAAGCAAGCGACAAAGAGCGCCGGCAACAACCGTCGCCCGCAAGCTCGCCCGGACCGTCAGGATCGCCGGAAATCACGGGTAGCACGTGATGACCAGCGCGGAGGCAACCGCAATGGCAACGAACGTCGCCAGAACAACCGCAACCGTCCTAACCGGAACGACGACCAGAACCGCGGTGCTCAAGGTCGCCAGAATCAGCAAGACAAACCGGCTGACAACAAGAGCAACGACAACCGCAGAGACGGCCGCAAAGACGGTCAGAACCGCGGTCAAGGGCGTAACCGTCCGCAGCGCGATGCCAAAGATCAAAAAGATCTGAAGGACCAGAAGGACAACCAATCCAATCAGAAAGGTCCATCAAATGACAAATCCGGCGATGACAAGCGCCGCAAGCCACGTCGCCAGCGCAATCGTGATGGCTCTCCTGCGGAAACGCCGGCATCCACACCCGCCGCCCGTAAAGCAGAACGTAGCGACAAGCATCAGAAAGATACGCAGCCAGAAAAGGCCGTTGAAGAAAAAACCTCTTCAGCACCACAAGCTGCGGTAGCAACCGACGCGAAAGCCAAGGACGCTAATGCTCAGCCTCAGGTCAAACAGCCTGCGGAGCAAAGCCCGAAAGCCGAAGAGAGCAAGCCTGTTGCTACTGAGCCGAAAGCTGAAACAGCCAAGCCCGAAGCCAAAGAGCAGGATACTGCACCCAAGGCAAAAGAAGAGGCTAAAGCGGACGAGAGCAAGCCAGAGAAGCGCAAACCTGCCTCTCGTCAGCGCAAGCCTCAGGCCGCAAAGGAAGCCAAAGCGGAGCAAACCAGCGAAGCGCCTAAGGCAAGCGAACCTGTAGCCGATAGCAAGGACAAGGCAGGCGGCAAGCTGGCAGAAACTACCACAGCAGAGGCAAAACCTGCCCCTGAAGTGAAAGCCGGCGAAGCTAAAGCGCAAGCACCTGAGGCCGAAGCCCCGAAAGCTGAGAAAGCTGAGAAAGCTGAGAAGGCTGAGAAGGCTGAGAAGGCTGAGAAGCCAGCGGAAGCGAATGAAAAGCCAAAAGCAACCGTTAAGGCTGACCCGAAGCCTGAAGCTGAAGCTAAAGTTGAGACCGAACCTAAAGCAGAACCCGCGAAAACGGAAGCGCCCAGCGCTGTTGATGTGCCGGTAACGCCAGGTCGCGCTTACAACGATCCAAGAGAAGTCCGTAAGCGCAAGCTTGCAGCCGAAGCAGCCAAAAAGGCCGAGGATAATTGATTATGCTGACCAATTCCGACATCGAAGCACTGGAAGACATCCTCTTTGCCGAGCCTTGGGGCGATGAAGCCCTGGACTTCTTCGGTCTGCACGGAGCCGTATGCGCCAGCGTGATCGGGCCGGTCAACCTGCAGGTGGAAGACCTCTTCCGCCTGGCCACAGGTTCCGACACTCTGCCCGACGGCAAAGTGCCCGAGGTTTTCGCTCAGTGCGTTAGCAGTCTCACCCGCGACATGACCCAGTCTCTGGACATGGGTCATGCGCTGGAGCTTCCTGAACCCGAAGACGGCGACCCGATGAACGCACTGGAAAACTGGTGTGCGGGCTTTGTCGAAACCTTCCTCGAAAACGAAGACAAGTGGATGGAAGAAGCCGGTGAAGAGGAAGTGGCCGATTTGATGGTGCCCATCCTGACTCTGTCAGGATTGTTCGAAGACGAAGACTTCCAGCGCGCCCGTGAAGATGAGCAGGTGGCCAGCCGAATGGCTGAGGCCATCCCGGACTCACTCACCGACCTGTATCTGTTGTTCCACGCGCCGGAGTAAACTACCCGCGAACAGGTTCACGGAAATGATGCCAGACGGGCTCCAGCCCCTCTGGCATTTTTGTTATGCGGCCAAGCTCACACCAGCCCGCTCCCGGGAAATGAAAATCGCTGCCCTGAGAAGCTAGCAAGCCCTCCCGCCGGGCCAGTTCAGCCACAAACCCCAAATCCCCGCTCGACTGACTGGCGATTGACACCTCAATAGCACGCCCTCCCGCTTTACCGAAATCGTGCACCAATTCTCGCAACCGGGTAGCGGACAGCTTGTATTTTCGCGGATGCGCCAAAACCGCAATACCGCCAGCATCGTGAATCCATTGCAGCACTTCATTCAGCTCAGGCCAACAGGCCTTCACATCGCCGGGCTTGCCGGCTCCCAGATGACGCTTAAAGGCATGAGCCACCTTCGGAACCACTTCGGCATCCACCAAGGCCTGAGCAAAATGCGGGCGTCCCGGCACATCACCACCGGCCAAAGCCGTTGCCTTTTCCAGCAACGAATCAACTTTAAGGCGGGACAGCTTATCGGCAATCATCCGGGCGCGCCGCCACCGATTCTCGTTCTGAATCGACAGGGCTTTCAGAAAAGCCGGACTGGTTTCGTCAAAATCGAGCCCAACCACATGAATGGTGTAAGTTCGCCATACACAGGACAACTCCACACCGTTGATCAACGTCAGCCCGCCGGCCCCGGCCGCTTCTTTGGCTTCCGGCAGGCCGGAAATCGTATCGTGGTCTGTCAGGGCAAGATGACTCACACCCTTTTCAAGGGCACGGGCAACCAATTCTGCCGGCGCAAGCGCGCCATCAGAGGCGGTGCTATGACAATGCAGATCAATGCATGGTTTTGGGTCTTGAGGTATAGTCACAAACCAATCCTGATAATAATGTGGCAACCAGTGTATCAGCCTTGTCCGGCACGCCCTAACACTGGCCTAAACAACATTGGAGCACCCTATGTACTACGCAATCATGAGCGAAGACGTACCCAACAGCCTGGCACTCCGTAAACAGGCCCGCCCGGCACACCTTGCCCGGCTGGAAGCCTTGAAAGCCGAAGGCCGTTTGCTCGTGGCCGGCCCGCACCCTGCCATCGACACAGAAGACCCCGGCGACTCCGGCTTTACCGGCAGCCTGGTCATTGCCGAATTCGACTCTCTGGAATCCGCACAAGCCTGGGCCGATGCAGACCCCTATGTTGAGGCAGGTGTTTATCAATCGGTTACCGTAAAACCGTACAAAGTGGTCTTGCCTTAACCTTACCGAAATCCTTCAATATAAGCGGCAGCACACAGTATGAGCGGATTGTAACGCGGGACTGCTTGAATACAGGTCAAGCTGTGACAAAATTGCTGCCTTATATAATCTAACTATCGTCAGACTCAGGGAATGCAACCAGTGACACCGCTCCGCCTTGCTCTCAGCTTTCTTATTATCTTCAGTTCCATTTCCGTAGCTCAGGCGCGAACCGTATGGGTTGACGACCAACTGTACCTTCCCGTTCGATCAGGTGCCGGCACTCAGTTTCGTATCATCGAAAACGCTGTGCCAACCGGCACACCACTTGAGCTGATTGAAACTCAAGAAGGATATTCGAAAGTTCGCACCCCCAAGGGTACGGTTGGCTGGGTTTCCTCTCAGTACATCAGCAAAACCCCGGTCGCCAAAGATCAGCTTGCCCGTGCCACCCGCGAGCTTGAAAAGGCAAAACAAGACGTCGCGAGCCTTCGTGAACAGTTATCAGCTGTTACTGAAGAGCGTGACACCCTACAAAGTACCGAAAACAACTTGTCCAGCCAGACCAAAAACCTGCAAGATGAACTCACCAAGATAAAAAGCATTGCTTCCGACTCGATCAACCTGGAGCGTCGCAACAGGGAATTGCGGGAAGAAAACCAGAGATTGCAGAACGATCTGGAAATACTCACCGCCGAGAACGAACGATTGGAAGCAAGCCGCGACTCTGATTTCATGCTCTTGGGAGCAGGCTTGGTGTTCGGCGGCGTGCTACTGGCGCTGATCATCCCCATGCTCAAGCCAACCCGGAAAACCGATAACTGGGCCTAAACCATGAAAGACTATTCGGAAAAGCGCGATTTCTACCGGATGCAGGTCAACAGCACCATCCAGATCACCGACAGCAAGGGTGAAACCATCACTGGAATCTGCCAAGACCTCAGCGCGGCGGGTATGCAGCTTCAGGTAGATCGTCCTTTTCCGGTTGGTGCCGAGGTGAAAACCGTTATGGAAGCCGCCGGGGACCAGTTTCCGCCCCTCGAAACCGTGGGTGAAGTTTTACGCTGTGCGCCAGGCGACACCGGGTATACTTTGGGCATCAACATACTGGAAGTCCGCTAACCTTCGCGGGCACAAAAAAACGGCGACCTGATGGGTCGCCGTTTTTGTATCTACCGTGAAACCCCTGGCTTACACCAGAGGTTTCTCCGAGACGATAATGCCGTTGTTATCGGCATAAACGTACTGGCCCGGATGGAAGGTCACGCCGTGGAAGGTCACCGGGATATTCAGGTCACCAATGTTGCGCTTTTCCGTTTTGCGGGGCACCGTGCCGAGCGCCTGAACGCCCAGTTTGGTTTGACCAATCTCGTCCACATCACGAATGCAGCCATAGATAATCAGTCCAGCCCAGCCATTCTCGGCAGCCTTCTCCGCCAGCATGTCACCCAGCAAGGCGTTGCGCTTTGACGCCCCGCCATCAACCACCATGACGCGGCCGTTGCCCGGCAAGCCCACCTGCTCTTTCACAACCGAGTTGTCTTCAAAACATTTCACGGTGACAATTTCACCGCCGAACTGACGAATACCGCCGTAGTTATTGAAGCCAGGCTCAACCACCTGCACTTCCGGAAACTCATCGCACAGATCCGGAGTAATAATGTTGCTCACGCTTTCGTTCTCCTTTCCCGTTTTCAGTTCAGTCGATTTTTTCGTCAGCCAGGAAGAACCAGGTATCCAGAACGGAATCCGGGTTCAAAGAGACCGTATCGATGCCTTCGTCCATCAGCCACTTGGCAAGATCCGGATGGTCGGACGGCCCTTGGCCACAGATACCGATGTACTTACCGGCCTTACGGCAAGCCTGAATGGCGTTAGATAGCAGTACCTTAACCGCGTCGTTACGCTCGTCAAACAGGTGCGCAATGATACCGGAGTCACGATCGAGCCCCAACGTCAGCTGCGTCAAATCGTTCGAGCCGATCGAGAAGCCGTCAAAGTGCTCCAGGAACTGCTCGGCCAGAATCGCGTTCGCAGGCAGCTCACACATCATGATCAGGCGAAGGCCATTCTCACCGCGCTTCAGGCCGTTCTCAGCCAGCAACTGGACGACTTGCTCAGCTTCACCAACGGTCCGCACAAACGGAACCATCACTTCAACGTTGGTCAGCCCCATTTCATCCCGCACTTTCTTGAGCGCACGGCATTCCAGCTCGAAACAATCACGGAAGGTTTCCGAAATGTAGCGAGACGCGCCACGGAAGCCCAACATCGGGTTTTCTTCGTCTGGCTCGTACAAGGTGCCGCCAATCAGGTTGGCGTACTCATTGGATTTGAAGTCCGACAGGCGAACAATCACCTTCTTCGGCGCAAACGCAGCCGCGAGCGTCGAGATACCTTCAACCAGCTTGTCGACATAGAAATCCACTGGCGAACTGTAACCGGAAATACGCTTATCTACGGTCTGCTTGATGTCGCCCGGCAGGCCGTCGTAGTTCAGCAGTGCCTTCGGATGCACACCGATCATACGGTTAATGATGAATTCCAGTCGTGCCAAACCAACGCCTTCGCTGGGCAGGGACTGGAAATCAAACGCACGGTCCGGGTTGCCCACGTTCATCATGATTTTGAACGGAATGTTGGGCATGGAATCTACAGTATTTTCACGCAGTTCAAAATCCAGAGCGCCGTCGTAGATAAAGCCAGTGTCGCCTTCGGCACAAGAAACCGTTACGTTCTGGCCGTCTTTCAGCTCTTCGGTGGCATCGCCACAACCCACAACTGCCGGGATACCCAATTCGCGGGCAATGATCGCCGCGTGGCAGGTACGGCCCCCACGGTCCGTCACAATGGCAGACGCACGTTTCATGACAGGCTCCCAATCCGGGTCTGTCATGTCTGTCACCAGAACATCGCCGGGCTGAACCCGATCCATTTCGTTAATGCTGGTGATGATTTTGACCGGGCCGCTGCCAATCTTATGGCCGATACTGCGGCCCTCAATCAGAACCTTGCCGGTTTCTTTCAGCAGGTAACGCTCCATCACGTTGGCGGAAGCGCGGCTCTTAACGGTTTCCGGACGGGCCTGAACAATGTAAATCTTGCCGTCGTCGCCGTCTTTCGCCCACTCGATATCCATCGGACGCTGGTAATGCTTCTCGATGATCATGGCCTGCTTGGCCAATTCTTCTACTTCCGCATCGGTGATGGAGAAGCGCGTGCGCTCTTCCATGTCCACCTTCACGGTTTCAACAAACTTACCTTCACCGGGCTCTGTGTGGTAAACCATCTTGATGGCTTTGCTGCCCAGGTTACGACGCAGTACCGCAGGGCGGTTGGCCGCCAAGGTGGGCTTGTGGACATAGAACTCGTCAGGGTTTACAGCGCCCTGAACCACAGTTTCACCCAAGCCGTAAGACGACGTGATGAAAACAACGTCACGGAAGCCGGATTCGGTATCCAGCGTAAACATAACGCCACTGGACGCGGTTTCACTGCGCACCATTTTCTGAATACCGGCAGACAGCGCAACCAGCTTGTGATCAAAGCCATGGTGAACCCGGTAAGAAATAGCGCGGTCGTTAAACAAAGAGGCGAACACTTCTTTGACGGAGGTGCGTACCTGCTCAAGGCCAACCACGTTCAGGAAGGTTTCCTGCTGGCCCGCAAACGAAGCGTCTGGCAGATCTTCGGCGGTTGCGGACGAACGCACGGCCACAGCCATGGCGTCGTTTCCGGCGCGAAGATTTTCGTAGGCTTCCTTCAGAGCGTTTTCAAGCGGCTCGGGGAAGTCGGTATCAATAACCCATTGACGAATCTGTGAGCCAACCCGGGCCAACTCATTTACGTCGTTTACATCCAGCGCATCCAGAGCCTGATCGATACGATCTTTCAGCCCGTCTGTCGCCAGAAATTCTCGGTATGCATGTGCTGTAGTGGCAAAACCGCCTGGGACGGTAACACCTGCATTGGCCAGATTACTGATCATTTCACCGAGGGACGCGTTCTTACCCCCAACACGGTCAACATCGGACATTCCTAGGTGGTCAAACCAGATAATGTAATCTTCCAAAGCGTGGTCTCCCTTGTATCTTGAGTGGCGCGGAGTCTCGAAACTGGCGAGTATAATACTGTAAGCTGCGGAAATTACCTAGGGAACCGCCTCAAAACCTGAGTGGATGAAACCATGAAAAGAACTGCTTTTTTTATCTCGGACGGCACAGGCCTAACCGCGGAAGCGCTGGGACACGCGCTCTTGGCCCAGTTTGAAAAGATTGAATTTGAACGCATTACCGTGCCGTATATCGACGATGAAGAAAAGGCCCGGGAAATGGCTAAGCGCATCAATACCGCCGCCGAAATCGATGGCGAACGGCCTCTGGTGTTCGACACCATCGTAAACAGCGCTATTCGCGAGATCGTAAGCGGTGCCAAAGGATTCATGGTGGACATCTTTGGCACCTTCCTGAATCCGCTGGAACGCGAGCTGAACTCGTCGTCCTCTTACTCCGTCGGCAAATCCCACGCCATCGACAACGTGAGTAGTTATGAACGCCGGATCCACGCCGTGAACTTCGCGCTGGACAATGACGACGGTGCCAGAACCCGTCACTACGATGAAGCCGATCTTATCCTGATTGGCGCATCCCGAAGTGGTAAAACACCCACCTGCCTGTATCTGGCACTGCAATACGGCATCAAGGCGGCAAACTATCCGATCACCGAAGAAGATCTGGACGATCAGAAAATGCCAAGTGCACTGCGGCCCCACAAGCAAAAACTGTTCGGGCTGACAATCCAGCCGGAACGCCTGGCCACCATCCGTAACGAGCGTCGGCCTAACTCCCGCTATTCGTCCATGCAGCAATGCATGCATGAAGTGGAGGAAATCGAGCTGATGTACAAACGGGAGCGCATTCCCTATCTGAACACCACGGCCTACTCGGTTGAAGAAATCTCCACAAGGATCATGGTGTCAACCGGGCTCAAGCGTCATCGGTAAACCGCCCAACAAAAAGGGTGGGCGACGCTCGTCCCCCACCCTACCTTTACTTCGCACTTCAGATTTACAGCTCCTGAATACTCAGGCCCAGCTGTTCCGCCACGCCTCGATTATCCGGGCTGGTGATGACCGCCACACTGGCACCTTCCGGCTTCAGCCAGGTATCGGCTACCCGGCGCATTTCATCCAGCGTTACGTTCAACACCCGCTCGCGGAACCGGGCGCGCTGCTCGGGGGTACGACCAAACAGATTGTTGTGGAACGCATGTCGCGCCGCTCCAGCCGGAGAGTGCGGACGGTCCAGCTGGCCAATCACGCCCAGAATTGCTTCTTCCAGCGCTTGCTCGTCGTGCTCTTCCGTGCGCAACCAGTTTAGCGCCGCATCAAAATCATCCAGAGTTTCCGCAAAGCGCGGGTCGCGGTAGGAGAAGAAGCGGAACACACCGTTCACGCTATCCTGCCCGGCACCACCACCGTAGGCACCGCCCTTCTCACGAATCGCCCGATGCAGGTATCCGTTGCGCAGGAAGCCACCCAGCACCGTCAAAGCAGCGGCATCCGGGTGGTCAACGGCAACCGTTGCATAGGCTTTGGCACAGAAATTCACCTGTGTGGAGGTCAGCCAGGCTTCTTGCGTTTTGTAGCTCACCGGCTGCATTGACCAGTCGCCCTCAACCTGAGTTTCGCCACTTTGCCAGCAGGTTTTCACGCTATCCAGCATAGGTGCCAGCTGCGCCTCTTCGCCAATCAACAGGAACTGACGCCCCTGCTTGCGAATCTTTTCGTGCAACGCTGCAAGGCTGTCACAGAACTGAGCGAGCGCGGATGCATCATTCAATGACTTGTCGAGCTCCTTAGTGCCTCGAATGCCCGCAAGGCCACCCAGGCGGAAGCTTAACCAGGAACCGGGGCTCAAACCTTGGGCAGCTGCCCCCATAGCCAAAGCATGACCGCTGCCCGTCACGGCCTGCTCACGACGCGCACGTACCTGCGCAATGATCTCCCGAACCCGATCTTTTTCGTCAAACCGGGCACCGGTGTACACGTCTTTAAGCAGCTGCGTCAGCGCACCGCTGTTACGGGCCAGCGCTTTACCGCTGAAAATCAGATAGCCGGACATGGCCTGAACGTCGTCGATCTTCCCTTTAGCAAGGAACGAAGCACCGATACCGCCAGATTCCGCCGAAATACGATCCTGCATTTGCAGGTAGTCCAACTCGCCACACCCGACTTCGGAAATCAGCGTGGTGTAGTAAGGCAACAGCAACAACTCTTCCTCACTCAATGCCGGAACAGGCAACACAATTTGCTGGTAGACCAACCCGTTGGTGCCGCGGGCATAGAGAGTGGCGCCGGTTTCGGCGTCGAATTTGCCTTCCGGCTCTGGCATTTGCAACGGCACATCGGACAAACCTACCTTGGGCAGGACCGAGTCGTCGTCCTTACGAAGCTGTCGTTCTTCCAGAGCTTTTGCACGCTCCACAATCAGCTTCACTTCTTCATTGGTGAGGCTGGCTTTACGTTTGGCCAATGACTCTCTCAACGCGGCTTGATGGGCGCCTTCCAGCTTTTCATCCGGGCGCAGGGTCAAGGTAACCCGGTGCGGGTTTTCCAGCAGCTTGCGGCGAATAAGGCCCGGCACATACTCCGGATCTTTGATTTTTTCGCGCAGCGTGGCCAACACAGGTTCCAGATCCAGCAACTCAACCGGATCGCCTCCATGAACCATCGGCGAAATGGACTGCATGATCAGCTGCAAACCATACGGAAAGCCGTCGCCGGCAATTTCGCGCTGGTGCAATTCCAGCTGGTGAAGAATGGCTTCGAGCCGTTCCGGGCTTACCCCTTCTTCCACTACTTTCGCCAGTGTCTCTTCAACCAGAGCTTCCAGATCCTCGCGCCGGCCCGGCTCACTGCCTTCAATGCCGCACACGAACGTCATTTCACGGTTAGAGTCCTCAAGCCCGCACATAGGCGACGGCGCATGGCCAATGTCTGTGGTTTCCAGTGCCCGCATCATGGGCGACGCACTGTTTTCAAACAGCACCGATGCCAGCAACTGAGCTTCCAGGTTCTCCTGCAGATCAAAGCTGTGCCCCAGCAACCACCCCATCACAATGTGGGTTTTGCTCTCGATGTCTTCGCCCTCACTGATCGCGTAGCCCTGCTCTACGCGCACTGGAGAGAACATGCGCTTTTCATCGTGCACCGGCAGTTTGATATCCTGCCGCTCGAACCGTTTCAGCGCGAGCTCTTCGAATTTTTCATGATGCTCATGGGCGGGAATATTCCCGTAAGTCGCGAAAATCGCGTTGCTCGGGTGGTAATGGTGGCGGTAAAACTTCACCAGATCGTCGTAGCTCAGGTCCACAATATGATCGGGCTCGCCGCCACTGTTGTAATGATAGGTCGTGGTCCGGAACAGGTGGCTGGACAGGTTCTGCCAAAGCTGCGAGGTGGGCGCACTCATCGCGCCTTTCATTTCGTTATACACCACACCCCGATAGACCAGGTCACTGTTTGGGTCATCCGGCTTTTCGAACTCTAAACGGTGCCCTTCCTGGGCAAAATCCAGCGGATCAAGCTTGGAGAAAAATACTGAGTCCAAGTACACCGTGAGCAGATTATCGAAATCCTTCCGGTTCATACTTGCAAAGGGGTAGGCCGTCCAGTCGCTGCTGGTGAACGCGTTCATGAAGGTGTTCAGCGAACGACGAATCATCATGAAGAACGGATCACGCACCGGAAAACGCTCACTGCCACACAACGCTGTGTGCTCCAGAACGTGAGCCACCCCGGTGGAATCCATCGGGAAGGTACGAAGGGCGACGAAAAATACGTTCTCTTCGTTATCTGCCGCCAGATGCAAATGACGCGCACCGGTCTTTTTGTGGCGATATTCCTCAACATCCAAATTGAGGGTGCTAATCCGGTGACTGCGAAGTTTCTCGAAAGCCGGATGGATTACGTTGTCTGTCACTGCCGCCATTAAAACGATCCTATGCATTGAACAATTGGAGAATTACAGGGTAACACGTACTATCGGATATGATGCATCGAACAAACTCAACTAGGTAGCCTGCCGATCCATGACAGACGAAACCACCAAAACAAAAGCCATTGACGCCCCCGAAGTAGCTGCTTGGTGGGCCGAACGCCGCCAATATCTGGAGCGCATACGCAAAGTCCCCGAGATTCGCCATAAGTTTTGGCGCGAAGTCGGTGTATACCTTCTGAGGCGCTTACTCTGGTCTTACGGCTTTTTCCCGGTGTTTATCGCGTTTTGGCTCCCCTTCGTAATGGCCAGCTTCAATCCTGTGGTGCTGGCCACAGATATAATCCCAGTCCTGCAAAGTTTTATCGACTCCAACCCCGAGGAACAAGCCACCACCATCAGCACGCTGCTGATTGCCTGGTTCTCGATTGGCAGCTTTTTCCTGGTATTCGATTTCGTGTTGACTCCGTTCCGGTCGCCCTACCAATATGAAGCGGATGTATACATGAAGTCATGGGAACAGCTCAATCATGACCAGTTACCGGACAAAATGTGATTTGGCCTGCATTCTGACCAACTTCAGACACTTTCTGTTACATAACGTAGCGGACAGTGGTTAAGATGATTCCATAATAAAAGTATCCAGGAAGTTGGGATAAGAGGTTCAACCATGGTCGATTTCAGACCGCTGATGTTCGTCAATGCGCTTGCGCTGATGTTACTTGTAACAGCGGGCTTTGCCTCAGTGCAAAAGGGTCCGGTACTGGAAGGTAGCGGAAAGCCATCCGTCGCCATACAGCAACCAAAGGTGGATTCTTTACCACCGCCAGCCGCAGCTCCCAAGAAACCACCAGCGCAGCCAACCCCCGTCACTCAGCCGCCGGAACCCTCCATCACGGCCGAAGCGTTCGAAGTTGAACCACTTCCTGACAGCCTTGAAACAGTCGCGTTCGCAGAGCCGTCTGTATTGCCAACCCAAACTGAAATCGCTCCACCAGCCAAAAAACAGAAGCCAGCTACAACCGGAAAATTGGTGCTTCGTTCTAACGTTGTGGGCGACCAAGTCACGATCAATGGCAATAACTACGGAGCTACCCGGCTTGATTTAGAACTGGACCCCGGCCGCTACGACATCAGCATCCAAAAGCCGGGGCATAAACCGTGGGAGAAAACGATTGCACTGAAAGCTGGCCAGGAACTGACCTTGGTCGGGCAGCTTGAGCAATACACCACGGTCAATTTTGCCAACGGCCGCTGGGTGGGTGGCATAAAAACCGGAGACGGCAGCTGGGTCGATGAAACTGGTCTACGCTATGAGGGCCATTTCATAAATGGTCTGTTTGATGGCTCAGGCACAGCGTGGTACCCAGACGGCAGCCGCTATGACGGCGACTGGAAAAAGGGCCAGCAACATGGTGAAGGCCAGTGGCGTGGTGCCGATAACGCTCAATACACCGGCCGCTTTGAACGCAACGAATTTCATGGCCAGGGCACACTGACCAAAGCCAATGGCGACATACTCACGGGTAACTGGGCGCAAGGCAAAATGCAGGGGCCGGGCTCTCTGACCACCGCAGACGGCCTCTTGTATGTCGGCACCTTCCGGAATGGCGAATTTCATGGCGAGGGAACATTGACCTACCCGGATGGCCGCTCCTACGAGGGTCAGTTCTCGAACGGCAGCTTCCACGGCCAAGGCTCGGAAATCTTTGCCGACGGCAAAAAATACGATGGCCAATATATGGAAGGCAAATTTCATGGCGCAGGACTGCTACGCAATCCCAATGGTAGCTCCATTGAAGCGACTTTCCGCCACGGCGAACCCTATGGAAAGGTACGCCTGACGACAGCGGCCGGCGAAGTGTTCACCGCCCGCACCACTGAGCCCGGCGTGTGCTATCGGGACAAAAGCTATCGGGCAACGCAATGCCCGCAACTGGAAGGCTGGTAGTAAACCCCCGGTCGCCACACCAACGAGTTTGCAGTAACAGGTTGAGGTAGTGAGATGGCAATCAAAAATGCTTTGCTGGTTGACGATTCCAAGGTTGCCAGGTTCGCCCTGAGCAAAATCCTTGAGAGTCGAGACATGGACGTAAACATGGCAAGCTCTGCCGAGGAAGCTCTGGATTTCCTGAGTAAAAACACAGCGCCGGACGTGATCTTCATGGACCACTTGATGCCGGGCATGAGCGGCGTCGAAGCTGCAAAGGCGATCAAGAGCAATCCCGACACCGCCGGCATCCCGATCATCATGTGCACATCGAAGAAGTCCTCTTCGTTCACGGATGAAGCGAAGAACTTCGGTATATACAGCATTCTTACCAAGCCCCCCCAAAGCGAGGGGCTGACCATTATGCTGGAGCAACTGGCAACGGACATTGAACGCGGCACGCTGCCCATGCCAGAAAGCCTCTCATCGCCGGCCGAAGACGATGAAGATGCCATCACACTACCCACAACCAGTGCAGCGGGAAGCACCAACGGTGCAGCTGACGCAAGCTCTGTGCCTTTAACCGCAGATCTGATCGAGCAAATTTCACGATCCGCCGTAAAGACCCACATAAACAATCGCTTGCACGAGCTGCTCAATGACATGTTTGACGAGCAATACGTGCACGTAAAACGGGCATTCGAAGACAACGAGAAGAAACAAGAAGCGCGGATTGAAGAGCACCTGAACACGTTGACGGCGCTGGTGGACGAACGCACCAAAAACCTTCGCGACGAAGTGGCCGCCGAAATCAACATGAACCTGAGTCGTGAGCTGGCGATCTCGCGTAAGGAAATGGCGAAAAACTCGGGGTTCACCGCCGAGCACATGGCCGAGCTGAAAGACCACATCACCAGCGTACAAACGATTGATACCGAGTTCTGGCAAACCCTTCAGTCAGAAGCCGTTCAGCAAGCCCACGAAATTTCCCGTGAAACGGCCGAAGACATTGCCCAGCGCACCATCGATCTTTACGTCGCCCAGCAAAAATCCGCTCACTCCCGCATTTACACGCTCGGCCTGGCTGTCAGTTTGGGCATTTTCAGCGTTGGAATTGCGTGGCTTTCGGGCTTATTCGGCTAACGCCCGCTTTATTCGTTGCCAGTGCGCGGGAGTGTCTACATCCAGCTCCACTCCCGCAATCTGCACCGGATTAGCCTCGACCTGATTCAGCACACGCCCTGCCCCCGCATCCCCCTTCAAGCTGAGCACGTCAGACCACAGCCGGCGGGGAATCCAGGCCGGCACACCCACACGTAAGCCATAATCCGCTGCCCACACTTCCTCAGGTGCCCGCAGAACGCCTTGGCGAAGCCGAAAAAGCCCCTGCTCGCTCAGTAACGGCTGATCACCAACCAGCACATAGACACCTCGCGCCCTTGGGCTCAAGGAATTGATTCCTGCAGCCAAAGAGGCCGACATGCCCTGCTGCCAATCAGCACAGTAGATCCAGCGAGAAGGCGGCTGCCTGGTTCGGTACCGAATCAAAGGATAGCGCGCACCGACAACCACCGAGACGCTATCCGATAACACCCTCGCCTGGCCGATCGCATGCCCTAGCAACGTACCTTGGCCAGGGACATTAAGGATTTGCTTGGCTCGCCCCATGCGCGCACTCCGGCCCGCCGCCAACACCAATGCCGGAAACTGCTGATCGAGCTGCGAGCTGTTCGTGGCTATGATGCGACCTCCTGTTAGACGCTCTCATTTGAAAACTGCTGATGAGAACGATTTTTGCTAGAATCACGCCACCATGCAACCAATATAGTCAGGCCATTCATGAACCATCTTTTCGTCGACAACCTCACCGTGATTGACTTCGCATACCTGGACCCGGCACGAGGGCTGGTAGGCGAAAGCTGGATTGCCGACGTGGTCCTCGGCGGCGAACTCGATGACCAAGGCATGGTCTTTGACTTCAGCAATGTGAAACGCACCATAAAGCGCGTTATTGACGAACGAGTTGATCACCGGCTGGTCATCCCCAGAGGCTACGAAGGCCTGCACTGGCATGAAGATCAGCCACACACCTTTCGCTGGGATCTGACAGACGGTAGCCACATAATCCACACCTCACCGGATGAAGCCGTTGTCTGGCTATCCTCCGAGCGCGTGGAGAGGCTTGCTGTAGCAGCCTTGCTGGAAAAAGAGCTAAAAGCCGTTCTGCCCGGCAACGTCACCACCGTTGAGATCAATCTTCGGGAAGACGTCATCGAAGGTGCGTACTACCACTATGTGCATGGCCTGAAGAAACATCTCGGCAACTGTCAGCGCATCGCACACGGACACCGCTCCCCCATCCGCATTGACCGCAACGGCCAGCGCGACACCGAACTGGAGAAGCGCTGGGCCAAGCTGTGGGAAGACATCTACGTAGGCACCGAAGAAGACGTTACCCGGCGCTTTGTAGGCGACGATGGCCAGCATTACATCAGCTTCGAGTACGAAGCCAATCAGGGCGAGTTTGCCCTTACCCTGCCAGAGAGCCGCGTTTACATGCTGGAGACAGACACCACTGTCGAGTTGATTGCGGCCCACATGGCAGACGTGCTGAAAGCAGAATTTGCTGACGACGAGATTCGCGTGAAGGCTTACGAGGGGGTTGGTAAGGGGGCCATCTCGGTTCGCTGACATTTGGCTTCGGAGTATGGGGGCAGACCCGTGGGGCCTGACCCCGAATCCATTTTCCTTCAGACACAAAAAAACCGCCCGAAGGCGGTTTTTTTGATGGCTTCCCGGTGGACTAAACCGTGAAGCCGTATTGGCGTCCCCTAGGGGGTTCGAACCCCTGTTGCCGCCGTGAAAGGGCGGAGTCCTAGGCCACTAGACGAAGGGGACTAGAAATTGGTGGAGCCAGGCGGGATCGAACCGCCGACCTCAACACTGCCAGTGTTGCGCTCTCCCAGCTGAGCTATGGCCCCTCAACGGATGCGTATATTAAGGATCCGCCCCTAGGCCGTCAACACCCAAATCCTCTTTTTTTAAAGTTTTTTCGACTTCCTTGTCGCCATCGTTCAATTAACAAACAAACCGCTTATCAAACGTCCAAAGCGGCGTATTCTTTCTCGACTTTCTTGGTTTCTTTCTTGGAAAAACCACCTAAAACATCCAACGCACTGCGCAAACGAGCGCGAGTCATGTCCGGACCCAATACCGCCATTGAATCCATCACCGACCAGGAATTCGGTGTTCCGGCAATCGCGACGAAAATTGGGAACATAAAATCCCCCATCTTCAAATCCATCGCCTTCACCAGCGCTTTGATGTCGGCAAAGATCGTGTCCTTGCTCCAATGGCGCTGAGCTTCCAAACGCCAGAGGGTAAACTGCAACACACGCTTCACCTGCGCTTCTTCCAGCTTCTTATGCTCGAAGTCTTCCGGCTTCAAGTCCAGCATACCGCTGAACATGAACTGAGCCATCGGGGCGACATCCGAAAACACCTCTGCCCTGCCCTTGATGTGCGGCACCAGAGCCTTGAGCGCATCTTCGTTGAACCACCAGTCGCGCAGGCGGGCCATAAACTGATCGTCGCTCAGGTCGTCACGAACCCACTGGCCGTTCAACCAACGCAACTTCTCAACATCAAATACCGGTCCACCCAGCGACACACGCTGGATATCGAAGTTTTCAATCATCTCGTCCAGAGAAAACTTCTCTCGCTCGTCCGGCATGGACCAACCCATACGGCCCAGGTAGTTGGTCACCGCTTCCGGCATGAAGCCCATGCGCTCATAGAAGTTGATGCTGGTGGGGTTCTTGCGCTTGGACAGCTTGCTCTTGTCCGGGTTACGCAGCAGCGGCAAGTGGCACAGCTCCGGCATATCCCAGCCAAAGTACTCGTACAGCAATTTGTGCTTAGGCGCAGAGTTGATCCACTCTTCACCCCGAAGTACGTGGGTGATTTCCATCAGATGGTCATCCACCACGTTGGCTAAGTGATACGTAGGCATACCATCCGACTTCAACAGAATCTGGCAATCCACCTGCGCCCAGTCAATCTCGATGGTGCCCCGGAGCATGTCCTGAATTTCGCACACACCTTCATCAGGCACCTTCATACGAATCACATAGGACTCACCCGCGTCCAGACGACGCTTAACTTCTTCCTGAGGCAGCTCAAGATCACCCTTGATCCCCGGGTTCTGGCCGTTCGCTTTACGTTCTTCACGAATAGCGTCCAATTCTTCCGGAGTACGGAAGCAGTAAAAAGCATGACCTGCGGTAACCAGATCTTCAGCGTACTGGGCGTACATGTGCTTACGCTCAGACTGACGATAGGGGCCGTGAGGGCCGCCCACATCGGGACCTTCATCCCAATTCAGGCCCAACCAGCGCAGAGCCTTGAGAATGTCCTGTTCAGATTCAGCCGTACTGCGCACCTGATCGGTATCTTCAATCCGCAAAATAAACTGGCCACCGTGCTGGCGCGCAAAGCACAGGTTGAACAAGGCCACGTAGGCGGTACCAACGTGAGGGTCACCCGTGGGCGACGGAGCAATTCGAGTACGTACTGTCATGAAACCATCCTGAAAATAAGTGGCCGATAAATAAGTTAGGCATTATAACGGGCCTGCCCCGGTTTCGCATGATTCGGTTTTACGAACCTCCTAGTTGATGTTATATTATAACGTATCAACCGAATTCCAGGATCCTACCATGAGTTTCAGCAAAACCACCCTTGCCCTGGGCTTGGCCGCCTTGGTTTCCACCACCCCGGTATCCGCCACCAACATTGTCACCTCCATAAAACCCATTGAACTTGTCGTCAAAGCGATTGCCGGGGATGACATGAACGTATCTACCATCGTGCCTCCCGGCTCCAGCCCACACAATTACAGCATGAAGCCGTCGCAGCGCCGGGCACTGGAACAAGCCGATGCAATTTTCCGGGTGGGGCCAGACATGGAAACTTTCTTAAACCGTCTGCTTGGTGGCGAGGAGTTCGCGGGCAAAGTGGTAGCCTTCACGGAGGCCAGCTCAGAAGAAACGGAAGCGCACCATGAGCATGATCACCACCATCACAATCACGGTGAAGGTGAAGATCCGCACCTATGGGTCGATCCGCGCATGGCGCTCGATATGGCAAGGACCGTTCACGCCAAGCTCAGCACGCTCGACGGCATCAACACCGCGGAACTGGATGCCAATTTGGAACGCTTTGAACAACGTCTTAACGCGACCGAACAACGCATCAAAGCAAGTTTGGGCCAACTCGATGGCACCAGTCTATTCGCTTACCACAGCGCGCTGGAGCGGTTTTCCGAACACTATGACCTCGATCTGGCCGGCGTACTCACTCTCAACCCGGAACTGTCGCCCGGAGCCCGGCACATTGCAGACGTGCAAAATAAACTGCGCGCATCCAACCAACCCTGCCTGCTGACAGAACCACAATTTAACCGCCAGTGGTGGCGCTCTATCACGGAAGGCCTGAACGTAACCGTCAGCACCTGGGACCCATTGGCGACTGACATTGCATCAACCGCCAATGGCTACATCGAATTTCAGCAATCCATTGCTGACGCGGTACTCGAATGCCTACCAAAGTAAGCTGAGCATCAGCGGGATAGACACCATCGCCAGCAACGTCTGCCCGCTGATAATTCCCGCCATCAAGGGTGCATCACCACCCAGTTGGCGCGCCAGAATATAGGCAGAAGTGGCGGTCGGAAGAGTGGCGAGCAGCACCGCCACTTGCACCAGCAATCCGCTCAGTCCCAACATCCAGGCCAATCCAACCGCCATCATCGGAAACACAAGCAGTTTCAAAGCGGACGACACCAAAAACGGTGCAGACGCACCACGCAACGCGCTCAGCTGCAAACCGGCACCAACCGTCATCAAGCCCATGGGCAAGGCCAGATTACTTAGCGGCTCCAGCGTGCCCGCCAGCAGTGGATGAAAACCAATTTCGAAGAAGCTCCACAACACCCCCAACACCGAACCCACAATCAGTGGATTGGTAACAATTGCGCGCAAGACCTGCTTCACGCTGACTTTGTCTTGGCCGGCCACCAGAGAAAACATAAGAATGCATAACAGGTTCAGCAACGGCACCATGATGGCAACGGCGATGGCGGTAAGAGACAACCCGTCGTCGCCCAACAGCATTCCGCCAGCGGCCAGCCCCACGTAGGAGTTAAAGCGAATCGCCCCCTGATAAACAGACGAGAAGACCGGCCCACTCCATCGCCAGAACAACTGCACCACAACCAACGCCAGGGTCATAACCAGCAGCATGGCAACGATCAGCATTGCGGTATCTGCGTAGGCCGACACGGGAAGCCGTGCCTGCCCCAATTTAAACACCAGCATAGCCGGGAAAAGAATGTAGTAGGTGAAGCGCTCAGCTTGGGGCCAGAAGTCCCCGCCGGGGAAATTAATCCGCCTGAGTACATGCCCCAACATGATCAAAACAAACACCGGCACCAGCGCCTGAACAACTACCTGCATGCTATAGACCTTATAACCGTTGCCATTTTGTCCCCCGAGGGTTAGATTCAGGGTACTGCTTTCCAAAACGGCGTAATGTGAACAACGTGAACACCACGATTTACGGCATTCAAACACCAATCATCGCACTGCGGTCTTCCTTCGAGAACACCGGCAGGGCTGTTGTACGCCTCTGATTTCGCTGAATCCACACTCACTTCCCTCCGGATTCAGCGCTTAAACCACACTTGTTTTTAAAAAGACTTTTCAGGAGATTCCTATGGCTGAATTACCTTCAATCGTAGTAGCAGAAGAAGATTACAACCGCTTGAGCACACTGATTGAGCGCATGGCTGGGCAGTCCGTTGTGATAGACGGCCTGGAAGACGAACTTAGCCGCGCAGACTTAAAGCCTCTGAGCGAAATGCCGGAAGGCGTGGTTACCATGAACTCGATTATCCGCTTCGTGGACGAAGACGCCAATAAAGAGCACGAGATGAGGCTGGTGTACCCGCACGAAGTGGGTGAAAGCGAAAACAACGTCTCCATTCTTGCTCCGGCCGGTGCTGCCATGCTGGGCTTGAGTATTGGCGACAGCATCGAATGGCCCATGGCGGGTCGCAAACCGATTCACCTGAAGGTGGTTAGCGTCACCCGCAGCGCATAATCACAAAAAAGCCGCGTCAGGCTCAAACCCGGCGCGGCTTTTTAATGCGGCATTCAGTCTTCGATGAACACCAGACTCTCTTCAGATCCCGCCGCTTCCAAACGCCCCATCGGCTGAAGCTCCAAGCCTTGCTCACGGGCTGCTGCTTCGAATGCTTCGCGACTACTTTCCGCCACACTCACCATCAATCCGCCGCTGGTTTGCGGATCACAGAACAACAGCTTGTCTGCCTCGGTCATACCGGAAATAGCCTTGCCGAACGCCGCCGCATTACGGTGCGTACCACCCGGAATGCAATCGGCATCAATGTAAGGCTGCAAGTTCGGCAATGTCGGAATAGCTTTACGGCTAACCGCGGCCTTCACGCCACTACCGCGGCAAATCTCCAGCAAGTGACCCGCTAGCCCGAAACCGGTGACATCAGTCATGGCACTGACGCCTTCGATCTGGGAGAACACCTCACCCACCTTGTTCAGGGTAGACATGTTTTCAACTGCAACCGTCAAATCGTCAGGCGACACCTTACCCTTCTTCGACGCACTGGTCAGAATACCCACACCCAACGGCTTGGTCAGATACAGAAGATCACCCGCTTTGGCGGTATCGTTGCGGATAATGCGTTCGACATTCACCGTACCGGTAACCGCCAACCCGAAGATTGGCTCCGGGGAATCAATACTATGACCACCCGCCAACGCAATGCCCGCCTCGGCACACACCGCACGACCACCATCAATCACCTTGGCGGCAACTTCCGGTTCCAGCTCGTTTACCGGCCACCCCAGAATCGCAATCGCCATCACCGGCTTACCGCCCATGGCATACACATCGCTGATCGCATTCGCCGCTGCAATACGCCCGAAATCGAACGGATCATCTACCACCGGCATGAAGAAATCTGTGGTACTGATAACGCCCACACCGTTGCCGATATCTGCAACCGCTGCATCGTCCCGGCTGTCGTTGCCTACCAACAATTTCGGGTCATGAAAATCCGGCATGTCCGTGTGAAGAATTCGGTCAAGAACGTCTGGAGCAATCTTGCAGCCACAGCCAGCACCATGGCTGAACTCGGTCAATTTGATAGACAAGGTTTCTTCCTTCTACGCGTTACGGAGTGTGCTTGGGTTTTTGCTAGTATACCCAGAGCCCATAAGTTTACAGCTCAGTACACTCTGCAGCCACCACATAGGAACGTCAATGAGCAATCCAGCCAGCAAGCCAGATCAACACGGCCCTGCCACTCGCATCATCCACAACCGGCGCCATCAGGACAGCTTTGGCAGTCCCTACTCACCGATTTACAACACCACGACCTACCGGTTCAATAACACCGCTGCTTTGCTCGATATGATTGAAGGCCGACGTGAAGGCTGCTTATACACGCGATGGGGCACCAACCCCAGCATTCAAGAGCTGGAACAGGGTTTAGCGGGACTGGAACAAGCTGAAGCTGCACTTGCGTTTGCCTCTGGCATGGCCGCAATCTCCGCAACCTTACTTACCCACGGGCGCAACGGCATTGTTTGTGTCGGTGACCTTTATGGCGGTACTCAGGCTTTTTTAATCGACCAGTGCCAGGCTCTGGGCATTCCGGTGACCTTCCTGTTTCGAGAAGAACAGCACCAGCTGGCCGATCACCTGAAACAGCCCGGAAAACTGGTGTATTTCGAAACACCCGCCAACCCCAATATGGCGATTCTGGATATTCATGCCATCGCTGAAACCGCCCACAAACACGGTGCGTTGGTTGCTGTAGACAACACTTTTGCCAGCCCGATCAATCAAAAACCGCTGGGGCTTGGTGCCGATTTGGTACTGCACAGCGCCAGCAAATACCTGGGCGGGCACAGCGACATTACCGCGGGTGCACTGATGACCTCTGCCGAGCTCGCAAAACCGGTAGGCACCTGGCGCAAAAATCTGGGCCAGCTCATTGCTCCGGAAACCGCCGCCCTGCTCTCACGAAGCCTGCGCACGCTGCCCGTCAGAATCCGCCAGCACAATGAAAATGCAATGGCTGTGGCCCAGGCCATGGAAGCCCACCCTAAAGTGACCCACGTGTTCTACCCGGGGTTGCCATCATTCGAAGGCCATGACTTGGCCAACAAACAAATGACCGGCTTTGGCGGCATGCTCAGCATTGAAGTGGAAGGCGGCCAAGCAGCGGCAGCGCGGGTTGCCGACAGCCTCAAAGTGTTTCTGCTTGCAACCAGCCTCGGCGGCGTTGAAAGCCTGGTCAGCCAACCCAGCGCCACCAGCCACCACGGCCTCAGCCGCGAAGAGCGCCTCAAACGCGGAATCGGCGATGGCATGCTGCGCCTGTCGGTTGGACTGGAAGATACTGCTGACCTGATTGCAGACCTGACACAAGCGCTAGGATAGAAGTTTGTGGCGGCTTCCTTTTAATAAAGGGGAAGTCGCACTACATTATAAATAGCCTGATTGCTAACCCACGCAAACCAGTAAAGTCGACCCTTCACAGGACTCGAGGGGGCACCATGATCCACGGAAGAAAATACGTTCTCGCATGGATACTGATGACCCTGTGCATCACATCCAATAGCCACAGTACCGAGCACCCCGAACATATCCGTATCGCAGCCATCATCGATGTGCCTATCACCGCTGCAACCGCACACCTCATGCAACACGCCTATCAGCGCTTGGGCGTAAACATGAAAACCCTCGACACGCCTTCTCGCCGTGCCCTGATGATGGCCGACAAAGGATTACTGGATGGCGATTTATTCCGTATCGCGCAAGTAGCCTTCGACTACCCGAATCTTATTCGAGTTGATTACCCCTTACTGTACGGCGAGTTACGTGCGGTCGTTCGCCCGGGTGATGCCGACGTGTTAAACCGCGCCAGCGCTAAACCAAAAACCGCCGTGGTTCGACTGGGGGTCATCATTGCCGAAAAAACCGCTAAAGCCATGGGCCTGAAACCCATCCGGGCCAACAGCTACGAACAAGCTCGCACACTGCTGGAATCTGGCCGGGTAGATATGGCCTTAGTATCCGACATCGAAGGTTTTGGTCCACTTGCACTCGAGAGCTGGCAGGCATTTGAAGTACTTCCGAAACCCGTTGCAACCTATAAGCTTTATCACTACCTCAACCAAAGCCATGCACGATTGGCCCAAGCGCTGCCCAAAATCCTCAAGGATATTGAAACAAACGGTACTAGAACCAAAATTTTCAGCAACTACCGCAACAAACAAGAAAAATGGTACGACGAGTATTCAGCTGATACCACCAATGCTCATTCTGCACCGAATAACTCGCAATCGCTGCGAAACCACCTGCTATACTTTTTGTAGCCCTACTGACCAGCCCAATCTGTCTTTCCGGGACAGCCGATCGAGCTAAATAAGTGACGCAGCCATGCTCACCTTCAAAAGCTATTACGCTTGGATTCTGGCCGCATTTATATGCGCCCCTGCCGGCTCGATTGCCGAACAGTTCGATCGGCTCCAAATCACAGCAATTTATGATGAGCCAACAACAGCCGTAGGTTCTGCAATACTCAAAGAGGCCTATCAACGATTAGGCGTAGATGTTTCAATACTGATCACACCATCACGCAGAGCCTTGATGATGGCCGATACCGGGCTGGCAGACGGCGACCTATTCCGGATTAAACGCGTGGCCGAACTGTTCCCGAATCTTGTGCGCGTTGACCACGCGTTATTTCATGGCACCTTACAAGCGGTTGTTCGCAAAAACGACGAACATTTACTGGCCCTGCCCCCGGAACGCTCACGTGCCGTAGCCGTTCGCCGCGGCATTATCATCTCCGAATTGACGGCCCAAAACATGGGTATGATGCCGGTGTACGCCAATAGCAATGAACAAGCGCTTAGTCTGCTTGAATCGAAACGGGTGGACGTTGCTTTGTTTACCTTTGTTGCCCAGTTTTCACCACTAAAACCCGAAGAGCTGGCAAACTTCCATATTATTACAGAGGCGCTGGAGGCTTTTGACCTTTACCATTATTTGAACCGGCGCCATTGGAAATTAGCGCAGATACTGCCAGAGGTTCTTAAGCAAATTGAAGACGAAGGTATCAAGGACGAGATTTTGGAGGGTTTTCGGGCGCGAACGCAGAATAAGTAGATACCTCAACTTACTAACTTCATTTATAACAAGGAACGGCGATCATGCTACTGCCAGTTTTGCCGCCTGCTGCCACATAAAATGTGGCATAGGTGTGCGCAGCTTCCATGTGATGCTCATGGGCTGAGAACCCGTGTGAGACAAATAGCTAACCTCACCGTAGTTAACGTAACCTTCAGTTCGACCATATTGGTCTTTTACTTGTTCTCTTACAAACAGAAATATTCGCTGTTTGGTCTCGCGATGATGAAGATAGCGTTTCCCCAACCCTTTATCAGGCCGAGAGGCATTCTGAGATTGCCAATGAAAAAGTCCTTCATTGATCGCGTAATCGCGAGGTAATCCCCCCGAAAAACAGCGGTGTTTAAAAGTAGAATTTTCCGTAAGCTACACGCAGGGAGATTCTGCATGAAGAAGTCACGTTTTTCCGAC
>NZ_JALKAQ010000029.1 GCF_023016065.1 Marinobacter sp. S0848L | reverse complement strand
TGTAAACATCCCCTAAAATCGGTGCATGCGTAATTAGAGTTCTCCGGCCTACAATGAGGCAAACGGAGAACGACATGAAGAAATCACGGTACAGCGAGTCACAGATCGTCAAGATCCTGAAGGAGGTCGAGGGCGGCCGCCTGGTTAAGGAAGTCTGCCGGGAATACGGCATCTCCGATGCGACCTACTACAACTGGAAATCCAAGTACGGGGGCATGGAGGCCTCTGATGTGAAGCGCCTCAAAGAGTTGGAAGAGGAAAACCGCCGGCTGAAGCAGATGTATGCCGAGCTGAGCCTGGATCACAAACTGCTGAAGGATGTGATCGAAAAAAAGCTGTAAAGCCAGCCGTTCGACGAGAACTGGTGGATTACCTCAAGCAGGCTCACGGCGTCAGCATTCGCAGAGCCTGCCGAATCGCTGGCATCAGTGACTCTGTGTACCGGTATCGGCCGGACACCTCCCGGGATGAACCGGTGATTGCAGCGCTTCAAAGCGCGACTGAGCGCTATCCCGCCTACGGTTTCAGCAAACTGTTCAAAGTGCTGCGACGCTGGGGGCACGGATGGAATCACAAGCGGGTACACCGGCTGTATTGCACACTCAACCTGAACAAACGACGACGGGGCAAGAAACGACTCCCGACACGAAACCCGGAGCCCTTGAGCGTGCCAGTCACCGTTAATCGATGCTGGTCCATGGACTTCATGAGCGACAGTCTGTTCTGTGGTCGCCGGTTCCGCACCTTCAACGTGGTGGACGATTTTAACCGGGAGGTACTGGCTATCGAGATTGACCTGAACCTGCCAGCACCGAGGGTCATACGGGTTCTGGAACGCATCATTGCTTGGCGAGGTTACCCGGCAAAACTACGCATGGATAACGGTCCTGAATTCATCTCGATTGCCTTGGCAGATTGGGCTGAGCAACACGGTATCGAGCTGGAGTTTATAAAGCCGGGCACACCCACTCAGAATTCGTATGTTGAGCGCTTCAATCGGACTTATCGGGACGAGATCCTGAACATGTATGTCTTCCGGAACCTAACCGAAGTCCGAGAACTGACCGAATCCTGGATGACGGAATACAACGATGAGCGTCCCCACGATTCACTGGAAGACCTGACGCCATGGGAATACCTGGCGAAACACCAACGGGCGGAAAACTCTAATCAGCGGTGCAACTAAAACAGGGATGTTTACA
>NZ_JALKAQ010000028.1 GCF_023016065.1 Marinobacter sp. S0848L | reverse complement strand
AGCAGGCGTTCTCGCTCATGGGTTTAGGTTGGCCGCTGGCGCGGCCAAAAAAATCACTATTGCCTATTGATTACGAGAAGGCTCATATGGGTTATGCATGTTTCGGCCACAGGCCATCCATCATCACAGGGTAAGTGACTGGCTTGTAGTCGGTAAACTCAATGTCTCTAACATGGGTGAAATCTGTCCAGAGCTGCCGAGCGCCTTTCATCCAACTCGACGGCTTAACCCGCCGTTCTATTTTTTCGACTTCTTCGGGAGTAGCTTCACGAATTGGCCCAACTTTGCCATACAACCTCACACCAGGTGGTGCAACGAAGCGACCTATTAATAGAGATCGCAGCCAAAAAAGGCGGCCAGCGTTTACCGCCATAATGCATACGTGAGGGTTTTGATCAATATTGCTACCCAAAGCTTGGGCATAGTGATCAAAGAAATAACCTCGCTGATCCTCACCCAAAAATACTGTGCCAACAGGCGTTATGTGAGGTGTTCCATCCGGGTTCACCGTTGCGATTGAACAATAGAGAGTCGAGGCTTGTCCCTGCTCCAGCACTGCTTTAACTTTTCCCCAATCATCCTTGATACTCATAGTTTCTCCCTTAATGCATAACGCCAGCCAGCATGCGCGGCTACGGAATGGAGGCGAAGCCGCAATGCAGTAGGCGTCGCGTGCCTGGCCTGGTTAATTGCCAATGGTCACCCCCGGATCCAGAACCCAACACCTATCATTGTGCGTGTAACCGATCTGACCATAGTACGAATTGGCTGCCGGTGCTGCGATGAGTATCAATTTGCAGAGCGGACCCAACTGCCCTTGGGTCAGTGACTGTAACCGTTTACCGATTCCTGATCTCTGATAGCTCTTGTGAACAGCGAGGTCTGACAGATAGCAGGCATAATGAAAATCGGTGACGCTGCGGGCGATACCGACAAGCAAGTCCTCATCCCAAGCGCTCACGATGAGATTGGAGTTGGAAACCACCCCCTCCATACAGTATCGGTCGTGAATTGGCCGACGCTCCCCGAGGGTAGAACTCTCCAGCAAACCAATGAACTGGTCAGTGGTAACGGGGTGATTCACCTTGAAGCTGATAGCCATACCTCTCCTTGGCAATTAACGCCTGGCTTTGCGGCGTGCCGGAGCGCCAGCGCAGGCGCGTCCGACAACAGCCATTGGTTAAGCTGCCTCGAAGTCCAGGGGATGGATTCCATCCAGGTTGACCGTGTGGCGGGCCACCCATAGATCGTACATATCTTGCATCGCCAACCAGCTCTCAGGAGTACGCCCGAGAACTTTGGACAGCCGAAGAGACATTTCCGGGCTAATACCACTATCCCCTTTGAGCAGCCGAGACAAAGTGGAAGGTGAAACTCCCAGACTGGAAGCAAGCTGACGAGAGCTGATACCAAAAGGCTCCAGGTACACCTCGCGAATGAATTCACCAGGATGCGGCGGATTATGCATAGTCATTAGTGATAATCCTCATAATCAAGAATGTAGGCG
>NZ_JALKAQ010000027.1 GCF_023016065.1 Marinobacter sp. S0848L | reverse complement strand
CTTGATACTGATTGAGCCTTCTCCCCAGCCCGGCGGTTACCCGCTAAGCTGGAAGGCGACCAAGCACTACAAGGGAGAAGACTCATGAACTTTTACCATAGCACTCACCGTCACTATTGTGGAATCGACCTGCACGCCCGCAGCCTGTACGTTTGCATCCTCGACCAGCAAGGCGAGGTGCTGTTGCACAAAGAGATCAAGGCCCGACCGGAACCGCTACTGGCACTACTCGAACCCTTTCGAGATGACCTTGTGGTCGGTGTTGAATGCATGCACTGCTGGTACTGGATCTCGGATCTGTGTAAAGAACACGGCATCCACTTTATCCTGGGCCACGCCCTGTATATGAAGGCCATTCACGGGGGTAAAACCAAGAATGACCGCATCGATTCCTTCAAAATCGCCATGCTCATGAAGGGCGGCAACTTCCCGCTGGCCTACGTGTATCCCAAGGAGATGCGAGCAACCCGGGACCTGCTTCGCAGACGCACCCGCATCGTCCAGCACGGGGCCATGCTCAAGGCCCATGTGGTGAATACCACCAGCCAATACAACCTGCCGCCCAATAAGGTAAATCTAAAGAACGTCGGGGCCCGGGAACAAGTCCGGGCGACGTTTGTCGACCGGGATGTTCAACACAACATCGATCTCGACCTGGCCATCATCGAGTGCTATCACCGGGAACTCAGCAAGCTGGAAGAACACCTCGAACGGCAGGCCAAACAACACGACCCTACCTCCCTGAGTGTCTTGCGAACCATTCCTGGCGTAGGCCGCATTCTAGCCCTGACGATGCTCTACGAAATCGGCGACATCCAGCGATTTGAGACGGTGCAGAAATTTGCTTCTTACGCCCGGCTCATCAAGTGCAAAGCCGAGTCTGCTGGGAAAGTCTACGGCACTCAGGGCAACAAGATCGGCAACGCCCACCTGAAGTGGGCCTTCTCAGAAGCAGCGGTGCTGTACCTGCGGGGCAATGACAAAGCACAGCGCTACCTGCAGAAACTCCAGAAACGCATGAACAAACCCAAGGCGCTGTCCGCGCTGGCCCACAAGCTCGGCCGGGCCGCCTACTTCATGCTCAAGCATCAGAGGGTGTTCGATGAACAACGATTCCTAAAGGGTTAGTCACGCCACGGGGTGAGCATGACGTCTAACTGGATCAAACAGGATGATAACTGAAAGCCGGGTGTCTGCTGACTGGTACCTGATACCGAACCGGCTTTCTATCACCGTCGTTGAAGCCAGTCGCCTTGATTAGCCGCCCCGTGGGCGTGCCTTAATGCCATGAGCCAGTGCGCTTACACCGGCCCTGAGCCTGACGCTAACTGGAGCTACGCAGCCAGATCCTTGAATAGTGCCAGTGGCCGGTTAACCGATGAATGTCTGGTGCCCCTGACCCACCGATGGAACAACCGGTCAGGCTGTGGTCTAAAGCCACGTAAGAGAGCCCCTATATGTGTTTGCTGTAAGTGCCTGACAGCTCCGCGAGACTGACGAAGCAGGCGTTCTCGCTCATGGGTTTAGGTTGGCCGCTGGCGCGGCCAAAAAAATCACTATTGCCTATTGATTACGAGAAGGCTCATATG
>NZ_JALKAQ010000026.1 GCF_023016065.1 Marinobacter sp. S0848L | reverse complement strand
GAAATATCAGGACAGTGACTCGTCGAAATTGAGTTTTGTCTTGAGCAAGAATTAAGAATCTACGGATTCTTGTATGATTTAAACTGAAGAGTTTGATCATGGCTCAGATTGAACGCTGGCGGCAGGCTTAACACATGCAAGTCGAGCGGAAACGATGATAGCTTGCTATCAGGCGTCGAGCGGCGGACGGGTGAGTAATGCTTAGGAATCTGCCCAGTAGTGGGGGACAACAGTCGGAAACGGCTGCTAATACCGCATACGCCCTACGGGGGAAAGCAGGGGATCTTCGGACCTTGCGCTATTGGATGAGCCTAAGTCGGATTAGCTAGTTGGTGAGGTAAAGGCTCACCAAGGCGACGATCCGTAGCTGGTTTGAGAGGATGATCAGCCACATCGGGACTGAGACACGGCCCGAACTCCTACGGGAGGCAGCAGTGGGGAATATTGGACAATGGGGGCAACCCTGATCCAGCCATGCCGCGTGTGTGAAGAAGGCTTTCGGGTTGTAAAGCACTTTCAGCGAGGAGGAAGGCTCTAAAGTTAATACCTTTAGGGATTGACGTTACTCGCAGAAGAAGCACCGGCTAACTCCGTGCCAGCAGCCGCGGTAATACGGAGGGTGCAAGCGTTAATCGGAATTACTGGGCGTAAAGCGCGCGTAGGTGGTTTGTTAAGCGAGATGTGAAAGCCCCGGGCTTAACCTGGGAACGGCATTTCGAACTGGCAAGCTAGAGTGTGGTAGAGGGTAGTGGAATTTCCTGTGTAGCGGTGAAATGCGTAGATATAGGAAGGAACACCAGTGGCGAAGGCGGCTACCTGGACCAACACTGACACTGAGGTGCGAAAGCGTGGGGAGCAAACAGGATTAGATACCCTGGTAGTCCACGCCGTAAACGATGTCAACTAGCCGTTGGGGATCTTGAATCCTTAGTGGCGCAGCTAACGCACTAAGTTGACCGCCTGGGGAGTACGGCCGCAAGGTTAAAACTCAAATGAATTGACGGGGGCCCGCACAAGCGGTGGAGCATGTGGTTTAATTCGACGCAACGCGAAGAACCTTACCTGGCCTTGACATGCAGAGAACTTTCCAGAGATGGATTGGTGCCTTCGGGAACTCTGACACAGGTGCTGCATGGCCGTCGTCAGCTCGTGTCGTGAGATGTTGGGTTAAGTCCCGTAACGAGCGCAACCCCTATCCTTGGTTGCTAGCAGGTAATGCTGAGAACTCCAGGGAGACTGCCGGTGACAAACCGGAGGAAGGTGGGGATGACGTCAGGTCATCATGGCCCTTACGGCCAGGGCTACACACGTGCTACAATGGCGTATACAGAGGGCTGCCAACTCGCGAGAGTGAGCCAATCCCTTAAAGTGCGTCGTAGTCCGGATCGCAGTCTGCAACTCGACTGCGTGAAGTCGGAATCGCTAGTAATCGCGAATCAGAATGTCGCGGTGAATACGTTCCCGGGCCTTGTACACACCGCCCGTCACACCATGGGAGTGGATTGCACCAGAAGTGGTTAGTCTAACCTTCGGGAGGACGATCACCACGGTGTGGTTCATGACTGGGGTGAAGTCGTAACAAGGTAGCCCTAGGGGAACCTGGGGCTGGATCACCTCCTTAAACGAAGCTGAAAGCTTCGGTCAGAGTCCACACGAATTACTTGGTTAGCTGAATAAAGAGAGCAATTGGGTCTTTCAGGCCCGACTTGGCTTGTTATTGTGACAAGCAAAACCGGGTCTGTAGCTCAGGTGGTTAGAGCGCACCCCTGATAAGGGTGAGGTCGGTGGTTCAAGTCCACCCAGACCCACCAAAAT
>NZ_JALKAQ010000025.1 GCF_023016065.1 Marinobacter sp. S0848L | reverse complement strand
AAAAGTTCATGAGTCTTCTCCCTTGTAGTGCTTGGTCGCCTTCCAGCTTAGCGGGTAACCGCCGGGCTGGGGAGAAGGCTCAATCAGTATCAAGGGGCTGCAGCGGACCGATTTTCCGGCGCGGGGCGCCTCCAAATCAGCCGCTGAGCCCAAGCGTTAGGCATATCAGGAGGTTGAGTGCCCATTCGTACATTTGATTTCTGCGCACTTCAGTTTTTGAACCAGTGGCTGGAGAAAGAGGCAAACTATTGCGAGTCCCTGGCCTCCAGTGATGCGTCTTTACAGAGGGAATCGCTCGTTGCAGCAGGAGGGCATTTTCGAGTCGCTCGCAACCTGCCAAAAAAATACGACACTGATAGGGGGTTACAGAGGTATGAGCCTGTCTTGGAGATATTGAACGATCTTGCCCCTGTAACCTTCAATAATGTAATAGATGTCGTCAACTATACGCGACAGCGTATTTCTTCCAAATATGGCCAGAGAAGTGTTCTATCGCTGACTACCAAATTTCTGTGGCTGAAAGTCAAAAGCCCTGTTCGTATATATGATCGGCAGGCACGAGTTGCCTTAGGTACCTCAGAAGGGGATTATCTTGCGTTCAATACTGCATTTACGACACGATGTTCGGAGTGTCAGGAAGAAATTGAAAAAGCATGCCGCAATCTGATCAACGTAATTTCCTATACAGTAAGACCAAATTTGCAGCAAGAATCGCTGGAGAATTTAGTGTCATCCACGTGGTTTCGGGAACGAGTGCTAGATATTTACTTATGGAATGAAGGAAGTGCCTAACAAGGCCAGGCACGCGACGCCTACTGCATTGCGGCTTCGCCTCCATTCCGCAGCCGCGCATGCTGGCTGGCGTTGAGGCTGTAGAAAGTGTGCCGTAGTCACACGGGGGGAACTGTCGATTCTTGGCAGATTCTTCCGTGTATAAGCTGCATAAAAGATGAAGGTGGGCCAAGTTCGTTAGCAGCCACGCTGAGGAAATCGAAGAACTGTTCGAGCAGGTGTTGCTGGTGTGTCACGAACAAGGCTTGCTAGGCAACGAGTTGTTTGCCATCGACGGCTGCAAGATGTCCTCGAACGCCGCGAAAGAATGGTCGGGTACCTTTAAAGAGTTGGGTGAAAAACCAGACAAGCTGAAGCGTCTGATTCGCCATCATCTGCGTGAACACCACCAACGGGATGAGGCCGAAACCGAAGCCGAACTGGATAGGGATATTCGTCGTGCGAAAACCATCCTATCGCTGGACGAAGCGATGACCAAAGTAGACCGATTCCTAAAGACGAGCAGCCCAAGGATGGGCCAAGGGAAACGGCGCAAGGAAGTGAAGAGCAACATCACCGATAACGAAAGCGCCAAGATGACCACCAGCAAAGGCACGATCCAGGGCTATAACGGCGTGGCCACGGTGGATAAGAAACACCAGGTCATTGTTGATGCCCAAGCCTTCGGGGAAGGGCAGGAACATCACACGCTGCAACCCGTCCTGGAAACGGTGAAACATCGATGCATGCAGAATCCGGCGTCCGCTAACCACCGCAAAGGGTCCGGCCGACAAGTCTCCTTCACCATCGCAAACAAGCGGATCCCGAACTACACGGACTGGATGAAGCATCGGATAGATAGCCCGCAAGGCAAAGAAATCTACAGCCACCGCATGTCGGTGGTGGAACCAGTGTTCGGCAACATCGGTACAACGAAACGTCTAAACCGTTTTAGTCTGCGTGGAAAGCGAAAAGTGCAGGGGCAATGGCAGTTGTATTGTTTGGTGCACAATATTGAGAAACTGGCGAATTATGGGCAGATGGCTGCGTGAACGGAGGAAGGCAATCCGTCCTGAAACGCCCCGTGCACAAGGCTACGAGTGCTTGAACATTGAAATAGCGGGATTGAGGTCTACAAAGGGCAATCAATCCGGAAACTGGAAGGTGCTGGGCGAAGTGGCCGGCTAAAACAAACGAGATCGTAGGCAGTGGAATGCTCGCTTATTTTTGGGTTTTTCTACAGCCTCGTTATATCACTTGATCGGAGCAAACCGTGAAATTCAGTTTCGACATTAAGTCCAATGCGATCGATAGTTTCGACGAAGCTCTAGCAAAGTACGAGCAGGGACAAGCTGGTGACACAAAATCATTTAAATTTGCAATTACTCATCTGGCTCATTGTATTGAACTGGTTTTAAAGATGTTGTAAACATCCCTGTTTTAGTTGCACCGCTGATTAGAGTTTTCCGCCCGTTGGTGTTTCGCCAGGTATTCCCATGGCGTCAGGTCTTCCAGTGAA
>NZ_JALKAQ010000024.1 GCF_023016065.1 Marinobacter sp. S0848L | reverse complement strand
CCGCAATTGTCTTGGGTGTTATATAGTCAAGCCGCACGAGCAATTAGTACTGGTTAGCTCAACGCCTCGCAGCGCTTACACACCCAGCCTATCAACGTCCTGGTCTTGAACGGCTCTTTAGGAGGCTCAGGGCCTCAGGGAGATCTCATCTTGGAAGGGGCTTCCCGCTTAGATGCTTTCAGCGGTTATCCTATCCGAACATAGCTACCCAGCAGTGCTTCTGGCGAAACAACTGGAACACCAGCGGTTCGTTCACTCCGGTCCTCTCGTACTAGGAGCAACTTTCCTCAAATCTCCAACGTCCACGGCAGATAGGGACCGAACTGTCTCACGACGTTCTAAACCCAGCTCGCGTACCACTTTAAATGGCGAACAGCCATACCCTTGGGACCGGCTTCAGCCCCAGGATGTGATGAGCCGACATCGAGGTGCCAAACACCGCCGTCGATGTGAACTCTTGGGCGGTATCAGCCTGTTATCCCCGGAGTACCTTTTATCCGTTGAGCGATGGCCCTTCCATACAGAACCACCGGATCACTATGACCTACTTTCGTACCTGCTCGACGTGTCTGTCTCGCAGTCAAGCGGGCTTGTGCCATTACACTAACCGTACGATGTCCGACCGTACTTAGCCCACCTTTGTGCTCCTCCGTTACGCTTTGGGAGGAGACCGCCCCAGTCAAACTACCCACCACACAGTGTCCTCAACCCCGATAAGGGGTCAGAGTTAGAACCTCAAACATGCCAGGCTGGTATTTCAAGGTTGGCTCCACCAGAACTGGCGTCCTGGTTTCAAAGCCTCCCAGCTATCCTACACAAGCATATTCAAAGTTCACTGTGAAGCTATAGTAAAGGTTCACGGGGTCTTTCCGTCTAGCCGCGGATACACCGCATCTTCACGGCGATTTCAATTTCACTGAGTCTCGGGTAGAGACAGCGCCCCCATCGTTACGCCATTCGTGCAGGTCGGAACTTACCCGACAAGGAATTTCGCTACCTTAGGACCGTTATAGTTACGGCCGCCGTTTACCGGGGCTTCGATCAAGAGCTTCGCACGAATGCTAACCCCATCAATTAACCTTCCGGCACCGGGCAGGCGTCACACCGTATACGTCCACTTTCGTGTTTGCACAGTGCTGTGTTTTTAATAAACAGTCGCAGGGGCCTGGTATCTTCGACCGGCTTCCGCTCCACCCGCGGGGGTTTCACGTACACACCGGCGTGCCTTCTCCCGAAGTTACGGCACCATTTTGCCTAGTTCCTTTACCCGAGTTCTCTCAAGCGCCTTGGTATTCTCTACCTGACCACCTGTGTCGGTTTGGGGTACGGTCCCGAATAGCCTGAAGCTTAGAAGATTTTCCTGGAAGCAGGGCATCAATGACTTCGCGCCCTTGGGCACTCGTCGTCGCGTCTCGGGATATGTGGACCCGGATTTGCCTAAGTCCACTCCCTACATGCTTAAACCGGGGCAACCGTCGCCCGGCTCACCTAGCCTTCTCCGTCTCTCCATCGCAGCTATCCAAGGTACGGGAATATTAACCCGTTTCCCATCGACTACACCTTTCGGTCTCGCCTTAGGGGCCGACTCACCCTGCGCCGATTAGCGTTGCGCAGGAACCCTTGGTCTTCCGGCGTGGGAGTTTTTCACTCCCATTGTCGTTACTCATGTCAGCATTCGCACTTCTGATACCTCCAGCATGCTTCTCAACACACCTTCGCAGGCTTACAGAACGCTCCCCTACCCCGCATACAAAGTATGCAGCCGCAGCTTCGGTAACCAGTTTGAGCCCCGTTACATCTTCCGCGCAGGCCGACTCGACTAGTGAGCTATTACGCTTTCTTTAAAGGATGGCTGCTTCTAAGCCAACCTCCTAGCTGTCTGAGCCTTCCCACATCGTTTCCCACTTAACTGGTATTTTGGGACCTTAGCTGGCGGTCTGGGTTGTTTCCCTCTTCACGACGGACGTTAGCACCCATCGTGTGTCTCCCGGATAGTACTCACAGGTATTCGGAGTTTGCATGGGGTTGGTAAGTCGAGATGACCCCCTAGCCCAAACAGTGCTCTACCCCCTGTGGTATTCGTCCGAGGCGCTACCTAAATAGCTTTCGGGGAGAACCAGCTATCTCCGGGCTTGATTAGCCTTTCACTCCGATCCACAAGTCATCCCCTGGCTTTTCAACGACAGTGGGTTCGGTCCTCCAGTTGATGTTACTCAACCTTCAACCTGCTCATGGATAGATCGCCCGGTTTCGGGTCTATGCCTAGCGACTGATTCGCCCTATTCAGACTCGGTTTCCCTACGGCTCCCCTAAACGGTTAACCTCGCCACTAAACATAAGTCGCTGACCCATTATACAAAAGGTACGCCGTCACAGAACAAGTCTGCTCCGACTGCTTGTACGCATACGGTTTCAGGATCTATTTCACTCCCCTCACAGGGGTTCTTTTCGCCTTTCCCTCACGGTACTGGTTCACTATCGGTCAGTCAGGAGTATTTAGCCTTGGAGGATGGTCCCCCCATGTTCAGTCAACGTTTCTCGTGCGCCGACCTACTCGATTTCACTAGACTCAGATTTCGGATACGGGGCTATCACCCACTATGGCGGCACTTTCCAGAGCCTTCTCCTATCAGTTGTCTAGCTTAAGGGCTAGTCCCCGTTCGCTCGCCGCTACTTAGGGAATCTCGGTTGATTTCTTTTCCTCGGGGTACTTAGATGTTTCAGTTCCCCCGGTTCGCCTCTTACACCTATGTATTCAGTGCAAGATACCCGATCGAGATCGGGTGGGTTTCCCCATTCAGAAATGTCCGGATCACAGCTTGTTTGCCAGCTCCCCGAACCTTATCGCAGGCTTCCACGTCTTTCATCGCCTCTGACTGCCAAGGCATCCACCGTATGCGCTTAGTTGCTTGACTATATAACCCCAAGACAACTGTGCTCGAT
>NZ_JALKAQ010000023.1 GCF_023016065.1 Marinobacter sp. S0848L | reverse complement strand
GGGTGGTTAGCTCAGCTGGGAGAGCATCGCCCTTACAAGGCGAGGGTCACTGGTTCGATCCCAGTACCACCCACCAGATTTGAAAAAAAGCAGATCCAATCGGATCTGCTTTTTTTTTTGCCTTCAGAAATCTCAGCGTGCCACAAAAGAGGAGCCGGGAGACCTAAGTCACCCGGCTTTGATTTGCCTACCGTGCTTTACTTGCCAATCAAAGACTGGCCACAAACCCGCACAACGTTACCTGTAACACCAGCAGAGGCTGGGTTGCAGTACCAGGCAATGGCTTCCGCCACGTCAATTGGTTGACCGCCCTGAGACAGGCTGTTCATGCGTCGGCCGGCTTCACGGATGGTGAAGGGCATGGCGGCCGTCATTTGCGTTTCGATAAAGCCTGGCGCGATAGCGTTGATTGTGATGCCGTCCTTAAGCTGCTTGGACATGGCTTCGACGTATCCGATGACGCCACTCTTGGCGCAGGAATAATTGGTTTGGCCGAAGTTTCCGGCTATGCCGCTGATGGACGAGATGCACACAATGCGGCCGTTTTCGTTCAGCAGGCTGCGGTGCAAAAGCTCTTCATCGATCAGTTCTTCTGCGGTCAGGTTGACGGCAATGGTCATGTCCCAGAAGTGCTCTGGCATGTTGCCAAGAGTCTTATCGCGGGTGATACCTGCGTTGTGCACCACAAAGTCTACGCCACCTGTTTCTTTGGCAATGAAATCTGCGATCAGCTTCGGCGCTTTTTCATCGGTGATGTCGCAGGCCAGGGCCTTGCCTTTGATGGCGTCTGTGACGTTTTTCAGGTCTTCCAGTGCCTGTGGAATGTCCAGGCCGATCACGGTTGCGCCATCGCGAGACAGGGTTTCAGCAATCGATGCGCCGATGCCGCGAGAAGCGCCGGTGACCAAGGCAACCTTGCCGGCCAGCGGTGCAACCGGGTTGGTCGCTTTTGCGGTGTCGGCTTTTCCGATGCGAACGAACTGGCCAGAAACATAGGCTGAGCGCGGCGACAGGAAGAAGCGCACGCTGGAGTCCAGCTGGTTTTCAGCGTTGGGTGCCATCCAGATCAGGTTGGCAGTGGCGCCTTTCTTGCCGATTTCCTTGCCCATTGCCCGCACGAACCCTTCGAGGGATTGTTGCGCGGCTGCCTGCGGTGCTTTGCGGCAGGTGTGTGGGTCTTGGCCAATCACCAGAATACGGCCGTTGGCAGCCAGTTTGCGGATGGTCGGGTGGAAAAAGTCGTACAGCGCACGCAGTTCCTTCGGGGTTTTCAAACCGGTAGCATCAAACACCAGAGCGGAGAACTTGCCGTTAAGCTCACCGGTTACATCCAGCGCTTGGGCCTTGTTGCCTACTTTCGAAGATTCGTCCAGTGTGTCCAGACCGGTTGCGTGGAACAAGTTGGCCGGGCTGGCGCCCAGTGTGGCACCCACTGTTGATGCAGCTTTTGCACCGGCCCCCGCGGCAACTAATACGTCGCCTTCAACATAGGGCTGGTCGACACGCTTCAGGCGCTTCAGAGGGTTAGGCGAAGGCAGGCCAAGGGATTGGGCTGCCGATTTGCCGACAGGCGTATTAACGAGTTTGAGGTAGAGATCTGACATGGTTGCTTCCTGTAATGAATTTATTCATAGAATGGTTTAAAGGGTAAGGATTCCAACGTTTAATGGATTGACTGAACCCGGGGTTGGCATTGTCAGACTTGCCAATGAGACGCGCCGGTTTATCGATAGACTTCAGCATAACGTCAAACTTCTCGATTATTCATCGTTATACAGGACATTTTGATATGGCACAGGCTCAGAAAGGCTCCAAATCCAAAACTGCGAAACCGAGCAACGGTATTCGCCGCGTAGCGGTTATTGGCGGTAATCGGACGCCGTTTGCCCGTTCCAACACGGCCTACAACAAAATCAGCAATCAGGAAATGCTGACCTCTAGCCTGCGCGGTCTGGTGGACCGTTACAACCTACAAGGTAGGCGCTTGGGGGAAGTGGTTGCCGGTGCGGTCATCAAACACTCCCGCGATTTCAACCTGACCCGTGAAGCGGTGCTTAGCTCGGGCCTGGCACCCGAAACCTCGGCATACGACATTCAGCAGGCATGTGGTACGGGTCTTGAAGCTGCCATTCTTGTGGCAAATAAAATTGCCCTGGGGCAAATCGAGTGCGGTATTGCGGGTGGCACAGACACCACCTCAGACGCCCCTATCGGTGTTGGCGAAGGTTTGCGTGAGATTCTATTGGACCTTAATCGTGCCAAAACAGCTAAGGAGCGCCTGAAAATACTGGCCCGGTTCCGCCCGAGCTATTTGGCACCTGAGATTCCGACTAATGGCGAACCGCGCACGGGGTTGTCCATGGGCGAGCATTGCCAGATTACCGCGAAGGAGTGGAGCATCGCGCGGGAAGATCAAGATCAGCTGGCTTACGAGAGCCATCAAAAGCTGGCGAAAGCCTACGAAGAAGGATTCTTTGAGGATTTGATTACACCGCTGGCGGGCTTGAAAAAAGACAATATTCTGCGCCCGGACACGACGCTTGAAAAGCTGGCCACCCTAAAGCCGGTTTTTGACCGTGAAAACGGCACCATGACCGCCGCTAACAGTACAGCTCTGACGGACGGTGCCTCTTGCGTGTTGCTGGCTAGTGAGGAGTGGGCCAAAGAGAATGGCCTGGAAGTTCGAGCGTGGTTGACCTTCTCAGAAGTTGCTGCGGTTGATTTCGTGGATAAGAAAGAAGGTCTGCTAATGGCTCCTGCCTATGCTGTACCACGTATGCTGGAAAGAGCCGGTCTGACGCTTCAGGATTTTGATTTTTACGAAATTCACGAAGCCTTTGCCGCTCAGGTACTGTCTACGCTGAAGGCGTGGGAAGATCCTGTGTTCTGCAAAGAGCGCCTCGGCCTGGACAAGCCGCTGGGCAGCATCGACCGTTCGAAGATGAACGTAAAAGGCTCCAGTCTGGCAACCGGCCACCCGTTTGCAGCCACGGGCGGACGTATCGTCTCTACATTGGCTAAACTGCTGGAAGAGAAAGGAAGCGGCCGTGGCCTGATTTCCATCTGTGCGGCCGGCGGCCAGGGCGTTACCGCTATTCTGGAACGCTAATTTTCAGGAATGTTGTAATTCCCTTTGACATAAGGCGCTTCACCTCGTATTATTCGCGCCACGTTGATCGAGGCGACTTGGTTAACAACCAGTTTGATGCGGGGTGGAGCAGTCTGGTAGCTCGTCGGGCTCATAACCCGAAGGTCGTTGGTTCGAATCCAGCCCCCGCTACCATATAAAAGAA
>NZ_JALKAQ010000022.1 GCF_023016065.1 Marinobacter sp. S0848L | reverse complement strand
GTACACCTCGCGAATGAATTCACCAGGATGCGGCGGATTATGCATAGTCATTAGTGATAATCCTCATAATCAAGAATGTAGGCGTTGCCGTCCTGGAATTCGAACGTCATGCGCCAATTTCCGTTAACCCTAATCGACCACCGGCCTTTGTCTTTACCCTTCAATGAATGAAGCCGAAAACCAGGGATATCCATGTCTTCCACTGAAGTCGCCGTATCCAGAGCAGCCAGCTGCATACGCAGCTTCGTGGCATGGTCGGGTTGTATGCCAGACGTGTGGCCGGTCGAATAAAACCGCTTCAGTCCTTTGTGACGGAATGATTTAATCATGAGGGGATGCTAGCGTGTTGCGCATCACGCAACAATAGAACTTAACGCCAGCGCACAACGGCGCCCTTGTAATGGAGGCGCAGCCGCAATGTAAAGGGCGTCCGGCGGCCGCAGGCCGCGTATTGATGCGCCTTGTTAAATTTGGTTGCGGCCGACAACACGGATAACCCCTGCACCAATGAGCGCGACAATGGCGATAATATCTGCGATGACGACCTTGCGAACGGACTCATTGTACCCGCCAACTGACCACGCAATCGCGATGAAGGACACAACGCTAACGAGGCCCGCAACAATTGCCAATGTTTGTAACGATGGCTGGAACGCTGCATAAACCAGGAACAGACCGAGAAGCCCGAACAGGATAGCCCGGTGGCGCATCAGGATTTCGATATTGGGCTCCCCCAAGGAAACGCCATATAAAGCGGCCAACCTCTCCACGCCCAGAACCCCAGAAACGGGCAACAGATGAATGATGCCTACGAGCACTAGCAGGCCTGTGACAACTTTCTCCATGCTTGCGTTTCCTCCCTGAATTTAACGCCGAAGCACAGCGGCGACCTTGGAGTGGCGACGAAGGGGCCACGGAAAGGGCGTCCGGCGGCCATAGGCCGCGCACTGCTACGCCTTGTTAATTGGATACCTCAATGTACCACTTGGGCTTCATGCGCCCGAAATCCCGGCGGACGTTCGATTTCAGTGCCTTTTTGGAGTCCAGCACCTTTGCCTCGCCGCCCTCTCTGACAAACACAACCCAATGCCAGAATGGTTTGCCCTGTTCCATACGCCATTTAATCGCCATAAGGGCCTTGTCTGGAAGGCTCTCCCAAGACTCGAACGGTGTTTCTTTGGGCGACACCGAGATACCGAATGCCCGCAAAAGCTTCCGGACGTGCACAGTCTCCGACCAGAGCGACGTGTCTGCGGCGTAAATACCCAGAGCGTTTGCCTTACTCTTGGCCTCCGCATAGCCAATGCCTGCTAGAGCAGCGCTTGCAGCAATACCACAACCCGTTATTTCTTCCTGGATAACTGGTTCCATATCTCTACCAATTAACGCCAGAGCGCACCGGCGCACTTTAGTGCGTCCGCGTGGCGCGAATTGTTAAACGATACCCAGTGCTTGCTGCGCCTTTATCCGCTTTGCACCGGGGCCGGAATCAGTGTTTAGCCACGTATTGAAATGGCCATTTAGACCAGATGGGTGCGCGATATGAACCCACACGCGACCATCAGCATGAACTGCCATATCGTTGATCTGTTCAAAATCGTCCGGAAATTGTCGCTGAAGTAATTCTTGGCAGCCCTTCACATAGCCATCTGAGTTGCCGAGAAAAACTACCACTCTCACAGTTTTAGGCAGGACGCCTAGGTACTTTGACGCGCAGGCATTGATAACGTCTGGAATTTCAGAAAAGGACTTCGTAATGAGAGGGCCTGTGCATGCGTAGACATCCCGCCCCTTCTTTTTGGATGCTTTTGCATCCCTTCTTGATACGCTGCACCGAATGAGCGACCCAAAAGCAATTTTTGACTCTGGATCGCTTATTTTTTGATCTGACGTTTCATCCTCCTCAAGAAGCCCTATTTTCTGCAGTGCTTGAGTAAGTCGCGGCCTCATACCTGCGAAAGCGATATCCTCGAATCGGCCTGTATTATAGATACCTGATTGGGTAGCGCCTTTTGAGAAACCTAAGACCAAGTAATCAGGAGTCGAACTCCCCCACGCTCCCGGATCATTAATCATCCACCAATCTTGGTGAGGCTTTCTTTGGCTTCCTTCAGCGTCAGAAAAGCATGCTCGACAATTAATCTTTCCATGTTCAGGTAGCATAAGATCCCTCTTTACGTTTAACGCTTGCAGCATGCGCGCCCTTGGAATGGAGCCGAAGGCGCAATGGAAAGGGCGTCGCTTTGCCTGCACTGGTTAGGGAGGCTAGGCGTCATCCCTCTTTTTTGCGAGCTCCGATAACGACTTGCTGATGCTAGCCAAGCTCTTATTCATGTTGATAAATACTGTATTATTTTTTCCTTTCAGAGCATCGGATAGGTCCTGAGCTGCACTATTTTTGGTGCCCGCATGCTGCATGTAATTCACATCCAGCATTGAAGAGTCCGTGCCTTGTTTGCTTGATCGTAATGGAGTTCGAAAGGTGTACTGCGCACTTACAGCAATCCCATCCTGTACTCTATCTTTCAGACCACCATATTGCCCTGCATTGAATCTCAACTCTTTCCCTGGCGCCAAAAAGGGAATTTTGTGATCAATCTGTTTGTTTTCGCTGCTGTCGGGCTTTTCTATACCCCAGCATAAAATGGGAAGTGGTGCTGAAAAGGATATATCCTTCGCCGTACCCGTCCCGATATTCCGTATTACGAGATCAATCAGACTGGCTGTGTCAGGGTTTGGCTCATAATAGACAACAACACACGGTTTTGTTTGACGATAGATTGCGTAGTAAGCCGTCGCAACTGCAAGAAATGTCCCAATCGGACTAACGATGTAGAAAGCTATCTGCAAAGACTCAGCCATTCTTTCTCCCTAACGCTTGTAGCATGCGCGCCCATGGAATGGAGACGAAGGCGCAATGTATTGGCCGCCGCCGTGCCTGAATTGGTTAGGCATCCTGAAGATCACCCTTCTTGGATTCTTGCTTTACCTTCTCCCATTCATCCTTCAACAATTCCTGACTCTCGACGACCAACTGATTCAGAGCTGTATTCAACTCGTCTTGCTGAAAGGAATTCGTGAGATCAGGGATTTGGGCAATCAAACTCTCGATACGCATATCAACATTGGGCTTTCCATCCTCTTCTTTTGGATTGAGTTGAAGCCTAATCAGATACCGCAGCTTATCGATTTCCTGAAGCAGGCATTTTTCTGATTCTGGGGTGTCATGTAGCTCGCGAGTCCAAGTGTGAGTTAATCCTGCGAAGGAGGAAATATTATTTCGGAGCTTATCAAGCCACTTAACACGCTCACTCGTCACCGTATTGATAAAAGCAGTCTTTTTAGTCGTTTTTAAGTGATTGATTGCGTTCCACACGCCTATAAACGCGGTAGCAACAATCCCTATCGCATAAAACCAGTCCTTTGCATCCAATTTCTTTACCTCAACAATTGCGATAATTTTATTTGCCTAACGCCAGCCAGCATGCGCGGCTACGGAATGGAGGCGAAGCCGCAATGTAGTAGGCGTCGCGTGCCTGGCCTTGATACTGATTGAGCCTTCTCCCCAGCCCGGCGGTTACCCGCTAAGCTGGAAGGCGACCAAGCACTACAAGGGAGAAGACTCATGAACTTTT
>NZ_JALKAQ010000021.1 GCF_023016065.1 Marinobacter sp. S0848L | reverse complement strand
TGACGAAGCAGGCGTTCTCGCTCATGGGTTTAGGTTGGCCGCTGGCGCGGCCAAAAAAATCACTATTGCCTATTGATTACGAGAAGGCTCATATGTGTTAAATTCACGGATTAGACTTTCCTCGATTTGAAGTGCCACTTGAGCCAGTACTGGTCCTCGAGTAAGTCCGTGATGAAGTCGTAGGAGTCGCAGTTGCTTTGAGAGTCTTCAAGATTTGCTCTTTGTTATCGGGCGTCAGCCGCCCCCTGAAGTTCGTTCCAGCTCCATCAGTCTCCACATGTAGGTGTCCATCCTTTTTCTTAGGGCGGTATTTGTCCCAAAGCCAGTTACCAAAATAACCAGTGAGGCCACCACAAAAGAACCCCCATGCGAAACCTGCAGTATTCGTGAGTAACTCCAGCCAGTTGATGGGATTATCGGGTTCGTTTTGAGACGACATGCCATTCTCCTTTACTTCTTCGGCTCAATGGCTTCTGGAATCTCCCCAAACATATCTTCGTATTCATGAACTTTTTGAGCCAACAACTTCATCAAACGCTTCGTATGGGATGGGGTCATCACAATTCGTGAGACCACCGAGTTCGACATAGCTCCCATATTCACAAAATCGATCGAAAACTCCTCTGGCGAAAACTGGGCGAACGCAGAATTACAGAAAGCTGACGCTTTTAGTTCGTCAGGCAGAAAGAGCTGAACGCCATCGACTTGTTGAGTGTTTTTATCATCTTTTTCGTTTTGACTCATAGATTACTCCTATTAATTTAACGTTTGCAGCATGCGCGCCCACGCAATGGAGCCGAAGGCGCAATGTAGTGGGCGTCGCCGTGCCTGCGCTAGTTATGTGCTGAATAGCTCATTCTCAAATTCGACGACTGACACAGTTTTGTAATCGATCCGATTTATTAGACTTGTCGCTTTCTCAATCTTTTCCCTGGGCAACTCATTCAAAAGCTGCGGAATTTTTGGATAAGTAGCGACCAGTGGATATGCATTCCGAACATCAACCACTTGAATATAGACCGTACCGCACTCCGCGGCGCAATCGAAACACCGCACCCAAGCGTAGCTGGGCACTTTAACTTCTCTGAGTTCTTTTCCACAGTCCGGACAAAACTTCACAATCTAGAATCATCCCTGAACACATAACGCGAAAACGAAGCGGCGCGTCTCACGCGTCCGCCTTACGTGACTTGTATGGATAATTTCTGCCGTGTTTGGGTAAATTGAGGCCCACCCCCAGTGGCCGCTGGGGCCTTCATGCAGCAGCTCGATGCTTGACCGGCTCCTCTGTCGAGAGACCGATAACCAGTGTGTAGCGCTGCATGACTCTCAAGCGATAACTCGAACAGTCATCGGGGCCTCGAGCCCGTATAGCAAGGCAGAGTCAGCTTATTATGAACAACACGGAAATCCAAACCCCAGTCAATGTCGGTGTCGATGTCGGTAAAGCCAATCTGGACATCGCACTTCATCCTTCCGGGCAGTTCTACACCATCCCAAATACCGAAGCGCATATTCGCCGCTTTGTCCGTATCCTCAAAAATTACGCGATCGAACGCATCGTCGTAGAAGCCTCGGGGCGGTACGAACATGCGCTGGTTCAAGCCTGCGATCAGGCTGATTTGCCCATCATAGTGGTCAATCCCATCAGTGTCCGACGCTACGCCCAGGCCATCGGCGTGCTCGCCAAAACCGACCGCATTGATGCCCAGGTCATTGCGCAATACGCCGCCACATTGAAACCCGAGATCAAGCCTATTCCCGACAAAACCTCCCAGAAGATTAAGGACTTACTGGTCAGACGTTCTCAGCTTCTGGAAATGTCCACCATGGAGAAAAACCGTCTCCAGATCTTGCCGAAATCCCTTCACCGGTCGATCAAAAGTATGCTCAGAATGCTCCAGAGCCAGATTGAAACAGTCACCCGGCAGATTGAGCAAGAGGTGGCCAAAGTGGATCAGTGGCGTACCAAAATGGAGATCATGACCAGCGTGCCTGGCGTTGGAAAAGTGCTCGCCTACACCTTCCTGAGTGAACTCCCAGAACTCGGATCACTGAACCGCAAGGAGATCGCGGCGCTTGTCGGCGTAGCGCCCATCAACCGAGACAGTGGCAAGCTCAATGGCAAACGAAGGATACGAGGTGGCCGCCACAGAGTCCGCACCGTGATGTTCATGGCCATGCTCTCATCCATCCAGTGCAACCCGGTGTTCAAACGCTTTTATGAACGCCTGAAGGCCCAGGGAAAGATCCCGAAAGTCGCCCTCATCGCCTGCATGAGAAAGATGATTGTGGTGCTCAATACCATGATCAAAAACCAGGAATCATGGCGGGGTGAAATGGCTTAATTTATAGAATTGACACCACAGTCACTGGTTAATATTGTTCTCAGCATGTTCACAATATCGACCCCATAATCCAATACCAGAGCCGGCGATAAAAAACAGGATAGCTAATGCACTAAAAAAAATATGAGCCTCATCAAACCGCCAGTGGCTATCTCCTTCAACACTCGGACCTTTCACGTGTTCTTCTATATCCTCCCATGATGGATTATATTCTTTACCACTCCTCAGGTAGTGATAGATACTGTTCAGGCGCAATTCCAAGACATGATCATCAGAATCTCGTTTACTCTGTTCTATTGAAACAAAAATAAGAAACTGAAGAAGAACGCTAGCTAAGACTAGCCCCATTCCCCATAACTCCAGTTTTTGCCATTTCTTCAATTTTCGTACCTTTCTTAATTAACGCTGCCAGCATGCGCGGCTTTGTAGTGGAGGCGAAGCCGCAACGAAAAAGGCGTCGCCGTGCCTGGCCTTGTTAAAGCTGCGCAGTATGCAGGTATGAGGCAGCTCTGCGACCTAACGCCGTTAATTCGTACGCTCTTTCCGACGGGCCCATTAGCTGGATTTGGCGCACAGCATTGTATGACTCCAGTAGTTCAAGCTCTTCGACAAGCATTAGGGTCCCATCCCAGAATGAAGGCCCCGCTTGTAATGTGCTCGCAATGTCGCTGAACCAGATAGCGTTTGCCTGCTGCTCTAACCCACCCGTTGAAATAGTCTTTTCCTGACGCGGCAGAGTGGCAATGACTGACAGAATCCTAAGCTGAGTGTGCGAAAGCTTTGATAAATGCTCCAACACGGCAAGTTTTTTGTCATCCTCAACATGCTCGTTCGAGCCGCAGACGGCAACAATATAGCCAAGATCATTAACTTTTTTGGGATCAGGCTCATAAGAAACCTCATCTGCCATCATTTTGAATGCAGCTAACGCTTCCTCTGACTCAAACCAAGACTTATTCAGACTTTCAGCTTCTATCGCTTTAAGTTGCTCAGCCAATGCTGCTAGTGCTGTTTCTATATTGCGCAAACGGATCGCGTCGGCTTTATCAAAGATTAAATGACCAAGGGCTCCCCCAACCATCGGGATAGCTGCGACAGCAGCTTTGATCCAGGTAACACCTTCGGGGAGGTGTTTGGACAAATCGTTCTTCGACACTGAACGCTCCTTTTCGCTTTAACGCTTAGGTAACCGGCACCGGAGCGCCAGCGGAGGGAACCAAAAGCAGAAAGCTTTTGGTGTCCGGTTGACCGTCTTGATACTGATTGAGCCTTCTCCCCAGCCCGGCGGTTACCCGCTAAGCTGGAAGGCGACCAAGCACTACAAGGGAGAAGACTCATGAACTTTTA
>NZ_JALKAQ010000020.1 GCF_023016065.1 Marinobacter sp. S0848L | reverse complement strand
CAGAGCAGCGGTCAGAGTGGTCTTACCATGGTCAACGTGACCGATGGTGCCGACGTTAACGTGCGGTTTACTACGTTCAAATTTTTCTTTAGACATTCGACCAATCCCCCTAATCAACCAGGATCGTAACGTTGACCGGAAATAAAAGTGGAGCTCATGACCGGAATTGAACCGGTGACCTCATCCTTACCAAGGATGTGCTCTACCGACTGAGCTACATGAGCGAAAACTAAATTGGAGCGGGCAGCGGGAATCGAACCCGCGTCATCAGCTTGGAAGGCTGAGGTAATAGCCACTATACGATGCCCGCGAGCAATAAGTGGTGGAGGGGGCTGGATTCGAACCAGCGAAGCTTTCGCGTCAGATTTACAGTCTGATCCCTTTGGCCACTCGGGAACCCCTCCAAAACAAACCCGCATCGCGGATCTGCGCAAAACTAAAAAGTGGAGCTGGCGGACGGAATCGAACCCCCGACCTGCTGATTACAAGTCAGCTGCTCTACCAACTGAGCTACGCCAGCTCACATTCGCTCGTTCAGCGAGGGCGGTATATTACGGATTTTTTTCTGATGTTGCAACACCTTCGCAAGCATTACGTTCGACGAAATCGAAACTTTCATCAAAATCCGCTTCAACCGCTTGAAGCACTTCGGTTTCCCTAAGTGATTCAACTTTAAAAGCGAGCGCGTATCCTATCCGATTACGAGGGAACTTGGCCAGCCTTACACTCACATTTTCCGATTTTTTTTCTTCAGCCAGCTTTTGGGCAGCCTCGAATGACTCGAACATCCCCAATGAAATCGCATTTTTGTACTGTCCCCTGGTAACAATATATACATCGGCACCGGCGGCTCGCAGCGCACTTGCTTGTTGTTTCGCAGCCGATGCAGACTGGGGCGGCACCAACACCCAATGCAAAGGCGCCAGCGCGATCGCTCGGGACTCAACCCGTGATTCGACGCCCGCCTTCCGGGCGAGGGCGTGTGCCACAGCAGGTGAATTGAACCACCCTACGGACAGACACACATACGGGTGAACATTCTTGGTAAAGGCCTCTGCCCCGGCTTTAAGGCTTGCAACCCGGGGCAACCCACCGGCCGACACGGAGGCAACGGACGGCAAGGCCAGCCGCTCTGGCAAAATCCAGAGGGCGAGGTTAAGCACAACCAAACACAACGCCAACCACTTCATACCAAGCCATCCTGTGCAGCGACCCGATTCAAGCCGTCGAGAACAAGCTCCGGGCAGTATTCAGCCTGCAAACCCAGTCCGATAAAACGTTGGGCGTCCCCCCCTGTAACCAGCACATGCTGCAATTCATATGTCGCAACATCGCGATGGGTTTGGCGCACAACGCCTTCAGTCAGCCAAGCGAGCCCGTGGTTGGCACATTCTCCCGTTGTTTTCCCCGGCCGGGTATCGAGCTGCTCATCTGCGTCGAAGCCAATTCTCGCCGCGTCCAACTTCAAACTACGACGCATCATTCTCAAGCCCGGCAGGATAAAGCCGCCGATGTGGTGTCCGCGATCATCGATATAGTCAACGGTAACAGCGCTACCTGCATCAACAATCGCGCAACCGGCCCTAAAACGGCCCCAGGCGGCAACCATGGCATGCCAACGATCCGCGCCCATTTTCGACACATCCTGATAGGAATTCTTTAAGCCATCACGCTCTGATTCGCTCCAATAGAATCTAACCGGCGCTGCGGTCACCCTGGCAATGGCCGCTTCCAATATGTTTCGATTTGCTTCCGAAGCTACCGTTGAAACACAGACACAAACCACCTCCCCTGCGTATTTTTGCAAGGAATGAAATGGTTCCGGCACGGTCAAATCTGCAACACCACCATAAATTCGCTCAGAACCGCGCATCAAACGCCATTTGGCCCGGGTGTTTCCGAAATCGATAAAGAGGATCACTCCGTCACCCGCAAGCTGATATCACCCGCCATCACTGACAACTGTCCGTCATCCGTATCAAGCAGGTAATTCCCGCCCGCATCAACGCCAGCTCCAATCCCTGCAAGCGCCCCATCTTTTGCCGCCAAAGGTTGTCCGTGAAAAATGTCGCGCCTTTGCCACTCGTCTCTGAATTCGGAAAAGCCGCCCCGCTGAAACTGCTCCATTACTTTTGCCACCTCAACAATCACCGAAGCAGCCAGATCATTTCGCACCCATCCATGGTCTGGCCAGTGTTTGGCGAGACTGGTCCAAGGCTGGTCCACATCGTCGGCCGCTGTCATATGCACATTTATCCCCAAACCGGCGATAACCTGGACCTGCCCCTCCTGCAGCTCTCCCTGTATTTCAACCAAAATGCCGCCGAATTTCTTTCCACCTGCATACAAATCGTTAGGCCACTTCAACCCGGCGCCCGTCACCCCCAAAGCGCCCAATGCCCTGACCACCGCGACTCCCAGGACCAGGCTCAGGCCACTTAATCCCTCAAATCCGCCCCGAAGCGTTAGCCCCATGCTCATATACAAATTTTGGCCTTTTGGGCTCGACCAATTTCGGCCACGCCGCCCCCGCCCCTCGGTTTGAGCATCGGCCAGTACAACCGGCATAGCAGCTTCGGAACCTGACAAACGCCGAGCCACCTCAGCATTTGTTGAATCCACCTCTTTGAGCACCACCACATCCACCTCATCAGAACAGGCGCCCACCAGTTTCGCGACAATCTTTTGTCGGTCCAGCAGATCCAGTGCGGTCACCAACTGATAGCCCTGGCCTCTGATGGTTTTTATTTCTATGCCCTCGGCCTCCACTTTTCTTATCTGCTTCCAGACCGCGGTGCGCGAGACACCTAACTGCTTGGCCAGCGATTCGCCAGAATGGATGCGATGGTCACTAAGTAGGTCTAACAAAGGATTCGGCTTCATCGAACGGGTTCCAGATAGGAAATGACTGAGCGGAATTAAACACTAGCAAGCAACAAAAAACAAAAAGGACAGCGCGCTGGCTGCCCTTCTTGTCAATTCCGCCTCGGCTTTTACTGCGAAGCCAAGCGGGCGATTGAGCCTGTCGGCCGCCGTGGTCGTTGTTACATAGCGATAGCCCTGCTGCGCGCCTGAATCGATGATTTTTTTTCATCGCCGCGAACACCTATAACGCCCCGGTGCCGGAGCCGTTTATCCCCTGCCCCTGACCGTCCAATGTTCGGTTCGTCTCCCACAAAATAGCGTTGCGTTTTCCGAGCCCCTCAGCACGTGCGAGGATTTTCTTCATTCCGATTGAAACCCCTTGCTCGCCACGCTCTTCCCATACTCCTCCCGAAGCACTACAGGCCATAGACGAAGAACCAGACCCGCCAACACATACACTTCCGGCGCCTCCCGGAGCGATCACCATCGTGCTCCCTTTCTCAAAGCTCTCCAGCCGCAAACGGCCGAAACTCTTGCCATTATCAGCAGTCCCGACCCGGACATTTCCAACATCCAGAGTGCTCCAAGCTTCACCGGTTTCCATAACGAGCCATGACTCCTGCCGTGGAACGCGGGATCGTCACTATATCGAATAGCCCCCGCGGACCAGTCTCCGGTCACACGCGGCGCAGCAACCTGAAGCGTGTTGCCGACCATATCTAACGTAACCCCCAGTGCTTCAAAATTCATGGTGACATCGTCTAGAAACACTGCACTGCCATTGGTTCGGTACCCAAGCCGCCCCCCTGTCATGGTATACGCTGTGTCGAATGTATACCCTTCGCCCCCGACTGCACCACCAGACCTCAACCTGAAATAGCCATCCACCGAGTGATCTAAAAACAAACCGCCCATACTGACGCCGGGTGCTCCTGCAAGGCGCACGTCGGCAAATTCGATACGGCGGTCTTCCACCAGATAGTCGAGATTAAGGCCTGCACCGGCAGTCACATCAATGCGTGCTCGATGGAAAGCGCCGAAAACAACCCAACCTTGAACAGCGAGGGAAACAGGTTCGAAATTCGGGTAAAGGGAGTATTCATAAAAACTCCTTGCTATGGATTGCCATCAGGGAAAATGAGCAAGTCCCCTGCATTACAACATCGCCCCGCATTTCGAATGCCCAGATATCGGTCTGCTGAAACCCCGGATCCGTCGGCCTGGCCGTGCTGCTTGTTGCGAGCTTGAATCGTACATCGGAATACCTGACGGTATCCGGCAGCCCCACTTCTTTCACATCGCGGTTAAATAACGCACCATCACTGCCGAAGCCCGCATTGATTGACCGAACTTTCAGCGTCAGACCTTCAAACGAAAACTTCACACGCAGGTCATCCAAAACGACCCACCCACCGTCCTCCTTCAGACTGAACGCTGCTCGGGCACCACACTTTTTGAGCGGGTCACCACATTGTCCAAAGTAGGCATTTTCGATCGGCCCGCCGACTTCGTTGATGCTCATGTCACCGGACAGATAAATCCCACCTTGCCCCGAAACCTCAGATAACGCCTGATCCTCCAAAATCGCCATATCAGCCAGCGCCAGACAGGGAAACGCTATCGACAGGTACGCTACCGCCAGATTCAACATGGATTTGCTCATTGCCCTAAGTCCTTGGTTTGGATTTTCAGGTGCTGGACGATCATTCCTTCAATGCGTGCGGAGCCAAAATCACGGGCGTTGACACTGAAGTTTCCTATGCTGACATTACTTTTGTACTCCGAACTCGAGTAGTAATTGTTGTAGAAGTCCCATGTTGCTGCATCGCTCCCATTCCTCAAGCCGTTGTCAGCAACCGAGCCGCCGGGAGGAGCTGCCATCGTGTCAATTTCCAACAGAAAATTACCCGTCCCGTCGACATCAAAAAGCAACGGCTGAAGACTGTTTCCCATAGCTAGCTCCAAGACAAAGTCCGACATTGTGATCTTGGACCCGCAAGCGCTGCCGTCATGGGAACACGTATTGATGGTCATTTCCGATGAGTAGAAGTTGAACTTGAATTTACCCGCCATCTGCCGCCGATCACTGTCACCCCAAATTCGTATATAGCTGCCGTCGATCACGGCACTGGGGGCGTGTATATTCAAATTGGCGGGGCGGCTAGAACAGGTGCCTGACCCTGATACCGCAGCACTTGAAAGACAATCAAACCCATCCGACTCAGATACCTTCGAGGGTGCGGAGAATTCCAGTACCGCAGAACCCGGAACGCCAATGTCATTCCCGTCAACCGGGAGTCTTTGTCAGAAAATTTAGTGACTTCACCAATGGGCAAGCTGTTGTAATTATCGAGCTTGAAACAAACGTCAATTCCGAGTGCCTCACAACTCTGCACCTCAATTTCAACATTTCCTCGGCCGGCAAAAGTGCACGATTGATACCACTCATTGCAGCTGGGCAAAGTAATCTCGGAACTAGAAGTACCACGTATCACTTTCAACAGGGCACGCGTTGAGGCATCAACATCTTTAATAACGATCTGTTCGCCATTTGGGATACCCGCATACTCAGCACGCACCGGATCCAATTCACCAATCGTGGTCCCTTCGCCGTACACAAAGGTCTGATTATTAATATAGCCGAGAGCGAAGTTCTCGATAAGAAGGTCGGCTGATCCAGACTTTTCGCCGGCTCGCTTGTAACGGCCAACTTCCAGAACGTCAATATTGGTTTGAACCTCTATATCCATACCCATATTGATACAGGTATAGGAGGTGTTTTCGGCGGGATCAGGGTGATATTGGCGGTCAATAGAAACAAAGGCCTGCAACCGAGACAACCGGCATACCCATGGCGCATGCCAAGAGCAATACTCTTTTTTTGATACTCATAGCCAAACCTACCAGGAATCTTTGTTATTGGAGGCGATATGGACTGACTAATGAGTGTCTCTGAGGTTGGCTCTTATTATTTTTTGGCCAACTAGGTAGAAATGTTAACTAAAATTTGCCACTGACACTGTGCGGTTGTTCATAAATTCAGCAGCCAGAAATGAAAAAAACCCCAGCCTCTTACGAAGCTGGGGTTTTCGGTATTAGGCGTCTGACGATGACCTACTCTCACATGGGCAAGTGCCAC